>CALWPC010000026.1 GCA_944383325.1 uncultured Lachnospiraceae bacterium | reverse complement strand
TTGCTGATTTGCTGATTGCGGTCAACCGTCCGTACGGAAAATCAGACTACATACCCTGTATTTGCTGGGGGCGCAACGCGCGCTTTGCAGCCGGGTTCCAGGTCGGCGGACATACGCAGATATGGGGCCGTATTCAAAGCAGGGAATATATGAAAAAGCTGACAGAAAACGAGGCGGAAAAACGGATTGCGTATGAAATTTCAGTGAGTAAGTTGGAATATCTGGAAGAATCCTGAAAGCAATTCCATTATTGACAAGAAATTTTATCCATGTTATGATGCTAACATATAAAACTGATAGAGGTTGCGGAGTTTAAGAGTATTCGTTCGGATGTGGCAGGCACAGGGGAAGAACGGGGAAAGGAGACTCCGCCGAAGAGCAGAGGGCGCTGTGTTTCTGACTCTGGGGGTGCGCGGAATACGCGTATCACTGTCATCCGTTGGATGGGGAGCTATCTGGAGAACAGAGAATGAATTCTTAAAAGAGCGGCTCCTAGAGCCGCTCTTTTTATTCGCCGGGAAAGTCCTTTGAGCATTCCTGGCGAATAAAAAGCCCACAGGGCAGGAGGCGCACAAAGCGACCAGGCCTCTCACGATTGCGGGAGAGGAAAGCCTATTAATGATCAAAAGAAGGAGGAGCGCTATGGCTATTTTTAAGGGTGCAGGCGTGGCGATTATCACGCCGATGAATGAGGATGGCACGGTGAATTTTGACAAGTTGGGAGAGTTGATTGATTTTCAGCTTGAAAATGGGACAGACGCCATTATTATTTGCGGGACGACAGGCGAGGCTTCCACGCTGACGCATGAGGAGCATCTGGCTTGTATTGAATATGCGGTTGGACGGGTAAACGGCAGGGCGCCGGTCATTGCGGGAACCGGCTCGAATTGTACGGAGACGGCGGTCTATCTGTCCAGGGAGGCGGAGAAATACGGGGCCGATGCCCTGCTCGTTGTGACGCCGTATTATAATAAGGCGACGCAGAAAGGTCTGGTGAACCACTTCGGGACGATTGCAGAATCGGTTCGCATTCCGATTGTGCTGTACAATGTTCCGAGCCGTACAGGCTGCAACATTCTTCCTGCCACAGTTGTGGAGATGGCGGAGAAGTACAGCAATATTGTCGCCATCAAGGAGGCAAGCGGAAATATTTCACAGGTAGCGGAACTGGCACACCTGGCTGCGGGGAAAATCGACATTTATTCTGGAAATGACGATCAGATTGTGCCGCTGCTCTCGCTTGGCGGTATCGGCGTTATTTCGGTGCTGTCCAATGTGGCTCCGCAGCAGACGCACGATATTGTTGCCAGTTATCTGGCGGGCGACGTCAAAGAGAGCGCGCGCCTGCAGTTGGCGGCGCTGCCGCTGATCGGACAGCTGTTTTGTGAGGTCAATCCGATTCCGGTCAAGGCGGCGATGAATCTGCTCGGTTGGAATGTCGGGCCGCTGCGCGCTCCGCTGACAACGATTGAGGATGCGCATCTGGAAAAACTGCGTCTGGCGATGAAAGATTATGGGCTGAATGTGCAGTAGGGAACGGAGTGTATAAGGAAACCGGCGAATGTTTTTGTACAGAAAGGATGGCAACAGATGATTCGTATCATTATGCATGGCTGCAACGGCAAGATGGGCCGGGTGATTACCGGCCTGCTTCAGGGAGATGCACAGGCAGAAATTGTGGCGGGCGTCGATCCGTACACAGAAACTGCAAATGACTATCCCGTGTATCCGTCTATCGCGGACTGTCAGGTGGAGGCGGATGTTGTAATCGATTTTGCGACGGCAGCGGCCGTTGACGATTTGATTGATTACTGTGAGGCGCGAAAGATGCCGGTTGTGCTCTGCACGACCGGAATGACGGACGCGCAGTTGGCGCGTATTCAGCAGGCGTCTGAAAAGGTGGCAATCTTAAAATCGGCCAATATGTCGATTGGCATTAATATGCTCATGGACGTGCTGACGAGTGTGGCGCCGCTGTTGGCAGAAGCCGGATTTGATATTGAGATTGTGGAGAAGCATCATAATCAGAAGGTGGATGCGCCAAGCGGCACGGCGCTTGCGCTTGCCGATGCAATCAACGAAGGACTTGCCGAGCCGTATGCGTATAAATTGGACCGGAGCAAAGAGCGGATCAAGCGAGAAAAAAAGGAGATTGGTATTCAGGCGCTCAGAGGCGGCACGATTGTTGGTGAACACGAGGTGCTTTTTGCCGGCACTGACGAGGTGATTACATTTAAGCATACCGCATATTCTAAAGCAATTTTCGGCAAGGGCGCCATTCAGGCGGCAAAATTTCTTGCGGGACAGCCGGCGGGCATGTATGATATGAGTGATGTTGTCAAAAATGCCTGACCAGTGCCGAAGAACTGTGCGCAAAGCGTATGGGGAGGCGGATTCATTACCCGATAGGAGTGAGGTACTATGAAATTTACAAAGATGCATGGGACTGGTAATGATTATGTATATGTGAACTGTTTTGAGGAAAGGGTGGATCATCCGTCCGAGTTGGCTGTTTCAGTCAGCGACCGGCATTTCGGCGTGGGAGGCGACGGCCTGATTTTGATTAAGCCGTCTGATGTTGCGGACTTTCAGATGGATATGTATAACGCCGACGGTTCGCGGGGAATGATGTGCGGAAATGGTATTCGCTGTGTCGGAAAGTATGTGTATGACCACGGCATGACGGATAAGCGGGAGATTCGGATTGAGACGCTTGCGGGTATCAAAGAACTCTCGCTGAATGTAGCGGATGGAATGGTGCAGTCGGTGCGCGTGAATATGGGAAGCCCGTTATTGCAGCCGAAGGATATTCCGGTCCTGGCCGATGGCAGTCAGGTAATCGACGAGCCGATTGAGATTTTGGGCAGCGTGTATCGGATGACTTGCGTTGGCATGGGAAATCCGCATGCGGTTGTTTATGTGGACGATGTGGACGGACTGGATCTTGAGAAAATCGGGCCGCATTTTGAACATCATCCTCTTTTCCCGGACCGCGTGAATACGGAATTTGTCCGGTGCCTGGATAAAAATACGCTGCAGATGCGCGTGTGGGAGCGCGGCAGCGGAGAGACATGGGCCTGCGGAACCGGCGCCTGCGCGACTGTGGTTGCGTCGGCGCTCAACGGATATACGGAAAGCCGGGCGACCGTTCGGCTGCGAGGCGGGGAATTGGAGATTGATTGGGACCGTGAACGAAATTGTGTTTATATGACGGGGCCTGCAACGACCGTATTTGAGGGGGAGCTATTTTAGAGAAGAAAGGTGGTACAGACACGTGTACAAGATTAACGACAATTTTTTAAAACTGCCGGGCAGTTATTTGTTCAGTACGATTGCAAAGAAGGTGCGGGAATTCCAGGAGGCAAACCCGGACAAGACAGTGATTCGCCTCGGGATCGGCGATGTGACCCAGCCGCTTGCACCGGCCATTATTGAAGCGCTGCACACGGCGGTGGATGAGATGGCGCACCAGGACACGTTCCACGGCTATGCTCCCGATCTCGGTTACGAATTTCTGCGAAGCGCGATTGTGGAGGGCGATTACCGCTCGCGCGGCGTAGATATTCAGGAGGATGAAATTTTTGTCAGTGACGGTGCAAAGTGTGACTGCAGCAATATCCAGGAGCTGTTTAGCGTGGACAATCGGATTGCGGTTTGTGATCCGGTCTATCCGGTTTATGTGGATTCCAACGTAATGGCAGGGCGGACCGGCACGTACGATGCGCAAACGCAGACGTGGAGCGATGTCATTTATATGCCTTGTACGGCGGAGAATCAATTTGTCCCGGAGCTGCCAAAAGAGACTCCGGATCTCATTTATATTTGTTCTCCGAATAATCCGATCGGTTCGGCGCTGACGAAGGAGCAGTTGCAGGTTTGGGTGGATTATGCCAATGAAAAGGGCGCCGTTATTTTGTTTGACGCAGCTTATGAAGCTTATATTTCGGAAGAGGATGTTCCGCATTCTATTTATGAGTGCGAGGGGGCGAAGACCTGCGCGATTGAGATGAAGAGCTTCTCGAAAAATGCAGGATTTACCGGAATGCGTCTGGGATACACGGTGGTGCCGAAGGAACTGAAGCAGGGAGAGGCTTCTCTGAATGCGATGTGGGCGCGGCGGCACGGGACGAAATATAATGGCGCGCCGTATATTATCCAGAAGGCCGGCGCAGCGGCATATACGCCGGAGGGCAGGGAGCAGCTTCAGAAGCAGGTTGCCTATTATATGAATAATGCCAGTGTGATTAAAGAAGGCTTGCAGCAAGCCGGGTTTGAGGTATACGGAGGCGTCAATGCGCCGTATATTTGGCTTAGGGTGCCGGCAGGAATGACGTCATGGGAGTTTTTTGATGATTTGTTGGCCAGGGCGAATGTTGTCGGCACGCCGGGATCTGGATTCGGGCCGAGCGGCGAAGGATATTTCCGGTTGACTGCATTTGGCACATACGAAAATACTGTAGCGGCTATTGAGCGCATTAAGGCGCTGTAAGATCACTACTGTAAATAATATAGAACAATCAACGCCTCTGCGGCAATCGATCCGGTTGACGCAGAGGTATTTTGTTGCAAAATAAAACTATTGCGTGTCGATAGGGCATATATTATATTATTGTAATAAATGGAAATAAAAAAGATAAAACAAAGTATAATGAATAATTTGCTCAGGAGGGACAGACGATGAAAAAGTTATTTACAGCACTCGCATTCTCAGTGGGCGCTCTGTGTCTTGGCGGGTTTGCGGCGGCAGCGCCGGCTGACGCAGAACCGATTACTGCAGATGTAGAGTTAAAGTTGGGAGATATGACCGGCGATCAACAGGTTGATGCGCAGGATGCGCTCAGCGTTTTGCAAATTGCCGCGCAGTTAGGGCAGCAGCAGGAGATGAGCTTGTTTCAGGGCGACTTGAACCAGGACGGAGTTTTGAACGCTGAGGATGCGTTGGTAATATTAAATATTGCGGCGCAGCTTGAGGAACCGAGATATGCGGCAAGTCAGGAATATGAAGTTGTGGACAGTCAAACGGCAGTGATCGGATTGGGCGGCGAGGCTGCAGTGTTTAATACCTATGCGGATCTTGAGGAGTGGCTCGCAAAACAGCTGCCCGGCTCATGGGAGGCGCTGAGAGATCTGGATGAGACATTTTTTGACACAAGCGTGCTCGTGATTACCAATACCGTCGTATATGACAGTCTTACGGGTGAAGTTGAAATCCAGGGAGTGTTTAGCAATGGAAATCAGGTGTATGTTCAATATACGCAGGAAGAAGAATGGATCACGACCGGAATCAATCAGCAGGAGTTATTACAGGCGGTCGCCATTTCAAAAGAAGTAACTCCCGCCCATGTCTGCAGTACATGTGATGCAAACGCAAGATTTACGCTGACAGACTATTCGTTTTCGGCAGCCGGCGAGAATTATATAGAGCCGGGACAGGCAGAAATCTGTGTGATTCAGTCTGTAGAAGAGGCGCAGCAGAGTCTGCAGAATTTCGGGCAGCTTGTGACCGATGAAAAGGGAACATTCGGAGGATTTACAGAGTATGTGGAGCAACTAGACGACGCATATTTTGAAAACCAGGCATTGATTTGTTATTTAACATTTTATCCGCAGGGCGATGAGTGGTTTGAGCTGTCTGACGTGGGGGAAGCAGAAACGGAGACGGCGCTGAAGATCACCAGGAAAATTGAGGAAAGCCTTGTGCCGGTTGACCGTCTGCTTGCAAAGATTACCGTAGTGGAAGCGGATGCAGCCGCCGTAACCGATAAGGAGATTTCGGTGCTGATCCAGGACGAGTCGCAAATGGGTTATACGGTTCCGTTGGAAAGTCAGCAATTCTTTGAGGAGGGCGCGGCAGTACTGGATGAGGAATTAGATGTATATTCAGGCGCGCCGGATTATGAGGTGATTTTGTCAGCGCAGACTCTGGAAAGTGCAAAGGCTCTTGTACAGAATTCCGAGAGCGCTATGACGGCGCTGTCGTCGATTTCCGAGAGTGATCTGGAAGCTTACGATTATCTTTTGATTTATAAGCAGTGTACAAATGAATCGGTCGAAATGACCGGGTTTTACATGGATCGTAACCGTCCGTATTCGGTTCGGCTTTATGTGAATGCGGAAAATTCTGCGGCAGTAGAAACCGATCCGGCAGGTACGGAGCTGACAGGTGATGAGCCGTCCGGCGGTTCTGAGGGACTTCTTCCCGATACAGAGAAAAAGTATAAAGAGAATGCGTTCATTACACTGTTTAAGTTTGAAAAGGGTACGCTTGACGAGGAGAGCATCGGCTCGGTGCGGTTTCTTAGAGAGTCGGGGGTTTAAAAGACGAAAAAATTTTGCAAGGTACCCCTTGCGCACCCGAAAAATCTGTGATAGTATTGAACAAAATCATGCATAATATGGAAATGCGGTGAAAGAGACTCATGCAGACAGACAGAGACAGGAAGACGGCGTCACCGACTGAGAGCGCTGTTCGATAGAGTCTGTATTGGGAACACTCCGGAGCAGATCAGCCGAAGCGTCTGAATAGTTGTGCGTATGTCAATCTGTCGCAGTTCAGAGTTAGGTTGGTACGTTGCACTCGTTACGTGTAATGAGAGAGAGCGGCTGTGACAGCGGCTTTAATGCGGGTGGCACCGCGGGAACATGATGTCCCGTCCCGGGATCTTTGTTTATTGGCAGAGGTCTCGGGACTTTTTGTTTTGTGAAAGTCTTGGGAATATATGAAAAAGTATAGCGGAGGGCGATTATGGAATTTGTGACAGGGTTGATACAACCGGCTTCAAAAGAAATCAGTGAGTTGATGGCGCCGGAGATGGACGGCGCGCAGGTGGTGGTAAACGGTGCAGTGCATACAGTGCGCGATATGGGGGAAGTGGCCTTTGTCGTGCTCAGAAAACGGGAAGGCTTGCTGCAGTGCGTATTTGAGGAGGGCGTGACGGACTTTCCGCTTTCGAAAATACGCGAGGGGGCGACGTTGGAGGCAAAGGGCGTTGTGAGACGGGAAGAGAGAGCGCCGAACGGCATTGAGGTGCGTCTGCAGGAAGTGACGTTGTTGTCTGCCCCGGCGGATACGATGCCGATTCCCATTGGCAAATGGAAATTGAATACGTCGTTGGAGACAAAGCTTGCCCTGCGGCCGATTGCTCTGCGCAATGTGCGGGAAAGGGCAAAGTTTAAGATTCAGGAGGGACTGGTCCGGGGATTCCGTGACTATCTGTTTGGGCAGCAGTTTACAGAAATTCACACGCCGAAAATTACGCCGAAAGGCGCCGAGGGCGGAGCCAACATCTTTAAGCTTGAATATTTTCATAAAAAGGCGGAGCTTGCGCAGAGTCCTCAGCTTTACAAACAGATGATGGTCGGAGTGTATGACCGTGTTTTTGAGGTGGCGCCGGTTTTCCGCGCGGAAAAACATAATACGAAGCGTCATTTAAATGAATATACGAGCATGGATTTTGAGATGGGTTACATCCAAAATTTCGAAGATATTATGGGGATGGAGACCGGATTTCTGCAGTATACAATGGACTTGCTGCAGAGGGAGTATGCGAGAGAGTTAAAGATTTTAAATGTCACGCTGCCAAAAACAGACCGTATTCCGCAGGTCAGATTTGATGAGGCGAAGCGTCTGGTGTCTGAGAAGTATAACCGTCCGATTCGAAATCCGCATGATCTCGAGCCGGAGGAGGAAACGCTGATCAGCCGTTACTTTCAGGAGGAATATGGGGCGGATTTTGTGTTCGTGACGCATTATCCCTCGAAAAAGCGGCCGTTTTATGCAATGGACGATCCGTCTGATCCGTCCGTCACGCTGAGCTTTGACCTGTTATTTAACGGCATGGAGATTACGACCGGCGGACAGCGAATTCATGACTATGAGATGCTGCTTGATAAGATGAAAATGCGCGGCATGACGACGGAGGGCATGGAGTCGTATCTGATGATATTTAAATACGGAATGCCGCCGCACGGAGGACTGGGCATTGGACTGGAGCGTTTGACAATGAAGCTGCTCGGCGAAGAAAATGTGCGTGAGACGACGCTATTCCCGAGAGATTTAAGCCGTTTAGAGCCGTAAAGCGCAACGCGCTCAGCACTAGGAGAACGCAGGAAAGGAAGAAAAGAATGGCAAATAAAATCAGTGATGAAGTAATTGATTATGTCAGCATTCTGGCGAAACTGGAGCTGTCTGAAGAGGAAAAAGAGCAGGCAAAAAGCGATATGGGCAGTATGCTTGACTATATTGACAAGTTGAATGAGCTTGACACCGACGGCGTAGAACCGATGTCGCATGTGTTTCCGGTAACGAATGTGTTTCGTGATGATGTAGTCACAAACGGAGACAACAGCGCGGAGACATTGGCCAATGCGCCGGCTGAAAAAGAAGGAAGCTTTCAGGTGCCGAAGACGGTAGATTAGAGAAGGAGTGTGCGATGGATAGTTTACAGTTTACAGCCGCAGAGCTCGGCAGGCGGATCGCGCGCCGGGAGCTGAGTGCGGTGGAGGCGACTAAGGCAGTGCTTGACCGTATAGAGGCGGTTGAGGGAACATTTCACTGTTATGTGACGGTGGATGCGGAGGGCGCGCTGAAAAGCGCGGAGCAAGTGCAGCAGCAGATTGACAGCGGAGAGCTGAGAGGGCCTTTAGCGGGCGTTCCGGTTGCCGTCAAAGATAATATCAGTACAAAGGGGATGCGGACGACCTGCGCATCACATATATTAGATAATTATATTCCGACGTTTTCAGCCGAGGCAGTGAACAGATTGCAGCGTGCCGGGGCGGTGATTCTCGGCAAGACAAATATGGATGAGTTTGCCATGGGAAGTACGACGGAGACGTCGTATTTTGGCGAAACAAAAAATCCGTGGAACCCGGAACATGTGCCCGGCGGATCGTCAGGGGGAAGCGCGGCGGCAGTCGCCGCCAAAGAGTGCTTCTGCGCGCTCGGTTCCGACACAGGCGGTTCGATTCGTCAGCCGGCATCGTTTTGCGGAGTGGTTGGAATGAAGCCGACTTATGGGACGGTTTCCCGTTATGGGCTGATTGCGTATGGTTCCAGTCTGGATCAGATTGGCCCGCTTACAAAAGACGTTACGGACTGCGCGACATTGCTTGATGTGATTGCGGGGCACGATGCGAAAGATTCGACTTCGACGGCGCGGGACGACGGGCCGTTTGCAGAAGCGCTAGTGGATGATGTTCAGGGAATGCGGATCGGTATTCCGAGGGATTATTTTGGCGAGGGACTGGATGCAGAAGTGCGGGAGGCCGTGCTCGGAGCAGTAAAGACGCTGCAGGAGCGGGGGGCGATTGTCGAAGAATTTGATTTGAGCCTCGTAGATTATGCCATTCCGGCGTATTATGTCATCGCGTGCGCGGAGGCAAGCTCTAATCTTGCCAGATTCGAGGGCGTGAAGTATGGTTATCGCGCGCCGGAATATGACGGACTGCACAGCATGTTTAAGCGGACGCGTTCCGAGGGCTTCGGGGCGGAAGTAAAGCGGAGAATCATGCTGGGCTCCTTTGTACTGAGCAGCGGATATTATGACGCATATTATTTAAAAGCGCTTCGCACAAAAGCGTTGATTAAGAGCGCGTTTGACAAGGCATTTGAACGGTTTGACGTTATTGTCAGCCCGGCGGCGCCGACGACAGCGCCGAAGTTGGGGGCAAGTTTGTCAGATCCAATTAAAATGTATCTGGGAGATATTTATACCATTTCTGCAAATCTCGCCGGACTGCCCGGAATTACTGTGCCGTGCGGAATGGACAGCAAAGGCCTTCCGGTCGGTATACAGATGCTTGGCGATTGTTTTCAGGAGAAAAAGCTCATTCGGATGGCATATACGTATGAGCAGTCCCAAAATAGGAGGGTTCAGGATGAGCAGACAGTATGAGACGGTGATCGGTCTTGAGGTCCATGTGGAGCTCGCCACAAAGACAAAAATTTTCTGCGGATGTTCTACCGAATTCGGAGGCGCTCCGAACACGCACACCTGTCCGGTGTGCACCGGTATGCCGGGGGCTTTACCGGTGCTGAACAAGCAGGTGGTGGAATATGCGATGGCGGTTGGACTGGCCACCAACTGTTCGATTACACAGTATTGCAAATTTGACCGGAAAAATTATTTTTATCCTGACAATCCGCAAAATTATCAGATCTCACAGCTGTATCTTCCGATCTGCCGGAACGGCGGTATTGAAATCGAGACGGCGGCCGGACGGAAAACGATCGGCATTCACGAGATTCATATGGAGGAGGATGCCGGAAAGTTGATTCATGATGAGTGGGACGACTGCTCGCTCGTGGATTTTAACCGCTCGGGTGTTCCGCTTATTGAGATTGTGTCCGAGCCGGATATGCGCTCCGCCGAGGAGGTAATTGCATATCTGGAAAAACTGCGCCTGATTATTCAGTATCTTGGCGCGTCAGATTGTAAACTGCAGGAAGGCTCAATGCGCGCGGACGTCAACTTGTCTGTGCGGCAGGTTGGCTCGGAAACATTTGGAACCCGCACGGAAATGAAAAACTTAAACTCTTTTAAAGCGATTGCCCGGGCTATCGAGGGTGAGCGCGCCCGCCAGATTGAATTGCTAGAGGAGGGAAAAGAGGTGATCCAGGAGACGCGCCGGTGGGATGACAATAAGGAATACTCATATCCGATGCGTTCCAAGGAGGACGCACAGGATTACCGGTATTTCCCAGAGCCGGATCTGGTGCCGATTTCGATCAGCGACGAGTGGATTGCGCGTGTGCGTGAGGCGCAGCCGGAGCTTCATGACGAGAAACGCCGGAGATACTGCGAAGAATATAAGCTTCCGGATTACGATGCGCAGATTCTGACTTCATACAAAAAATTGGCCGATCTGTTTGAGGAGACTGTGGCGATCTGCAACAGACCGAAGAAGGTGTCCAACTGGCTGATGGTTGAGACGATGCGTCTTTTGAAAGAACACAATATGGATCCCGACGAATTGTCATTTCAGCCGTCAAATCTGGCAAAATTGATTATGTTAGTCGAGAATCAGACGATTAACGGCACCGTTGCGAAAGAGGTATTTGAGCAGATATTTAAAGAAGATGTGGATCCGGAACGCTATGTAGAGGAAAAGGGGCTTAAGGTTAACAGCAATGCGGATGAGCTGTATGAAATTGTCCGCAGAGTCATCGAGGAGAACCCGCAGTCTGTGGAGGACTATCACAACGGCAAGCAGAAGGCGATCGGTTTCCTCGTGGGACAGACTATGAAGGCGACGCAGGGAAAAGCAAATCCGGGCATGGTGAATCAGATTTTAAAAGAACTGCTGTAACGGCGCGGAATGCCAGGGCGTAATATAAATGTAAAAAAATCAATATGATTCCTGTAATATCTCTTGGTTATAATAAAAAAGCGATTTATACAATGCGTTTACGGTGAAATCATGACATAAGAGATTGGTGGAGACGCAGACGGAGGCGATCAGTGTCTGCCGGAGGCGTCTGCAGAGCATATAGGAGCGACAATTATGAAAAATAAAATAGAAGTCTGCGGAGTTATGCTTGATAATCTTACTGTCGGGGAAATGATGCAAGCGTTGGAGGAATCCTTTGGAAATGGCAGATTGTATTCGGTTCAGTATATTTATTCGGATCTTTTGCGCAATGCCATAGAGGATGAAGCGGTGAAAGAGGTCGTGGAATCTGCGGACATGACGGTGATCGGTGAACCTACGGTCGCGGAGGTGTTTGATTCCTGTGCGCTTACGGTTGATGAGATTGCCAATTATGAATTTACAAAAGCAATGCTCCGTTTCCTTGAGCAACAGGGTAAGACAGTCTACTGGCTGGGTGAGAGCGAACAGGCCTATGAGGTGTTCCGTGCATATTTGGATAAACATTATGCTGGGCTTCAGACAGTCGGGGCGTTTGTGACGGACCTGAGTGAGAGCGGGACAGAAGAGATTGTCAATGATATTAACAGAGTGACGCCGGATGTTATTTTTTCCAGGCTCTCTTCGCCGTACCAGGAGCAGTTTTTCGCGCTGTCGAGGCCGCTGATGAACGCGCAGGTCTGGTTTGCCATGGGTAGCAAAATGAATATTTCTTCACAGAATGCAACGGCAAGCAGCAAAATTAAGGCGATGATTGATAAAACGATTTTAAAGCGGCTTGCGGCAAATCAAAAGAAAAGTGAGGATGACCCGGTCTAAAAACAGATCATTTGGGTACGATAAGGGAGGATGTCAAAAGACATCCTCTCTTTTTATTTATATCGTGAGGTTGAATATGGAAAACGGACAAAGAAAACAATGGCTAAGCAGAGAAAATGTGAGAAATGCAGTTCTGATTATCGCCGGAAGCGGACTTATGGCGTTCGGCATTCAGTGCGTGTTTGAGCCGAGCGGCATGGTTACCGGCGGTTTTTCGGGCCTGGCCATTATTATCAAGGCGCTGACAGAACGGTTAGTGCCGGGCGGACTTCCGCTAGGACTGACCAGTTTGCTTCTGAATATACCTGTTTTTTTCGCGGCATATATCCGAAAAGGATTTGCGTTTATTGCCAGGGCGCTGTTTGCAGCATGTATGTTGTCGTTCTGGTTGTCGGTGCTGCCGCAGACGATGCTGCAGGTTCAGGATATGGTTTTGGCGACTGCGTTTGGCGGCATTGTGACCGGCGTGGGACTGGGAATGGTGTTCTCTGCGGGAACGATCACCGGAGGGACAGAACTGGTGTCGATTCTGATTCAGCGGTATGTGCCACGCTATTCGGTCATTCAGATTTTGCAGGTAGTGGACGGCCTGATTGTCCTGTTGGGAATGTTTGTGTTCGGCGTCCAGGCCGCACTGTATGCGATCGGCGCCATATATCTGACGGCGCGGTTTTCTGACCGGATTGTCGAGGGAGCAAAATTCGGCAAGCTGGCGTTTGTGATTTCCGCAGAGGCAGAGGAGATTGCCGGTCAGATTATGGGCCGTTTAAAGCGTGGAGTGACCGGAATCCGCGTGGTGGGACTTTATTCGGGACATGAGAAAATGATGTTATTTTGTGTAGTTTCCAAAAAGGAAATCTATGCGCTGAAGGAACTGGTTCACACGGTGGACGAGCGGGCTTTTCTTGTCGTTTCGGACGTTCGGGAGGTGCTCGGAGAGGGGTTTTTACGCCATAAATAGCGAAAAATAACAAGTATTAGTAAAATTTCACAAAAAATACACTTTATTTTTCTGCAATTTTGCTATAGAATAAAGAGAGAATTTTTGACGGTAAGAGGAGTGAATCGGAATACAGACAGAACAGGAGAGGGTACCATGATTTCAAACCAGATATTACAGCACACGATTGACGGACTAAAAAATATATCAAAAATGGATTTTTGTGTTATTGACACAGAGGGCAATACGCTTGCCACCACGATGGAGCAAAAGGAAAATTTCCGTGAGGTGGCGAGAAAGTTTGCGCACTCTCCGGCGGACAGTCAGGCGGTGGCAAATGTTTATTTTTTCAAAATTTTTGACGACAGACGGCTCTGTTATGTTCTTCTGGTCAAAGGGGACAGCGACGACGTGCTCACAATCGGCCGCATGTCTGCATTTCAGCTGCAGAATCTGCTCGTTGCGTACAGGGAGCGTTATGATAAAGAAAACTTTATTAAAAATTTGCTGCTTGACAATCTGCTGTTGATTGATATTTTTGGCCGGGCAAAGAAGCTACATATTGAGGTGGAAGAGCGCCGGGTAGTTCTTATCGTGGAGACGCCCGAGGAAAATGATATGGCGGCTCTGGATAAGGTGAAATCGGTTTGCGCCGACCGCTCCCGGGATTATATTACTCAGATTGACGAGCGCCACATTGCGGTTGTCAAGGACTTGGACGAGCATGAGGACTATGATTCTATTCAGAAAAATATGGAAGGAATTTTAGCGGCGTTTGGCAGTGAAGCGGACGGAATTTTTATTGCCTGCGGGACGATTGTGCAGGAGTTAAAAGAAATTTCGCGTTCTTACAAGGCGGCAAGGATGGCTCTCGATGTCGGGAAAATTTTCTTCGAGGACAAACGGGTGGTTACGTACAGCTCACTTGGCATCGGACGGCTGATTTATCAGCTGCCGCTGCCGCTGTGCAGAATGTTTATTCAGGAAATTTTTGAAGGTCAGGCGCCGGATGAGTTTGATGAAGAGACATTGGCGACGATCAATAAATTTTTTGAAAACAGTCTCAATGTTTCAGAGACGTCGCGTCAGCTGTTTATTCACCGCAATACGCTTGTGTACCGGCTTGATAAGCTTCAGAAGCTGACAGGGTTGGATCTGCGCGTGTTTGAGGACGCAATCACGTTTAAAATTGCGCTTATGGTCGTCAAGTATATGAATTACATGGAGTCGCAGAACTTCTAGTTTAGGAGGAAAAGGGACAATGATTCGGATGGAACATGTGAGCAAGGCGTATACGACCGGAAATCCGGCGGTAAACGACATCACACTGGAAATTAATCAGGGGGAATTTGTTTTTATTATCGGAAACAGCGGCGCCGGAAAGACGACGCTGTTTAAACTGCTGTTAAAAGAACTGGAGCCGACGAGCGGCACAATTACCGTGGCCGGCCAGGATCTGGGTGCGATGAAGCGAAGAGAAATTCCAAAATTCCGCAGAAATATCGGCTGCGTGTTTCAGGATTTCCGCCTGCTTCAGGATCGCAATTTATACGACAACATTGCGTTTGCACAGTATGTCATCGAGGAGAATCCAAGGGTAATTAAACGGGCCGTGCCGGCTGCGCTCGCTTCGGTGGGATTAGCCGAGAAATATAAAGCGCTGCCGAGCGAGCTGTCCGGCGGAGAGCAGCAGCGTGTAGCGCTTGCGCGCGCGTTGGTGAATAAACCTCAGCTTTTGATGGCGGATGAGCCTACCGGAAATTTGGATCCCCAAAACGCATGGGAGATCATGAAGCTTCTGGAGAAAATCAATGAGGACGGAACTACGGTTCTTGTGGTGACGCATAATCGGGAGATTGTGGACGCCATGAAAAAAAGAGTCATTATGCTTGAAGAAGGTAAAATTGTGAGCGATGTCAGCGAAGGGGGCTACAGCCATGAAGCTTAGTGCATTTATGTATTCGGTGCGGCAGGGATTAAAAAATATCTGGCGGAACAAAATCTTTTCGCTTGCCTCCGTGGCAACAATGATCTGCTGTATTATGATGTTTGGGATTTTTTATGCCATTGTCGCGAATATGAATCATGTGGTGCAGGAGGCGGAACAGGGTGTTGCGGTTGTCGTATATTTTGATGAGGGAACGACAGAGGAGCAGGTTGCGGCCATCGGCGATCAGATCAGGGCAAAAACAGATATTGTCAGTGAAGTAGAGTATGTTTCCGCCGAGGAGGCCTGGATTGAGTTTGTAGGGGATTATTTTAAGGACAATCCGGAGCTTGCGAGCGGATTCGAACAGGACAACCCGCTTGCCAACTCCAACCATTATTCCATTTATTTAAACGATGTTGCAAAACAGGACGAACTGGTGAAAGAAATTGAGCAGATGGAAGGCGTGCAGCGCGTGGACAGCAATCAGATGGTTGCCGACGTGCTGTCGGATTTTAATGCAGTGCTCGGTTATTTTTCCATGGGAATTGTCGTTTTGCTGTTGGCGGTGGCGGTATTTTTGATCAGCAACACGGTGGCGGTCGGCATTTCAGTCAGGAAAAATGAGATTAGCATTATGAAGCTGATCGGCGCAACTGACTTTTTTGTGCGGGCTCCGTTTGTCATTGAGGGCGTGGTCATCGGTCTGGTCGGATCACTGCTGCCGATCACTATTTTGTACTTTATTTATAAACAGGTTGTACAGTTTGTCGAAATGCGATTTGGATTTCTGACCGGCATTATTTCTTTTTTGCCTGCAGGGCAAATTTTTGGCGTGCTGCTTCCGGTTGGCCTGCTGATCGGTATCGGCATCGGTTTTCTGGGCAGTTTTTTAACTATTCGCAAACATTTGAGAGTCTGAAACGGTCTTTGTATAGAAAAGGGGATTGTAAGCGATGAAACGCGACAAGAGGAAACGGTATTTGTGTTTTGTTCTGGCAGCCGCGACGACAATGTCGCTGTGTACGGGAGCCGGCGCCTCGTCGCTGGACGAGCTGCAGCAGAGTATACAGGATTTGCAGCGAGCGCAGGAGGAATTGAATCAGGACCTGAACAATTCGGAATCGGTAAAAAACTCACTGCAGGATTATTTGCAGGAGGCGAATGAGCAGGTTGAAAATCAGGAACAGAAGAAACAGGAGACGGAACAGAAAATTCAGGAACTCGATGATCAGATCGGTGCCATTGCCGGAGAGCTGAGCGCTTTGGAAGCGCAGACAGCTCAAAAGCAGCAGGAAATTGAGAAGCTGAAAGAGTCGCTTGCCACTGCCAATGAGCGATTAGGGCAGCAGTACGAAGCGATGAAGGCGCGTATCCGCTATATGTATGAGCACGGAAACGACGCGTATATCAGCGTTTTGTTTTCGGCGGGAAGCGCCGCAGACATGCTGAGCAAACTGGAGTATATTGCACAGATGTCAAGGTATGACAGGGAAAAGCTGCAGGAGTATCAGGATGCAGTCGATCTGATTTCGGCAAGCACCGAGAAGCTTTCGCAGGATGAGGCGATACTGAATGCTCTGACCGCGCAAGTGGAGGAAAAGAAAGCGGCGGCAGAGACGCTGTTGGCGCAGAAGAACCAGGAGCTTGCCCTGCAGGAGCAAAATCTGCAGGCGTCACAGTCGCTTGCACAGCAGTACGAACAGCAGATTGAGTACCAGGATAATTTAATTGCGCAGTTAGAAGGTGCGCAGGCGGCGAATTTAAGCCAGCAGGATGAGGCGATAGCCGCTCTGACGCGGGCGATTGCCGAGGCGGAGGAGGCGCAGAAGGCGGCGGCAGAACAGGCGGCGGCACAGGCGGTTCTCCAAAAACTGGCGCAGATTGAGCAGGATGTACAGGCGTCTCTGAACGGAGATGGAAGTTATAATATTGTGGTGGATCCGAATACACTGTTTGTGTGGCCATGTCCGAGCAGTACAAGAATTACAAGCGAGTATGGCTGGCGCGTTCATCCTATTTACGGCGACAACCGTTTTCACAGCGGAATCGACATCGGCGCTGATTTTGGAAGCCCAATCATTGCCGCTTATCAGGGGACGGTGATCAGCGCCGGCTATAATACGTCAATGGGAAATTATGTGATGATTGACCATGGGGAGGGCCTGGTGACCATTTATATGCATGCCTCCTATTTGTGTGTGAGCGAAGGGCAGACGGTCACGACAGGGCAGCTGATTGCGCTTGTCGGATCTACCGGAGATTCAACGGGAAATCATTTGCATTTCAGCACGAGGCTGAATGGAAATTATGTCAGTCCGTGGAATTATGTTCAGACCGGAAATTGATGGCGGAGGTTTGTATATGAGTAATAAAAAGTCGCTTGCCGTGGGGATTTTGGCCGGTTTTCTGGCGGCGTGTCTGTGCGGCGGGCTGTTCTGGTGCATTGTTGGAGGCTCTGGGCGAGAGGCCGCTTCAGGAGCGGGCGACGCATCCGGCCATGTGTTGTCATCGGCTGCCGAGAAGAAATTGGAGCAGATTTATCAACTGATTGACCGGTATTATCTGGAGGATGTTGATCATGACGCACTGGTGGAGGGAATTTATAAAGGCATGGTGGCCTCGCTCGATGATCCGTATTCGGTATATTATGATCTGGAGGAGGCCGAGGCGGTTGCGGAGTCGATCGGAGGAACATACAGCGGTATCGGAGCGACGCTGACGAAAAATGTGGAGACGGGCGGTATTACGGTAGTACGCTGCTTTGAGGGCGCTCCGTCCGTTGAGGGAGGTTTGCTCCCGGGCGATCAGATTGTTTCCGTGGACGGTACGGATGTGCTGAATATGGATATTTCTGAGGCGGTTGCGCTGATTAAGGGGGAGGAACACACCAGGGTTGTGCTGACCGTGTACCGCGAAGGGGAAGCGGACTATCTGGATCTCTCGATTGAACGGGCCAATATCGATATACCGACTGTAGAGTATGAAATGTTGGATCAGCAGATTGGATATATTCTGGTGACGAACTTTGAGCAAGTGACTACGGAGCAGTTTGACGAAGCGTTTCGCAGCCTGCAGTCGCAGGGGATGCAGGCGTTAGTGTTGGATCTGCGGGATAATCCGGGAGGGATTCTGGATGTAGCCTGTGACCTCTGCGAATATTTCATGGATCAGGGGCTGATTGTTTATACGGAGGATAAATATGGAAGCCGTATTGAATATGAGGCGGAGGATGCGGATCGTTTTGGAAAACCGGTGGCAGTGCTTGTAAATGAAAACAGCGCCAGTGCGTCTGAGATTGTCGCAGGTGCGCTCCAGGATACGGACAACGCGGCGATTGTCGGAACGACCACGTTTGGGAAAGGGATTGTTCAGCAATTTTTAAATCTGGGCGACGGTTCGGCGTTAAAATTGACGTTCAGCAAGTATTATACCCCGAACGGAAACAATATTCATGAGGTGGGCATTGTACCGGATGTGGAAGTGGAACTGGATGAAGCGCTCAGAACAAAAGCGGTGATTGAATTTTCGGAGGACAATCAGCTTCAGAAAGCGCTGGAAGTGCTGCAGGAACAAATGTAAGATGAGATTGTAGATGAAGTTGGAGGATATTATGAGTAATCACAGAGATAATCAGGATCAAACAGATCTTCACGAGTTAAATTTGCAGGAGGATGATCTTACGGATTCGGAGATACCTGAAGAAGATGGGGAACCGGAAACATCGGAGGAGACCGGAGTTCAGGTGCAGGAAGAGGATCAGAATGAGGATTCGTATGAAAATATCTGCGTAGTATGCCGCAGGCCGGAGAGCAAAGTGTCTAAAATGTTTAAACTTCAGGATCATATGTGCATCTGTTCCGACTGTGCGGCGAGGACGTTGGAGCCGTTTCTTGGCTCTGAAAAGGTGGATCTGGAAAAGATTTTTGCCGGTATTCCCGCAAACGCGAGTATGATTCAGGTGATGATTCCGCCCGGGATGGAGGAGGTGCCGCGCCGTCAGAAGCTGAAAAAGAAGTCTGCTGAAGGAAAGAAGAATAAAACATTAGCGCAGCGATTGGCGGAGATTATGCCGCCCCATGAGATTAAGGAGCGGCTCGATCAGTATGTGGTCGGACAGGAGCAGGCTAAGAAAGTGATGTCTGTGGCGGTTTACAATCACTATAAACGGATTGAGGCAGACTGTGAGGACGGAGTGGAAATTGAGAAGTCCAATATGTTGATGATCGGGCCGACGGGCAGCGGAAAAACGTATCTTGTGCAGACACTGGCAAGACTGCTCGATGTTCCGCTTGCGCTTACGGACGCGACTTCTCTGACGGAGGCCGGATACATAGGCGATGATATTGAGAGCGTGGTTTCCAAGCTTCTCGCCGCAGCGGACAACGATGTGGAGAGGGCGGAGCGCGGAATTATTTTTATTGACGAGATTGACAAGATTGCTAAAAAACGGAATGCAAATCAGAGAGATGTAAGCGGAGAGGCAGTGCAGCAGGGCTTGTTAAAGCTTCTGGAGGGCAGCGACGTCGAAGTGCCGGTCGGCGCAAACAGCAAAAATGCTATGGTTCCGCTGACTACGGTGAATACAAGAAATATTCTGTTTATTTGCGGCGGCGCATTTCCGGACTTGGAGGATATTATTAAAGAGCGCTTAAATAAATCCTCGTCGATTGGTTTTCAGGCCGATCTGAAAGATAAATATGACAAAGACCGGAATTTGCTGCAGAAGGTGACAGTGGAGGATATTCGCAATTTTGGCATGATCCCTGAATTTTTGGGCCGTATGCCGATTATTGTCACTTTGGAGAGCTTGACCAAGGACATGTTTGTGAGAATTCTGAATGAGCCGCGCAATGCGATTTTAAAACAGTACAAGAAATTGCTGCTGCTTGACAATGTGGATCTCCAGTTCGATCAGGGAGCGCTTGAGGCCATTGCCGAGCAGGCGATGGAGCGGGATACCGGAGCCCGTGCGCTCAGAGCGATCATCGAAGATCGGATGTTGGATATTATGTATCAGATTCCGAGAGATCATAATATCGGCCGTGTTATAATTACAAAAGAATATATTGAGGGTACCGGCGGACCGCAGATTGTGATGAGGGGCATGTAATTTTAGCGGCGCCGCCCGGCGGATTTTTAAAATGATAATTTCCCGACAGGTTTCATAGAATTTATGAAGAATGTAAACGGAGTGCTTTACATGACTTCTATGGACTGTCGGGAAATTATTTTATCGGAACAGTATTATGATTATATTGTCAATCTGGAACAATCCGAGGGCGGTGCGAATATTTTACAGAATTTTTCCTGCTATCAGCAGATTAATAATCAGACGGTTTTATTATATGCTACGGAGCCGTATTCTCTTGAAAATACTTCATATTCCACAATTCCGAAATGCTACGGGCTGATGGCGCTCGAAAATCTGACGGCGAGCGGCATTTATCAGCTGCAGCAGTTTCCGGGGCTGAATCTGAGCGGACGCGGGGTAATGGTCGGGTTTGTCGATACGGGCATTGACTATGAAAGTCCGTTTTTTCGCAATGCGGACGGGAGTACGCGCATTGAGGCGATATGGGATCAGACGTTAAACACCGGCACGGTACCCCGGGAATTTTTATATGGAAGCGAGTATACGAGAGAGCAGATTGATCAGGCGCTGCAGAGTGATCAACCGGCCAGTATTGTGCCTTCTAGGGATGACGACGGACATGGAAGCGCGCTCGCGTCAATCGCGGCGGCCAGTACCGGCGTGACCGATACGTTTTTTGGGGCGGCTCCGGAAGCGGAGATTGCGGTTGTCAAGCTGAAGCAGGCCAAGCAGAATCTGAAAGGCTTTTATGGGATCTCGTCGGAGGCCGCGGCTTATGCGGAAGGAGATCTGATTGCAGGAATCTGGTATCTGCACCGTCTGGCGCTTGCGCGTTTGAAATCGCTTGTGCTGTGTATCGGATTGGGTACGAGTCAGGGGGATCATTCAGGGGGTTCTGTAGTAGATAATTTGATTCGTTATGTCAGCAGACAGCGGTGGCGCGCGGTTGTGGTTGCGGCCGGAAATGAGGGAAATGAGCGTCATCATTTTTCGGAGACGATTGAGCAGCAGAGGGAATATCACGATGTGGAGCTGAGAGTGGGCGAGGGTGTAGACGGCTTTGCAATGGAGCTTTGGGGGGAGCGGGCGAACGTGTTTACGGTGTCTATTTTATCGCCTTCAGGGGAACGGATTCCGAGAATTCCGGTCAATGTGGAACGAAGTAATATTTATCGGCTCTTATTTGACCAGACGGAAGTGATTGTCGATTATCAGATTTCGGAGGGGGAGGAGGGCACGTTTCTGGCGCTGATACGGTTTTTTGGCGTGGCGTCGGGCATTTGGACGATTCGAGTGTACCCTGCCCAGGAGATCAACAGCGCTTTTCATATGTGGCTTCCAATTCAGAATTTTTTGACGGGGGAAGTATATTTTTTGCAGCCGGACCCCTATGTGACGATCACCGGCCCTTCTACTGTCGTGCAGGCCGTTTCGGTTGGGGCATATGATGCGGGCACGCAGAGCCTGGCTGTGTTTTCCGGCAGAGGGTTTAATCTGAGCAATCAGGTGAAGCCGGACATTGTGGCTCCCGGAGTGGAGGTATCGGCGCTCGTGTCAAATGAACGGGTCGGAAACCGCAGCGGAACAAGTGCTTCCGCTGCAATTACCGCAGGCGCCGTCGCGCTTCTGTTTGAGTGGGCCGTTGTTCGAAATAATGATCCGGATATTAATGGAGTGGAGGTCGGCAGTCTGCTGATCCGCGGCGCAAACCGCAGTCTCGACCGGTCTTACCCGAATCGGGAATGGGGGTATGGCACGCTGGATTTATACGGCGCTCTCCAAGAACTGCAAATTCAGTGAGATCAGACACATTTTTGCGGTTCGTCGTAGGTTTGACCAAATGTCTCTACCGTAACGGTTTTCATAACCTGAGGAGTTAACGGACGGTCAGAGTAGTCTGTCGGAGTCTGCGCAATGCGGTCTACGACGTCCATGCCCTCGGTGACGCGTCCAAATGCGGCATACGCCCCATCCAGGTGCGGAGCGGCCTTGTGCATAATGAAGAACTGACTGCCCGCACTGTTTGGATGTGCTGCCCGCGCCATGGAGAGCACGCCTTCCGTGTGCGCAAGATCGTTCTGACGGCCGTTTTGGCGGAATTCACCGACGATATGATAACCGGGGCCGCCGGTGCCGTTGCCGTCGGGACAGCCGCCCTGAATCATAAAGCCGTTAATGACGCGGTGAAACGTCAGACCGTTATAAAATTCTTTGTTGCATAAAGAAACAAAGTTGTTCACAGTGACCGGAGCGATCTGCGGATAAAGCTCCGCTTTTATTATATCGCCGTTATCCATAGTAATTGTTACTACCGGGTTTTGTGCCATTGGAAGTTCTCCCTTCTATATCTTGTTATCGGATGATCAGATGATCAACATTGCAAAATCTCTGATCAGCAGTTTTATTATAGTGTACAGGTTGCGGATAGTAAAGATAAAAGTTTACAAAATTGTAATACGGCTGAAAACGATTTGACAAATACAATTCATATGTAGTAGAATAAATGCGCTTGAAAAGTTATGTAAACGTAAAGAGAAAACTAAAGGGGAAATGGTTTTGAAAGTGGGAAATGTACATAACATTGCGCGCAAGGCTCTGGCTGTTCTTTTGAGCGCTGTTTTGTTTGCGTCGATGTGTCCGGCTGTGGCGCACGCCGCGGAGTTTGCATGGCCGACACCGGGGATTTCTTATATGTACCGGGGATTCGGAAACGGCCATCAGGGACTGGACATTGCGGCGGATAACGGGACAAAGGTCTATTCGGCAGCGTCGGGGACGGTGATGGAGGTTTACACTGGGTGCAACAATTATGACGGGGCGGATGACGGCGGCGTCAACTGCCGTGATAAGGGGATCTGTAATCCGAGTAAAAGTTTTTACAAGGATGGTTTTTGCAACAGCGCATACGGCAATGCAGTCATTATCCGTCATGATAATGGAGTCTGGACATCCTATGCGCATCTGTCGTCCATTGCCGGCGGAATTTCTGTCGGAGCGAGGGTGTCTCAGGGACAGCTGCTTGGTCTGTCCGGTAGTTCCGGGCGGTCGACCGGAGCGCATCTGCACTTTGAGATGAGAACCGGATCATCGGAATACTTTTGGCTCAATACCGCCTTTGATCCGCTTACACGTGTCTCTCCGGAAGATTCGTGGATTCAGGATACGGTCAGTCCGGTGATTTCCAATGTACGGATATTTGGGGTTAGCAGCGACGGTTACTGGGTGCAGTGCGACGTGACAGACAATATCGGCGTTTCGAAAGTACTGTTTCCAACATGGACGACCGCGAACGGACAGGATGATCTGGCGGAGGACTGGGAAACAAACTATGCCGGGCAGCAGTCGGGGAATACGTGGTCCTTTTATGTATCAAATATAGCGCATAATTATGAAAGCGGAGTATATACTACGCACATTTATGCGTATGATGCGGCGGGAAACCAGACGTCTGTGGATGCCGGACTGGTGGAAGTGCCGCTAAAGCAGGTGGATGTGTCAACTATCCAAAAGGGCGATGTCAATCTGGACGGCGTCTGCAACGCCATGGATGCGTTGCTCATACTCAAGCAGAGCGCGGGGCTGATGTCGATGGATGCACAGCAGCTTCAATTTGCGGACTGTGACGGCGATTCCATAATCAGCGCTTCGGATGCGCTGTATGTGTTGAAAAAGGCTGCCGGGCTGTTATAGTGTGATTACGGTTTTGAGTGCAAAGGAGAATGAACAGATGAAAAAAATGAGTCAGATGGCTGTTTTGATTGCTGCCGCGCTTACGGTCTGCTCTGTGCCGGTGACAGCGCGGGCGGATGCCTGGTATGAAGAGAGCGGGCAGGCTTATGAAACCGAACTGGAGGAGGGAAATGACGAATTTCCTCTGGACGCGGACGGCAATCCGATCCTGGAGGAAGAGGATATGCGCGTGTTTTCCCTGAACGAATCTACCTATGCCAGTGCGTCGACGGTGAAAACCTATTCGAAAGCGGCTAGCGGCAGCACGTATCTTTCAAAAAACTTTCAGGTAAAGGAGTTTGCATGCAAAGACGGCACCGATACGATTTTGATTGACAGTGAGCTAGTCAATGTGCTGCAAAAGATTCGCGATCATTTTGGGGCGCCGCTGACCATTACGTCGGGTTACCGTACCGCGTCTCATAATGCGGCGGTAGGCGGTGCATCCAACTCGTATCATATGAAGGGAATGGCGGCGGATATTAAAGTACAGGGCGTAAGTCCGCGTCAGGTCGCGGCGTACGCAGAGTTGCTTGGAGTGCGCGGCATTGGGTTGTATTCTACGTGGGTTCATGTGGATACGCGCACCTCTTCCTCTTATTTCTGGAATAGCGAGGGAAGCTCCACGTATGAAGTTTCCAGTTTTTTGTCCGCCTCGGCGGGCAGCGGCGATGTCAATGGCGACGGTATCGTGAATGCGTCCGACGCGCTGCTGATTTTGCAGGAGAGCGCAGGCTGCATTTCTCTCAGCCAACAGCAGCGGGCGACAGCCGATCTGGACGGGGATTCCAAGGTCACCGCGCAGGATGCGCTGTATGTGTTGATGAGAGCGGCAGGTATTTAAAAAAGTCAGCGGGAAGAGGTTGCTTTAAGCGATCTCTTCTTTTATAATGGAATAAAATGAGTGCTTGAAGGGTGGTCGGAATATGGAAGGCAGGCAGACAAGGGTGCTCTGTTTTGCGAATAATAAAGGTGGAAGCGGCAAGACGACTACCTGTTCGAATATCGGATATGCGCTAGCCTCAATGGGGTACCGCGTTCTGATGGTGGACGGCGATATGCAGCTGAATTTGTCGCTCGCCTTTTTTTCGGAAGAAGAAGTGCTTGCGATGGCGCAGAGCGAAAAAAATCTGTATTACGCAGTGAAAAATCAGAGAGATCTGATTGACTATATTGTACATACGCCGTATGAAGGGTTGGATTTGATTCCGTCTTCCACATTGATGAGCGGCATCGAGTATGAGCTTTTTACAAAGTGGCAGCGGGAGCTCATTTTGCAGAAAGGCTTGAAAACGATCCGGGCACAGGGCGAGTATGATTATGTGCTGATCGATTCTCCGCCGACGCTTGGCGGTTGGGTATTAAATATTTTGTGCGCAAGCGACGGAATTATGATACCGGTTGAGGCAAGCCCGTGGGGGTTGTTCGGCCTCGCCAATATGTTTGAGTTTTTAGAGGAAGTCCGGGAGATGACGCCGCAGCTGAAACTGCTTGGCGTAGCGATTACAAAAGTAGATACGAGGAAAAATTATTTTCGTCAGACATTGGATACGCTGCATGAAATGAGCGAGGTTCCGGTTTTTGACAGTTATATTCGTGTGGACAGTACGGTTGAGTGGGCGCAGGACGAGTCGAAACCGGTGCTCGCATACAGGAGAAACAGCCGAAGCGCTCAGGAGTACCTGACGATGACAAAGGAGGTTTTACAGAGATGGCAGTAGGAAAAGGAAGTATTCGGCGGGCGACGCAAACGCTGGCGGAGGACAAAGATACGGTTGCCGCAGAGCAAACGCAGGCAACGGAGGCGGGGGACGAGCAGAAGGCAAAGAAGCCGGCGTCCGCACCAAGGAAGAAATCAACCGCGTCCCGGCGCCCGGCGTCCGGCGCAAAGAAGACGACGAAACGCACGGTAAAGAAAAAAAAGAGCGCAGGAGTGCCGATCGGGGAAAAGATGCCGGTTCATTTAATGTAGACGTAAGGATGAGGTAAAGAGGTCGCCGCACTTGCGGCGCAGATTGGAGTTTCGGCATGAAAAGTTTTGACATTAAGACAAAAATTTATTTTGGCGACGGGGCGCTAGAGCGTCTGCGGGAATTAAAGTACAGTCGTGTTTTGATTATTACGGATCCGTTTGTAGTGCAGAGCGGAATGATTCGCCTGATTACGTACAAGCTTGATGAGGCGGGCATTTCCTTTGACATTTTTCAGGATGTTGTTCCGGATCCTCCGGTGGAGAAAATTGTCGGCGGTGTGAAATATTTGCTTGATTACCGTCCGGAGGCAATTATTACGGTCGGCGGAGGTTCGGCGATTGATTCGGCGAAAGCGATCCGTGAATTCTCAATGAAAATCGGTCAGTTGGAAGAAATGCCGCTTGTGGCGATTCCGACGACGAGCGGAACGGGCAGTGAAGTGACTTCTTTTTCGGTCATCACCGATTCTGAAAAGGCGATTAAATATCCGCTTGTCTCAGAAAGTCTGATTCCAAATGAGGCGATTTTGGATGCCGAGCTTGTTAAGAGCGTACCTCCTTCTGTGACGGCGGATACCGGGATGGATGTGTTTACGCATGCGCTTGAGGCGTATGTAAGCGTGGAAAATAATGAGTTTTCCGCCGCGTTGGCAGAAAAAGCGATTGAGATCTGCGGCTCTTTTTTGCTCCGCGCGTATCTGGACGGCAACGATATGCATGCGAGACAGAAGATGCATGTTGCGTCCTGTCTGGCAGGGCTTGCTTTTAACAGTGCCAATTTGGGCCTGAATCACGGGATGGCCCATCAGTTGGGGGCAAATTTTCATATTCCGCACGGAAGAGCCAATGCGATGCTGCTGCCGCATATTATCGAATTTAACAGCGACATTAATATCCACAGCCGCAGCCGGAAAGAGTATTTGCCGGCGGTGAAAAAATATGTCAATATTGCCAAGCTGCTCGGCTTAATTAATTTTAATACGATCACAACAGTTCGGGCGCTTGTCAACTGGGTTCAGTTCATGTTGAAGGAGATGGATATGCCAATCTCGATCTCCCAGTGGGGTAAGGTTTCCGAGCAGGATTATATGGCGGCCGTCAGCAGCATGGCGGACGCAGCTTTGGCAGACGGGTGCACGGCGACCAACCCGCGAAAACCGAACAAGGCGGACGTGATGGAAATTTATCGAAATATTTGGTAAAAATATACAAAATAAATTTTACAGACATCTTCATTGCAGTGAGATTGCTCAAAATCTTAGAAATGGCTTGACTTTTTGTCACGTTGGGCTATAATGAATTTATCGTTGACGAAGACGTCATGGGTAGAGACCCATGGCGTCTTTTTTGCTTTACAAAGCATGCAGTAAAGCAGAATTCTCCGGAGATACGTTCGTTTTATGATGGATACACATTAGGAGGTGTGGAGTATGGAATACAGTGCTGTGAATACAATCTGGGTGCTATTTGGAGCGGCATTAGTATTTTTTATGCAGGCAGGTTTTGCCATGGTGGAGACAGGTTTCACAAGAGCAAAAAATGCCGGCAACATTATTATGAAAAATCTGATGGATTTTTGTATCGGTACGCCGGTGTTCTGGCTGATTGGTTTCGGTCTGATGTTCGGAAGTAACAATGGACTGATCGGAACAATCGGCGGAATCGCGTCAGAGGCCAATTACGGATCTGGAATGCTGCCGGACGGCGTGCCGTTTTGGGCGTTTTTGATCTTTCAAACAGTTTTCTGTGCGACAGCGGCAACCATTGTATCTGGAGCGATGGCGGAGCGGACAAAGTTTTCCGCGTACTGTATCTACAGTTTGGTCATCAGCCTGTTGATTTATCCGATCGAGGGACACTGGGTTTGGGGAGGCGGTTGGCTTTCGGAACTGGGCTTCCACGATTTTGCGGGATCGACGGCGGTACATATGACAGGCGGTGTGGCTGCGTTTGTCGGAGCGCTGATTCTCGGACCGCGTATCGGCAAGTACAGCAAGAGCGGAAAGTCAAGGGCAATTCCCGGTCATAGTCTGACGCTCGGCGCGTTGGGCGTCTTTATTCTCTGGTTCTGTTGGTTTGGATTTAACGGCGCTTCTACGGTCAGCATGGAAGGCGATGCCATTGTGTCTGCCGGCAAAATTTTTGTAACTACAAATCTTGCGGCGGCAGTAGCGACGGTTACGGTGATGTGTATCACGTGGATCCGCTATAAAAAGCCTGACGTCTCGATGACGTTAAATGGTTCGCTTGCAGGTTTGGTAGCGATTACGGCAGGGTGCGATACAGTATCTCCGCTGTCAGCCGCGATTATCGGTCTGGTTGCCGGATTTGTCGTAGTATTCGGTATTGAGTTTATCGATAAAGTGCTGAAGGTGGATGATCCGGTTGGCGCAGTTGGCGTGCACGGTTTGTGTGGCGCGACGGGAACGCTGCTTGTGGGACTGCTCTCAGACGGTTCAGGCACACAGACGGCGGGCCTGTTCTGCGGAGGCGGCATCAGCCTGTTTTTGACACAGCTGCTTGGTGTTGTCTGTGTGGCGGCATGGGTTGCAGTTACAATGGTGATCGTATTTCAGATTATTAAGCACACGATTGGACTTCGTGTCACCGAACAGGAGGAGATTTCCGGTCTGGATGGCCCGGAACATGGTTTGGACAGCGCATATGCAGACTTTATGCCGGTTCTTTCCGCGGCAAATGGAATTCAGCCGAAGGCGGATGTGCAGCCGGTACCGGCGCCGGTTGAACAGGCGGTTCCGGTACAGGTGACGGAGAATATGGATGCAAAAATAACAAAAATCACCATTATTTGTCAGCAGTCACGTTTTGAGGAGTTAAAGGATGCGCTTAACAGCATCGGTGTAAAAGGAATTACAGTGACGCAGGTGCTCGGATGCGGCGCGCAGAAGGGAAATACAAAATTGTACCGAGGCGTTGCGCTCGACATGATTCTGCTTCCAAAATTACAGGTCGATGTTGTGGTAAGCAAGGTTCCGGTTTCATTAGTGATCGACACTGCTAAGAGAGTGTTGTATACAGGCAGCATTGGCGACGGCAAGATTTTTGTATCTAATGTTGAAAATGTGGTTAAAGTCCGTACCGGTGAAGAAGGTGTGGCGGCGCTGCAGCTTACCGGCGACGATGACGATCATTTTTAAAATAATAAGAAAGTCGAAAGGACTTTCCACGTGACAAAGGTTTGGGATTTTCCCAAACCTTTTTTGTTTCGGAAAGCGTTTGCAATTCATGTGAGTTTAATAGTTATGAGAGTGTTAAAGTGATTATACAATAAAACAAAAAACAAATAACGCTTTACAAAAACAACATGTGATGATATAATACAAACAACACATAACCAATAAGAGAAGTTAATTTTGTTTTATGTTGCTTGATAAGAGGAGCTGACGGGAAGGAGGTTTGGTTCGGGAGTATGGAATTCGGTGTCATGATGCTGCTGACATCGTTGGCGGTTGGGCAGGATCTGCAATGCGGGCGGATCAGAAACAGGGTGATTCTGCTTGGGATATTGTCGGGAATGTGTTTTGCATTTTTGACGTCTGACAGCCAAAAGATCATTGTCAGAATATGCGGGACGCTGCTTCCGGCGGCTGTATTGTATGTCCCTTACCGGTTTCGGGGACTTGGGGGCGGGGATGTAAAGCTTTTTTGCATGCTTGGAAGCTACCTCGGGGCAAAGCGGGTGATGGCGTGTATGGTATGTTCTATTGTGTTGGGGGCCGCTTATGGAATATATCTTCTCATCCGGCGGCCGCATACTACAGCAGCTATGCATTTTACAGGGGCAATTTTGGCCAGTGCATGGATAGGTCTGGAGGGATGGTATTGAAACATTATTTTGTAATCTGCGACCAGGAGCAAGCTTATATTGAGCGGCTTGCAGAGTTTATTCTGACAAGGAATATGACGTATATGGATCTGGAGATTTTTTCGGATGAAGCGATGGCGGCATCTTTTTGTACATCACACAGGGTCAAGTGCCTGCTAGTGCATGAAGATGTATTCGGGCAGAGCAGTTTTCTCCGGGAGGATATGCAAGCAGCGGAGCGGTTGTTTTTTCTTACGGAGAATCCAGATGCCGAGG
Organism: uncultured Lachnospiraceae bacterium; assembly: GCA_944383325.1. Taxonomy (GTDB): domain Bacteria; phylum Bacillota; class Clostridia; order Lachnospirales; family Lachnospiraceae; genus CALWPC01. The sequence goes on along the minus strand of CALWPC010000026.1, from coordinate 46,036 downwards.
ATGATACGCACATATATAAATATCAGTCAGCGGATGCAATTATAAACAGGGTTATGTGTTTGGAGTCAGATCAGCCGTCCGGTATGGCAAAGGGGAGCGAGCCGTCCGGCGCAAGGCTTCGGTACATTGGAATTTATTCGCCTGTCAGCAGGGCGTCCGCCACTCCTTTCGCCCTTGTCACTGCCTGTATGCTTGCGCGCAGCGATCAGACATTGTATCTGAACCTGCGGTCTTTTTCAGGGGTGGAGGGTATCCTCGGCAAAGCGGATTGCCCTGATCTTTCAGATGTAATGTACTATATGCAAAGCGGCCGGACGAGTCTCTCCGATTGGGGAGAATCCTGTATTTATTCTTATGATTGCACGGATTATATTTACCCGGCAGTTTCTCCGGCAGATCTGCAGGACATTTCCTTGCAGGATTGGCAGCAGTTGCTGGCTTCTGTGTCCGCACAGGGCAAGTATCGCTTTCTGGTGTTAGAGTTGGAATCCGGGACGAGAGGTTATCTGGAGTTGTTGGAAATGTGCGACACGATCTATATGCCCGTGCTGCAGGATGGGTTTTCGGAGTGTCAGGCCCGCCTGTTTTTTGAACTTCTTCCCAGACTCCAAAAGCAGCACCTTCTGTCAAAAGTACGGACTGTGACGCTTCCAAAGCTGACAGATGAGCCAAACGGGCAATGGACACGGGAACAGCTCATGGGCGGCGAACTGGCAAAATTTGCGCAGGCGCTGCTGCAGGATAGCGGTTATGGTAAGTGAGCGGCAGATGGAGAAGCTCCGCGCGCAGGTGTTGCAGTATGTCGATCGCTCGCGTGATGTGACGGATCAAGAGATTTATGACCGGATTGATCAGGTGCTGATTCAGCGCCGAAGCGGGCATGAGCACATTGGATTTAGAGAACGGTGTATTTTGCGAAGAGATCTCTTTTTTGCACTCCGCAAACTGGGAATCTTACAAGAGTTAATTGAAGATTCGGAGATCACAGAAATTATGATCAATGGTACAGAAGGGATTTTTATAGAGAAAAACGGAAGATTGTATCGTTGGGAAAAGTGCTTTTCGTCCCGTCAGCGCCTGGAAGACCTGATTCAGCAGATTGTCGGGAAGAGCAACCGCGTGGTCAACGAGGCGGATCCCATAGTGGATACAAGATTAGAGAACGGTTCCAGAGTGCATGTGGTTCTGGCGCCGGTGGCGATCAACGGTCCCATTGTGACGATACGGCGGTTTCCCGACGAGCCGATTACAATGAACGATCTGATTTGTTGGGGCAGTCTTACGCCGGAAGCGGCCGGGTTTCTGGAAATGTTGGTGCAGGCGGGATATAACATTTTTATCAGCGGGGGAACCGGTTCCGGAAAGACTACGTTATTAAACGTGTTGTCCGGCTGTATTCCGATAGAGCAGCGAGTTATTACGATTGAGGATTCTGCGGAACTTCAGCTGCAGAACCAACCGAATCTTGTGAGACTCGAAACAAGAGGGACAAACGGGGAGAGCACGAGAGAGATTGACATCCGCGAACTGATACGCGCATCGCTCAGAATGCGGCCGGACCGTATTATCGTCGGCGAAGTGCGCGGGGCGGAGGCGCTTGATATGCTGCAGGCGCTCAATACGGGACATGACGGCTCGCTTTCAACCGGTCATGCAAACAGTACAAGAGATATGTTGAGCAGATTGGAGACTATGGTTCTAATGGGAAAGGATCTCCCGTTGGAGGCCATACGCCGGCAGATCGCGACGGGACTGGATATTTTGGTGCATCTTGGGAGAATGCGCGACCGGAGCAGAAAGGTTTTGGAGATTGCGGAGATCGAGTGTTACCGCAGTCGGGAAATTTCTCTTCGGACGCTGTTTGTTTATGAGGAAGAGGCAGGAGGAACCGAGTCTCTGGCGCGAGGCTCTTTACAAAGGAAAAATACGCTGCTGCACACACAGAAGCTGCAGGCAGCCGGACTGTGGGAGAAGGAGAAACGAATGATCCATGAAAAAATGGAGTAACAGAGCGAACGACAAAAAGGGTTCCAAACGTCGGGGCGGGGAACTGCGGAAACGAGACGTTGCGCTTGCGATTGTTCAGGGTTTGGCGTTGACTGCAATGATAAGCTATCTGTTTTATCAGAGCTTTTTGGCATTTTTGGCGCTGACACCGCTGGTATACATCACTGTCAGGAGGGTGATGAGAACAAAAAGGGAGAACGCGCAGTTTCGGCTCAGCGTACAGTTTTGCGACGGACTGCAGGCGCTGTCCGCGGCTGTCCGGGCAGGATATTCTATTGAAAATGCCTTTTCCGAGGCGCTTTCGGATCTGCGTGTGCTTTACGGGCGGCAGGAGTTTATTATACGTGAATTTGACTATATTTGTCACGGCGTTCAGATGAATCAGACATTGGAAGAATTGCTGTATTCCTGCGCAGGGAGAACCGGACTGGCGGACATTCAGAAATTTGCGGAAGTGTTTGACACAGCAAAGCGAACGGGCGGAGATCTGGACGGCGTCATTGAGGCGATGGAGGAACATGTGCGCCGCAGGCTGGAGTTACAGCGGGAGGTTATGCAGATTATCGGTGCGAGAAAATTTGAGCAGAAAATTATGAATGTTGTCCCGTGCTGTATTTTGCTGTATGTCAATGTTGCATCGCCGGAATTTTTAGCGCCGCTGTATGGGAATGCGGCGGGTGTAATTATCATGAGCGGATGTTTAATTTTGTATGGACTGGGATTTTGGCTTGGCGAACGTACTATGGAGATGAAGCTGTAAAGCGGACGGGAGGGAGCTATGGGTATTGTGTGTATTGTGATACAAGTGGTTTGTCTGCTGCTGATGGTGTGTACCAGAGGACAACAGATTCCAAATAGCATGCACACAAACCGAATACTGCGCATGTTTGACCGCGTCGGCGTGTGGCTTGTCTCCTCGCAGATGCGAAGGTGGAGATCGTTTCGGTATATCCAGACGATAACACGCAGACAGGAATGCCTGTATCCGTTCATGCGTGCAGGAGAAGCTGTGCGAATCTATCTGATCAGAAAAGTGGCGGTTATCGTGGCGCTTGTATTGGCCGGTGCAAGTCTCGGCGTTGTGTGGTGGCTGTTTCCGCAGACGGACCTTTTTTTGCAGAAAGGTACGATCGTTGAGCGTCTGCCATATGGGGAAGGCGATGTGCGCCGTCAGCTGCTTGTTCAGATAGGAAATACAAAACGGCCATATTGGATTGAGGTACAGCAGCAATCCTATTCGTATGATGACGTGGAATGTCTTTTTGAAGAGAGAAAAGCACAGTTGGAGCGAGAGGTGCTTGCGGACAATGATTCTGCAGATCATGTTACGAAAGACTTAAATTTTGTTGATTCGCTTCCGGGCACGGCGCTCGCCCTGGAATGGTCAATGGATCGAACAGATTTAGTTGATTATGAAGGAAGGTTACAGACGGAATCGCTGACAGAGGAAGGGGATTTTTTATCCGTCACGGCGGTTCTGCCTTACGAAAATAGAGAATTCAGGCATACGTTTACAGTGAGGGTGTGCCTGGAAGCGTTAAGTGAACAGGATCGGTTATACCGGAAGCTGCAGCAAGAGATTATGCGGATTGATGAAAATACCAGGACAAATGATGTCATTGTACTTCCCTCTGATGTGGAAGGAGAAAAAGTTACCTATCAGGAAATACGGCAAAACAACCGCCCGTTCTGGCTGCTTTTGACATTCGCTGCCGCAGCAGGCGTGTTTTTCGGGCAGGATCGGGATCTGAAAAAAAGTGTGGACAGGCGCAACCGTCAGATGTTATTGGATTATCCGGATCTTGTGTCTCGCGTCAGCCTGCTGCTAAGGGCGGGAATGAGCGTGCGCGGCGCGTTTGTTAAAATTGCGGACGAGTATATGAACCAGAGGAATGAGTATTGCTCAGAGACTAGATACGCTTATGATGAGCTGCTAGTTGCCTGTCGAAATATGCAGAGCGGAATGCCGGAGGCAGAGGCATACGCACAGTTTGGTAGGCGCTGCGGACTTTCTGTATATTTACGGTTTTCCGCTCTGCTGACACAAAATCTGCGAAAGGGCAACAGCAGACTGTTATCCCGGCTGTCACTGGAGGCGGCAGAGGCGATGGAACAGCATAGAGCAGCCGTGATAGCGATTGGCGCGGAGGCGGGGACTAAGGTGTTGCTGCCGATGGTGTTATTGCTCATTGTCGTGTTGATTGTGCTGCTTGCACCTGCTTTTTTGTCCGTAAATATTTAACCGCTGTCGCAGCGGACGTCAGGGAACAGGACAGGCGGAGTTGTATAAAAAGTGAAGAAGAGAGGCGGTGCGATATGAGGAAGAGGTGGAAGGAATTTGTCAGAGACGAAAGTGGAATCGGCGTCGTAGAAATGATTTTAATACTGGTGGTGTTGATCGCGTTGGTTTTAATTTTTAAATCACAGCTGACATCTCTTGTCGGCACTATTTTTGATAAGATCAGTACACAGAGCGGCCGGGTGTAGGCGGCGGTCTATCCCGGAGGTGGTGGGTACAGTGAGTGTGAAAGCAGGAGGACGAACAGGGGGCGCCGGCAGTTTTTATGCCATGAGCGGACAAATCACAGTGTTTTTGAGTATGCTGCTGTGCCTGGCGCTCGGGGTAATCGGGGCACTGCTGGAGGCGGCCCGTTATGCAGGAGCGCGCATGTTAACGGCGGCTTTTTCCGAGGGCGTCACGGATTCTGTATTTTCAGAGTATGACCGATTGTTGCTTGAGCGATATGATGTCCTGTTTCTGGATGCAGCTTACAATCGCATTGATTTTTCTCCAGGCAATCTTTCAGAGCGGGCGCAGGAATATGGGGCCTATTATGAAATGCCGCAGAAGGGCGTTTTCGGAACTTACAGTCGTCTCTGGAACATTCGCATGGAGGATGCCGATGTGGAACAGTATGTGTTGGCCACGGATGACGGCGCAAAATCATTCAGACGGCAGGCGGCAGATTATATGAGAGAGAGACTGGGAACGGATTTGCTGCAGCATTTTTTGGAGCTTGCGACGAAGGGAAGCAATCCGGGCGAGCTTGAGGAAGCGCTGCGGCAGCGTGAGAGACAAAGTGAAGAAAATCTGAGCGCGCAGGAAGAGATAGAACGCGAGAGACGGCAAATGAATCCAGGTCAGACGGAACAAACCCCAACGCCTGAGCAGGAAAAATGGAGAGCCAATAATCCGATCACGGTAATCAGGGAGCTGAAAGAAAGGGGGATTTTGGCTCTCGTGCTCCCCGGATGTGAGTTGAGCGCCTATCGGCGCTCGCTTGGGCTGCTGCCGTCCCACCGCGCCTTGCAGGTTGGAACCGGTATACCGTCAAACGAGGAGATTTCAGATACGGTTTGGGATCGGATTTTATGCAATGAGTATTATTTGGAGAAATTTTCTCACGCGGCGGATTACGGTAATGGCGGCGCATTTCCGGACGATCGTTTCGCCTATCAAATTGAATATTTGCTTAGCGGCGGGGAGAGCGATCAGGAAAATTTAAAGGGCGCGGTACATCAGATGCTGTTGATGCGGGAGGCGGCAAATTATATGTATTTACTGTCGGATCAGGTAAAACAGTTGGAGGCGGAAACGGCAGCCTGGGCGATCGCGGGAGTAACGGCGGCGTTTCCTTTCGTGCAGGCGATAAAGCAGGGTATCTTGCTCGCATGGGCGTACGGGGAAAGTATTTTGGATATGCGTGTGCTGTTAACCGGAGGAGCCGTGCCGATCATGAAGACCGGCGAGAGTTTTCGGCTTTCGATTGATCATCTTGCGGTGCTGCTGCAGCCGGTTGACACCGGTTGGGGGCAGACGGAGGATGGTCTGCATTATGAGGATTATCTGCGCATGCTCATGTATTTTAAAGATGAAAAGGAAATGGCTATGAGAGCGCTTGATCTTATTGAAATGGATATTCAGGGAATTGCAGGCGGCGAGTGTTTTATGGCGGATCATCTGATTGCGGGCGTTAAGCTAAAGTTTGAATATGTATGGGAGCCGTTATTTTGCGTAGGACTCCCTGCGGCTCACAACTTTGGCAAATGGCGTATCGGATGGTCGGTACCGTACAGTTACTGACGGATATAGGGAAAAGGATCATACAGAGGAGGGAGCAGGCATGTCCTCATCGACCGGGCAAAAAAAGCATCAGATTATGGACGGCCCGCCTTGTGCAGAGGCAGTCTGTCAGTCGGCACAATCCAAACGAAAAATCATTCCATTCATTGCACATCTTTTCGGCAATATTACAAATAATCGTCTAACCGCTTTTTTGTCCTTGCCCGAGAGGACATGCCTGCTTCCCCCTGCCTGTCAGGGCAGTATCACCGTAGAAGCGGCGGTGGTTTTGCCGTTGTTTCTATTTGTTCTTTTAACGGTTCTTGGGTTTGCAAATATGATGGAGACGCAGCTTGTGATTCAGCATAACCTTATGCAGTCAGGAAAACAGCTTGCGCGGGAGGGCTATTTGCGGCAGGAATTGCAACAGGGAGACGGACAGGGAATGTCTGCACAGTGGCTTAATGGTCAAATCGAAATCGTGAATGTGAGACAGCGGCTGTGTAATGCGCTGCGCGAACAGTTAGATACCGACGTGATTGTAGGGGGTGTTTCTGGGATTTCCTTTCACAATACCCGAATGATGGATGGGGATGAAATCATCGATCTGGTCGTGACATATCGTATGCGGCCGCCGGTATATATGATTTTAGTACCGGAGTTTCAGATGATTCAGCGGTGCCGCATGCGTGCATGGATCGGGATGGAAAGGCAGACGGGGGCAGAGAGGCAGGTATTTGTTACACCGCACGGGACCGTCTATCATACAAATCCGGCGTGTACGTATCTCAAACTGTCAGTCCGGGAAGTGTCGAAACAATCTCTGGGTGGGCTTCGGAATAAGAACGGCGGACGATATAGTTCGTGCCGCGGGTGCGTAAAACAAAAAAACACAGACCGAGTGTATATTACGGATTACGGCGATCGGTATCATGAATCACGCCAATGCGGCGGATTAAAGCGGGGCATCATGATGAAGCCAGAGTCGCAGATCGGGAATCTAAGCCCGTGCAGCAGATGTACGGCAAGCTGAGAAAAAGGGGGAATATCGTTGTCGTATGGACTGTTGTCTTTGTTGGGAATTGGAGCGGTATTTGATGTGCGGACCGGAAAGATTCCGGTTTATGTGATTGTATGGTTTGGCGCGGCCGGACTGTTTTTGAGGGCAATCCACGGTCAGCTGTTGAATGCCGAATGGGTTTTGGGCGCTGCGGTTGGAGTCTTGTTGCTTGCAGTCAGCAGAATCAGCAGGGGGGCGCTTGGTCTGGCAGATGCGCTGATTTTGATCGTCAGCGGAATTTATTTAGGGTTTGCGGGCAATCTTGTGTTGTTGACAGTGGCGCTTGTTCAGTCGCTTCTGGCGGGAGCGTGTGTTGCTGTCATGAAAAGGGAAAAGCTGTGGAAAATGAAATTGCCGTTTGTTCCTTTTTTGCTTGGCGCGTATTGTTTGATGTTTGTGATTTGGTAATGGGATTTCAGGTATGTATGTCAGAAAATAGATTATTAAAAGAACATATAGAGATTGCAAAATGGGCATGTGCAGGAAGCTACACAGTGGAAGCTGCTGTGGTGATGCCGCTTGTGATTGTTGTTATTCTTGCAGTGTTTACATTGGGGTTTTATCGGTATAACCGTATTATGGTATATTCTGCCTGCGCAGAACAGACACTTTGTGCCGTGCAGGCGGAAGATCAGTGGGAGAGCAAATTAAAGAAACGGCTGATTGGCGCGCACGCGTTTTGGATGTCAGTTGATTTACAGGGAGAGCAGAAAAAAGCGGAGGCGGCGTTTTCCATGCGGGTGCCCTATTGGCGGCAGACGTTGTCTTATTCCTGCGAAGTATCTGCGCAGGCAGAAACGGCGCCGGATTATGTGAGAAGGATCAGAAGAGCCGCGCGGGTTTGGGAGGAGACAGTACATGGCGGAGATTAAATATATCAAAGATTTACAGCGCAATTATCTTGTTGCGGTGTTGTCGGAGCAGTATCAGGAAGACTATCAGACGACAATGATTTCGAAAAATCAGATTGGAGAGCTTTTGCCCTGCAATGTGCGACGGATGAATGGCCGTTGGTTGGTTTACTATGAGATCAGCCGTTTTCAATCTTTGAAAGAGTTTTGCTTATCACAACAGATTTCGTGGCATGTATACAGGGGATTGATCCATTCGTTGTCGCGGACGATTGAGTTGCTCGCACACTTTTTGTTGGATTCCCGCAATTTGTCGTTGCACCCCGAACATATTTTCGTCAGCGGTGAGACGACGGACTGTTATTTTTGCTATTTCCCCGGTGAGGATCAGGCGGCGGAGACAGGGATTCGCATATTGAGTCAATTTTTGATTGACCATCTGGATGATGAAGATATAAAGCTGATGAGGCATGGCTATCGATTGTATCGAATGGCACAGGATACAAATTTCAATTTCTTTCAGTATATAAATGAAATTCAGAAGGATTGTGATCTTGACAACGATTGCCAAAAGCAGCAGGAAGAGGAAATCTTTACGCAAAGCGCTGAATTGGCGGATGGGGAGAAAATAGAGGAATTCAGTGAAACACAAGATCATAAACGACAGTTATCTGCCGGTGATCATGGCGGGCAGAAGGAGCAGGCGGAAGAACAATCAGATATAGAATTTTTTGACGCGCAGTCGGTGTATGAGAGCAAACAGCCGGCGAGCGATCAAAAAGCAACGTATGCAAAAGCAAGAGGGTGGTATGCGCTGCTGAAGGAGAAGATTGGCCGGGGAAACAAAGAGGAGCGTCAAACCGGAGCCCATCTCCCATCCTATGCCAGAGAAGACGCGTTTTTTTACGGAGAGAACTTTTCTGAGACGCAGAAGGAGCAGTTTGCCAGAAGCGCAGGGATGAGCACCGAAAAGGAGACGAAAAGGCGCCTGATCGGCCAGGGAGAAGCGTCTCAGATCATATTTGTGATAGAGAATTTTCCGTTTGTGATCGGTTCTCTGTCGTATGCGGTAGACGGTTATCTGGACAGCGATGGTATTAGCCGTTTTCATGCCAGACTGGATTTCAGGGAGCAGGAATATTTTCTGACGGATCTGCACACGATGAGCGGCACTTTTTTAAACGGAGAACGTCTGGAGGAAAATGGTGTGCGCAAAATACTGCCCGGAGACCATGTTCAGTTTGGAACACAGACATTTCTTTTTGAGTAACTGCCCGGAAATGTTCTATCCGGTCAGCGGCGCATGCGGGAGACAGGCGCCGCTTGCAAAAACGTCCGGTTCCCTGTATACTTGATCTGTCAGATCAAATAAAAACATGCATTTGCGGCATACTAAGACTCAAGGCTGAATAAAGGAGTGAGCGTATGCTGCTGATTAATCATGGCACGGTTATGGATATGGAGGGGCACTGTTGGCAGGACGGCTATGTCCTCTGTGAGGGCAGCCGGATTGTGGAGACGGGGCAAAATTTTGATCAGTCCTTATACCGCGGGCGTGTTTCCGGAGATGAAGTGTTAAATGTGCACGGACTGCAGGTTCTGCCGGGCATGTTGGAAGCGCACTGTCATGTGGGCATTACGGAGGAGAAAAAGGGTATTGAAGGAGATGACTGCAATGAGGGTACCACGCCGGTCACACCGCAGCTGCGGGCTTTGGATGCCATTAATCCGATGGATGTAGCGTTTCAAAATGCAATGAAGGCAGGCATCACAGGGCTGATGATCGGCCCGGGAAGTTCAAATGTGGTAGGCGGCCAGTTTGTGTTTTTAAAAACGTATGGCCGCTGTGTGGATGACATGAAAGTGATGGAACCTGCGGCGATGAAGGTTGCGTTCGGTGAGAATCCGAAAAAAAATTATGGGATGAACGGAAACCTTCCGTCCACCCGTATGGCGATTGCAGCCATGCTCCGGGAAGAGCTTATGAACGCACAGATCTATGCCGACAAGCGAAAGCGGCAGGAAGTGGAGCCGGATTTTTGCATGGAGCCGTGGATTCCCGTTTTGGAGAGAAAAATCCCTCTGAAAGCGCACGTCCACAGGACAGATGACATTCTGACGGCAATCCGAATCGGAAAAGAGTTTGGATTGGATATTACGTTGGATCACTGCAGCGAAGGGCATCTCATTATCGAGGAGATTTTGTCGAGCGGTTATCCGGCTATTGTGGGGCCGGCGATGACGGCCAGAAATAAAATAGAGGTACAGTATGTAGATTTTAAAACGGTCGGTGAACTTCAGCGGGCCGGTATTTGTGTGGCTGTCACGACGGATCACCCGGTGACGCTGATTCAATACCTGCCGATCTGCGCGGGGATGGCCGCGAAGGAGGGCATGACGGTGGAAAATGCGCTTCGGGCGATTACAATCGATGCAGCCAAAATTTGCCGTGTCGACAGGAGGCTTGGCAGTCTCAAGGCGGGGAAGGATGCGGATATGGCAATTTATGACGGTAATCCGATGGAAGTGTTTTCTCGAAATCAATATACGATTATTAACGGTGAAATTGTTTATGACGCTAAGAAAAAAGAGGTGTCACGGGCAAGGTAAAAGGGGATAGTTAATTATGATTCTTATTGTTGGTCTTGGAAATCCGGGAATAAAATATAATAATACCAGACACAACGTAGGATTTGAGGCGGTGGAGTGTCTTGCCGCCAGACATGGGATTGTGTTTACGGAGAGAAAGTTTCGGGCATATTGTGGGAGCGGAGTGATTGAAGGGCAGAAAGTGCTGTTGATGAAACCGCAGACGTTTATGAATCTGAGCGGGGAGAGTATTGCGGCGGCCGTTCGCTTTTATAAATGTAATCCGCAGGAAGAGCTATGGGTATTTTGTGACGATATTCATCTCGATGTCGGGCAGCTTAGGATTCGCCAGAAGGGCAGCGCGGGCGGGCATAATGGGCTGAAAAATCTAATCCTGCATCTCGGAAATGAACAGTTTCTGCGCGCGCGCATTGGGGTCGGTGCAAAGCCGCCCGAAATGGATCTCGCGGATTTTGTGCTTGGTCGTTTTTCGGGTGCGGAAATGAGCGATATTGAACGAGGCGCAGAGGCGGCGGCGAGGGCGGCGGAAGTCTGGTTAAGAGACGGTGCGGATGCTGCGATGAACCAGTTTAACCGCCGCGTGACCGCGGCAGAATAACAGGAAAGATAACAGGGAGGTTCTTATGCGGACGTTACTTGCACCTTTAGAACAGCTGCAGCAAGTGGAGGAAATCAACCGAACGCTAGGGCGCGCTCCGGGGATGCTTCAGATTTCGGGATGCATCGATTCTCAAAAACTGCATTTTATATACGGACTCGACGGTGGCTTTAAGCGGAAAGTGATTGTCACGTACAGCGAACAAAAAGCCAGGGAGCTGCTTGAGGAATATCGTCTTTATGACCGCAATGCGTTTTATTTTCCGGCAAAGGATCTGCTTTTTTATCAGGCGGACATACAGGGCAATGTGTTGGTTCGTCATCGCATGGAGGTGGTCCGTGCTATTTTGGAAGACCGGGCGGCAACGATTATAACAACTGTGGACGGCTGTATGGATTATCTGCCGCCGCTCAGCAATTTTGCGCAAAATCGTCTGACGCTTACGCAGGCGTCGGAGCCGGGGCGGGACGCGCTGACGATGCGGTTGGCGGCGCTTGGCTATGAGCGTGTGCCGGAGGTGACGGCGCCGGGACAGTTTGCTGTTCGGGGCGATATTGTGGATATTTTTTCCATGACCGAGGAGCAGCCGTATCGCATTGAGTTTTGGGGAGATGAAATTGACAGTATTCGGAGTTTTGACGCGGACAGTCAGCGTTCCTTAGAAAATCTTGAGGAGGTGATCATTGATCCGGCAAGAGAACTGGTGCTGAGCGATGGTCAGATCAATCGGGGCGTGGATCAAATTCGGTTGGAAATGCAGGAGCAGTGGAATGCTCTGCGCGGACAGATGAAGACGGAGGAGGCGCACAGACTCAAGCGAACGGTGGACGAAATATGCGAGACGCTTCTGCAGTTTGGCAGTGCGAATGGAATAGACAGTTTGATTACATACTTTCTTCCGAAAGCGGTTTCGTTCGTTGAATATCATGATCTGGAACAGACGCTCTTTATTTTGGATGAGCCAAACCGTCTGATCGAACGCGCGCAGGCGGTGGAAAAAGAATTTTCGGAAAGTATGACAAACCGCATGGAGAAGGGCAGTCTTCTGGCGGGCCAGTGCAATGTGCTGTTTTCAACGCGGGAAGTGTGCGCAAAGCTGAACAGGCGGCATACGGTTGGAGTCAGCGCACTGGATCCGTCGCGTAAATACTGGGACATTCAGGACAGCTTTTTGATCAATGCGAAATCGATTAACTCGTATCAAGGGGAATTTGGCAGGCTAGCCAAAGAGTTGTCCGAATATTGCGGACGGGGATACCGGGTGTTGGTGCTCGCGCCGTCAGGAACAAGGGCAAAACGGTTGGCGGAGAATCTTTGTGAGTATGAGCTCAACAGCTTTTACTCGGAATCCATGGACCGCGTCCTGAAACCGGGAGAGATTATGACGGCCAAGGGGATTCTCAAAAAAGGATTTGAGTATCCGCAGATTAAATTTGTAGTTCTCTCGGAGAGTGATATTTTCGGCAAGGAGAGAAAAAGAAAAAAAAGCGCCCGCAGATATGAGGGCGAGCGCATTTCGAGCTTTTACGAATTAAAAGTCGGAGATTATGTCGTCCATGAGAAGCACGGTATCGGGATCTATCAGGGACTGGAAAATCTGACCGTGGACGGGGTGTCCAGAGACTATATCAAAATTTCATACAGGGACGGCGGCAATTTGTATATTCTGGCCACACAGCTTGACGTCATTCAGAAGTTCAGCGGGAGCGAGGGGAAAGCGCCCAAGCTTAATAAACTGGGGACGCAGGAGTGGACGCGCACAAAAAGCCGGGTGCGAAGTGCGGTTCAGGATATTGCAAAGGAACTTGTCACGCTTTATGCCGCGAGGCAGGAGCGAAATGGTTTTGTCTTTGGGCCGGATACGGTATGGCAGAAAGAATTTGAGGAAATGTTTCCGTTTGAAGAGACCGAGGATCAGTTGTCCGCTATCGAGGCGACAAAACGGGATATGGAAAGCACGAAGATTATGGATCGCCTGATATGCGGCGACGTGGGATTCGGAAAGACCGAGGTGGCGATCCGGGCGGCGTTTAAAGCGGTTCAGGAAAATAAACAGGTTGTTTTTCTGGTGCCGACGACGATTTTGGCACAGCAGCACTATAATACGTTTATGCAGCGGATGAAAGATTTTCCGGTGAGGGTAGATCTCCTTTGCCGTTTTCGAACCTCTATGCAGCAGAAAAAAACGATTGAGGATCTTCGGAAGGGGCTAGTGGATATTGTGATCGGCACGCACCGGGTACTCTCGGCGGACGTCACTTACAAGGATCTCGGGTTGCTTATTATCGATGAGGAGCAGCGTTTTGGAGTAACACACAAGGAAAAAATCAAACAGCTGCGCACAAATATTGATGTGCTCACCCTGACGGCAACCCCAATTCCAAGAACATTGCATATGAGTCTGATAGGCATCCGTGATATGAGTGTGTTGGAGGAGGCGCCGATTGACCGTGTGGCAATTCAGACATATGTTATGGAATATGAGGAAGAAATGGTGCGGGAGGCTATTTCAAGAGAGCTGTCCCGCAACGGACAGGTGTATTATGTGTTTAACCGTGTGCAGGGTATCGAGGATATGACGTCCACGATTGCGCGTCTGGTCCCGGAGGCCGAGGTTGCCTATGCGCACGGCCAGATGCCGGAAAGGCAGTTAGAGCGCGTGATGTATGATTTTATTAATAAGGAGATCGATGTGTTAGTCTCAACGACAATTATTGAGACCGGTCTGGATATTCCGAATGTCAATACAATGATTATTCACGATGCGGACACGTTTGGGCTGTCGCAGCTGTATCAGCTGCGGGGACGCGTCGGTCGTTCCAACCGCACGGCTTATGCGTTTTTGCTGTACAGGCGCAATAAGATGTTAAAGGAAACGGCGGAGAAGCGGCTTCAGGCAATTAAAGAGTTTACAGAACTTGGCTCGGGCATTAAGATTGCTATGAGAGATCTGGAAATCCGTGGAGCAGGTAATTTGTTAGGCGCAAATCAGCATGGCAATATGGAGGCGGTCGGTTATGATCTGTACTGCAAAATGCTCAGTCAGGCTGTGAGGGAACAGAAAGGGGACATGCCGCTCAGGACGTTTGAGACTGTGATTGATATGGATCTGGATGCGTATATTCCCGAGCGCTATATTCCGAATGAATTCCAGAAGCTTGATATGTATAAAAGAATTGCGGGAATTGAGAATGAAGAAGAATATCGGGATATGCAGGAGGAACTCACCGACCGTTTCGGCGATTTGCCGGACAGCGTGTTAAATTTGCTGTATATTGCGTGTGTCAAGGCGATGGCGCATGCGCTGTATGTATCGGAGGTTTCCGTCAAAGGCGATGTAGTCCGCCTTCAGCTCGAAGAGGAGGCGCCGCTACAGGGAGAGCGTCTTCCGGAGCTTCTAAAGGTTTGTTATCCGGCGCTTTCGTTTAAAAATGACGCAAAGCCGTATTTCTTATATCATTACCGGACGGCGATGCCCTCGGAGAACAGATTGCCGCGCCGGCGGACGGGAAGCGCATTGCCGGAGAAGGCGGGCGCGTCCAAAAGCCGCCGTATCGAGAATCGGAAAAAAGAGTTGTGGAACTTGTTGGAGCGGATGAAGGAATATCTGCTGCCGTGATGAAGAAAAGCATTGCAGGAATGGGAAAAAGGCATTATAATTAAACTGATCTTTGCCAATCGATTTGATTTTGCGGTTGGCATTGTCTGCAAAGAGCAAAAATACAGAGAAAGGTACGATTGTATATGAAGAATAAAAAACGGTGGACTGCTGTCGGACTGGCAGTTGTTTTGGGTGTTTCCGTTTTGACCGGCTGCGGGAGCAAGCCGCAGGGCAATTCCAATATTGACGCGGATCCGAATGAAGTGGTGATGACGGTCGGCGGAGATGAGGTGACGCTGAAGGAGGCATATTTCCTTGCAAAGTGGCAGCAGGCGCAGTATCAGACATTTGCAAATTCCGCA
Source organism: uncultured Lachnospiraceae bacterium (assembly GCA_944383325.1). Classification (GTDB taxonomy): domain Bacteria; phylum Bacillota; class Clostridia; order Lachnospirales; family Lachnospiraceae; genus CALWPC01. Next base: position 30,884 of record CALWPC010000026.1, on the reverse strand, counting down.
TATGGCGAGGATTGGTATAATCAGGATCTGTTTGATGAGGGCGTTACGTTTCAGGAGAGTATCAAAGAACAGGTTGCCAAGGAAATCGAGCGGATGTATATCTGCAAACAGCATATGGATGAGTACGGCGTCGAAATTACAGACGAGGACAGAGAAGCGATTGCCGCCGCTACAGAGAACTTTTTGAACGCCAATGATGATGCGGCGCTCGCCGCGATGATGGCGGATGAGGAGTTGGTTGAGCGTGTGCTGACAAATTATCGGATTTATAATAAGGTGTACAATGCGCTTCTCAAGGATGTAGATACGTCGGTATCTGATGACGAGGCGCGCCAGAAAACGTATTCGTATATTTATCAGTCGTTTACCACGACCGATGAAGACGGAAACTCGACAGAAGTTTCTGCGTCGCAGCAGCAGACGTATTATAATACGTTTGAGGATATTGCAGCCAAGGCAAAGCAAAGCGGCGACTTTGATCAGACCGCGGAGGATGCCGGGTACAGCGTGGCAAGCCATTCGTTCGGGGCGACGGATGACGACAGCTTTTCGGACATTAATGCCATTGCGGATAAGATGGCCGTGAATGATGTATCAGATGTGATTTTGGTGGACGGCGGACTGTTTTTAATTAAGCTCGATTCGGTTAATGATGAGGAGGCCGCGCAGTCTGCGCGTCAGGAAATTGCGCAGCAGAAGCTTTCCGATGCCTTTACCGAAGCGTATGAAGCGCTCAGAGGAGAGGAGACCATCCAGATCGACGAGGAGCTCTGGGCAAAAGTCACATTTGAGGAACCGCTTGCGGCGGTGAACGCTTCGGATGAATAATTTGTTTTCAGAGGGATGAAAACGTAAAGCAGACAGTTTTTAAAATTTCGTTGCATGTCTTGTATATATGCATCGTATGCTATACAATAATCAGTGAAAATAAAAGTCCTATCAGCCGTATTTTATATTCGCTAGTTCATTGAAATAATGAGTTTGTCCAAGAAATGCAAGGGAGTGGAACAGATTAATGAAACGCATTGTTTTAGATGGCAGTATCATTCAGAACGAAGAGGATGTGACAGAACTTTTTGTGGATGCGCTGTCTTTGTCAGAGTATGACGGACAGAATCTTCACACACTGTATGATGCTCTTGTCGAATTTACAGAGCCTTTGGAGATCCGGCTGACCGGCGAGGATGTATTTTTGGCAAGGCAGCCGGAGCTTGCAGAAGAATTGATTGAGATTCTGGAAGAGGCGATGGTGGAAAGTGATATGATTTCGTTTGAGATGACGGACGATGACGGAGACGGCTACGATGAGTAGCCGCCTTTCGTTCGTAAAATAGAAGGATGGTAAGTGATTGAACAGCAGGAAAAGACGGTTTACCGCTGCGCTGATCTTTGCGATGGTATTGTCGGCGGCTCTGTTAGGTACCGGTTGCCGGTTCAGTGGAGATGTGAAGAGAGACGACGGAAAAATACGTGTGGTTACCACGATTTTTCCGCCGTATGATTTTGTTCGGCAAGTTGCGGGAGATTTGGTTACGCTGCAGATGCTTCTGCCGCTCGGCACAGAGAGTCATTCGTATGAACCGACTCCCCAGGATTTGGTTGCAATTCAAAATTGCGACGTGTTTATTTATATTGGAGGAGAATCCGATCAATGGGTGGATGAGTTTCTGGAGGCGATAGACACAGAGCACATGACCATTATCTCTATGTTGGACAGTGTAGGGACGATTCTTGAAGAAACGGATGAGGGCATTGCGGATACGGGCGGGCATTCTCACGGTTCGGATGAGGATCATGACCATGAACAAGAGGAGTATGATGAGCATGTGTGGACGGATCCGGACAATGCGATACAGCTGACGCGTGTCATTGCCAAAGCACTTTCGGCGCACGATCCGGCGCACAGCAGTCTGTATGAGAAAAATGCAGAGGCTTACACGGCGCGTCTGGCACAACTGGATGATGCGCTGCATAAAATTGTGGAAAACGCCGCAAGGCGAGTTATTGTATTCGGCGACCGCTTTCCAATGCGCTATTTTGCGGAGGCGTATGGACTCACCTGTTATGCGGCTTTTTCGGGATGTGCGTCCGATACGGAGGCCGGAGCGGCGGTCATTGCATCGCTCATAGACCGCGTGCGTGAAGAGCAGATACCAGTTGTTTTTCATATGGAACTATCCAGCGGCAAAATTGCAGATACTATCTGCGAGGAGGGCGGCGCGGTCAAACGGCAGTTAAATTCCTGCCATAATCTGACAAAAGAGCAGTTTGACGCCGGAGTCGGGTATGTGGAGCTGATGGAGGAGAATGCAGACGCGCTGAAAGAGGCGCTTTATTAGTTAGTATATGACGGAAGAGATGAGGAGCGATATGGCGTATATAACCTGTAAAAATGCGGCTTTTGCATATGAAGGAAAGATTGTCATTGACGAGTTGAATTTTGTCGTTCATGCAGGAGATTATCTCTGCATTGTAGGCGAAAACGGCTCGGGAAAGAGCACGCTTGTCAAGGGACTTTTGCGCCTGAAAACACCTGCGAGGGGCGCGGTGGAGTTTGGCAACGGACTGAAATCTCAGGAGATCGGATATTTGCCGCAGCAGACAGATGTACAGAGGGATTTTCCGGCCAGTGTTTATGAGGTGGTGCTGTCCGGGTGTCTGAACCGTCTGGGGAGGCGTCCGTTTTACGGCGCTGCGGAGAAAAAGGAAGCGCTGATGCGTATGGAACAGTTAAATATTTTGGATATGAGGCGGCAATGTTACCGTGAGTTATCGGGAGGCCAGCAACAGCGTGTGCTGTTGGCGCGCGCGCTGTGCGCCACACAGAAATTACTGCTTCTCGACGAGCCGGTGGCGGGGTTGGATCCGATTGTGACCGGGGAACTGTATCAAATGATCTCAAAAATTAACAGGGAATTGCACGTGACGATTGTGATGGTATCGCATGATCTGGAAGGTGCGGTCGGACAGGCCAGTCATATTCTGCACTTGAAAAACAAACAGATTTTTTTTGGCACAAAAGATCAATATGTGCACAGCCCGATCGGGAGAGCGTTTTTGGGAGGTGAAGAACATGTGTGAATTGCTGACGGAGGCGGTTTCATATGGTTTTATGCAGAGGGCGCTGATTGTGGGTGTGCTCATGTCGCTCTGTGCGGGAGTTTTGGGCGTTCATCTTGTTCTGAAACGCTTTTCCATGATTGGGGATGGTCTGTCGCACGTCGGTTTTGCGGCGCTTGCATTGGCGTCCGTACTTCATTTCTCGCCGCTTGCCGTCAGTTTGCCGTTAGTGATTGCTGCGGCTTTTTTTATTTTGTGGGCTCAGGGCCATTCGGAAATCCAGGGAGACGCCATGGTTGGAGTTCTGTCGATCGGCGCCCTGGCCTTCGGAATGATTCTGATTGCCCTGACAACCGGTGTGAATGCGGATGTCAACAGCTATTTATTCGGCAGCATCCTGTCTATGAATAAAACGGATGTAGTGCTCAGCGTTACGCTGTGTGCCGGTGTGTTCATTCTCTATATCTTGTTTTATCAGAGGGTGTTTGCGGTGACCTTTGACGAGACGTTTGCCCAGGCAACAGGGACGCCGACGGGATATTACCAGGCAGTGCTGAGTCTGATGACTGCGGTCACGATCGTCGTCGGTATGAGAGTGGTCGGGGCGCTTTTGATTTCCGGCCTGATTATTTTTCCGGCGCTGAGCGCCATGCGGCTGTGTCGCCGTTACCGTTCTGTGGTCATTGTCGCGGCAGTGCTGTCTCCGGTTTGCTGCGTGATCGGTCTGCTGCTGTCCTTTTTCTGTTCGGCACCGGCGGGGGCGGGGATTATTCTTGTACAACTGGCGGCGTATCTTTTAACGGTGTTCATAAGTATTCTCAGGGGCCGCAGCGCCTAAGCGCGCGGATCCATAGTTGGAGTTGATCAGATATGGATGGTTTTTTGGAAATGTTTTCGTACAGTTTTATATGGAGAGCAATTTTTGTCGGCGTGCTGATTTCCGCCTGTGCGGCTCTGTTGGGCGTTAATCTGGTGCTCAGGCGTTATTCTATGATCGGGGACGGGCTTTCTCATGTGGCGTTTGGAGCGGCGGCCGTTGCAATGGCCCTCGGGGCGGCTCCTCTGGGAGTCAGCATACCGGTAGTATTGGCGGCAGCCTTTCTGATGCTGCGCCTTGGAAGAAACACAGGGGGGCTTCAGGGCGATGCGGCTATTGCGCTTGTGTCGGTCAGCGCGGTGGCAATTGGGGTGATGTTTCTGTCCATGTCGTCCGGCATGAATACGGATGTCTACAGTTACTTGTTTGGAAGCGTTCTGATGCTTGATAATCATGATGTGCTGCTTTGTATTGTGATGTCGGCGGTAATCCTCATATGCTACCTGCTGTTGTGGAACAGAATGTTTGCCGTGACATTTGATGAAACATTTACGAAGGCGTCCGGGCTGAATGTGGACTTGTATCAAATGGTGCTGGCGGCGATGACGGCGATTGTTGTCGTGCTTGGGATGAGAATGATGGGGGCGCTTCTGATTTCCGGTCTGTTGTTAATTCCGGTGCTCAGCGCAATGCGGCTTTGCCGGAATTTTCGCGCGGTTACATTTGCGGCGGTTTGTTTTTCAGTGCTTGGGTATGTGCTTGGATTTTTGCTCGCCTGCGCGTTTGCACTGCCGGTGGGGGCAGTTGTAGCCGGCGTGCAGGTTTGCGTTTTTTTGCTGCTTTCGCTTGTTGTACAATCGTAAAAGATGAAGCGGGAAATCAGATCATAAAGTTCCTGTTAAGACTGGAAAAAAAGACCAAAGTCATAGCGAAACATTAAATTTCATGTTATCATAATAGAAACTGCGTTGTCTTTTTGTTTTGGGAGGAGGATGTGTATGAGAGGGAGGAGACATGGAATTTATTTCAGGAGATGTTTGGCTGTCCTGCTAGCAGCGGTTTTGTCCATTCATTTGACCGGCGGCAGTCTTGTAGCCCTGGCGGGTGATGCACAGCTAGAGATGGCGACGGAATTGGAAGGGGTTTCTCAGATGATCCTGTCTGGCGGACCGGCGGACACTGTTCTGGAGGGAACGGAGGCGAACGGCATGTACAGTCTTGCTGTGGAGGCCGGCCAGTCTGTCAAAATTCAGAATTCCGGAAGCTCGTCGGTGAACGTGACCGTTTCAGAGAGCGGCGCTCTGGAATATGAGCAGGTAGAAAGCAGCGGGCAGGTGAGCAGTTTTGGGTTGCTGCAGTCAAAAACGGTCTATGTAGATGCGGGCGGCGTCACTACAATCACTTCGGTCGCGGAGAATGAACTGTTCATCAGCATCGCGTCGGAACAGAAAGAGACCGTTGTTTTTACACTGTCGCAGACACCGGCGCTGAAACACGTGACAATGGAAAATGGAAAACATTACAGACTGGTGAATGATACCGGGTATTTGGTAATGTTTCATGATGATGTTGAGGGAACACAGAAATGGGTGGAATACGTTTCGAGAAGGCAATCCGGGAGCTATTTTACGTTTGGCAGCGATAGCGCGCTCCGTTCTTTGGATCCCGGAACGTCCTCTTCCAATCTGACCTGCGAAGATGTAACGGTATGCGCTTCGGAAGACGACTTTTGTGCGGACATTACGTATCCCTATACCTATTTTGAGGCGGGCGCTACGATTGAGGAGTCGGCGACGCCGGCTCTTATGCATTTTACATTTGAAAATGGAAAAAGTTATGAACTTGTGAACAATACCGGAACCGGAGTCTCTGTACAGAGCAATGTCTCCGGCAGAGGCGACTGGCTTGAGATGGTACAATACCGGTCAACCGGAAGCATTTATACGTTCAATACAGATTCGTCGATCGGAACGCTCGCGGCAGATGGCACCGGGCGGGTCAACAGGGTGCGTGTGACGGTAAGCGTGCCGGGAGAAGAAAATTTTCGGGCGGATATGACTATGCCGTATCAGGAGTATGCCGCCGGGGTGACGGTCAGAGAGTGTGAAATGCCGGCGCTTATGCATATGACGCTGTACAATAACAGGAGTTATTATATTGATAATCGTTCAGGAGAATATGTCTGGTTTATGCACGATGCGAGTACGTCGTCAAACTGGTTGGAGTATGTGACGTTCGATCAGACGGGGAAAGTATTAACGTATGGGCAGGCGCGCGGAATTTCTGAGTTGTATGCGTCTAGCGGCAAAGCGCAGAGTCAGGTGATCACAGTGTGTTCACAGGATAATGATCAGCTTGAGGTAGACGTCACTTTTCCATACGAATGGTATGATCAGGGACTTACCTTTTCTGAGAGCGCTTTTCCTGCACTGCAAAGTTATGTCCTTGCGCCGGGAGAGAAGTGCAGAATGGTGTCAAAGCTTGGCTATCATCTGAGCGTGCAGCTTTTGAGTGATCAGAGTCAGCCGTACAGTGCGTTGCAATACAGCGCGCCGGATCGGTATACGTTGTTGGAAAATCAGACAAAGAACGTACAGAGCCTGTATGCACAGCAGCGGCTGTATGTACAAAATCTTTCGGATAATACGTCGGATCTGCGGGTGACAGTTCCATATGGGATTGTGCAGGACGGATTGTTACAGGTTCAGAGAATTTCTTATGATATTGCAGAGGTACCGTCAGAAACGATAGAAATTCAGTGTCAGACCGATCTTGTGCAGTCGGCGTTGTCAGGCGAGCAGTCGGAGAGGACACCGGTCAATATAGAAGAATATGAAGTCACTCTGGAAAATCTGACGCAGGGGATCAAGATTGAAGAATTTTCTATTGATCAAAATACGATCATGCTTTCTCAAGTTGCAGGCAATGCGGGCGATCGCCTGCTGATGACGGTGAGCGGAAATTCGATATGTGATACAAAACTGGAATTTGTGCTGCAGGAGCAGCCGGAGAATGTGCTTTCGGTGGAATTGCAGCAGCGGGGGTATATTCGGTTGTCTCTGACAGAACATTGTTTGTTTGCTCCTCACGTGCAGATTTTCGGACAGGATGGGAAGCGCATCGCGAAGGCGGACAATGTCCAGAGCACGAATTGGATAGAAACGGAGGAAGTGCCGGAAGGAACTTATCAGGTGCTTCTACTGTTGTCCGACGGCAATTTCTGGGAGTTTGAAGATCTTGGGGAGTTTGAGCGTCTGAAGCTGACAAACGGCGAGGATTATTTTTTGCAGACGGTTCGCGTGACGGACGGGCAGATTGTACCTGTGGACGCCGCCGGATTTCAGGGAAGTACAAGCGATTATTTTCGGGCGCTTGATATGTCGGCGGTCTCTGTGGAGGCGAACCGGGAGGAAGTGACGGTTGACAGTCTGATGCAGATTACCTGTGCCGTCAAAAAAAATACGCTTTTTGCCGAGCAGGTGGAACAAGGACGGGTACGAATTTCGCTTCCGTCGGGAGTGGAACTGGTTGAGAACAGTGTGCGCGTAAATGGAGAAGAAAGCACGTATACTTCGGGTTCGTACGGACAAGTAATCACTGTGGGCGCCGATGCAGCGGAGAGTGAAGTTTCGTTTATCGTAAAGCCGAACTCTTACAGTGATGCGTTTCGCGTAACGGCGGACTATCTGTTTCATTATCAGGGAAGCGAGTATTCAGAGCATATGGACGCCGTCACGTTTAAAACACCGAAGCTGACGCTGGAAATACCGGAACAGTTTTCGGGAGATGAGGTGAGGGCGCAGGGACTCACGAGCCCTAAGACGAAAGTCTATATTTATATTGACGGCAAAGAGGCGGCGACGGCGACCGCAAAACAAGACGGAACCTATTCCGTTGATGTTCCGGTTCCCGAGGGGGATCAGACGACATATGATGTATATGCATGCATTTTGCCGGGCACAGGCGGGCAATATCGTACCGACAGCGTGCAGATTACAAGGAATCCGCTAGCGCCGGAAATTCATGAAATTGAATTGCAGTATCATAAGCTCACCAATAGAATATATAAAACAACAATCAGTACGGACCGAACCCGCCCGGCAATCAGCCTGAATCCGGCCGGCGGATATTCGTTTGTACTTGACATTGAGAACGATGCAAGTATTCGTCATGTATATGTGGCAAGCAGCAAAAACGGCAGTACGCAGGCTGTTCCGGCTTACAAAGACGAAGAGAGCGGAAAATGGGTTACATCTGGATATTTTGACGAGGGAAACCACTCGTACACGCCGGGTTCGATTCAGGTGCTGTATGATGTGGAAGAGCAGTATACGGTTAATGAGGTGTCGGATCATACATTTCAACAGACGTTTGAGACACTGCATGAAGAGAACCGCGGAAAGGCGGATGTGACTGTAACTGAAAACACGGCGGATACATGGAAGGGTGAAATTTACTTCCCGCGGGATTATAATGAAACGACAATGTCGGACGGCGAAGTGACGGTTGACATGGAGATGACGATGGAGACGGTCGGCGATATGCCGGAAAGCACACTGCAGGATATGGGCTTTGAACGCTTTTCGCCGTCCTCAGACGACTATTATACTTCGGTCCAGACGTCGGACAATTATGTGGAATTTCAGGTATACGACGGCCAGAATATTTTCAGCACTACGTTCAATGCGATCGGCGATGGACTGGAAGGAAGCGGCAACCTTATGGAGGCCTTGGGTCATCTGCTGGACGACGGCATGATCAAATCGCTCGGGAAGGAATTGGGCCTGTACGGAGAAATTTATGATTTCATTGGCGATGTGATCAATTATTCGGAAAATCTTGCCCGTATTGAGAATAGTACAACGATGTCCGCTGAGCAGAAAGCGTATGCGAGGAATCAGCTGCTGTGTATTGAGATCGTCAAAAAGGGGATTGCTGTTTTGGCAGCGACCGCGACATATGGTTCCGGTTTAGTTGTGCCGGTGGCAGGTCCGCTGTTTGTCGGGTTTGCGTCGATGATTATCTCCGGGATGTGTTCTGACTTTTTAGATGACTACGGACGGTATTTGGCTGATGGCGGGACGATGGATCTTTGGCAGTATTTTTGGAATGTATTCCGGCCAAAGTGGCTGCTAGATCCCAGTGGTTATGTGTATGAAGTACAGGAGGAGAATCGTCTGGAGGATGTGACGGCTACGATTTATTACCGGGATGGAGATGGCAATGTCGTCAAATGGGACGCTGAGGAATATTCTCAGGACAATCCTCTGCTGACCGATGCGGAGGGATCTTATGCGTGGGATGTGCCGGAGGGTGAGTGGCAGGTTCAGTACGAAAAAGAGGGTTATGAAACAACCTCTAGCGAGTGGCTGCCTGTGCCGCCGATTCAGACCGATGTGAATGTGGCAATGAAGTCTGTGCGGCCGGCTTATCTTGAAAAATTGATTTTTGAAGATAATGCGGTATGCGTGATGTTCAGCAATTATGTCCGGACATCTGATATATCGGCCGGCAGTGTGCTAGTGAAATGTGAGGATCAGAAATGCGACGGTACATTTGAGGCGTTAGATGCGGTGATGGTTGATGGTATCGAGACGGCCAGAACATTTTTATTCCGGCCGAAACAGGCTCGCCTGACGTCAGGAGCGCTCTATACGGTGACTGCTTCTGCCGGTATTCGGACGTATGCGGGCGTTTTGTCAGAGGAAAAATCAGTATTGAGTCAGATCTGTCAGATTGTGCCTACTTCCATGAAGCTTGACGACGCAGGTGATCTCTCAGTGAATAAAGGAGACACGGCGGTGATCTGCGGAACACTCGGCGGAGCATCTGCGGATTTGGAGTCTGCAAAGCTGATGGCAGAGGTAGATAATTCCTATCTTGCAGAAGTCACGGACGTCAAAATACAGTCGGACGGAAGTTTTGAGGTGACCGTTCGTGCAAAGACGCAGGGGACGACGAAGATCCGGCTTTATGTGGAAGATACGGATTTGGAATCGACCGTAGTGTTGGAGATTCGAAAAGCAAAGGTAGAGGAAAAGCCGCTCACAGGTGATGTGAACGGGGACGGAATTACGAATGCGTCGGACGCGCTGCTGATTTTGCAGCATGCGGCAAAGCTTGCTCAACTTACAGGGAAGCAGGAGGCCGCGGCTGATCTGAACGCAGACGGCGTGATCAGCGCGGCGGATGCGCTGATTGTATTACAAATTGCGGCGCAGTTGATTTGACGGTCAACGATAAAGCCGGCAGGGAATCCGATTGTTTTACAATCGGTTCTCTGCCGGCTGTTTTATTTTCGGTGGTGTTGAGAATGAGCTTCAAGCTCTTAAAAACGATTTTGAATATGCAATATTACATTGAGGAGCCGTACAGGTAGGAGCGCTGTTCTGCGGTCAGCGCGTCGATCTGTTTGCCCAGATAATGTAATTTGCGAAGCGCTACGTCGTTATCGACTTCTCTGGGAACGGCGATCAGTTTTTCGTGAATGTCGTTTTGGTGTTCAACAAGATATTTTGCGCTCAGCGCCTGAATGGCAAAGCTCATATCCATAATTTCCGCAGGGTGTCCGTCGCCCGCGGCCAGATTGACAAGCCGGCCTTCCGCAAGTACATAGACAGAACGGTTTTTATCAATTTTGTAACCGGTAATATTTTTCCGCTGTTCCCATGAGTCGAGGGCGATACCGCGCAGCCCCTCCATGTCGATCTCCACGTCGAAATGTCCGGCGTTGCACAGGATGGCGCCGTCCTTCATCACTTTGAAATCCTCTGTAGTAATGACTTTGCTGCAGCCGGTGACTGTGATAAAGAAGTCTCCGATTGCGGCGGCTTCGCGCATAGGCATGACCTCGAATCCATCCATTACCGCCTCGATCGCCTTGATCGGATCAACCTCGGTAACCACTACGCGGGCGCCAAGTCCTTTGGCGCGCATGGCAACGCCCTTGCCGCACCAGCCGTAGCCCGCAACGACGACGCGTTTGCCGGCAACAATCAGATTTGTCGTGCGGTTAATGCCGTCCCAGACCGATTGTCCGGTTCCATAGCGATTGTCAAACAAATGCTTGCAGTCGGCGTCGTTGACGAGCACCATGGGAAAACGGAGCGCGCCCGCTTTATCCATTGCCCGCAGGCGCAGAATGCCGGTTGTCGTCTCCTCGCACCCGCCGATGACCTGTTCGATCAGCTGTGGATAACTGGTGTGCAGTGTATGAACGAGATCGCCACCGTCGTCAATAATGATATTGGGGGCGGCCTCGAGAACGCAGCGTAGGTGGTGTTCATATTCTTCGGGCGTGCTGCCGTACCAGGCAAATACTTTTAAACCGCTTTTGACTAGTGCAGCCGCCACATCATCCTGTGTGGACAGCGGGTTGCTGCCGGTAATGTACATATCGGCGCCGCCGGCGGCCAATACTTTGCAGAGGTAAGCGGTCTTTGCTTCCAGGTGTACAGAGAGCGCAAGACGGATACCGGAAAATGGTTTGGTATCGGAAAATTCTTGCTCCAGACTTCGGAGGAGAGGGCAATTTTTGCGAACCCAGTCAATTTTCAGTTCACCGCTCGGAGCGAGAGAAAGATCACGAATTTCGCTGTTCATAGGGTTGTCTCATCCTTTCTTTTTCCATTTGATCAGGTCAGCGGCCTGTTTTTTTCAATATAGCACAGGCTTTTTGAAAACGCAAGCGCCGGATCGGACTGCCGTTTTTGTCGTAATAATACGAACGATTTTTCTTTTCATGCGCGCAGAGGGCAAGTATACTATAGACAATCAGCAAAAAGCCGGCACGAAAAGTATGCGGGTGATGGCTGGTCGGAAAAATGAAGCAGCGTGTGCAAGCTAGAAAGGGGAAAATCTTATGTTAGCAGAAATCTTACGCGGCCAGATGGTTTTATATGCAATGGGGGCGTTGTGCCTTCTGGGTGTAATCAGTAAGCTCATCGTATGGATTTCGTACAAAAGACTCGTCAAAGCGTCCAATCATATCGCTTCCTCGAACCACTCACTCACAAGACAATTAAAATTAAAATTTGAAAATTGTTACAAACTGAACCTTGGCGTTCAAAATGTTCCGGTTTTTGTGGACAAGTATCTGCAAAAATACAAAGCAATGGGAATTCGGGTACATACCTTAAATCGTTTTTTTGTCGCGGTTATTCTATTAGAGGCCCTACTGGGAGTGGCAGGCTGCCTGGGCGGCTTCTGGCAGGGGTTATCCCTGCAGCAGATTACACTCTATGCCGCTTTGGGATTTATCAGCGTGCTGTTTATGTTGTTTGTTGATTCGCTGTGTGATATTGAGGATAAGCGGGAAATGGTTGTGACCAACTTGCAGGACTATTTGGACAATGTCCTGACGAATCGCCTGCAGCACGAATATGACGGCGGCGAGGGACAAGAGCTGATGGCCAAGACGGAGGCGGCAAAGCTGATGGAGCGGGGAGAAGCGCAGACCGCAGCTACGAAATTAAAGATCAAAAAAACGAAAAAGGCAAAAAAGAGCAGCGATGAGGAAGAGGAAGTGATCCGTGAAATTTTGAGGGAGTTTCTGACCTAAACGAAAAGAGCCTGAAAAAGCATAATCTCGTCTTGCGTAATCCGGGAGGATTTGATAAAATTTCCATATATGGTTCTTTACTATTAAATACTAAAGGAGAGGGTAATATGGCAGAGAAAGTTACATTCGATTATTCCAGGGCCGCTTCTTTCATCAGCGAGGAAGAGACCGGCTACATGAGCAAGCTAGCCAATGATGCCAGGGCGCAGCTTGTCTCCCGCACGGGCGCAGGAAACGATTTTCTGGGATGGATTGATCTTCCGGTGAATTATGACAAAGAGGAATTTGCCCGCATTCAGGCGGCCGCAGAAAAGATTCAGAACGACAGCGACGTCCTGCTTGTGATCGGAATCGGGGGATCGTATCTTGGTGCGCGCGCGGCAATCGAGTTTCTGCGTCACAGTTTCTACAATATGGTTCCAAAGACGATCCGCAAAACGCCTGAAATTTATTATGTCGGAAACAACATCAGCAGTACATATATCACGCATTTGATGGATGTGATCGGGAACCGTGATTTTTCTGTCAACATGATCTCAAAATCGGGAACGACAACAGAGCCGGCGATTGCGTTCCGCGTATTTAAAGAGCTGTTGGAGAAAAAATACGGCAAGGAGCAGGCCGCAAAGCGTATTTATGCGACGACGGACAAGGCGAAAGGAGCGCTCAAAAATCTGGCTACGGAGGAGGGCTATGAGACTTTTGTGGTACCGGATGACGTGGGAGGACGCTTCTCGGTTCTGACAGCGGTGGGATTGCTTCCGATTGCAGTGAGCGGCGCGGATATTACAAAGCTTATGGAGGGCGCGGCAAGCGCGAGAACGCTTGCACTGGAGGCTGATTTTGAGGACAACGATGCAATGCAGTACGCAGCGATTCGCAATATCCTTCTGCGCAAAGGCAAAGGGATTGAAATTCTGGCCAATTATGAGCCGAGTCTGCATTATGTATCGGAATGGTGGAAACAGCTGTATGGTGAGAGCGAGGGCAAAGATCAGAAGGGTATTTTCCCGGCGTCTGTCGATTTGACCACGGATCTGCATTCTATGGGGCAGTTTATTCAGGACGGAGCCCGCAGTTTGTTTGAGACCGTAATTAATGTAGAAACACCCCAGTGCGAACTGGTGCTGCAGGAGGAGCCGGTCGATTTGGACGGGCTAAATTATCTGGCCGGAAAAACCGTAGATTTTATCAATAAAAGTGCAATGAACGGGACAATTCTTGCACACACGGACGGCAATGTTCCGAACCTGATGGTTACTGTTCCGCAGCAGAATGAATTTTATCTTGGCCAATTATTCTACTTCTTTGAATTTGCCTGCGGCATCAGCGGTTATCTTCTTGGGGTGAATCCGTTTAATCAGCCGGGCGTGGAGAGTTACAAGCGCAACATGTTTGCACTGCTTGGCAAGCCGGGTTATGAGAAGGAGCGGGAAGAGCTTTTAAAGAGGCTGTAGATCATTGTAAGTAACGGGGGAATGTCTGCTTCAATGGGGACATTCCCCTTCTCTATTCATGGAGTTTGAGGTGTATACATATGAAGATTGTCGTTTTAGAGCGTGATACGGTCGGAGAGGATATTGATTTTGGCGGTCTTGAAGAGTTTGGCGATGTGGCACTGTACCCGCTCTCGACGAAGGAGGAAGCGAGGGAGCGCGTTCGCGGCGCCGACATTGTTGTGGCGAATAAGGTTCTGATGAACGAGGAAACACTGTGCGATGCAGAGCGCGTAAAGCTGATCTGTCTGGCGGCCACTGGGACAAACAATATTGACCGCGATTATGTAAAAAAGCGCGGCATTACCGTGATGAATGTGGCAGGCTATTCTACGGATGCCGTTGCGCAGCATACGTTTGCAATGTTATTTTATCTCTGGGAGGGGCTTTCCTATTATGATCACTACGTAAAGTCGGGAGAATATATCAAAAGCCCATTTTTCTGTCATTTCAGCTATCCGTTCGCAGAATTGAAGGGCAAAACGTACGGTATCATCGGCCTGGGAGCGATCGGCAGGGAAGTGGCCCGTATTGCGGCTGCGTTTGGATGCCGTGTCATTTATTATTCGACATCCGGAAAAAACCAGAATGCAGATTATGAGCGCGTGACGCTTGACGAGCTGCTCGGGCAGTCGGATGTGGTATCGATACATGCGCCGTTGAATGAAACGACGGATAATTTGATGACGAAGGAACAGTTTCGGAAAATGAAGCCTGCCGCCGTACTTTTGAATCTCGGCCGGGGTTCTATTGTGAATGAGGAAGATTTGGTATGGGCATTGGAAAATGGTGAGATCAGAGCTGCCGGACTGGATGTGATTCGGGACGAGCCGATGAAGCCGGACTGTCCTTTGCGGAAAATTCAGGACAGTACCCGTCTGTTAGTCACTCCACATATCGGTTGGGCGCCTGTTGAAGTGAGGCAGCGCGCGGTGGACGAGGTCTGTAAAAATATCCGGTCGTTTTTGAACGGAACCCCGCGCAATGTTGTGGTGTAGCGGCATAAATATATGGAAGTGGAGGGGACAATGGGTCAGAAGAGGAAGAGCAATAGAATGGTTTGGGTCATTGTGTTGATTGCAGCGGTTTTGATTTTGGCGGTTGTGATTTATTTTGTGTTGCAGGGCAGGAAGGACAACGGGGAATCTACTGGGACTCCGACGGTTGAACCGACAATCGGAGCTTCGACGGATGCGCTGCCGCCGCAGGAAACAGATGATCCGATAAAGACGCAGGAGCAGTCTGCAGAAACCGAACCGAATGATACGCCTGCGCCCGAACCGGCGGAGAGTGCGTCTGCCGGGCGCACACAGGAGGATATTTATGCGTTGGTGAGCGCGCATTTTGAGGGAGATACGGTTGCCAGGCTGCAGACAGACGGATCAAATTATGAATATCTGATTTATCGCCCGCAGCAGGGGGTGGATCAGTCGTCAGGCACAGTGCTGTACGGCCATGCGACAGTCGATCCGGTGACGGGAGTGATGACGGTTGAGGACGTCTGGGAAGAGCAGACAACAACCGTGCAGCTGTTTACACCATGATTCTGCGAAAAAAAATACAAAGGGAGGATGATCAATATGATCAGGAAAGTACGGTTATTTTGTTTGATATTGTGCCTGTGTTTGGGCGCGGCAGTGACCGTGTGCGCCCAGGAGCTTCAGACGCAGGGCGCGGCAGGCGAGGGCGTTGCGGTTCATTATTATGTGGAGGCCAGTGCGGATACGGTTTTGCGACTGGCACCCGGCAAAGATCAGGAGTCTATGCTAGAAAATGATGAACTCATCCCGGCCGGGGAACTGTTGGAAGTGTCGATTGAAGTCGTTACAGAAGACGGGGTTAAGTGGGGATGTGTCAGTTATGATGGATTTTTTGGATGGATTGAATTGTCTGCAACGGTAGCGGCGACTCCGCAGCCGACAGAGAGCGCCGCCGAGACGACAGATCAGACAGCAGAAGAGACGGAATCTGCCCAAAATCAGACCCAGGCTGAATCTGCGCAACATACCGGCGCTTGGAGTACCGTCGCTGTTGTCGTCATTGTGATCATTGCGGCTGCAGTGGTCGTTTTCGCGTACAGACGCAATCATCAAAACAGGGCTGACTGATTTCAGTCAGTCCTCTTCAATCACTTCAATTTCAAGGTAGTCAAAATCAATTTCTTCGATAAAATGATCTCTGTTGAATCTTGCCTTCGCATGTCTTTGAAAATCCCGTACTGTTGAATCTAGCCAGATCGGCTGTTCTAAGTCAAACTCATAGCAGGCTGTTTCCAGTGCGCGCAGTACCTTGTGTGTTCTGGTGTCCAGCTCGCCGTCGCTGATGACCATATCGTTGACGAGGCGGTTGTTTTTAAATTGTTTTGCCCACAGACGAAACATTGGCATTCTCCTTCATGTATTCATTGGTTTCATTGTTCACTTTCCGCATAGTATAGCATTAACAGGGACAAATTGTAAATACGCGGTCAGGGGAATTTTTGTTATTCAATGCATCTAATTCCACATTGAGATGACAAGACAGCTGACAAATAAAAATGTTGACAGAACTTTGAAAAAGTGTATAATAGAGCATCGAGATCAATGAACGAAGACAAAGGAAGAGAATGGAGGAAGACGATGAGGGAGTCTGCAGCAAAAAATGTGAAACAATTTTTCAGGCGGAAAGATATTGAATTCAGTGCAAAGCGTTACGGCATTGACGCATTGGGAGCGATGGCGCAGGGGCTGTTTGCATCGCTGTTAATCGGAACCATTATCAGTACACTGGGCGAACAGTTGGGGTTGGACATTTTAGTGACAGTCGGCACATACGCAAAAAATGCAACCGGTTTTGCCATGGCCGTTGCGATAGGACATGCTTTGAAGTGCCCGCCGCTTGTGCTGTTTTCTCTGGTTGCGGTCGGCGGTGCGGCAAATGAGCTTGGCGGTGCGGGCGGTCCGCTGGCGGTTTTGGTGGTCACTATTTTTGCTGCGGAATTTGGAAAGGCGGTCTCCAAGGAAACAAAGATTGATATTTTAGTTACGCCGCTTGTCACGATTTTGGTCGGCGTGCTGCTTTCGATGTGGTGGGCGCCGGCAATCGGCACCGCTGCTTCCTGGGTAGGCGGATTTATTATGTGGGCGACGGAGCTTCAGCCATTTTTTATGGGCATTATTGTTTCGGTTGTCGTCGGTATTGCACTCACGCTGCCGATCAGCAGCGCGGCGATCTGCGCGGCGCTTGGGCTTACCGGCCTTGCCGGAGGAGCGGCGGTGGCGGGCTGCTGCGCGCAGATGGTCGGGTTTGCCGTTTTAAGTTTCCGGGAGAATCGTTGGGGAGGTCTCGTCGCCCAGGGGCTCGGCACCAGTATGCTGCAGATGGGCAATATTGTCCGCAATCCGCGCATCTGGATTGCGCCGACACTGGCGTCTGCCATCACCGGTCCATTGGCGACGTGCCTGTTTGGACTGAAAATGAATGGCGCGGCGGTGGCGTCGGGTATGGGAACCTGCGGTCTGGTCGGTCAGATCGGCGTTTACACCGGTTGGATTCAGGATATTGCGGAGGGAACGAAGGCTGCAATTACTGCGATGGACTGGATCGGTCTGCTAGCGATTTGCTTTGTGCTGCCGGCGGTGTTCAGTTGGCTGTTCGGCCTGTTTTTCAGGAAGATTGGATGGATCAGGGAAAATGATTTGAAGCTCGATTTATAAAAACATTCTATAGATCAAAAAAAGAATTCCGTGCGCGGGATTCTTTTTTTGTATGAATTTTGGCAAATTTGGCACACTAGCATTGAATTTAGAAAGGATGAGCATGGCGATGGGCAAGCAAACAAAAGCCTGCAGGCAGCTGCTCGCGGGTATTGTCTGTTACGGTATTTTTGTACAGTTTATATTGTTGGGAGCATATTGGTGGTTTTCCCTGAAAGAGCCTGGTTACTATGCGGCCGGCCTGTGGACAGGGATTCTCCTTGCCATGTTTTTAGTGATTTTGATGGACCGGTCGATTGTGTATGCGGTGGATCTGGAACCAAGAAAGGCGGCGTCCTATCAGAGCGGCCGGTATCTGGTACGTGCGGTTACAGTCGTCGCAGTGTTTGCGCTGCTTGCGTGGTCCGGAGCCGGCAGTGTGCTGATGGCGTTTGTGGGTTTATGGTCCATTAAATGCTCCGCATATCTGTATCCGGTTATTCAAAAACAAATTTTTCAAAAACGGACAGATGAAGGTGATTGAGTGAATGTACCATTTTTAAGCGGAGGCGCGCTGGCCGTGGCTTCGGACGGAAAACAGATTGATTTTATGATTCACGGACTGTTTTCGTTCTCATTGTTTGGACAGGAAATCTGGATCACAACGTCGCATGCGAGTTTGCTGATTATCATTTTATTGCTCATTGTCTTTGCGTGGGTTGCGCGCCGCAGAATGATGCGGGCTGAGCCGGTTCCCGGCGCTTTTCAGAATGTTGTGGAATGGATTGTGGAAATGATTGACCGTATGATTGCCGGAATTATGGGGGACTGCTCTGAGTGGTTCAGAAATTATATCGGCGCCGTTTTTTTATTTTTGCTGACGAGTAACCTTTCGGGCTTGTTTGGGATTCGCCCGCCCACCGCGGACTTTGGCGTGACCTTGGGATTGGGACTGATCTCGTTTGCCCTGATTCAGTATTTTAATATCCGACATAACCGTGGCCGCGCGTTTACCGATTTGTTTCGTCCGCTGCCGGTGCTGTTTCCGATTAATCTCATCGGCGAGGTCGCGACGCCGCTTTCTTTGTCTCTCCGCCTGTTCGGAAACGTGCTTTCCGGAACCGTGATGATGGCGCTTGTTTACGGACTGATGCCGATATTCCTGAAATTGGGATTTCCGGCTGTGCTACATGTTTATTTTGATGTGTTTTCAGGCTGTATTCAGGCATACGTATTTTGTATGCTGACGATGGTATTTACCCGTCAGAAAATGAAGGAGGAATAAATGATGTCTCAGATTACGAATGAAGGTTTAGTATTGGCGTTTTCTGCCTTGGGAGCCGGCATTGCCATGATTGCAGGGCTTGGCCCGGGAATTGGGCAGGGTATTGCGGCGGGACAGGGAGCCGCCGCTGTCGGCCGGAATCCGGGTGCAAAAGGTGACGTCACGACAACGATGCTGTTAGGCCAGGCCGTTGCGGAGACGACCGGATTGTATAGTCTGGCGATCGCCTTTATTTTGCTGTTTGCAAATCCGCTGCTTGGCAGGCTTTAATCGGCGCTGCGGGCAGGCCTGTACAGCGTTTGACCAGAGTGGAAAGGTGGAATCGGAATGACAAGACTGTTTAATCTGGATGCGCAGCTCCTATTTGATACGGCGCTTTTGGCGCTTTCGGTGTATGTGTTATTTGCGGCGCTGTCCTACTTTCTGTTTAAGCCGGCGCGGGCAGTATTAGCGGACCGCAGAAAGCGGATTGAAAGCGAACTGGCGTCCGCGAAAGCCCAAAGGCAGGAGGCGGAGAGACTCGGGCAGGAATATCAGAAAAAACTGACCGGGGCAGAAACCGAGTGTGCGCATGTGCTCAAAGATGCAAGAGAACAGGCAGGAAAAATGCGCGAACGCATTCTTGTCGAGGCGCGAAGTGAAGCAAGGGAGCTTCAGGAACGCGCGCGTCAGAATCTGGAGAGGGAGTTGAAAGCGTCAAAGGAAGGACAGCGCAGACAAGTAATTGATCTGGCGTCGCGGCTAGCCGGAAAGTGGATTTTGACGTCGGCCAATGAGAACGCGCTAGATGCCCTGACCGATGAAATGATCAGCGAAATGAGCGAACAGTCATGGCAGAGCTGAGCGGTAAGCGGTGTGCGGAAGTTTTACTTGAATATGCAAAACGTCAGGGGAATTTGGAACAGATGTACAAGGATGCCGTTTTTGTGCGGGCGGTGCTGCAAAAACATACAGATTTGAGCCGTCTGCTGTCCGTACCGACGCTTTCGCGCCGTCAGAGAGATCATATCCTCGAGCAGTTATTTGGGGGCAATATAGACGGCGGTCTTTTGACCGTATTGCAGACGCTTGCCGGCAAACGTCTGATTGGAGAATTTCCGTTGATTGCAGATCATCTGGAATCGGCGTACAGGGAATATATGCAGGAGGCAACTGTGCAGGTATGCTCTGCAAGGCCGCTTAGCGCAAGGCAGAAACAGTCGCTCGAAAAACGGTTGTCAGAGACGGCCGGATACCGCTCGGTGGATGTCCGCTATAAGGTGGATAAGGCGCTGCTTGGTGGAATGGTAATCCGCATCCGCGACCGGATTGTCGACGGCAGCCTGCGGACAAAGCTGAACCGGATACGGGATGAGCTTCTGAGCGCGGCGGCAGAACAGGCGGCACAGGAGAACACACAGAACGAAAAACGGGAAGGAAGGTGAGGCAGAATTGAGCGTGGTTCCGGAAGAATTTGAGGCAATTATCAATGAACAGCTTCGCTGCTATGAACATCATCTGGAGATCTCGGACGTGGGGACTGTAATACAGGTTGCCGACGGTATCTGCCGTGTCTATGGACTGGAAAAAGCAGTTCAGGGAGAGCTTTTGGAATTTCCGGACGGGGTGTACGGGATGGCAATGAACCTTGAGGAAGATCATGTCGGCGCCGCGCTTTTGGGCGAGGCGTCCGGCATCCGCGAGGGCAATCTGGTGAAAAAGACCGGACGCGTGGTCGAGGTGCCGGTCGGGGATGCGCTTTTGGGCAGGGTAGTCAATGCGCTTGGACAGCCGATCGACGGCAGAGGCTCTATTGCCGTCGGGACGTATCGGCCTGCGGAGAGGGTGGCGCCGGGGGTGATCACAAGACGTTCCGTGCATGTGCCTTTACAGACCGGCATCAAGGCAATCGATGCAATGGTGCCGATTGGAAGAGGCCAGAGAGAGTTGATTATCGGAGACCGTCAGACCGGTAAGACGACGATTGCGTTAGATGCGATCATCAATCAAAGAGGGCAAAACGTCCGGTGTATTTATGTGGCGATCGGGCAGAAAGCATCGACGGTGGCGTCCGTAGTGCGAACCCTGACGGATTATGGCGCAATGGATTACACAACGGTCGTTGCCGCCGTGGCGAGTGAGCTTGCTCCTATGCAGTATCTCGCACCGTATGCGGGCTGTGCCATCGGTGAAGAGTGGATGGAGAAAGGGCAGGATGTGCTGATCGTTTATGACGATTTGTCCAAGCATGCCGCGGCGTACCGAACGCTTTCTCTTCTGCTGCGAAGGCCTCCCGGACGCGAGGCCTATCCCGGTGACGTGTTTTATTTACATTCCAGGCTTTTAGAGCGCGCGGCATGTATGTCTCCGGAATACGGGGGCGGTTCTCTGACAGCGCTTCCGATTATTGAGACACAGGCTGCAGATGTGTCTGCCTATATACCGACAAATGTGATTTCGATTACAGACGGACAGATTTATCTGGAGACAGAAGCATTTCACGCAGGCGTGCGGCCGGCCGTCAATGCGGGGCTATCGGTTTCGCGCGTGGGCGGGGCGGCTCAGATCGAGGCAATGAAGCAGGTTGCCGCTCCGATACGAGTGGAACTGGCCAGGTACAGGGAATTGGCTGCGTTTGCACAATTCGGGTCGGAGCTAGATGCAGATACAAGGGAACAGCTCGCGCAGGGGGAGCGTCTGCGGGAAGTGCTCAAACAGCCGCAGAACCGGCCGATGCCGGTGGAATATCAGGTGGCGGTTCTCTATGCAGCCACGGGAAAATATTTATTGGATTTGGAAGTAGATCAGATTGCACAGTTTGAACAGACGCTCATTGAACGACTGAACGACCGGTATCCGGAACTTTTAGAACAGCTGCGGGAGGAAAAAACATTGACCGACGCGTTGAAAGAGCACCTGACCAAAGCGGTATGCGAGAGCAGAGATGCGGTTAAAAAAGGAGGTGCGTCCTGATGTCGTCTGTGCAGGAGCTGAAACGCCGCCAGGAGCGGATCAGGAGTACGCAGCAGATTACAAAAGCAATGAAACTAGTCTCAACAGTAAAGCTGCAGAGGGCGCGCGAGCATGCGGAGCCTGCTGCCGTCTATGTAAAACGAATGAGAGAGTTTGGACAAACATTTTTAGGACACCGCCCGCTGCCTGCTGCAGAGGACGCACAGGATACGGCGGCCCGCAAAAAGTTGGTTGTGGTTTTTTCTGCCAACCGGGGACTGGCGGGCGGATATAATATGAACATTGTGAAAAAAGTAATTGATCAGCAATGGAGCGCGGAAGATGTACTGCTGTGTACGGTTGGCCGCAGGGCGGCAGAGCTTCTGCGAAGCAGGGGATTTCACGTCTGGAACGATTTTTCCGACGAAATGGACACGGAGCCGTATGAACTGGCGGGAAGCATTTGCCGCGCGGCGCTGCGGGCATATGAAAACGGACATGCGGACAGTATAACGGTTGTGTACACCAAGTTTTACAATGCGGTGACGCAGCTTCCGGTGTGTGAGAAATTGATTCCTGTGCAAGAACCGGTGGCGGAGGACGTGTTTACGGTAGAGTCGGACGAAGACCTTTTTTTGGGCAGTCTGTTGTCCGAGTATGTGACTGCTCGAATCTACGGCGCGTTGTTAGAATCGGCTGCCAGTGAACACGGTTCGCGGATGCAGGCAATGGATGCGGCTACTGCAAATGCGGATGAGCTGATTGAGCAGCTAGCCAAGCAGTATAACCGGGCCAGACAAGGTGCAATTACGCAGGAAATTACAGAGATTATTGCAGGTGCGCAGGCAATCTGATAATATAAAGAAGATGGAAGGAATTTCCTATGGCGGATTATAATATTGGAAAAGTGACACAGGTGATTGGGGCGGTGCTAGATATTCGTTTTTCAGAGCGCGTGCCGGGACTGTATGAAGCCATTCAGATTCGAAGGCCGGAGGGAACGCTGACCGTGGAGGTCGCGCAGGATATAGGAAATCAGACAGTGCGCTGTATTGCCCTGGGACCGACGGAGGGGTTGATGCGCGGTATGGAGGCGTTGGCCACAGGAGAGCCGATTCGGGTTCCTGTCGGCGAACAGACGCTCGGCCGCATGTTTAATGTGCTTGGGGAGCCGATCGATCGCGGAGAGCCTTTGGATCGCGCGCAGACAATGTCGATTCACCGGAAGGCGCCGGAATTTGCCGGCCGTCCGGTTCAGACAGAAATGTTGGAGACAGGTATCAAAGTCATTGACTTGCTCTGTCCGTATCAAAAAGGCGGCAAGGTTGGGCTGTTTGGAGGCGCGGGAGTCGGAAAGACCGTGCTGATTCAGGAGCTGATCCGCAATGTCGCAGCAGAACACGGCGGTTATTCTGTGTTTACGGGAGTAGGCGAACGCACGCGGGAGGGTAATGATTTATATTATGAGATGAAGGAATCCGGTGTCCTGGGCCGGACGACGATGGTGTTTGGTCAGATGAATGAGCCTCCGGGCGCGAGAATGCGGGTTGCGCTTACAGGGCTTACAATGGCGGAATTTTTTCGAGACAAAGGCGGTAAAGATGTGTTATTATTTATTGACAACATCTTTCGCTTTACGCAGGCGGGGAGCGAAGTGTCCGCGCTGCTCGGCAGAATGCCGTCCGCGGTCGGCTATCAGCCTACGCTCCAGACGGAAATGGGAGCGCTGCAGGAGCGGATTACGTCCACACAAAACGGGTCTATTACATCGGTTCAGGCGGTCTATGTCCCCGCCGATGATCTGACGGACCCGGCGCCGGCTACCACATTTGCGCATCTGGATGCGACGACGGTGCTGTCAAGATCCATTGTCGAGTTAGGCATTTATCCGGCGGTTGATCCGCTTGCGTCCTCATCGCGTTTGCTAGATCCGCAAATTGTCGGCGAGGAGCATTACCGGACAGCGCGCGGCGTGCAGGAAATTTTGCAGCGATACAGAGAGCTTCAGGACATTATTGCGATCCTTGGCCTCGATGAACTCTCGGAGGAGGATCGGGTGACTGTGGCGCGTGCGAGGAAAGTGGAGCGGTTTTTGTCACAGCCATTTCATGTCGCGGAGCCATTTACCGGAATGCCGGGGGCGTACGTGCCGCTTTCAGAGACGCTGCGAGGATTTCGGGAACTTTTGGATGGCATGTATGACGATTTACCGGAGAGTGTGTTCTATAATGCCGGCACAATCAATGAGGTGATTTCCCGCGCGTCCGGTCAGGAGCATGCGGATGGATGATAAGAGAGAATTTTTGCTTGAAGTGGTCAGTCCGCGCGGATTATTTTTTGAAGGAAAGGCGAGTATGCTTGAGCTGCGCACAGATGTGGGAAATGTAGGCATTTATTTCAATCACGAGCCGGCGGGCATGCGTATACTTGAGGGCAGTGCAGTGATTACATCAGACGGGCGCCGCTTGCCGGCAAGATTTGGCGGGGGCTTTGCCAGAGTGACGGGGGATCGTGTTACCGTTCTCGTACAGACAGCCGAATGGTTGACAGACACTGGCAATGAAAAATAAAAATAATTTATAAGGAGGAACACAGCATGGGTATTGATTTTGACGGCATTGTAGGAAATGTCAGGGAAGGTTTTGACAAGGCGTGCAATAAATTCGAGGAGGTAAAAAATTCGGAAGAGACCAGGCGGTTTATGGAGAGCGCCAAGGCAAAGGCAACCGCACTTGGAGAAAAAGCGAAAGACGTTTCGATTGACGTTGGGCTGAAAACGGCAGAGATTGCTGATGAGCTGAGCGAGCGGGCGCTCGAAGCTATGCAGAAAGCAAGCGACAGGCGCGACGCGCAGAAAGCGCAGCGCGCACAGAATGCGCAGAAGGCGCCGGTTGATGTCGAGGCGGAGATTTCGGACAGTTCGGAAGAATAACCGACGCGCATCCGGCGATATACCGGTTTGGCATACAATCGCGTGCAGATAGGCACAGGATTTCCGCCGCAGTCATATGCTATCATTAGGAATGGAAGCATGTGTAAGAGGAGGCATTGTGGTGGAGAATTGTTATTTTGAACAGGAAAAACAGAAGATGAATGAATATCTTCCGCCGAATCTGCGGCGGATTTTGCCATATGTGCAGGCGGAGTGCGATCGGTATGAATATTCCGGAAGTCCTATGTTTGATGAATATCCGGATGCTATGATGCTTGACAGTATGTGCAGCCGGATTTACGAGCGTCTGATGGAGCAGGAGCCGTCGCTTTTTGAGGAACCTGTGGCAGAGGAAGTGTCCGGATTATATGACAGCTCGGTGTTTGCGACTTCTCGCCGACGCCGCCCGCCGAGAAGAGACGGTTCACCTGTTCGCGATGTGATCTGGGGCCTGCTTGGAAATGAGTGTTTTTCGAGACGGTGCCGTGATCACTGTGACCGATGCCGCGATCATGTACGGTGGAGATAGAGAAATGACACTGATCGGCGGGCGGCGGCACAGCGGCCGGTCGCCGAGGAAGTCTGGAGGATATTATGGAGAAACTTGCGGCGTTACTGGAGCAGGTAAATGAACAAAATTTTATACGCCTGATTATGAGTGGTTCCAGAGAAAAGCAGTTAGCCCAGAAGGTGACGTTTCGTCCAGTGCAGCGGTCGCATAAAGGCGGGGAGGAAACTGCAGAGAATTGTATTTTATTTCAGGAAACGGTGCACAGGAATGCGCAGGTGTTTCACCGGTCCTATTCCGCCGCGGATTTTCGGGTCCGTGTCTGTGAGTGGATGCGATCGATGCGTCAGATGGTGCTAGAGACGACGGAATTTGAGGGCACGGTTTTAACAGGGAAAAAAGGGACGGTGACGGTCAAGGTCAGACGCCGGACGTCGGAACGGACGCAGCCGCTGACCCATAATCGGGTCAGAAATTACTTGCTGCCGGAAGGCGAGAAGATTGATTTTTTGGTAGATCTGGGTGTGATGAACGAGCAGGGGAAAATTGTACATGCCTATTATGACAAGTTTCGGCAAATTAATCGGTTTTTGGAGTTTATTCGGGATGTTCTCCCGGAGTTGCCAAAAAACCGTGAAATTACCATTATAGATTTTGGATGCGGAAAGTCCTATCTGACGTTTGCCATGTATTATTATCTGCACCTTCAGAACGGCCTGGATGTGAGGATGATCGGGCTAGACTTAAAAAAGGAAGTGATTGACCGCTGCAATACACTGGCACGAAAGTATGATTACCGGAAACTGACGTTTTTGCAGGGCGATATTGCCGAGTATCAGGGAGTGGACAGAGCCGATATGGTTGTGACGCTGCATGCCTGCGATACGGCGACGGATTTGGCGCTTGCAAAGGCGGTGCGTTGGAATGCAAAAGTGATTTTGTCGGTTCCGTGCTGTCAGCATGAGTTGAACGGGCAGATCCATTGCGACATGTTACAGCCGATCTTGCAGTACGGAATTTTAAAAGAACGCAGCGCGGCGCTGTTTACGGACGGTCTGCGCGGCGAGCTGTTAAAACAGCATGGGTATCGGGTGACGCTGTCTGAATTTATCGACATGGAACATACGCCGAAAAATATTTTAATACGCGCGGTCTATACGGGACGGAAGCCAACCGATCAGGAGCGGGAGGCGTATAAGCGCACATGTGCGTTTCTTGGCGTGCGTCCAATGCTGGACAGGCTTTTTGAGCAGTGAGAGCCTGATTTTTGCGCTCAGGGAATGTGAAACAAAGAGGAAGGATATAGATACGTGAAAAAGTCAGCAACATTTATGCTTATTTCCGGTGCGGTGATTCTCGTGGCATGCGCGGTTCTTGTATCGGCCTATTTTCGGGGAAAGAAAGAGAATACGCCGAGCTATACCGCCGAGTTTGAAATGACCTATCCGACCGTAACGGTCAGTTACGGGGAACAGGAATTGAATACGCTGCTCGGTTATGCGGCGCCGGTGAATATGGAGTCCATGTATCCGGCGCTGACTCCGCTCGATGCGAGCAGGACGGTTACTTTGCACATCAGCAGCGCGGCGCAGAAAGTAAAGGCTGTCAATGCGTCGGTATATACACTGGACGGAGAACTGGCCGGCGAGGTTGGCACGCAGCGTCTGATTTCCGGCGACAGTTATGAGAGCGCGGCGCTGAATTTGTCCCAGTGCTGTGAACAGGGCGTTGAATACCTGGTGCAGCTTCGCATGGAGACGATGGAACAGGAAAACCTGTACTATTATATGAGAGTGTGTTATGAACAAAAAACCATTTTTGAAGAATGTTTTGCTTTTGTAAAAGAATTTATAAACAAAACATTTGACAAAAAGCAGGTTTCGGAGTTGGCCGTTTATATGGAGACAGACGCCAGTGCGGCGGAGCAGTCACTGCGCAGGATTGATATTCACGCGGATACGGCTTTGCTCTCATGGGGAGAATTATCGCCGTCTCTCTGCAGTGAGCCGCATTTCAGTCTCGTGGAGCTGCAGGAAGAGACGGCCGTACTTCGGGCAATCTATCAGATTGCGGTTCAGGAGACCGAGGAGGCGAATTCGTATTATACGGTGGAGGAAGTTTTTCGCGTGCGCAAATCTGATTACAGAGTACATCTGATTGACTATGAGCGGACAGTGACGCAGCTCTTTTCTCCCTCGGCAATGTCGTATTCTATGAGTCAGATCACGCTTGGCCTGGCGGATGAACAGGTGCAGGTTCAGCAGGATCAAAAGGCGCGCTATGTGTCATGGGTGCAGGCCGGCGAGCTGTGGCAGTACCAGCGGGAGGATCACCGCATTGCCAAGGTGTTTTCCATGCAGGATGTTCAAAATCACGATCAGCTCCAGAGCTTTGTCCGTCCTTATGAGATCCGTATACTGGATCAACAGGAGGATGGGGGACTCGATTTTTGTGTATACGGATATTTTGTGCGCGGTCAGCATGAAGGAAAAGTGGGAAGCGCCCTGTGCCACTATGATCCGTCGCAGGGCGGATATGAAGAGCTTGTATTTTTTTCCAGTGATCAACCGGAAGAATGGTATATAAGCAATGCGGACAAGCTGATGTATAAAACGGGGAACCGGTTTTATTTCTATTATGAGAATGCCGTGATGCTGTGTGATTTGGAGGATGGCAGCGTGCAGGCCATTGCAGCAGATCTGGAGGAGGGGGCGTTTGTCGCTTCAGAACGGCAGGATTGTATCGCCTGGGAGCACGATATGAACAGTGCCAAATCGATCGAGTGCCTGAATTTGAATACGGGCGCGGCCCGCACGGTTTCAGCTGCGGATGGGGAGTATATCCGCGCGGTTGGATATGTGGGCATGGATTTTGTATATGGACGGGCGCGAATCAGTGAACAGACGCGCGCGGGCAGCACGTTGTTTTTGATGTATGCGATTGACATTGTCAATGAACAGGGAGACACGGTAAAAACGTATGAGGATGAGGTCAACCTGGTTGCGTCCGGGTGGGCGGATGATTCGATGATTCAGCTTGAACGAGCCAGGGCGGCGGACTCGGGCGGCGGTTACGTAAGCACAGATTCTCATCAGATTCTAAGCAATGCCAAGGAGGAGACGGAGGAAGCGGTCAGCACCGCTTTGCAGACAGACTCTAAAAAGGGGTCGGTTGTCAGTCTCTGTTTTGAACAGCCGCTTGCCGACGGGAGGCCGGACGCCGACATTACGCCCAGAATCCGTGAGACAAATGCTATATCTCTGGACCGGGCGCTCGCCGAACAGGATCTGGGACGGCAGCAGTCGCTGTATTATGTATATTGCGCGGGTAAGCTGTACAGTGCCAATGCACAGTCGGCCGGCGCGGTGTCCGATGCGGCGTCTGTCAGAGGAACGGTGAGAGGGCCGAAAGGAATTGTATACCGCTATATTGTGCCGCCTGCGGAGGGTGCGGTGGAGCAGGAGAGGGCGAATGTTCCGGCCGATGTGCTGACTTCGGCGGGCAGTATTGCTGACGCATGGTCGGCTGCTTCGGGACAGCCGGTCTATGATGTGAGCGGGATTACACTGCAGGATGCGCTTGTGTACACGGCGCAGGGCGCTTTGGTCTTGGTGGAATATGCGCAGGATGCCTATGCGCTCATTACCGGATATACCGGATATGCGCAGAGCGGCACGGTGACGATGCAGGATGTTTCTTCAGGGCAGGAATATTCTTACAGTGTGGCGGAAGCGAGCGAGCAGTGCGCGGCTGTGGGAAATGTGTTTGTCTGTCAGTATCCGTAAAAGTGCAGAAAGACTGGACTGGCAATTTTAGAAGTGACGGAAAAAGGAGGAAGAAATCATATGGACGAGAGAGTGAGGACGCTTGCGCACAATCTGGTGACGTATTCGTGCGGCGTAAAGGCGGGAGACCGTGTCTATATTCATTATATCGGCCGGGAAACAGAGGATTTGGCAAGAGCTATCATCAAGGAAGTGTATGAAGCGGGCGGCATGCCGTTTCCGCATTATACAAATACGCGCGTGCAGAGAGAGGTACTGCTAAGCTGCAGTGAGGAACAGTTAAAGCTGATGGCGCAGGTGGACAGCCTGGAGATGGAGAACATGGACTGTTATATCGGCGTGCGGGGCAGTGAGAATGTGGCGGAACTTTCAGATGTTCCGGCTGACAAGCTCAACTTGTATGACAAATTGTATTCCACACCCGTACACCACGGGATCCGGGTGCCGAAAACAAGGTGGGTGGTGCTTCGGTATCCGAATGCGGCTATGGCGCAGCTTGCCAATCAGAGTGTGGAAGCCTTTGAAGATTTTTATTTTCAGGTGTGCAATCTGGATTATTCCCGGATGGCGAAGGCAATGCAGGCTCTGGTGGCCTATATGGACCGAACGGACCGTGTGCGCATAGTCGGACCGGGGACGGATCTGAAGTTTTCGATTAAAGATATTCCGGCGATTCCCTGTGCGGGCAATATGAATATACCGGACGGTGAAGTGTATACGGCGCCCGTGCGCGACTCTGTCAATGGCGTGATCAGTTATAACACGCCGTCGCTGCAGCAGGGATTTACGTTTGAGCAGGTGCGGCTGGAATTTCAGAATGGGAAAATTGTTCGGGCTGAGGCCAATGATACCGACCGCATCAATCAGATTTTTGATATAGATGAAGGCGCGCGCTATGTGGGAGAATTTGCAATCGGCGTTAATCCCTACATTATTAAGCCGATGAAGGATATTTTGTTTGACGAGAAAATTGCGGGCAGCATTCATTTTACGCCCGGGAATTGTTATGATGAGGCGCCGAACGGCAATCATAGCTCGCTTCACTGGGATCTGGTGCTTATTCAGCGCCCGGAGTACGGCGGCGGGGAAATTTATTTTGACGATGTGCTGATTCGCAAAGACGGCCGCTTTGTTGTCCCGGAATTGATGTGCCTGAATCCGGAAAATTTAAAATGATTTTATGAGAAAAACATGAGGATGTCCTTTTCTTTTATCGAAAAGGGCATCCTCATTTTGGGTCAGAACAGGAATTTTTTGTATTTTTGCAGGATTGTCAGAAGCAGCAGGCCGAGTACGCCGCAGCTTAACAGTTCTCCGGCGCCGACCGTGAGAAAGCTGTACCAGAGTTCATCTATATGATAACCATATTTTAAGACAAACGGTATGATTAATGTGTTGGCGATAATCGGGGGCAGCGGCGCGGCGTATTTATATTTTCGGAGCGCGTAGGTTCCAAGGGCGCCAAGCAGTGTGGCGATGGTGCCGAAAATAACGTCGATGATGACGCCGCCGGCCAGAACATTGCTCAAAAGACATCCGACGGCAAGGCCGGGGACGGCCGCTGCGGTGAAGTACGGGAGCACGGTCAGCGCTTCGGAGAAGCGAAGCTGTATAGCCTGCGAGGCAAGCCCCAATGCGTTGGCGATCATCGTCAGAACAACATAGAGCGCGGCGATCATCGCCGCAGTGGTAATGTAGCGTGAATTGTGTTTCATCATGTTTCTCTCCTTTAGTTTTGTTTTACGAGTGGAAGGTCTCGAACACTCGATTCATTTAACGCCGGGAATCGGCGGCAAGCCCGGTAAGACCTTGGTTTTGATGGGCTTTGCAACGTGG
>CALWPC010000025.1 GCA_944383325.1 uncultured Lachnospiraceae bacterium | reverse complement strand
CTTTTAATCAAGTTGTCCCGGGTTCGAACCCCGGCACGCTCACTATAGCAGGAATGTTGGAAATACCGCATTTCTGCTCTTTTTTTGTATCGCAATCCCAGACATACTTGATTTTTAGTGAAGTATAGAATCAAGGTGCGATTGGTGCTTTTGGACAGCGACCAGTTCATGCGCGAAATGCTCATAGCGTTTCGTTGTTTCAATGCTCTCATGACCCATTAAAATACTCAAATCATAGACATTGGAACTGCCGGTACTTTGAAGATTATCCAGACAATAATTCGTGGCGAAATTATGCCGGAACTTGTGGGATGAAATATCAAGCCCTGTTTGATGCTTCAGACGATTGACAAACAATCGAATCGCATTACGCGTAATCGGCTGTCCGTTCCGAAGCAGAAAGACGCTCTGTGCGTCCTTATAAGGGCACTTTGCAAGATAAGCCTGTAAAAAGGACACAGAAGCATTTCCCATGGGCACAAAACGCTCTTTTGCCCCTTTACCGATCACCTTAAACAACTTACGTTCAAAGTCCAAATCTTTTCGAAGCAAACGGCAAACCTCACCTTGCCGAATACCGGAATCATACATCAGCGAAACAATCGCTTTATTACGCAATGTAATCCATTCTACAGATGTGGAAATCGAATTAAAAATACGAACAACCTCGGCATCACTATAGATTTGTACTTTTTTCTTGGGCGCTCTTGGTTTTTTGATTTTATGAGGATTAAAGCTTAAATCATCGTTTTCATAAATCCAACAGAGGAAAACTTTTGCATTGCGTATGTATGTAACAACGGTATTTCTCGCTAAATGGCTATCCAGACAATGCAGAATAAACTTGTCCACTAAATCCTTGGAAAGATCGCACAGGGGCAAATCTGCGCCCACATAGTCTATAAATATGCCGATGATATTTCTGTACGACATAATCGAATCATCAGAAAGACCTTGTAAACGCTTTTCTGTAATAAACTTTTTAAATAATTCCCTTACAACCATGTTTCCACACCTTTTAAACAGGACACAAGTACTCCGAATAATCCTCTGAAGCACCTAACATTTTTATTTTACAATATCCCTTTGGATGTTCATAATCCCAACTACTAGTCCAACGGGCATTATCGCGGAATAGCAGTTCAGCCTTTTTCAATCCTTTCGAGCAATAATACAAATGCGCTCCAAGCTCTGACGAACGTACAGCCAAATCTTTATTTACGTATTTCAAAATGTAATTTACAGCCTTTTCTTTTTCCCGAACTTTATCCAGACTAATAAACCCAAACCGATCAGCGTACGCTTTCCAATCCAGATAGCCATGTTGATTGACAATAAGATCTTTTTCGTCTAACCCGCTCATCAGACCATGCATATGAACCGCGCCATCCTTATGGAATTCAGGAACAAGCAAATACACAATTTTACGATCTGCTGTCCGCCGACGATTCAAATTATGAAGAAAGTTATGTAAGGCATCCCGAAAAGCGTTTAAATCGTATCTATCAAACTTATTGGCATCGATTGTCAAGGTTACAAAATATGTCCAGTCGTTACAATAACCGTACTCTTGAATCTTTGAACGTGCGCGCGAAATATTGTTCTCTAATTTTTCATCATTCACACTGCCTTTTTTTGAACGCGGAACGGAAACGACATTCGAATTCGCCCGCCAATCATCTTCATACCCCTTGCGCAAAATAGAAGAGTGATAAGTTACTTTCTGATGATCACCATATTGTTTAACAGATATTACATCGTTTTGCCTATTATTATACCGACCAATCTCACCCATAAAATCCCTATCCAATAAACTATAAATTTTCTAAATGTCCCCAAAAATGATACTATGTCAAGTATATAGGCGAACGCGGAAGGCAATTTCCTACGCGCAAGCGCGTAGGGAAATCGCATCCGCTGTCCGAGTGGGCAATCCGGCAAACCGTGCAACCGGACAGTTTCTACAGTCAACAAGACCGACCGCCCTTTGCAAACAGCCACCACACAGAGACGCACCAATCATAGCTACTCCACCACAAGCGGGTTCTGATACTCCGCATGCGTCGCATCAGCCCCGGTCTCGCACTCGTTTTCACTTTCTTCACAGGCGAAACCGATTTTCCGGTGCTGCGACCTGACACTGTGATCTGTGCCTTGTACTGCGTTTTCATCCACATAGGTGCAAAACCGACGTGCGCACTCTTCGTTCAGTTCTTCCAAGATGCCGCTGATACGATCAAACTCTGGCAAATCAGTCCATTCTTTATCGAACATCAATTTCAACAGACAGCGATACCCTCTTAACCACCTTACCAAACAAACGTCAGAGGCTTTCGATACATACCGAGCAATCGAGACCTTTTGATTATCCGAAAAAAACATAACATCACCCCCTCAAATTCAAAAAATACTTCCTTACGTTGCATAACAACCAAAAAAATGGTAGACTAAAGTAGTTCCACCTTTGTACACACCAAGTCTGAAAATCAGACAATCATAGTATTATTAAGTTCAAAGCATAATGATTAATATAAGGTAGAACTAAAATAGTATTGAAGTAGTACTACCAAAGAATATAACACATGGTGGTACTAAAGTCAAACTTTTTTTGTCCGACTAGGGAAAGGAGAAAATATGGCATCAACATTACCGGTTATTAAGGCAAATACAAAACCTGAAAATATTACAAAGATGAAGTTTATTGCAAAACAGAATAAGAGAAGCCTTGCGAAAGAATTAGAATTCATTATAGAAAAACATATAGCCGAATGGGAAAAAGAACACGGGGAAATCACTGTAGACTGGATGAATAAAAAAGAAATAATTGAAGATTGGAAAGACCGTATTCAAAAGAAACCACCATACGGAGATAAGCAATAAATTGACATGCCACCACCATATATCACATAAAGATTATACCGCGCCACTTTAACCTTTTAATCAAGTTGTCCCGGGTTCGAACCCCGGCACGCTCACTGTAGCAGGAATGTTGGAAATACAGCATTTCTGCTCTTTTTTTATATCGCAATCCCAGACATACTTGATTTTTTGTTAAAATAACCGTATTCCTGAAGTGAACCCCTTTTGTTGGACAAAACAGAAATCTAATGAAAGGGGTTCCTTTCACATATCATGGCGAAGGCGATTATTTTTTCGCTTTCTTGATAACAAAATCGGCGACTGCCGCAAATTACTATATCAGAACGGAGCAAAGGTGACAAGCCTGTCTTTACTTGATCACAGGATCGTTGGCGGGCGCGATATACTATAGCAGGAATGTTGAACGGGTGAATGAAAATTTTGATCATGTTTTGAAGAGGCCGGACAATGGCGGAACAAAAATCGACACAAACCCGGTGCAAGAAGTCTGTGGGTGTGGTATAATAAACGAGTATTTAGAGGGACGTGCATCTATAAGGAGGGGTGAAAGAAATGAGCAGATACAAATGTAATGTCTGTGGATATGTTTTTGATGAAGAGAAAGAGGGTATATTATTTTCGGAACTTCAGGAATGTCCGGTGTGCAGACAGTCTGTAGACAATTTTGTACTTCTGGATGGGGAAACAGACAAAGAACCGAATATTGCGCCAGGGGCTCAGGTGACACCGCAGGAAGCCGATTTGCGGTATGATCCGGCTTTTGTGCGCCATGATCCATCGTGCCGGTATATGGAGGAAATTCACCAGATGGCGGTGACGGGCCGGTCGATAAGCGGCGCTATGGGAACGCAGATGCCAATGCCGCAGTGGGATGATATTCTCCTTTTGGGCGCGCAGCTGAATCCGCCGCCGCTCGACGAAGGCGAGCCGGTTGTCACAACGACGGTGATCGGCAAAAATGCAAAGCGGCCGATGATTCTGAAAAGTCCGGTTTATATTTCTCACATGTCGTTTGGCGCATTGTCAAAAGAGGTGAAGATCGCCTTGTCCAAAGGGGCTGCGATGGCGGGAACAGCAATGTGCAGCGGCGAAGGCGGTATTTTGCCGGAGGAACGGGAAGCGGCATACCGATATATTTTCGAATACATACCAAATAAATATAGTGTGACGGATGAAAATCTTAAACAGTCCGACGCGATTGAAATTAAAATCGGGCAGGGAACGAAACCGGGGATGGGCGGTCATCTGCCGGGTGAAAAGGTAACGGAGGAAATCGCGGCGATCAGAGGGAAAAAGCCGGGGATGGATATTCAGAGCCCAAGTAAATTTCCTGAGCTGCAGTCCAAGGAAGATCTCAGGAACATGGTTCAGATGCTTCGGGATCGCTCCGACGGACGGCCGATCGGAATTAAAATTGCGGCCGGCAGGATTGAGAGAGATCTGGAATATTGTGTATATGCTGAGCCAGATTTCATTACCATTGACGGCAGGGGAGGAGCGACGGGTTCCAGTCCGCTGTTACTGAGAGAAGCGACTACGGTGCCGACGATCTATGCGTTGTACCGCGCGAGAAAATATTTGGATGACAGACGGTCGGATATTTCGCTTGTGATCACCGGAGGACTCAGGGTGTCTGCCGATTTTGCCAAGGCGATTGCGATGGGGGCAGATGCGGTGGCGGTTGCAAGTGCGGGCCTGATTGCGGCAGCCTGTCAGCAGTACCGGATTTGCGGGAGCGGAAATTGTCCGGTCGGCGTTGCGACGCAGGATGCAGCTTTGCGGGAACGGCTGAAAACCGAAGCTAGCGCCAAGCGCGTGGCAAATTTTCTGAATGTCTCTCTGGAGGAATTGCGGATGTTTGCGAGAATTACGGGTCACCGCTCGATTCATGATTTGTCTGTGGACGATCTGGTGACGGTAAATCGGGAGATTTCGGAAT
This sequence comes from uncultured Lachnospiraceae bacterium, assembly GCA_944383325.1. Lineage (GTDB taxonomy): Bacteria > Bacillota > Clostridia > Lachnospirales > Lachnospiraceae > CALWPC01. The sequence continues at coordinate 33,770 of CALWPC010000025.1, read as the reverse complement.
ATACAAATATCCGTCATGCATAGGCGCTTTGGGAAAAACAGCGAGTTGGCTGTAATGTAGATGGAGGACAACGATGAAAAAGGGCGAAGTATACGAGGGCACGGTGACGCGCATGGATTTTCCCAATAAAGGAGAGGTGATCGTGGACGGCAGCCGCGTGCTTGTTAAAAATGCGCTTCCCGGTCAGACGGTACGTTTTCGCATACAGAAACTGCGCAAAGGCCAGGCTCAGGGACAGCTGTTGGAAGTGGTTGAGCGGGCTGCCTGTCAGACGGAAAAAGTCTGTCCTCATTTTGGCAGCTGCGGGGGATGCCTGTATCAGGGGTTTCCGTATGAGACGCAGCTGAATTGGAAGCAGGAACAGGTGCGGGGGTTGCTCGATTCGGCCGTGGGCGGACGATATACCTATGAATTTGAAGAAATCGAGCAGAGCCCGCAGAGGGCGGAGTACCGGAATAAAATGGAATTTTCCTTTGGGGACGAGTTCAAAGGAGGCCCTCTCGCGTTGGGAATGCACAGGCGGAATCAGTTTTACGATATTGTGAATGTGGAGTACTGCCGGCTTGTAGATGAGGATTTTCGCCGAATCCGCACAGGGGTACAGCGTTTCTTTGAAGACCGGAGGGAATCGTTTTATCATAAAATTTCTCACAAAGGATTTTTGAGGCATTTGCTTGTCCGAAAATCCAGGCATACAGGCGAGATTATGGTTGCGCTCGTTACAAGTTCGCAGGAGGTGTTGGATGAGAACGCGTTTGTGGGAATGCTGCGCGCTCTTTTGTTGGACGGCCGGATTGTCGGGATTTTGCATATGATCAATGACCGTGAGGCGGATGTCGTGCAGAGCGACCGGACGCGCTGTCTGTATGGTCAGGATACCATTTCGGAGACATTGTTGGGAATGCAATTTCAGGTCACACCGTTTTCATTTTTTCAGACGAACACGGACGGAGCGGAAGTATTGTATCGTGTGGTCCGGGAGTATGCGGGAGAGACGGCCGGCCAGACAATTTTTGATCTCTACAGCGGCACGGGGACGATTGCCCAGATTTTGGCGCCGGTAGCGCAAAAAGTGGTTGGTATTGAAATTGTGGAGGAAGCGGTTTTGGCGGCCCGCGCCAATGCGGTGCGCAATCAGTTGTCGAACTGCGAATTTTGGGCAGGTGATGTGCTGCAGGTGATTGATCAGCTTTCAGACCGACCCGACATGATTGTGCTTGATCCGCCGCGCGATGGGATTCATCCGAAGGCGCTAAAAAAGATTTTGGAGTTTGGGGTTTCGCAACTGCTGTACATTTCCTGCAAGCCGACAAGCCTGGTGCGCGATTTGGAAGCTCTGCATGCATACGGCTATCAAATACAGCGCTGCCGCTGCGTCGATATGTTTCCGTGGACAGCGAATATAGAGACGGTGGTTAAGTTGGTTAAAAAAACCTGACGTCGTAAAACGGTCACATTCTCTGTTAGGGAATACTCTGAAATTTGGTGAGAAACGGTTATAATAAATCACGTGAAAATAAGGAATGGTGGAGGTGCTTTATGAAAAGAAAAGGATGGACAGCATTGCAGATTGTTCAATTTCTTTGTTTTGTATGCGTCAGTGTTTTCTTTTTTATGAGAAAGACGGACGGACACGGCGCGGTACAGACAATGGAAGCAAAGTGGATTAGCTTTGGCGTGTGGGCAATCGTCTATATCGTTGTTTTGGCAATCGAGTGGGCAATCGCATTTGTTATCCGGCGTTCTAGGCAATAGATGGGAAATCCACAATGGAGGGAAGCATGGTCAGAGAAGTGAATCCGAAAGAGACAAAACGGGCAGCCGCCTTTGAATTATGGATGAACGCTCCGAATCCGATGGTTACCTTTTTTAAAACATTGGATGTGACGCCGTTAGTGAAAGTCAGTAAAAGGAAAAACCTAAAATTCAATATGCTGCTAAATTATTGTATAGGAAAAGCGGCGGTGAACCTGGAAGAGTTTTATTTACTTCCTGTTGGAGGTCGGCTGATGCAATATGATCGCATCGCGGTGAATACCATTGTAAAAAATAAAAACGGAGCAGTCAGCTCCTGTGATATTCATTATCATGAAAATTTAGCGCATTTTAATGAGGAGTATTTGCAATATACGAAACAGGTGGCCAGGACTTGTACGGATCGGGACTTGGTTGACTGTATGGTAATCGGGACATCGGCCATTACGAATGTGGAAATTGACGGAGCAGTCGGAATGAATAGTGGAATTTACAATAATCCGTTTATGATTTGGGGGCGGTATAGAAGAAAACTGTTTAAACAGACATTGGCGGTGTCGTTTCAATTTCATCATACGCAAATGGACGGCGCTTGCGCAGGTAAATTTTTGGAACATCTTCAAAATGAGATTTTTCATTTCCGTAAATGGCATGTCAAGAGGAGCCGTGTGTTTGATCGATAAGGTTTAGAGCCATGTTTGTCCGGCGCCAGTCTTGACAGCGGATTTCTTTTGTTATATGCTATCATTATCTGTAGCAGTGGTTTTCCGCCGGGAAAACAGTAGAGCATTGATTTCGTATCGTTAGGCCGATGAAGATACGAAAATCGATGCTTTTATTTTTGTGGAGGTTGAATATGAGTAAATCAGGTACTTTGCGTAGTTTTGCAAAATATGCATCGCTGAATGTCTTGGGAATGATCGGTTTGTCCTGTTATATACTGGCAGATACGTTTTTTGTGTCCAAAGGTTTGGGGGCTGACGGACTGACGGCGCTGAATCTGGCGATTCCGGTGTATAGCTTTATTCACGGAAGCGGACTGATGATCGGGATGGGGGGCGGTATACGATACTCCATACAAAACAGTCAGCACAGGCAGACGGAGGCAAACCGTACATTTACAAATGCAGTCTGCCTCGCTGCGGCGTTTGCTGTTGTGTTTGTACTGGCGGGGGTGTTTCTTCCGGGAACGATCAGTAAAGTTTTTGGGGCGGAAGGCGACGTGTATGAGATGTCGAAAACCTATATGCAGGTGATTTTGTTATTTTCGCCCGCCTTTTTAATGAATAATGTGTTGCTGTGCTTTGTCCGCAATGACGGTTCGCCGCAGCTCTCGATGACGGCGATGTTGGTTGGAAGTCTGTCTAATGTGATCTTGGACTGGATCTTTATTTTTCCCTTACAGATGGGAATTTTTGGGGCTGTCTTTGCGACTAGCCTGGCTCCGATAATCAGTATGCTCATCTTGTCACGGCATTTTCTGGGGCGAACCAATCAGATCCGTCTGGTTGCCTGCAGGCTGAAAGGCGCGCAGTTTACAACGATATTGTCCGGCGGGATTCCCTCCCTTATCACAGAGGTGTCTTCGGGAATTGTCATTATTGTGTTCAATTCCATATTATTAAATCTGGCCGGCAATGTTGGCGTGGCGGCCTACGGCGTTGTTGCCAACCTGTCTCTGGTTGTGATTGCGATTTATACCGGCCTGTCGCAGGGAATACAGCCAATGATCAGCCAGAGCTATGGGATCGGTAACGAGAGGGACATTCAAGTGGTTTTCCGGTATGCGATGATTACTATGGTGGTATTTTCCGTGGTCATTTATGTCGGGGTATTATTCGGCGCGCCTCAGATTACAGAAATTTTTAACAGCGGGCATGATGTAATTTTGCAGGAGATTGCAGAGCAAGGGCTTCGTCTGTATTTTATTGCAGGTCCGTTTGCAGGGTTTAATATCATTTTGTCGATGTATTTTACATCTACGGAGCGCCCGCTGCCGGCGCATCTGATTTCTCTTCTGCGTGGATTTTTTGTGATTGTCCCGATGGCGTTTTTGCTTTCCTGGATCGGCGGAATACCGGGTGTGTGGTGCGCTTTCCCGGTGACGGAGCTGATTGTGATGCTGATTGCTCTGGTGTTATACGTTTCCAAAGGACAGAAATTGCGTTTTTTGGGGAAAGGAAATCAGGGCCTGCAGGGTGACAAATGCAACGATCAATGATACAATACAAAAAAGGATTTGGATAGAATGAGGAGGAATAGGATGAGTAAAAGAGAGTTTAAACCGGGGAATATGTTGTATCCGCTGCCGGCGGTTATGGTCAGCTGTGCGGATCGGGAGGGCAATGATAACATTTTAACAATCGCGTGGACGGGAACGATCTGTTCGGATCCGCCGATGGTTTATATTTCGGTGCGTCCGGAACGGCATTCGTATTCGATGATCCGGGAAAGCGGAGAATTTGTCATCAATCTGACGACACGCGACCTGGCGTTTGCAACGGATTTCTGCGGCGTGCGTTCGGGAAGTAAAGTGGACAAATGGGACGAGATGAAGCTGACGCGGGAACCGGCCCGCGTGGTGAAGGCGCCGCTGATTGCAGAGTGTCCGGTCAATATTGAGTGTCAGGTGACGCAGGTGGTGCCGCTTGGGTCGCATGATATGTTTATGGCGAAAGTCGTCAGCGTGTCCGTCGATGAAGCGTATATGGACGCCGATAATAAATTTCATATGGCGGACGCCAACCTGATGGCCTATGTACACGGAGAATATTACGGAATGGATGAATGGTTGGGGCGCTTTGGCTATAGCGTCCGAAAAAAATAACAATCACGTATTTTTGGGGCAGTATTGAACGTATTGATGTATGAGGAGGGGTTGGGTGCAGATCAGCCGGTTGGAAATTCATAATTTTAAGTCAATTCGGTCGCTGACGATCGAAGAGGTTGATTTGGCAATGATTTTGGTGGGAAGGAACAACACCGGAAAAACCGTTGTGCTTGATGCCATTTTGACCGTCGCAGGCATGCTCCCGGTAGATTCCACCATGTTTAACGACGCGCAGGCGAATATCGAAATTATGGTCAGCCTGAAAATTGGGGACGAGGATTTGCAGCGTTTGCACGGCAACGGTATGGTGAGCAAGCTGAAAAATTATGAAAAATGGTATCAGGAATTTCGGCAATGTCTTCCGAGTTTTGCGGACGGCGTGCTCAGCTTTACGTGCTGCATCAATCATGAGAATAAACGCACATATGCGGACGGCGTGGAAAAAAATAACCCGTATATTATGCAGGTGTTTCCGAACATTCATTATATTGACAACAATCGAAATGTGGAGGCGCTTCAGGAGGAGATTTTTAATCTCCAGGGAACGGACGTTCTTGAGAAAGTGCGCCGGCGGCGCTGTATGTTTGATGAACAGAAGCCGTGCAATCACTGTTTTACATGCATCGGCGCTATTGAGAAAAAAAATCCGCTTGAGCTTTCTGTGGTGGAAACGGCGAAACTGTTGGAATATCAGGTGCACAATTTAAATGTCCGAGATTTTTCCGAGAAAGTGAACCATTACTTTCAGAAAAACAGCGGGCGGTCGCAGGAGATTCAGTATACCATTCAGTTTGAAGCGGAGTCGATGTTAAAAATGGACACCCAGATTATTAATCGGGACCGCAAAACGGAAGGAAGTATTGCCTACATGAGCGAGGGTACGAAAAGCATTTATCTGCTGTCGCTTTTGGAGGCGTATATCAACGGAGAAAACCGGCTTCCCTGCCTGATTATGATGGAGGATCCGGAGATTTATCTGCATCCTCAGCTGCAGAAAGTAGCCGGAGAAATTCTCTATCGCCTGTCGAAAAAAAATCAGGTTATTTTTTCCACACATTCGCCGAATATGTTGTTTAATTTCACACAGAGACAGATCAAGCAGGTGGTGTTGGATGACGATTATTATACGACGGTGAGAGAGGATACCGATATTGATGAAATTCTGGATGATCTCGGCTATTCGGCGAATGATCTGATGAATGTCAGCTTTGTCTTTATTGTGGAAGGCAAACAGGACCGGAATCGGCTGCCGCTTTTGCTAGAAAAATACTATTCGGAGATTTATGATGAAGATGGGATGCTCCAGAGGATCAGTATTATTCCGACAAACAGCTGTACAAATATTAAAACTTATGCCAATTTAAAATATATTAATAAGCTGTTTTTAAAGGATCAATTTTTGATGATCCGGGACAGCGACGGAAAAAAGCCGGAGTATCTTGTGAAGCAGCTTTGCAGTTATTACGGTCAGCGCGCCAAGGAAGAAGGCGGCGACAGCGTGCCGCGCGTGCAGCCGCGCAATGTGTTGGTGTTAAAGTATTATTCGTTTGAGAATTACTTCCTGGATCCGGCGGTCATGGCGAAGATCGGAGTGATCCGCAACGAGCAGGAATTTTATAACCTGCTGTATGACAAATATAAGGCGTATTTGTACCGGTTGAGCAGTTGGAGGCGGATGGTTAAGCAAAACGGCATCCGCATCCGCAGCAAGGAGGATTTAAAGCAGCATATGGAGATGATTAAAATCTATGTGCGCGGACATAATCTGTTTGATATTTTTTATGGCAAATACCGCGGAGACGCGGAACAGGAGATTTTAAAAAAATATATCGATGCGGCGCCGCGGGAGTGTTTTGATGATATTTTGCGGGCAATCGACCGCTTTGTATATTTTGAAAACCGGAAAAAGACAGAGGAATAATCGACGAGATAGAGGGGTAATATGGACGTTGTTTTGCCGGACGGGGCGTCGGCGGTGATGGAACAATTACATAGGGCGGGCTTTGAGGCGTATGCAGTCGGCGGCTGTGTGCGCGACAGTCTGTTGGGGCGGGTGCCGGAGGATTGGGATATTACGACAGACGCGACGCCCGATCAGGTGAAACAGATCTTTCAGAAAACGGTAGATACCGGCATTGAACACGGCACGGTTACGGTGCTGTTTCACGGTGTTGGCTATGAAGTGACAACATACCGCATCGACGGAGACTATTCGGACGGACGCCATCCAGACGAGGTGATCTACACGGATACTCTGACCGAGGATTTGCGCAGAAGAGATTTTACCATTAATGCGATGGCGTACAACCAAAGCAGGGGGCTTGTGGATGTGTTTGGAGGAAAGCAGGATCTGCGCGACGGGATTGTGCGCTGTGTCGGGCGGGCGGCGGATCGGTTTCAGGAAGATGCGCTCCGTATTTTGCGCGCTGTGCGTTTCTGTGCGCAGTTGGGTTTTTCGATTGAGCAAAAGACCGGTGATGCGGCCAAAGAATTGGCGCATACGCTGAGCAGGATCAGCGCTGAGCGTATACAGGCCGAACTGGTCAAGCTGCTCATCTCACAGCATCCGGAGCAGATCGGGACCGCCTGGGCGCTTGGGATTACGCAGGCGGTTCTTCCGGAAATACACGAGGTGTCCGGGCTGTTAAAAGACGGGGTGCGTGTCGTGTCAAATCAGAAGGAACTGCGGTTGGCCATGCTGTTTTGGGAGCTGCCGCCAAATCAGGTACAGATCATCTTGCGCAGATTAAAATTTGATAATGCCACCTGCAGGATCGTTTTTGGACTGGCAAAAAATCGGGAACGGGACATTGAGGAGCATCCGTATGCGGTTCGCCGTGCCGTCTCCGAGATGGGAGCGGAGCTGTTTGCACTGCTGTTGTGTACATGGGAGGCGAGGGCAAAGGCGCTTGCCGGGGCGTCCGGCGGCGACGGCGGATTGCTTGCGCACGTGAATGCGCTGCGCGCGGTTTACCGGACGATTTGCGAGCGCGGGGACTGTCTGTCGCTGCGCGCACTTGCAGTGAATGGAGCCGATTTGATTGCCGAGGGCATTGCGCCGGGCAAGGAGCTCGGTGAACAGCTTCAGTGGCTGTTGGATCTTGTGCTGCGGCATCCAGAACGTAATTCGAAGCAGATATTGTTGGAGGCACTGCGCCGCCGCAGGAAGGCGGATTCGATTTGATCTGTTTGCCGCCGGGAGCAGAGAAATTTCGCACTCATACCGTGCTGTTTTTGCACATATGCTAGAAGGAATTGAGTAAGAGAGCAGTTAGCATATGGGGAATGGCAGGGGGATGAGTGATGAACGAAAAGGATCTTGCAGTATTGGAACAGTATGCGGTAACTGTGCGGGAGACCTATCGGGGACGCGGATTTTATGTGTGTGTTACCGATCAGGGGAAAATGATTCTGCAGGAATATAAAGGGTCGGAAAAGCGGGCGGCTCTGCAGCAGAGGCTGCTGCAGCACCTGAAAGCAGAGGGCTACGACCGGGTTGACACGCCGGTTACCAATTTAGAGGGATGTGTAGTTACAAAGGACAAGGACGGCAATCGCTATCTGCTGAAAGAGTGGATGGACGGCAGAGAGTGCGACGTTTACCGTCAGGAAGATTTGCGCCAGGCGGCTGCAAATCTGGCGCGCCTTCATAAACTCCTTCGGCTTTCCGACGCTCAGGTGCAGTATGGGGAAGGACTGGGTTATCCCGATGTGGTTTGGAGACATAATATGGAGCTGAAAAAAGTCCGGTCCTTTGTACGTAACAAAAAAAATAAAACAGAGTTTGAGTTTTATTTTCTGCAGTATTTTTCAATGTTTCACGAAAAGGGCGTAGCGGTATGGCATGCCTTGCTCGAGTCCGGGTATGAGACGCTGCGAAAAACATGCCGGCAGGAGGGACAGTTCCGGCATGGAGAGTATTCTCAGCACAATGTATTGTTTTTGGGAAAGATGGTTGGGACCGTTCATTTTGAACATTTTCAGCAGGATATTGCCGTCGGTGATCTGGCCCATTTTATGAGAAAAATTCTTGAGAAATACGATTGGGAGGAGCGTCTCGGGCGAATGATTCTCGAAGAATATAATCATATCCGCCCGCTGTCGGAAGAGGAACTGGAATATTTGAAACTGCGGCTTGCATATCCAGAGAAATTCTGGAAACTGACAAATCGCTATTACAATGTCAATAAGGCGTGGATTTCGGGACAAAATGCAGCGAAACTGGTGAGACTGGTCGCACAGGAGACGCAGAAGGACTTTTTTATAAAAAAATTATAATTCAGAAACATAAACTATTTTCCTTTTGAGGAAAACTATAGTATAATTTTACTATCAGTAGTTATTGAATACATTTTAGGAGGTAAGGAGCATGGGGTACAGGGAAATTTATCAGGAATGGTTGGAGAATCCGTATTTTGATGCACAGACAAAGGCGGAACTGGAGAGCATCGCGGATGACGAAAAAGAGATCAACGAGCGTTTCTATACAGAGTTGGCGTTCGGTACGGCCGGCCTGCGCGGAGTAATCGGCGCAGGTACCAACCGCATGAATATTTACACGGTCCGCAAGACCACACAGGGGTTGGCCAACTATATTTCGGCTATCGGCGAGCAAAAGCGGGGAGTCGCCATTGCGTTTGATTCGCGGAGAATGTCTCCGGAATTTGCGGAAGAAGCCGCGCGGTGTCTGTGCGCAAACGGGATTCCTGCATATATTTTTGAGAGTCTTCGCCCGACGCCGGAATTATCTTTTGCCGTGCGAAAGCTACATTGTATTGCGGGAATTAATATTACGGCAAGTCATAATCCTCCGGAATACAACGGTTACAAAGTTTACTGGGAGGACGGAGCGCAGATTACGCCTCCGCATGACACCGGTATTATGGATGAAGTGCGGAAGGTGACCGATTTTAATACGGTAAAGACGATGTCTAAAGAGGACGCAAAGGCAGCTGGACTGTTTCATGTGATCGGTGCCGAGGTGGACGATGCGTACATTGCCGAGCTGAAAAAACAGGTCAGAAACTGGGACTGCATTCAACAGGCGCAGAAGGATATTAAAATTGTGTACTCGCCGCTTCACGGGACCGGGAATCTTCCCGCGCGGCGCGTGTTAAAAGAGATCGGTTTTGAAAATGTTTATGTGGTGAAGGAACAGGAGCTGCCGGACGGAGAATTTCCGACGGTGAGTTATCCGAATCCGGAAGCAGCCGAGGCGTTTGAACTCGGCTTGAAGCTCGCGAGAGAAGTGGACGCCGATCTCGTGCTAGCGACGGATCCCGATGCTGATCGTCTGGGCGTCTATGTGAAAGATTCGAAGTCCGGAGAATACAAAGTGCTGACCGGCAACATGTCGGGATGCCTTCTGGCAGATTATGAAATCGGACAGATCAAGCAGCATGATGGCCTGCCGGACGACGGTGCGCTTATTAAGACGATTGTGACAAGCAATATGGCCGACGCTATCGCTTCCTATTATGGCGTTCGTCTGATCGAAGTGCTGACCGGCTTTAAATATATTGGGCAGCAGATTCTCGGGTTTGAGACAAGCGGTAAGGGTACCTATCTGTTTGGGTTTGAGGAGAGCTACGGTTGTCTGATTGGCACGCATGCGCGGGATAAAGATGCGATTGTGGCGACGATGGCGCTCTGCGAGGCTGCCGCTTATTATAAGACAAAGAATATGACGCTGTGGGATGCGATGATTGCACTGTATGAGCGTTACGGCTACTATAAAGACGACATTCAGTCGATTACGCTCAAAGGTATGGAAGGCGTGCAGAAGATTCAGGAAATTCTTGATACGCTGCGCAAAAATCCGCCGAAACGCATCGGTGGGTATGATGTAGTCCGCGTTCGGGATTATAAAAAGGATGAGATCAAAAATATGTCGACCGGCGAGGTTACCCCTACCGGACTGCCGAATTCCAATGTGCTGTATTATGATCTGACCGATGACGCGTGGCTGTGCGTGCGTCCGTCGGGAACGGAACCGAAAGTGAAATTTTATTATGGCATTAAAGGCAGCTCGCTTGAGGACGCCGATGAGAAATCTGCTGCGCTCGGCAAGGAAGTCCTGGATATGATTCATGCAATGCTGTAGGCAGCAGGGTAAATGGAGAAAAAGTAATGAGACTGGACAAGTTTTTAAAAGTTTCGAGGCTGATTAAACGGCGGACCGTGGCGAACGAGGCGTGCGACGCGGGACGTGTGCTAGTGAACGGAAAAACGGCCAAGGCGTCGGTTTCGGTCAAAGAAGGCGATATTATTGAAATCAACTTCGGAACAAGAACAGTAAAGGCGGAGGTATTGGCCTTAGCAGATACAACGCGCAAAGAAGAGGCCAAAGAATTATTCCGCTATTTATAAGCAAAGAGAATACAATGCAATGCCCCTTAATATACTTAATGAAGAAGGTATATTAAGGGGTTTTTGTATGGAGAACACATCGCACAAAATGTCCTGGGATGGGCGGAGACTGGGCTATATTACAGGCGTAAAGGACGTCGTGTCTTTTGATAATACCGAGGTTCTTCTCGAAACCTCAATGGGTATTCTGACGATCCGAGGAAAAGATCTTCAGGTAAAACAGCTTTCGGTAGAGAAAGGGGATCTGCAGTTGGAAGGAAGTGTGGACAGTCTGAGTTACTCTGAGTCAAGACAGGAAAAAAACAAGCGTATGTTCAGCCGCTTGTTGAAGTAATATGAGCAGTTCGATTATGCAGGAGGCGCTCTTTTGGCTGCATGCCATATTGCTCGGAATCGGGCTAATGTTTGAATATGATTTGCTGCGCATTTTCCGAAAATTTGTGCGTCACAGAGCGTTCTGGATCGGTGCGGAAGATTTTTTTTACTGGCTGTTTGGGGCTTTTTTTATTTTTCGGCTGTTATATACACATAATCACGGCGTGATCCGGTGGTTTGCAGTAGCCGGCGTATTTGTAGGCATGCTGCTTTACCAACGCATCGCCAGCAAGTGGGTAATTCGTCTGCTGACACGGGTTATCGGGTGGACGGCGCGTGTCCTGCATAAGCCATGTGCCTTTCTTGCCCGCACAATTCGCCGCGTTCTGCGATTTTTAAACAATAACCGGAAAAAAGTTACAACTTTTTTAAAAAAGCGGTTGAAAAAACGCGAGAAAACAGGTAGAATGGAAACATCGAAAAAAGGCGGAGCAAGGAGACGAGCCAGTGGCAAAGCGGTCCAGAAAAAGAAGAAGACATCTAAATAGACAGACGCTTATCAGTATGATTACAGTTTCCTGTGTAGTGTTGGCCATGCTTCTTGTCGTCACGATCAAGAGCATTGAGCTGCGGGAAAAAAATGAGAGCTATGATCAGGAACTCGTGGCGTTGAATCAGCAGATCAAGGAAGAGGAAGATCGCACGGACGAGATTGAGCAGTACAGTGCATATATCGATTCTGATGAGTATATTGAGCAGATCGCAAGAGAGCGACTGGGCTTGATTGGAAAAGACGAGATATTGTTTCAGAGTGAGGACTAGAGAGGTATACCTCGCGGAATCCGCAAGGCGTCTATCAGGCAGTATATATGCTGAAAAACATATAAAACCGGCACAGTAAGGCAGAAATGGGAGTACGAATCGAAAGGTTTGTACTCTTTTTTATTCAATAATTTTATTATAATGCCAATATTTTTATGCTATACTAAAGTAATATAGTTGTCTTGCCTTAATAGGATGTTGGTGTGGGACGAAAGGAGCTTCGTATGGCGCTTGAAAATAAATTAGGGATTATGGAATCGGCTGAGCTTGCACGGGCGGAGGAGAAAATCAGCAAGAAAAAGGCACTTGAACTCTTTGAAAACGGATTGCTCGATAAGTTTGAGATCGGCACTTTCAAAGGACTTTCGCAGATACACAAATATCTCTTTGGCGAGATATACGATTTTGCGGGTGAAATGCGTACCGTAAACATAGCAAAAGGCGGTTTCCGCTTCGCCCCATTGATGTATCTGGAAGCGGCACTTGAAAACATTGCCAAAATGCCGCAATCAACCTTTGACGAGATTATTGAAAAGTATGTAGAGATGAATGTCGCCCACCCGTTCCGTGAGGGCAACGGCAGAAGCATGAGAATTTGGCTAGATGCCATTTTGAAAAAGGAGCTTCAAGTCGTTGTTGACTGGAGCAAGGTCAATAAGGAAGATTATCTTCTTGCTATGGAACGCAGTCCTGTCAAAGATGTGGAAATCAAGGTTCTGCTGAAAGCTGCCCTTACGGATCAGATTAACGACCGTGAGGTCTATATGAAAGGCATTGACGCAAGCTACTACTATGAGGGCTACAATGTATTTAAGACGGAAGATTTGGGACAGGAGTAAGCTAATGAGAGCCTGTTTGGAGCTTGACCTGGCGGTGCAGCTTGAACTGGAAAATAAAATCAGGTTGTCACATATTACCCGCGATGATATAATGAACAAAATTTGTCGGAATTGACAGAAGGGGGAATAGATTGTGAGAAAGTATAAAAAAGCGATCGCGGTTCTGCTGACGTGCGGATTGGCGGCTATTGGCGGATTGATAAGCAGCAGTAAAGTAGATGCCGGAGAGCTGCAAACAGCGGATGCGCACGGCGAATTGTTTTCGGAGGGCGCGCTGCCGACTGGCCAGACCGGATACGCGTCTGTGCTTGCGGACACGCCTCGCTCTTACAGCTATGACGTGCAGACAAAGATTACGGTTAATGAAGTGATTTATAATGCGCTTGAGGCATGCGAAGAACAGATTGATATTTCCGGGTATGCGCTGACGCCCAATCAGCTGTACGACGTTTATGTGACAGTGCTGAACAGCTCGCCGGAATTGTTTTATGTAAAGGGTTCCTGGAGGTATACGTACAGCGGAAATACGGTGCAGTATGTAATTCCTGAGTACACAGACACGGGCGAGGAATTAATCAGAAAAAAGGAATTTTTTAATCAGACTCTTCAGAGTATTGTTTCACAGGTAGACAGTGCGTGGGGAGATGTGGAAAAAGCGCTGTTTTTACACGATTACCTTGCGCAGAATTATGAGTATGATTTGAATTATTCGGTCTATAATGTATACGATTTTTTTGAACAGAGGCAGGGCGTTTGCCAGGCCTACATGCTGACTTATCAGCTGCTGCTTAGTGAAGTCGGCATTGAGTCTGTTGCGGCAGTCAGTGATTCTATGAATCATGCGTGGAATTATGTCCGGTTAAATGATCAATGGTATCATGTCGATGTGACCTGGGATGATCCGGTGAATGACCGGTATGGTCTGGCGGGCCATACACATTTTATGCGGAGCGACGCCGGCATTACGGATTCCGGGCATTCTGACTGGGAAGTGCTTCAAACATGCAGCGATACGGCGTATGACGCTTATTTCTGGCAGAAGACATATTCACCGTTCCAGTACGCGGACGGAAAGTGGTACTACACGCTGTTTGAACGCACCACCTCTGAAAATGTGTTGTATAGCTATGATTTTCTGACCGGCGAGAGTCAGAGCGTATACAGGGAGCTTGGCCTGTGGAATGTCGGGGCGGGCTATCTGATGGTCGCGGCCAGCGGAATGGATGTGTATGGCGGGGAGCTTTATTTTAATACGGCTGACAGGATCTGCGCGTATAATCCAAGAACGCAGCAGGTGCGCACAGTCTATACATTAGCGGAAAGCGGATCCATTTTTGGCATGCGTATTGAAGACAATAATATTCACTATTGGGTTGGCCAGAGTCTTGGCGGAAGCGGAACAGTATACCGCTATGCGTTGACGGCGCCGACGCCGACAGAGACGCCGACACCGACGCAGACGCCGGCGCCTACAGAGACGCCGATACCAACAGAGACGCCGGCGCCGACAGAAAGTGTCACAGACGAGCCGCTGCCGAGTGAAACTGTGCGCGCGAAGGGTGACGTTGATGGAAATCAAGTAATTGACGCATCGGATGCGTTGGCGGTGTTAAAGCATGCGGCACAGTTGGCGGTGATTACGGATCAGGAATCCGTTGCCGCTGCGGATGTGGACGGCAATGGTCAGATTGATGCTTCGGACGCGCTTGAAATCCTGAAAATTGCGGCGCAGTTATCCTGAAGCTAGAGATGATAAAGTAAAACGGTATATAGGGTGTATGAAAAATTGCATGGCAATTTTTTATACACCCTGTTTTGTTATCAAAAAGTCTTTTTTCCTTCCGATACAATACAATGTAATTTGGTTGTGGCCTATAAAAACCGGGCGGTGTCGGCATACCGTTTGCCCTTCTGTGTGTTCTGCGGTCGAAACGAATGTGTAAGGCGTTGATTTCAACCGATCTTGTCTGAAAATGTAAGAAACTTTTTTTGATTTCAGGTGTGTATTTGACAAGCTTTGAGCTTCATCTTTTCTATAATGAAACAACTGGGAGGGATCATAATGAAGCTTTATCGGTTTAAAATTTTTTTCATTCATTTGCTTGCAGTCGCGGCCGGTTATTGTTCTATTTTGGAATGCTACCCATTTGCCGTCGCTTTTTTTGCGGCGGCTTATCTGGAAGACCGGTACCGGTATTCGGTTTTCCCGATGGTGTTGATCGGGATGTTTTTTTCAGCCGATTTCAATCAAATCGTGCGGTATGGCATTTCCATGCTAATTGTATTGCTATTATCAGGGTTGTTGGAGAAAAAGAAAACGTGGCATAACCGGTGGACACAGGGAATCGTCGCCGGAGTCTCTCTGCTGATCATGACGTATGTGCAGAGAGGAAATTTGATTCTCGGCGCGGGGGAAGCGGTATTAATCTGCTCGCTGACAGTGCTGTTTGATCTGCTGCTGCGGGAGTTTCTGGGGAGCGACAGGGAGGCACAGCCAGAAATTATTCACGGGCCGGGAAAAATGAAGTTGATGGAGTCGGCGGAGGTATTTGACCGTCTCGCCTCCTGCTTTGAACAGATGCCGACATATCAGGAAACATTCTCCAGTCAGGACAGGGAGAGAATGAGCCGGCAGATGAATAGGGACTTTTGTGTCAAATGCAGCAAGCGAATGGAATGCTGGAAGCAAAATTATTATGATACCGTCACCACCACTTCCGAGCTGTTTGCGCTTTATGAAAATAACGGCGCGCTTACGATCCAGGACGTTCGGGGAAGAATGTCTGCGCAGTGCATTCGGCTTCACGGATACTTAAATGAGATGAAGGTGGTATTTGAAAAGGCCCGCACCAATTTGTTCTGGTATAATCGTCTGATTGAAAACCGGGCTGCTGTCGCGGGGCAGTTAAATGAAATGGCGCAGATGATGAATCTGGTGGCTGAAGATATTTATGATAACGCAAAACCGGAGGCGCAGCTCGAGGATCAAATTAACCGGGTGCTGAAGGGACAGCACATTGCGGTGCGAAAAACGTCTCTGACAAAGAAAAAAAGCGGCAGAAGAGAAATTTACATTACGATGCGCACCAAAGGCGGACGGTGTATTGCGACGAGAGAAATTGCACGGCACTTGTCGGAGGTGGTAGGGGTGCGGATGGCGCCGCATCCGCATGCCAAGAGAGTGTTGGGCGTCGAGGATGCGACGATTGTCTTTGTGGAAGATACGATGTTTCGCGTGATGCAGGGCACGGCCAAGGCGGTCAAGCCGGGCGCGCAGTTATCCGGCGATAATGAAACATTTTTGATTACGGAAAACGGACAGGCCGTCGGATGTATTTCAGACGGGATGGGTAGCGGTATTCAGGCGTGCCAGGAAAGCGAACAGGTCATTGAGCTTCTGGAACGGTTTTTGGAGGCCGGATTCGGCAACGATACTGCCGTCCGAATGATCAATTCCACCATGTTGCTTGCCGATGGGGAACCGAACTGCTCTACGATTGATGTGTGCAGTGTTGATTTGTTTACCGGAGAGTGTGAATTTTTAAAGCTTGGGGCGACGACCAGTTTTGTGCGGCATGAAGGATGGGTGGAAGTGCTGCACTCGGAGGGGCTGCCGGTTGGAGTGCTGCATCAGAGCGAATACCAGAAAAATAAGGTGGCGCTGACGGACAGCGAGTATGTCATTTTAGTCAGCGACGGCGTTTTGGAGGCGCTTGGCGGAGGAGATCACGATATGGCCGAGACAATGCTCGAGGATATGATTCTCAAACAAATCTGTGTAAATCCGAAAGAAATGGCCAATAAACTGTTGTCGCAGGCACTGGCGGTTTGTAAGTATAATCCGCCGGATGACATGACGGTTATGGTACTTGGCATATGGAAAAAATAAATTTCCCTTTTTTCAAAAATATGGTACAATGAGCCTTGCGGCGGTCTGCGCGTGCGCGAGACCGGCATAAGGCGAAAGCCTCATCGAAACGACCGTTGAGATGGTACAATGAGCCTTGCGGCGGTCTGCGCATGCGCGGGACCGGCATAAGGAAACGATAGTTGAGATGGTATGATAGCGCAGAAGCGAAACGATGATAATGAGGAGCACGTGCGTAAAAAATGCTGCAGAAGGTCAAAGCGTTTATCGATCAACAGCATATGTTGGAAAAAGGGGACCGGCTGATCGCAGGCGTATCGGGGGGAGTGGACTCGGTATGCCTGCTTTTGCTGCTTTGTGAACTGCAGCCGGTTTATCATGTTACCGTGGAGGCGGTTCATGTGCATCATGGTATTCGGGGAAAAGATGCGGATGAGGACGCCCGGTTTGTAGAAGCGCTCTGCTCCCGTCTGGAGGTTCCCTGCCGGCAGTACCGGTATGATGTCCCGTCGCTCGCTTCGAAAGAGCATTGCTCCCTCGAAGAGATGGGGCGCAAAGTGCGTTATATGGCGTTTGACGATGCGTGTGGGAAGGCCGGGGCGTCAAAGATTGCAGTCGCCCATCATATGGACGACCAGGCGGAGACGATGCTGTTTCACCTGTTTCGGGGAACCGGCCTGAAAGGTCTGGCCGGCATTCCTCCTGTGCGGGGAGCGGTCATCCGGCCGCTGCTCTGTGTACAGCGGGCGGAGATTGAGAAGTATGTGACGGAGCGGGGATATACATGGCGGGAGGATCAGAGCAATGGAGAAGATTTCCATATAAGGAATAAAATTCGCCATCATGTTATATCCTATGCCAGAGAACACATTTCTCCCGCAGCCTGCGCCAATATGGCGCGGACAGCAGAGCATCTCAAAGAAGTAGAACAATTTATGCGCCAGTCTGCGAAGGAAGCGCTTGATCTGAAATCGCTGGAGCTGCAAGCGGACTGCACGGGTCGTCTTGCCGTGTCGAGGCAGCGTTTTTTAGGAAGGCCGGCAGTGCTGCAGGAATATATGATTCGGGAGTGTCTGCTGCTCGTTCGTCAGACACTGAATAATATTACAGCGGAGCATGTCCGGCAGGTGCGGACGCTGCTTGACAAACAGAGCGGCAAACAGATCGTCTTGCCGGGCGGGCTGATTGTCTCCCGGGAATATGATCAGTTGGTTTTTGAATTGAATGCCGCGCAAAGCGCGGAGCCGTTTTGCTTTCGAGTGACCGTGCCGGGAAACATTTTTATACCGCATTTGGGCATTTGTCTCTGTTTTGAAGAAAAAAAATATAAAAAGAATGCAAAAATTCCAATTTCAGCATATACGAAATGGTTTGATTATGATAAAATAAAGAATCCGTTGGTTGTCCGCAGCCGAAAACCGGGCGACGTCCTGGCAGTGTCAGGAGAGGGCGGGCATAAAACAGTAAAACGCTATTTCATTGATGAGAAAATACCGCGCGCGCAGCGGGAACAGATTGCTCTTCTGGCAGATGAGGAAGAAGTTGTGTGGGTTTGCGGTTACCGCATCAGTGAGAGATATAAAGTTACGGAACAGACGGAAAGAATTCTGGAGGTGACACTGAAGCGTCCGGATTCTCTAAAGACAAAAGCGAAGGAGTAAGTATCAATGAGTGAATCTGTTTCGGTCCTGATTTCGGAGGAGGAACTTGAAAGAAAGATTGATCAGATCGCCGGTCAGATCAATCGGGACTATGCGGGGCGGCAGCTGCATTTACTCTGCATTTTAAAGGGAAGTATGTTTTTTACGTGCGAGCTGTCAAAGCATCTGACAATGCCGGTTACCATTGACTGCATGGCAGTTGCCAGTTATGGGAATGATACGGCAAGAAGCGGAGATATTGCGCTGACTTTGGATTTGTCGGAGCCGATTGCAGGAAAACATGTACTGGTAATAGAAGATATTGTCGATACGGGATATACGCTTTCGTTTCTGCGCAAGATGCTTCAGAAACGGAATCCGGCGTCCTTAAAGATTTGTACGCTGCTTGATAAACCGGAGCGCAGAGAAGTGCCGGTTGACGTCGATTATGTAGGGTTTCAAATTCCCAATGAGTTTGTGGTCGGATTTGGGCTTGACTACGCGCAGAAATACCGCAATCTTCCCTACATAGGAATGTTGGAAATTGAGGAGGGAGAGTAATCTTGAATAACCGGAATATTAAAAATATCAGTTTTTATATCGCGATGTTGTTCATTGTTCTGATTGCGGTGTCGATGATCAGTATGAATCTCAGCAACAGCAGTAAGTATACTTATGAGCAGTTTGAACGGGATCTGCAGGCCCGCAATGTGAAGTCTGTCACGATTCTTGGAAATGAGGAAGTTCCGACAGGAAAGCTTCAGATTGAGCTGCTGAGCGGAAAGAATGTGTCATTTGAAGTTTCTGATGTGGAAAAGGTGCAGGATCTGCTGAGCGAGGAGGAAGTTCCGTTTCAGTATCGGCTTGACAAAGACAGCTGGCTGATTACGACGCTGCTTCCGTGTCTTGCCACCTTTGGCATTGTACTGTTGGTATTTTATATGTTCAGCGGCCAGATGTCCGGTGGGAGCAGCGGCGGCAAAATGATGAATTTTGGAAAAAGCCGGGCAAGGATGATGTCGGACGAAGGCAAGAGCGTCAAGTTTAAGGATGTCGCCGGATGTGATGAGGAAAAAGAGGAATTGCAGGAGATCGTCGATTTTTTAAAGTTTCCTCAGAAATATTTGGGACTGGGCGCCCGCATTCCAAAGGGAGTGCTTCTTGTCGGCCCTCCGGGAACAGGTAAAACATTGCTTGCCAAAGCGGTGGCAGGAGAAGCGGGAGTGCCGTTTTTCAGTATTTCCGGGTCGGATTTTGTAGAGATGTTTGTCGGCGTCGGCGCGTCCCGTGTCCGTGATCTGTTTGAGGATGCAAAAAAGAATGCGCCTTGTATTGTGTTTATTGATGAGATTGACGCTGTTGCGCGCAGGCGCGGAACCGGTATGGGCGGCGGACACGATGAACGCGAACAGACGCTCAATCAGCTGCTTGTGGAGATGGACGGCTTCAGCGCCAATGAGGGAATTATCGTGATTTCCGCTACAAACCGCGTGGATATTCTTGATCCGGCAATTTTACGTCCGGGACGTTTCGATCGCAAGGTCGGCGTCGGCCGTCCCGATATAAAAGGGCGCAGGGAGATTTTGGAGATTTATGCGAGAAAGAAACCGTTGGCCGACGATGTGGACCTGGAACAGACCGCCCAGACGACTGCCGGCTTTACAGGCGCTGATCTGGAAAATCTATTGAATGAGGCGGCCATTTATGCGGCGAAAGCGGCGCGGAAATTTATCACACAGGAGGACATTCAGCGCGCGTTTGTCAAGGTTGGAATCGGCGCGGAGAAAAAGAGCCGCGTAATTACGGAAAAAGAAAAGCGTATTACCGCTTACCATGAATCAGGGCATGCAATTTTGTTCCACGTGCTGCCGGACGTCGGACCGGTGCATACGATTTCTATTATTCCGACTGGTATGGGCGCTGCGGGCTACACGATGCCGCTTCCCGAGCGCGATGAAATGTTTAACTCCAAAAAACGGATGATTCAGGATATTATCGTATCACTCGGCGGCCGTGTTGCGGAGGAGATGATGTTTGATGATATTACAACGGGAGCGTCTCAGGACATCAAACATGCAACCGAGATTGCCAAGGCGATGGTTACCAAATATGGAATGTCGGATCGCATTGGATTAATTAATTACAGCGCTGATGACGATGAAGTGTTTATTGGGCGGGATTTGGCTCATACGCGCATGATCAGCGAGACGGTGGCGTCCACCATTGATGAGGAAGTAAAACGGATTATTGATGAGTGCTACGGGCAGGCGAAACGGCTGATACAACAGTATGAATCCGTATTCGTGAAGTGCGCGGAACTTCTTCTTGTAAGGGAGAAAGTGACCAGAGAAGAGTTTGAGGCGCTGTTTGACGAGGAGGAGCAGGCAAAGGCTCAGAACGATGTCTTGGATGATCCGGCCGAAGAAAAACATTCCTGACGGGCGTGTCGCACAGATTTTTGGTAGTTGTACACAAAAAAAAATGACAAATTTTTTTATCTTTGTGAACACTGATTCGATCCCCGTTGCTATAATAATACTCGTAAAACCCCCCAATACATTATATAGTTTTACTACACCCCATAAGAAGAAATACCTTCTCCTAAAAAAGACTTGCTTTGCAAGTCTTTTTTACTTTATATGGACATGAAGTTGTGTTAAAATAGCGATATGCAATGCGGAAAGGAGCAGACCATATGGGTGAAAAGTCGTTGAAGAAATTAAAACGGCAGCAGGATTATATGCTTCGCATGAAGCCTGTTTTTAATAAAAAAGCGCTGTTTGCGGATACGACAAAAACATTTTGCAGCAACGCGTCTGTAAAGCCGGGCGAAAGTGTAACGCTCCGGTTTCGCACGGGAAGAGATAACGCAGACGCCATTTTTGCCGTCACGATGTACGAACGAAAGCAGATGAAGAAGGTCTTTTCCCGAAATGGCTTTGACTATTATGAGGCAACATTTAACGTACAAGACGGCCCGTTTCGCTACTTTTTTACGATAGAACTTGCGGATCAGGTGTATTATTTTAATGAGCAGGGCGTCTCTTCTCATAATGATGAACAGTTTCTGTTTAAAATTTACCCGGGCTTTTCGACGCCTGACTGGGCCAAAGGCGCGGTATTTTATCAGATTTTTGTGGAGCGCTTCTGTAACGGAGATCCGAGAAATGATGTTAAGGACCGAGAATATATTTACATCCAGGAGGGTGTAAACAGAGTAAGCGACTGGCACAAATATCCGGATGCGATGGGGGTGCGCGAGTTTTATGGCGGCGATCTCCAGGGAGTTTTGGATAAATTGGATTACCTTCAGGAGCTTGGCGTGGATGCAATTTATTTCAACCCTCTGTTTGTCTCTCCGTCGAATCATAAATACGATATACAGGATTATGACTATATTGACCCGCATTTTGGCGTGATTTTGGAGGACGGCGGGGAGCCGGTCAACACATGGGCGTTGGATAATCGGGGCGCAAGCTGCTATATTCAGCGCGTGACAAATAAGAAAAATCTGGAAGCGTCCAACCGCCTGTTTATTCGGCTTGTGGAGGAAATTCACAGGCGGGGGATGAAGGTGATTTTGGACGGGGTGTTTAATCACTGCGGATCTTTTAATAAGTGGATGGATCGGGAGAGAATTTATGAAAATCAGCCGGGTTATGAGCCGGGAGCATTTATCTCCGCAGACAGTCCTTATCACAATTATTTTAGCTTTTTTAATGATTCCTGGCCATACAATACGTCCTATGACGGATGGTGGGGCCATGATACGCTTCCGAAGTTTAATTATGAAAATTCAGAACAACTTCAGGAGGAAATTTTAAGAATCGCCCGCAAGTGGGTTTCTCCTCCGTATAATGTGGACGGATGGAGACTGGATGTGGCAGCGGATCTGGGATACAGCGCCGAGTTTAATCATGAGTTTTGGCGCAGATTCCGAAAGGCGGTCAAAGAAGCCAACCCGAACGCGCTGATTCTGGCGGAGCATTATGGAGATCCCCAAAGCTGGCTGTGCGGTGACCAGTGGGATTCGGTGATGAACTATGATGCGTTTATGGAGCCGGTCACCTGGTTTTTGACCGGAATGCAGAAGCACAGCGATGCATACCGCGAGGATCTGAAAAATAATGTGCCGAGCTTTCAGGAGTCCATGAGGCAGCATATGTCTAAGTTTGGCGTCAATTCCCTGCAGACGGCGATGAATGAGTTGTCAAATCATGATCATTCGCGGTTTCTGACGCGGACGAATGGAAAAGTGGGCAGAACGGAGACGCTTGGCGCGGAGGCGGCGAATCAGGATGTGCGCAAGGGTGTGATGCGCGAGGCGGTTGTTATTTTAATGACGTGGCCCGGGTCGCCGACGATCTATTATGGAGACGAGGCCGGATTGTGCGGTTTCACAGATCCGGATAACCGCAGGGGTTACCCGTGGGGACGTGAGGATTTTGAGCTGATCGAGTTTCACCGCGATATGATACGGATGCACAAGGAGCATCCGGTGTTTGTCGAGGGATCGCTGAAGTTTCTGAACTGCAGCGAACCTTCCGTACTGGCTTACGGGCGGTTTGATCTGGAGGAAGAAGCGGTAATTGCGGTCAATAATACAGACCGGGAACTGGATGTGCAAATTGACGTTTGGAGTACCGGAATGCCGAAAGACTGTGAGATGACTCAGCTCGTGGCAACGTACTCGAACGGCTATTCGATCGGGAAAATTATTCGCAAAGTGGAACGCGGTAATCTGGAACTGAAACTCGAACCGGAATCGGCCGTGGTGCTTTTACACCGGGAGGAACCGATTGAAAAGACGGAATGGACAACGGTTATATAAGAAAGGTGTGATCATATGATGAGCAAAAGACAGCGGATGATTGCGGTGATCATCATTGTGTTGTTAGTGGTATCGATGGTGTTTGTGCCGCTTTTGTCGTATTTGATTTAAATGGCAGGCCGGACAGACGAAAATACATTTGAAAAACAGAGTGGGAAACTGGGTGTGCAGATGAAAATTGGAAAGATTTCAGAAAGTGTATTAAAACGCTCGATATTAAAGCAGGTGAATGTGCGGCGGGAGGAGGTGCTGCTCGGCGCCGGAGTCGGAGAGGACTGCGCCGCCATGCAGCTAAAACCGGATGAAGTGTTTACCTTTTCTACCGATCCGATTACGGGGACGACAAAAGATATTGGAGGCCTGGCCATTCATATCACAGCGAACGATCTTGCGACAAGCGGGGCTCAGCCGGTTGCGGTTTTGCTTAGCGTACTGCTTCCGCCGTCGGTTGACGAGGAGGAAATCCGCACAGTGATGAGCCAGGTGGAACGCGCCTGTCAGGAATTGAATATACAGGTGATCGGCGGTCATACGGAAGTGACGGCGGCCGTCAATCAGATTGTGTTGACGGTGACGGGAATCGGTAAAGTAAAACGTGATCATTTGATTGCTACGGGAGGAGCGAGACCGGGTCAGGATCTGGTCGTGACAAAATGGGTAGGCGTGGAAGGCACTTCGATTATTGCCAAAGAGTGCGAACAGATGTTAAAGTGCAGATTCCCGGAAGAATTTGTTGAGACGGCGAAAGGGTTTGATCAGTATTTATCGGTTGTTCCTGAGGCGGAAATTGCAGCGGCATGCGGAGCAAGCGCTATGCACGATGTGACGGAGGGCGGTATTTTCGGCGCGCTCTGGGAGCTTGGAGAGGCGTCGGATCTCGGTCTTGAGGTGGATCTGAAAAAACTTCCGATTCGCCAGGAGACAGTGGAAATCTGCAATTATCTGGATCTGAATCCCTATGCGCTGATCAGCAGCGGAAGTTTGCTGATCGCTACGGATCATGGTTCGCAGCTTGTCTCTGAACTTGACAAAGCGGGCATTTCGGCGGCGGTCGTCGGGCATACGACAGATGGAAACGGCCGTGTCGTGAGAAATGAGGAGGATACGAGGTATCTGGAGCCGCCAAAAACGGATGAGCTATATAAAATTTATGACAGGGAAGGGAACGAAGACAAATGAGCGATATAAGGGAGCAAATCCTGATGTACCTGGAGAAAAACAGTCGGGTAGATCTTGGGGAGCTGGCGGTTCTTTTGGGCAGTGACGAGGCGCTGATCGCAAATGAAATTGCGGATATGGAGCAGGAGGAAATTATCTGCGGGTATCACACGATGATCAACTGGGAAAAAACATCCTCTGAAAAAGTGACTGCGCTGATTGAAGTGCGCGTGACGCCGCAGAGAGGACAGGGATTTGACAGTATTGCCGAGCGCATTTATAACTACCCGGAAGTGCAGTCGGTATATCTGATTTCGGGAGGATTTGACCTGTTGGTGATTTTGGAAGAAAAGACGCTGCGGGAAATTTCACAGTTTGTCAGCGACCGCTTATCTACTCTGGATTCGGTACTGAGTACGGCGACGCACTTTATATTGAAAAAATACAAAGAGCACGGGACGGTGATGTCCAGGCGCTCTGAGGATGAGAGAATGAAGGTGACTCCATGAGAGATCCGTTAAACAGCAGAATCCGGCAGGTGGAACCCTCCGGTATCCGAAAATTTTTTGATGTTGTGACAGAAATGCAGGATGCAATTTCGCTCGGCGTGGGTGAGCCGGATTTTGATACGCCGTGGCATATTCGTGACGAGGGGATTTATGCGCTTGAACGGGGGCGCACATTTTATACGTCGAATGCAGGACTTCCGGAATTAAAGCAAGAAATCGCCCGTTACCTGTCCCGCCGGTTTGGGCTTTCGTATGACCCCGCCAGTGAGGTGCTCGTGACGGTCGGCGGGAGTGAGGCGATTGATCTGGCTTTGCGGGTCATGCTTGAGGAGGGGGATGAGGTGCTGATTCCTCAGCCGAGCTATGTGTCTTACAGTCCGTGTACGGTGATGGCCGGAGGCGTGCCGGTGACGATTGCACTGCGGGAAGAAGATCAGTTTAAACTGACCCCGGAAGCGCTTGAGGCGGCTATTACGCCAAAGACGAAAATTTTAGTGCTTCCGTTTCCGAATAATCCGACCGGTGCGATTATGACAAGGGAAGAACTGCTTCCGATTGCAGAGTGTGTAATCAGACATGACTTATTTGTGGTGTCTGATGAAATATATGCCGAGCTTACGTATGATCATGAACATACGTCCATCGCATCGCTTGACGGCATGCCAGAGCGCACGGTCGTGATCAATGGCTTTTCAAAATCTCATGCGATGACCGGTTGGAGGCTTGGATATACATGCGGACCGCAGCAGATCATTGCCCAGATGCTCAAGCTGCATCAGTTTGCGATTATGTGCGCGCCGACAAACAGTCAGTATGCGGCGGTGTCCGCGCTGAAAAATGGGGATGAGGACGTGCAGCAAATGCGCGATTCCTACAATCAGCGCCGAAGGTTTCTGATGCACGCGTTTGAGCAAATGGGAATTCAGTGTTTTGAACCGTTTGGCGCATTTTATGTATTTCCGAGTATTCAGGAATTTGGAATGAGCAGCGACTGTTTTGCGACCCGCCTGCTCGAGGAGGAGCGTGTGGCGGTCGTACCCGGAACGGCGTTTGGAGCGTGCGGCGAGGGGTTTGTCCGTATTTCTTACGCCTATTCGCTAGATGCGCTGAAGGTGGCGCTTGAGCGTTTTGCCAGGTTTATTGAGCGTCTGAGAGCGGATGGGGGGAACGAGTAATGGCGTTTCATGTTGTACTGTATGAACCTGAAATTCCGGCTAATACGGGAAATATCGGAAGAACCTGCGCGGCTGTCGGAGCGACGCTGCATCTGATTGAGCCGCTTGGATTCCGGCTGACAGAGCGCGAAATTAAACGCGCCGGTATGGATTACTGGGAACAGTTGGATGTGCGGCGCTATCTTCATTTTGATGATTTTTTGCAGAAAAATCCTGGAGCCAAAATTTATATGGTGACGACAAAGGGAAAGAAAACATATGCAGAAGTATCCTATGAGCCGGATTGCTATTTGATGTTTGGGAAAGAAAGCGCCGGAATTCCCGAGGAGATTCTGGTCAGGTATGAGGAATCGGCAATTCGGATTCCGATGCTTCCGTCTATCCGGTCGCTGAATCTGTCAAATTCAGTTGCTGTTGTGCTTTATGAGGCGCTCAGGCAAAGTCAGTTTGCTGATATGCAAAAGCGGGGGCAGCTGCATTATCTGCATTGGAGTCAGGAATAATGTCTGTGCATGACGAAAGGAATGAAAATGCTATGTGGATAGCGGATCAGTGGAAGGATTATGAAGTATTGGATACCTCAAAGGGAGAGAAATTGGAACGGTGGGGAGACTATGTGTTAGTCCGGCCTGATCCGCAGGTGATCTGGGATACGCCGAGGAAGCTGCGGGAGTGGCGCAGTCCGAACGCTTATTA
The DNA here is from genome assembly GCA_944383325.1 of uncultured Lachnospiraceae bacterium. GTDB lineage: Bacteria > Bacillota > Clostridia > Lachnospirales > Lachnospiraceae > CALWPC01. The sequence goes on along the minus strand of CALWPC010000025.1, from coordinate 6,963 downwards.
TCACCGAAGCAGTCAGGGCGGAGGAGAGTGGGAGTTTTTTAATTTGCCAAAGCAATGGACAATCTCCTATAAAGAGTTTGTTTTTCACTTGAAACCGTTTCATTTTAAACATACGGGTCTGTTTCCGGAGCAGGCAGTCAACTGGGATTGGATTGGCGAGCAGATTCGGGGTGCGAATCGTCCGGTGCGTGTATTGAATTTGTTTGCATATACCGGCGGGGCTACTCTGGCGGCGGCAGCCGCGGGCGCGAGCGTCACACACGTCGACGCCTCCAAAGGAATGGTCGGATGGGCAAAAGAGAACGCCAGGGCGTCAGGGCTTGAAGATCGTCCGATCCGATGGCTTGTGGACGATTGCAGAAAGTTTGTGGAGCGCGAAATCCGCCGGGGCAATCAATATGATGGGATTATTATGGATCCGCCGTCTTACGGGCGGGGACCGAAAGGAGAATTGTGGAAAATTGAGGAGTCGCTCTATCCGTTTCTTCGCCTGTGCGCGCAGCTTTTGAGTGAAAAGCCGCTGTTTGTGCTGATTAATTCCTATACGACAGGCCTGGCGCCGGCTGTGCTGAGTTATATGCTGCGCCTGGCGGTCGCAGATCAGCGCGGCGGTTTTGTGCAGTCGCAGGAAATCGGCGTTCCGGTCGGGAGTCGGAAAACGGGGGACTATATTCTTCCGTGCGGCGCGTCGGGCAGATGGTATTCTGCGTAAAGTGCACATGTTGGCGGCGCGCGCATATAGTAGAATGGAAACACTTTTTCAGTGCAGAAATGCGATGTTTACATAGGCACTCGGTTTCTTTTTTTACGCGGAGGGTTATAGGACGGCGGCCAATGGTGTGGAGTGGCCAGATTTGATTTCAGTAAAATGTTGATTAAAATACGGCTTACCGAGTGCTTATTTTAGCTTGCAAAAGGCGCAGATGAGGCAGGGCGGCTGTGCCGCGGTTGGAGGCGAGACAGCGATGGCTTTTGTGAAAGAGGAGATCCAGTTTGCGGGAAATATTCCGTTTGCATTTTATGAGACAGACGCCAAGCAGGTGATGATTCACTGTCATGACAGTCTGGAGCTCAACTATATTGCGGGAGGATGCGGACATTATATTATTGAGGATCAGACGTATCCGATTACGCCGGGAGATATTTTTCTGATCAATCACCGGGAGCACCATATGGCGGTGCATGATGGGAATTTATCGATGCTCGTCTATGTGTTTGACGCGCGTTTTGTATGGGACATGCCGCAGGAATCGGATTATCTGAAGCCGTTTTTTCAGCGCAGGGCGGGCGTGCTAAATCGCATTGCGCCGGCAAGTAAGTGGTACCCGAAGTTGAAGGAAGCGCTGTTTCAGATTCGTGAGGAGTATGAACAGCAAGGCGTCGGATGGGAGCTGATGCTTCGGGCATGGCTTATGGTTTCACTTGCGCAGTGTTACCGTCATTATCAGGAGCAGAATGCGCTTGATCCGCAGGATGGAAGGCAGCGTTCGTACCAACGCATCCGCGGGGTGGTCGAATATATTCATGCGCATTTTGCAGAAGAGATTATGCTTTCCGATTTGTCGGAAGCGGCAATGATGAGTCCGTCGTACTTGTCCGCGTATTTTTCCAGTGTGATGAAGATGCGTATTTTTGATTATATTGAACAGGTGCGCGTCAATCATGCGCGGCTGCTTCTTCGGAGCACGGAGTTAAGTGTGCTTGAAGTTGCGCTTCAGTCGGGGTTTCGCAGCAGTTCGTATTTTAATCGCGTATTTAAAAAAATCATGGGAATGACGCCTGGGCAGTATCGCCAAAACAAAAAATAGTACAATTTTTTCATAATAAGATGAAAGACACCGCTTTTCTTTTTGTCGTATGATGCAATTACAGAAATTTTTTCGTTGTACGGCACACAGTCATGTGGGAAAGGAACGGTGTTTTTTTATGAGTAAAATCTATTCGATGGGAGTTTTGGGTCTGGGAGAAGGCAGGAGTATTATTTCTGCCGTTCTGCAGAGCGATCTTTGGGAGATCGGAAACATCTGTGATTTAAATGAGGAGCTTTGCAGGGAACGCTGCCAGGAATTTCAGTTGCCAAGATATACGACCAGATATGAGGATATGCTTGAGGATCCGTCGATTGATGTCATCGGCATTTATACTCCGGATCAGCTTCATGCCGCGCACATTAAGATGGCTCTTCAAGCAGGCAAGCATGTCATTTGTACGAAGCCGCTGATGGTGTCTCTGGACGAGGCAAATGAATTGTTGGAGGTACAAAAGCGTACCGGAAAGACGGTTTTTGTCGGACAGAGCTCCAGATATTTTGAGCCTCTGCGCCGTCAGCGCATGGATTATGAGGCGGGCAGGCACGGGGAACTGGTTACTCTGGAGGCGCACTATATCAGCGATTCCAGGTGGTTTTTGGAGAGGGCCTGGAGTCATGCGTCGGGCTTTTCCTGGATGTATAATTTTATGATTCATGCGGTAGATCTGGCTGCATGGTATTTGCCGGATATTGAGGAAGTGTACGGACTGGGCGCCGTCAGCGCCAATACGAGGGAGCGCGGTTTGGATGTGCCGGACACGCTGAAATTTTTGCTGCGCGATAAAAGCGGGGCATTTGCCTCGGTAACGGGCTGTTACGCGACTCCTACGCTTGGCAGCGCGGTTCAGCAAAATATTTGCTGTACGCTGCGGGGAACGGCAGGAATCAGTCAGGCGGGGTATCCGAAACTGAAATATTATACAAATTTTGAACCGGTGCAGAAAACAGCACAGCTGCACACATTTGACGACATGCACGACTATTATTTTCGGTTTGAGCAGGAAAGTCATCACGCGGGAGAGTATCAGAATTATATTGAGCACTTTGCCCATGCGATGAACAACGGCGAGACGCCAAAGCCTGATTTGCGGGAAGGGATCCATACGCTTGCCGTTATGGAGGCGATGGACAGGTCGCTGAAGCTTGGAAAAGCGGTATCGGTAGGAGATATTTTAAAAGAGCGCAGTATTAAATTGTAAGAAATTGCTGAACATGTGGGAAGCAGCCACCGATTTCTGGGAAAAACCCTCTTGACAAGTAGGGAAATATCGGCTATCCTAAATCATAGAAATTGGATAGGAAATAAAATTTCCTGTCTGTGGATAAGATAAGGATTAGCGATTCGCTGATTGGAGGTATAAGATGGAGTCGTTTATTTATATGGATCATGCGGCGACCGTGCCAACCAGGCCTGAAGTGGTGGAGAAAATGCTTCCCTGTTTTACTGAACAGTTTGCAAACATTTCCAGTACGTATACGATTGCACAAAGGGATAAGGCTACGGTGCAAAAGGCCAGAGAGACGATTGCAGAGGTGTTGAATGCGTCCGCGGATGAAATTTATTTTACGTCCGGGGGAAGCGAAGCGGATAACTGGGCGCTGAAAGGAGTAGCGGAGAGCTATGCCGCAAAGGGCAGGCATGTGATTGTCTCGGCGATTGAGCATCATGCCGTGCTGCACACGGCGGAATATTTGGAAAAGCATGGCTATGAAGTGACGTATCTTCCGGTCGATGAAAACGGAATCGTTCGGATGGAAGAGCTGAAAAACAGTATCCGGCCGGATACGATTTTGATTTCGGTCATGTTCGCGAATAATGAGATCGGGACGATTCAGCCGATAGAGGAAATCGGAAAGCTTGCCCATGAACATGGCGTTCTTTTTCACACAGATGCAGTTCAGGCGTTTGGCCAGGTTCCGATCGATGTCAGACAGATGCATATTGATTTGCTGAGCGCAAGCGGTCATAAGCTTGCAGGGCCGAAAGGGATCGGCCTTTTATATGTTCGAAAAGGAATCCGACTTGCGAATCTGATCCACGGAGGCGGACAGGAACGGGGACGGCGCGCAGGCACAGAGAATGTTCCTGGAATCGTCGGCTTTGCAGAGGCAGTCAGGTTGGCAGCCGAGACAATGGGAGAGCGTGCGGAACGGATGTCCGAGTTGAGGGACTATTTTATGGATCGGCTTCTCGCAGAAATTCCTTATGTGCGCGCAAACGGCGACCGCAAACGGCGGCTGCCGGGCAATGTAAATGTCAGCATTCAGTTTGTGGAAGGCGAATCGCTGCTTATCATGTTGGATCGGAAAGGCGTCTGCGCCTCCAGTGGTTCGGCCTGCACATCGGGTTCCCTTGACCCATCGCATGTGCTTTTGGCGATTGGCCTGCCTCATGAGATTGCACACGGCTCGCTCCGTTTTTCTCTTGGCGAGGACAATACGAAGGAGCAGGTCGATTTTGTGGTGGACAGTTTAAAAGAAATTGTGCAGCGGCTCCGCTCAATGTCGCCGTTGTATGAGGACTTTATCTCAGAACAGAAAAAAGCGAATGCATAATCGATGCGCGTTCAGGAATGGAGGGCTTTCATGGAACCATATAGTGAAAAAGTGATGGATCATTTTTCAAATCCGAGAAACGTCGGTGAGATTCAGGATGCAAGCGGCGTCGGAACGGTGGGCAATGCAAAATGCGGAGACATTATGCGCATTTATCTGGATGTGGATGACAACCAGGTTATTCGGGATGTGAAATTTAAAACCTTTGGCTGCGGGGCTGCGATTGCGACGAGCAGCATGGCTACCGAGATGATCAAAGGAAAGACTATAGAAGAGGCGCTGAAACTGACCAACAAGGCGGTCATGGAGGCGTTGGACGGGCTTCCGCCGGTCAAAGTGCATTGTTCGCTTCTGGCAGAGGAGGCGGTACATGCGGCAATCTGGGATTATGCGCAGAAGCATCATCTTGCGATTGAGGGGCTTCGGCCTCCGAAGGCGGATATTCACGAGGAGGAAACCGGTTGCCCCGTGTAGGTTAAGAGAGATACAGCAGGTTTCTATAAACGATCATAAAGCGGGTGTTCCAAAACTATGTGGTTTCAGGTTCATAGTTTCGGAACACCCGCTTGTTGGTTTATAAGAATACGCGGATTACGTCTGAGGAGCCGTGCGGCTCATAGACAGGAAATATTCATGGACAGCGGTATCGTCTGTAAGTTCAGGGTGAAAGGCCGTCACCAACATATTTCTCTGTCTGGCAGCCACCGCCTTGCCGTCGACGGTACTTAAAATCTCGACGTTCGGACCGGCCGATTCAATAAAAGGCGCGCGGATAAAAGTCATCGGAATGTTTTTGCCGACAAAGTCCGACCTGCAGAAAAAACTTCCCAACTGTCGGCCGTATCCGTTCCGGCAGGCGGTAATATCCATCAGTTTTAAAGGCGGGTCGGCGTCTGTTACATCGCCCGAAATTTCTTTTGACAGTGTAATCAGACCGGCGCACGTACCGAATACGGGTGTGCCGCCGAGAATGCGTTCCCGGATGTCGTCGTACATTGAAAATTCGCAGATTAATTTTCGGATTGTCGTGCTCTCGCCGCCGGGAATAATGAGCGAATCAAATGATTTCAACAAATCCTGCCGCTGCCGGATTTCAAAGCTTTGCACACCGAGGCGGCCAAGCATATGTTGATGTTCTACAAACGCTCCCTGAAGAGCTAATATCGCGACCGTCATTATTTTCCACGCTCCGCCATTAAAAGTTCGATTTCCTGTTCATTGATACCGACCATAGCTTCGCCGAGATCTTCAGAGAGCGCGGCCAAAACATGGGGATCGTTGAAATTAGTAACGGCTTTTACGATCGCCTGCGCACGTTTTTCCGGATTGCCTGACTTAAAAATTCCGGAACCTACGAAAACGCCTTCTGCTCCGAGCTGCATCATAAGCGCAGCGTCTGCGGGAGTTGCGACGCCGCCGGCTGCAAAGTTTACGACCGGAAGTTTTCCGTGTTCATGTACATACAGGGCAAGTTCGTAGGGAACCTGGAGTTGTTTTGCGGCGTCATACAGCTCGTCTTTGGAAAGCGAGACAAGGCGTCGGATTTCAGACTGCATAAGACGCATATGGCGAACAGCCTGAACGACGTCTCCGGTGCCCGGTTCGCCCTTTGTCCGAATCATGGAAGCGCCCTCTGAAATGCGGCGCAGCGCCTCGCCGAGATCCTTGGCTCCGCAAACGAAAGGAACTTTAAATTCCGTTTTATCAATATGATATTTGTCGTCGGCCGGAGATAACACTTCGCTCTCATCGATATAGTCGATCTCGATGGCCTCCAGAATCTGCGCCTCTGCAAAGTGTCCGATCCGGCATTTTGCCATTACAGGAATGGAAACCGCCTGTTGGATGCCTTTGATCATTTTAGGGTCGCTCATTCTGGATACGCCGCCGGCTGCACGGATGTCTGCAGGAATTCTTTCTAGCGCCATAACAGCGCAGGCGCCGGCCGCCTCTGCAATCTTGGCCTGCTCGGGCGTCGTTACATCCATGATGACGCCGCCTTTGAGCATCTGTGCAAGATTGCGGTTCAGTTCATAGCGTTCGTTTGTGAGAATAGTTTGAATTTCGCTCATATCTGTTCCTACTTTCTTTATCTTATCGTAAATTCATTATACTATTGCAGCCGCAGTAATGCAAACCAAAAACCTAGGGTCTTAGTAGGGAAAGATTTGTAAAAAGTGTACATGGTATGCGCAATAAAAAGGGGGGTATTCTTGACTATATACGTAAAAAGTGTTATTCTTCTTTCGACAACAAAATGATAACAATGTCTTCAGGGCAGGGTGAGATTCCCGATCGGCGGTACAGTCCGCGAGCGTGCAAGCGCAGGATTTGGTGAAATTCCAAAACCGACAGTATAGTCTGGATAGAAGAAGATATGTTTTTGTGAACGTGCTGACATCTTTTTGCGCGCGCTTTTTGCATCCCGTCAACCGTTTATAAACTTCTGAATGTTTACACCTGAAAGATATTGGTTTTACAGTGATAAGGAAGTATTCACAACAACTTATTACTAACGCTGACAAACAGGTGCGACAAAACAGAGAGTTAATCACTTTCAAAAGTGGTCGGCTCTCTGTTTTTCTGTTTGCATTTTG
>CALWPC010000024.1 GCA_944383325.1 uncultured Lachnospiraceae bacterium | reverse complement strand
CCGCATAAGCCAGTTCCAGTTCATCCAAAAGCGCATACGGATAAAGCACCTCCCTCAGTTCATCAAACAACACCGTTACCGTCTGCGCAAAGTCGTCAATCTCGGTTATGATCCCCATATCTCCGTTAAACACGCCCATGCCCTGATCGACGAGAATATTCAGAGAATTGCGCACGTGCCACTCTAACTGATAATTGTTTTTAATCTGCATCACCTTATCGCCCACACGGAAAACACCGTCCCGGTGCTCTTTCTCATCCCGTTGTGCGGACGGCGGATTGAGATGCCGCTGCAGCACGCGATTTAAATTTTCCACACCTAGCGCCCCTTTGCGCATCGGCGTCAAAACCTGAATGTCAAACGGCGTCGCCTGCACATACGGAGGCAACTTCGACTGCACCAGATATACGACCGACTGCACAATAACTTCCGTCTGTGTTCTCTGTAAAAAAAAGAAGTCTGCGCTCTGATTGTCAAGCCGAATTTCCTGCCCGTGATTAATCCGGTGCGCATTGACCACAATATCGCTCTCCGTTGCCTGCCGGAAAATATTTAACAGCTCGACAACCGGAAAACATTCCGAAGAAATAATATCTTTCAGCACCGCGCCTGGCCCGACACTGGGCAGCTGGCACACATCTCCGACCAGAACCAGACGCGTGCCCACTGTAATGGCGGACAACAGCGCCTTCATCAGATAAATATCAACCATTGACATTTCATCAATAATAATCAGATCCGCCTCAAGCGGATTATCCTGATCGCGCCCGAAGCGAAAACGCGCCATCGGCTCTTCAGGAGAACCCGACAACTCTAGCAGGCGATGAATCGTCTGCGCCTCATAGCCAGTCGCCTCCGTCATCCTCTTTGCCGCCCGCCCGGTCGGCGCTGCTAGCAATACGTTTTTTTTCTGTTTCAAAAAACACCCGATAATCAAATTGATGATCGTTGTCTTACCCGTTCCCGGCCCGCCGGTAATCACGGTCAGACCACTTTTCGCAACCTGAAGCACGGCGCTTCGCTGAAGTTCATCAAAGACGAGCGCCTGTTTGCCCGCGGCTTCGTCCAGATAACGCAGAACCTGCTCCTCCTCTGCCTCGAAAGGCTGATTTAAGTCAAGCAGCATACGCGCTACGGCCATTTCTGTGTAATAGCTCTCGCCGGAATAGACATAGACCTCCCCTTCGAGCTCTCTCGCGACTACTTTTCGCTCCACGGTCAAATCCATCAGTCCTTTTTGAAGCTGATCTTCAGACACCTCGAGCAACGCCTGCGCGCGCTCTAATAGCACCGGCCGCGGAAGGCAGGTATGGCCCTCCGCCCCCGCCTGAGAAAGCACAAACAACAAACCGCTTGCAATGCGAAACTCCGAATCCGCCAAAACACCAACCCGGGCCGCAATCTCATCCGCAATCCGAAAACCGACGCCGGATATGTCTTCCGCCAGGCGGTATGGGTTTTCCCGTATAATCTGGTAAACGTCCTCTTTATAGCACTGATATATTTTTGCCGATAACGCGACGGAAATTCCATACTGCTGTAAAAACAGCATCGTCTTTCGCATCTCCTGCTGTTCAATCAGCTGTCCGGCGATTTCCCGGGCCTTTCTCTCACTGATCCCACGCACTTCCGCCAGGCGCTCCGGTTCCTCCTCAAGAATTCGGTATGTATCGTCGCCAAATTTTGCGACAATGCGGGCCGCTAAACTGACTCCAATCCCTTTAATCGCCCCAGAAGCCAGATAACGCTCGACGGCAAGCTGATCCTTCGGCTCGCAAAACGAGAACTCCTCCACCTTCAGCTGCTCGCCATAAAGCGGATGCACGGTCATCTCGCCCGATACGCGCACATAATCTCCCGGATGCAGGCAAACCAGATTGCCAAAGCAGGTCGTCTCATCCCCCTCGCTCACAAGCGTAAATACGGTATATCCATTTTCTTCATTATGAAACCGAATGGCTTCCACATAACCTTCCATCTGGCTCAAGATCTGTTCTCCTTTTTGTTTCGGCCCTCGTATATACAGAGTCTCCAAGGCGACAAAGAGTGTCCCCCAGTCTGCTTGCCGCAGCTTTTCGGACACTCTTTTCATTCATCCTGTTCAACGCAGCTGTTCCAGATACAATCCTGTCCCGACTGCGACCGCCGTAAGCGGCTCCTCAGCCGTGAGCGTATTAATCCCAATCCGCGTTTCAATCAATTCATCAAGCCCTCTCAGCAGCGCGCCGCCTCCGGTCAGAATGATTCCTCTGTCCGCAATATCAGACGTCAGCTCCGGCGGCGTATTTTCCATCACATTGTGGATCGTGTCCACAATCTGCTCAACAGCCTCCCTCATCGCCTCTTCCGTCTCCACATTCGTCACGGTTACTGTCTTTGGCAGTCCCGTTACGAGATTCCGGCCCTTGACGTCCATCGAAAGGACTTCCGGACCGCAAAACGCCGCTCCAACCTCAATTTTAATCTCTTCTGCCGTGCGCTCCCCGATCAGCAGATTATGCTTTTTTCGCATATAGCGCACAATGGCCTCATCGAAATCATCTCCGGCAACCTTCAGCGACTGACCGCATACCATGCCTCCCATGGAAACGACAGCCACATCCGCCGTCCCGCCTCCAATATCTACAATCATATTGCCTTTTGGCTCCGAAATGCTGATTCCGGCGCCAAGTGCCGCCGCAATCGGCTCCTGGATAATAATCACTTCCCGCGCCCCCGCCTGCATTGCCGCATCCTCGACCGCGCTTCGCTCAACCTCCGTCACCTGACTCGGAACGCAGACGCACACTCTTGGTTTATGGAAACGCCTGCGGCCCATCGCCTTCTGAATAAAATATTTCAGCATTTTTTCGGTGACCGAATAGTCAGAAATCACGCCCTGACGCATCGGGCGGACCGCCACAATATTACCCGGCGTCCGTCCGAGCATCTGTCTGGCCTCTTCGCCGATGGCCCGGATTTTATTCGTATCGCGGTCGAATGCGACCACGCTAGGTTCTTTCAGCACAATGCCTTTTCCCTTGACGTAAACCAGGACGCTTGCTGTCCCCAGATCAATTCCGATGTCGGTTGCTAACATGATTGTACCCCTTTCCACACAGACAGGCGCTTGTGTCCTGTCGGGTGAACCATATATTCCATCAATTTTTTACTGCAATCGCCTCAACTTCCAGAAGCACATCCTTTGGAAGCCTTGCCACCTCAACGCAGGATCTCGCCGGAAAAATTCCCGGGAAATACTCCGCATAGATCTCGTTGATTGCTCCAAAATCATTCATATCCTTGATAAAAACTGTCGTTTTTACCACCGACTCCATCGACGAGCCGGCGGCGTTCAAAAGCGCAGTCATATTTTTAAACACTTGCCTTGCCTGCTCCTGCACGCCCTGCGGAATTTCCCCCGACTCCGGATTCACCGGGATGACGCCCGACGTATAAATCATTTCCCCCACTTCAATCGCCTGAGAATACGGGCCGATTGCCGCAGGTGCCTTATCTGTAGAGATTGCCTTTTTCATAATATTTCCTCCCTGAATATTTATTTATCTGATTGCTCCGATACCAAACGAATTTCCTGCCGTGTAATTTCGATCCGCCGCTGCCTGTACAGCCGGCCGACCGCGCGCTTAAACGCCGCCTTGCTCATCCCGAAATGCTGTTCGATCACCTCAGGCGAGGCTTTATCCGTGAACGGAAGCACGCCCTCGTACTCCTTTAACACGGACATAATTTTCTGTGCGTCCACATCCATCTGAAACTGCTTCTGCTGATTCGGGCTCAAATCCAGTTTCCCGTCCGCATGCACCTTTGTCACCCTGCCGTGAAACTGATCTCCCGGCCGTAGTCCGCCGTGCACTTCGCGCCGCGGAATGAGCGCGGAATAACAGTCGTCCACAGCAACAAACAACCCAAACCGCTCACTGGAATCATAAATAAACCCTTCCACCTCATCGCCCGGGCTATACGGTGAATCCGTCCGCAGCAGGGGATACACTTTCCGCATACTTGCACAGAGCCTTCCGCTCTTGTCCTCATATAACCGCACAAGCGCGCGGTCTCCCACTGCCAAGTCCCTTGTCTGCTCGCGAAACGGAAGCAACAGATCTTTATCAAGTCCCCAGTCGAGAAACGCGCCGATCGTTGTCTGCTGCGCGACCAAAAGCACTGCGAACTCCCCGAGCGTCACATAAGGCTTCTTTGTTGTCGCAACCATTCTGTCCTCTGAATCCCGATACAAAAATACCGTGATGTTCTCCCCTATGCTCACGCCCGCAGGTACGTATTTCTTTGGCAGAAGCACTTTCTCTCTCCCCTGCGCCGTCTCCGACAGATAAACGCCAAATTCTGCTGCCGACACAACAGTCAGCGTCTGCATTACTCCTATTTTTAACATTCTTCTCTTCCCCATTTACTGACCGCAAGGCGTATACTCAAATTCCACAACCGCATACGGCTGTCCCTGATCGTTCGCAAGCTCGGCCTGCCGGCGGTTTCCGCTGACAGACACGCGCGGATAAAGTACATCGCCGAGCACCGCCTCTTTACGGTACAGTACACGAAGACTGCAGAGTCTGCCTCCTGACGGCGGCGCCTCCTGCATCATACATTCCTGAGCAATCAATACGTACTGCCCGTTGTTCATATGATGATTGGTATCCAGATGACCGCGCAGAACAGTGACCGGAGGGCACTGATAAATCTGCCCGCTCTCATCCAGTTTCAAATGCCGTTTTGGACGCTCAAGCGGCAATTCCGGGGAGCACACGTACGCCTGAGCCATATCCTCTGTCACCCGCTGCGGACGGCCGCTGTCCGTATCGACAAAAATCCATGTCGTGCTCGCCTGCGCCAGACATTCTCCGCTCACCGTACGCAGTTCAAAATTTCGATAGCCAAAAAACCCCTTAAAATCAACTGGCCACGTGCGGATCACAATCTCTTCTGTGTAGCGGGGCATCCGGTGCAGGGCGATCTCCCATCCGCCCAACACCCACGCGCAGGCGTGCTCCCGCAGATAACGCACGCCCCGTCCGATGTCCTCTGACTGAAAACTGCAGCAGTCCTGAAAATAGTTGATCAGGGCGCTGATCGTCAGCATTCCCTCTTCATCCGTCTCGCTGTAGCGCACACGGGACTGAAATTCATACATTCGATTTCATCTCCAACATCTTCCCTGAATAATACAAACAAAAAGCTACCAATCCCTATGACTGGTAGCTCTAAAACTGGCCCACAAGGATTCGAACCTTGAAATGACGGAGTCAGAGTCCGTTGCCTTACCGTTTGGCGATGGGCCATCAGTTGAACAGGACATATTATATAACAGGCTTTTCCAAATTGCAAGTGTTTTTTTATTTTTGTCACAAACAAATTCACCGCAGACAAAAGCAAGCGCAAATGTGCCGGTTCACCCTGCTACCGCATTTCGTTTATCGTATCATATTGTTTATATGTTTTCAAGACCCGAACAGGAAAGAATGCTGCCCGGCCGCTGCGATCCGCACGGTTTTCCTATACAACGAAAAAAGCAGTATTCTTTTTCCAGTATACCCGGGTATTGAAAAAGAATACCGCCTTTTCATGAAGTTTTGATGTCTCTTTAAAACTCAAATACAGCAATTCCGTACGCGCTCAGATCGTATGCAAACGAATATTGCTGATTGTCGCAGGGCATCTTCTCTGAGAAATAGAGCTCGGCATGTTCCTTGCCGTTGCCGCCAAACTCTGTCCGGTCGCCGTCCAGCACGAGCTTGTACCGTTTTTTCTTCGGAACACCCACCCGGTAATCCGAATACTCGACCGGTGTGAAATTGATGACAAACAGCAGGCTTCTGCGTCCGCTTGCGCCGCGGCGCACAAAGCTGAAAATGCTTCGGTATGCGTCGTTGGCATTGATCCACTCAAACCCCCGCCAATCGTGGTCAAACTGATACAGGGACGGATATTTGCGGTACAACTGCAAAAGCTGCCGGACAAATTGTTGCATCTGCTGATGTCTCGGCTCCGCAAGCAAAAACCAATCCAGTTCCCGCGCCTCGCTCCACTCGCGCAGCTGAGCAAACTCCTGTCCCATAAACAGCAGCTTCTTTCCGGGATGTCCCAACATAAACGCATATCCCGCGCGGAGATTCGCAAATTTGTCTTCGCACTCCCCGGGCATTTTGTTGATCATGGAACATTTTAAATGGACAACCTCGTCGTGCGAGAGCACCAGAATATATTTTTCAGCCCCATTATAGCTCATGGCAAATGTCATGCGGTGATGATTATCCTTGCGGAAATACGGATCCAACTTCATATAATCGAGGAAATCATGCATCCAACCCATATTCCACTTAAACGTAAAGCCCAGTCCATCCTCCTCCGGCTTACCGGTCACGCCCGGCCATGCGGTCGATTCCTCCGCAATCATAAACACGCCGGGATGTTTTCCCCGGAGCATGGAGTTTAAGTGTTTAAAAAACTCA
>CALWPC010000023.1 GCA_944383325.1 uncultured Lachnospiraceae bacterium | reverse complement strand
CATTTTCAAGCTTCAGCTCTCTCACATATCTTTTATAAGAAACACCTGCTTTGTCAAAATGTCCTCTCATCGGCTTTGTAACCAGTTTTTCCCTCTTGTCCACAAAACCTACCTGAACTGCCTTGTAACCGTCGTTCTCTTCGGTTTTTACCTGTGTTATCACACACGGTCCTGCCTGCAAAACCGTAACCGGAATGAGCTCGCCATTGTCGTTAAAGATCTGTGTCATTCCAACCTTTGTTGCTAAAATTGCTTTTTTCATGATTTTACCTCCTGTTTTCTCTACAGCGGATTAAGCATAACATTTTGTCAGCGGCTTAATCATTCTAGAAAATAAGTATCATATATAGGAAGATATGAAATCTTATTTCTCTTTGATTTTGATGTTAATATCCACGCCTGCCGGCATCTCAAGCTTTGTCAAAGCCTCAACTGTTTTCGGCGTCGGTGCCGCAATATCGATCAGTCTCTTGTGTGTTCTCTGCTCGAACTGCTCTCTGGAATCCTTATACTTATGAACCGCCCTTAAAATCGTCACTACTTCCTTTTTCGTCGGAAGAGGAACCGGACCGCTCACCTGTGCTCCGTTCTTTTTCACCGTCTCAATAATTTTTTTTGCCGATGCATCCACTAACTGATGATCATACGCCTTTAACGTGATTCTCATTACCTGACTTGCCATAAAAAAAGCCGCCTCCTTTTCGCACTTTATAATGAAGTACGACAAGTGGTGACTGTACACTCTTCCGTGTGTGTCGTATTTTAGATCAACTCACACACGTTATCTCTACCTTGTGTAGAACGTATTCTGTACAGTGACTTGTCGCCAGTTTCCTAACTTGACATTCGCTCCACGGAAAACCTGCCACATACGGACAGCAACCTCTCGCTTCATCGCTATCAATGTCACAGCAATGAACAGTATACATGAATAAATCCCAAAATGCAAGAACTTTTTTGTTTTTTATGAAAATTAAAACAGACGGATCGCGCGCCTGCCTCATTTCGACAGGCCGACGCGGTATCCGTCGTCAAAATTGCCGGTCATTCCAGATAGTTGAGCGGATCCACGCTCTCCCCGTCCCGTATAACCTGCATATACACATTGTCACCCTCAAGAGAATAGTATTTTGTCGGCGTCGCCACATACCCCAGCACAGCGCCCGCTGCGATGTAATCGCCCGCCTCAACCGTCAGATCCTTCAGCTGTCCATATATTACCCGGTACCCGCCTCCAATATCCAGCGTCACCGTATTTCCAAGCTCATCTGTACTTCCGGTTTCCAGCACATTGGCGTCAGCGCCGGCATATACAGGAATCCCTTCTTCACTCTGGATAACCATACCCGGATTATATTTGTACTGATCCAGCGTCGGAAAATATATCGTGGCATCCATGCTGTACTCCATCAGCACCTCGCCCTGAACCGGCCAGAGCAATAAATTTTCCTCCGTGAAGCTGACTGCATTTGATAAAACAGTCTGCGAAACCGCCTCCTGGCCTTCCTCGGCCTCTGCTTTATCCGTCTGTGCCTGTGCGTCCGCAACATTCAACTCATAATCCGGCTGCGGAGTCTGCGCGTTGCTTGTCGCCTCAGGCAGCTGTTCGGCAGACGGCGCCTCACTCTCCTGATCCGGCGTCCACTGGCCGGCAATGCCTGCGGACAAATTATCCGTCGCCGGACCATCCGCCTTCTCGTCCGTGTCCTCACGCTCTGATAATTCCACCAGATCATCAACCTCTTTTTGAAGCGCCGTCTCACGGCGATAAATACCGGTCATTGCCAGTACCGACAAACAGCACAACAGTACGGCAAGCATGATTGCTCTTCTATGTCTGCCCATTTCCTTACCTCTTTCTTTCTTGAAGATATTTGATGATAAGGATAGCGTTGCCAATTTGATTACTTTTATTCACTTGTGCGTAACGGTGCAGGAAAATAATGCGTAAGAATCTGTTGATAAGACAGACCTTCCTCCGCTGCGGCGCATGCGCCGTATAAACTCAACCCGAGTCCGTGACCGAAGCCTTTGCACATTACACGGACACTCTCGCCGCTGACCGAAAGGGAAAATGCGGTGCTGGGCAATCCAAGATCATTCGCGGCCTGCTCTGCGCTCACAGATCCTCCCTCCCATACAATCTCGCTGACATAACCGGTCCGCGCCTCGTATTCCATCTGAACCTCCTCCAAATCTCCCGCAATACCCCAACGCTCCCGCAGCATCTGCACGGAAACCGTCCGTATATCCATATACGAAACAGCCTCGACATCCCATGCGCTGTCCACAGACACCAGGTAGTCGTACGCCCCTCCCGCACGCGCAGCTCCATCTGCCGTTGTTCCTGCGCTCAGGGCAAAATACGGCAACTCATACAACGTCTCTCCGATCAGGTACTGCTCGTCGCCCAACTCATCCAACAGCCCATCCATCTTTCGCTCATACGCCATAAACGGAATCAATCCCATTTCCCGCGCGCGCGTTCCTGCCGGCGTGTAGCAGGTGACTGCACTCTGCAGACAGGATTGCCGCTCGTAATACGCAAGATTGGTCTGCAAAAGCACCAGCACCGCTCTGACCGCCTCCACAGGCGCATCCTCCGGAAGAAGCGAGTAACAGCTTCCCTTCAGATACTCAGGACGGGAGACACCATATTGCCTCCCGTCCTGAAAAAAATATACCGACCGATTTGCAAGCTGACCGGCGCAGCCGGCGCCCTGCCACATCAGCGTACACACATAAGGAAGTCCAAGCGCAAAAAACATCCCCCACCCGACCCGCTTAATCCACAGTCGTATCATTACTATCATCGCTCCCGCCACACCCTCACGTTAGTATATGTGGCGTTTTTCAATCGGGAACTGCCTTTGCTTTTTTACCCGCTTTTCCGTATTTTCTTCGGTAAAACCCGACAGACAGCGCAGTGGCCACCGTCCAGCCAACCGGCCATGCCAGCCAAATGCCCGTTGTTCCTAAGAAAGAGGAGAACACGGCCGCCAACACAACGCGCAGCAGCAGGTCGGTAAACGTCGCCGCCATAAACTGTCCCATAAGGCTTGCTCCCCGCAAAATCCCGTCGGCCACAAGTTTGGCAGACACAACAAAATAAAACGGCGATAAAATACAGAGCATTTCTCTTCCGGTATCCACCGCGACGCCGGTGGTACTGTCTAAAAACAGAAGCAACAGCCACTTTCCGCAGAAAAAGTACAGACACACAATTGGTATGCAGAGCGCCCAAACGAGCTTAAGCCCCGCTGAAAATCCGAGCGGTATGCGTTCCGTTTTTCCCGCGCCGATATTCTGCGCCGTATAATTTGAAATGCCGTTCCCCAGCGTCGTAAACGATGTCACCATCAGATTATTGAGCTTTACCGCGCCGGAATAGCCTGCGATCACGGACGCTCCAAAGCTGTTGATAATGCTCTGAATCACAATATTCCCCACAGATACAAAACTCTGCTGCAAAATACTCGGCACAGCCACAACACAGATCTGACCGAGAATACCCGCGGAAAATACCGCGCATTTCTTTTCTGTATTCAACAGCGCAAGATGGCGGAACACAACGGCCAGAGACAGCAGACAACTAATCCCCTGGCACAAAAACGTGGCCCATGCAACCCCGGATACGCCCATGCCGAACGTCTTTACAAAGATAATATCTAAAACAACGTTGGCTGAGGATGACAGCGCCAGAAATAAAAACGGCGTCCTCGAATCTCCGAGAGCCGAAAAAATTCCCGTAGCTATATTATAATAGAATAAGAAAAACAGACCGCCAATGTAAATCCGCAGATACAGCGCAGAATCCGCATAAATCTCCGGCGGCGTGTGAATCAGCTCCAACAGCCAATCGCAACACACAAAACCGAGCAGCATAAGCGCCGCGCATAAAATCCCGCCGGCTATCAGCGTCGTGTAGACCGCCGTTTTTACGCGCATATAATCTCCGGCTCCGAAAAAACGGCTGACCACAACAGAGCACCCGATATTGCATCCAAATGCAAACGCAATGAAAACGAGTGTAATCTCATAACTGTTTCCTACGGCAGCCAGCGCGTGTTCTCCGATAAATTTCCCCGCCACCAGACTGTCCGCGATATTGTAAAGCTGCTGGAAAATAATACTGCCAAACAAAGGAAGACAGAAAGTAACCAGCACCTTTGCCGGATTCCCGCTCGTCAAATCCCGGTTCACTTATCCTCTTCCTTTCCGCTGTCCTTCTCCGAAACATCCGAAGTACAATACGGACATCTGGTCGCTTCGATGGAAATCTCACTCCTGCAGTAAGGGCAAATTTGAGTCGAAGGCGCCGGCTCCTCCTTTTTTACGCCAAGACTGATCGCTTTATTAATTCCCTTCATCAGGCAGAAAAGAATAAACGCCATAATCAAAAAATTTACAACCGCCGACACAAACGCGGACGCAAAGCCGGCGACATCCGACAGCGTATAGGCGGAATGCCCTGTGAGCACATTTAAAATCGGATTAATAAAATTGTCGGTCAGAGAAGTTACAATTCCGGAAAAGGCGCCGCCGACAATAACGCCGACCGCCATATCCATGACATTTCCCCGCAAAGCAAACGCCTTAAATTCCTCAAAAAACTTTTTCATAAAAAAGTCCCCCTTTATCGTATGGTAAAATAACTGTGTGCGGAAATTCACATTCCGCATATTAAAGAGCGAAGCCGTCCGCTCCTGTCTCTTCTTCCGGCGCCTGTAAAGCCTCTGCCGGAATCTCAATCTCGTTCACCTGATTATACTCATCAAAATTGATGGCAAACGACAGTTCTCTAAGCAGAATGCCGATTCCCTCCACCTCCGTCAGAACCGCATCCTCGCCGCCTTCCACAACAAGCGAGATCCCCGCCGGCAGCTTTGTGTCTTTATAGATATGATAAGTGACGTCAGCGCGCAAACCGGACAAGTCCACCGAAATGTCGTCGGTCAGACCCCCGGCAGCGGAAAAGGCGTCCTGCAGCTCATCCCATACCTCCACAAAGTCATCGCCCTCCAGTCTTGCGGAAATCACATACGCCTCCTGTCCATTGACCGATTCCGTATCTCTCTGTAATTCGCAGTTCGATGCATCCAGCAGCGAATCCCCGAGAGCAATCACACTCTCTCCGCCGGCGGCGTCCTCCTCGACAACACTCTTCTGCCACCCCTCACCGGCATTTACGTAGGTCTCCATTTTGTCGTCCGCTTCGCGGCCGTAAATCTCCATATCCAGCGTCATATCCATTAAATCAATGCCGATTGTTCCGTTCATGTGATACATTTCGGGATCATTGAGCACTTCCATGTCCATATCCGCATTGATTCCGATGCCCATGGACAACGCGCCCTCGTCGATTCCCATATTCATTTCCATCGCAAAATCGCCATCCACCGACTTCGCATTGTTCAGATTGTTCTGCGCGTCCCTCATCAGATCTTCCGCCGTCACCTGGCTGCAGCCGGTCAGTACGCTTCCGAGCAGCAGGAAAACGGCCGCAGATAATCCAATCGTTTTGCATATTCTCATAACATCGCCCTCCGCTTTTGTTTATATTTGATCTCATTATAAATCGTTTCCCTGGCTACGTCCAGTTTCCGTCCAAAAGGATCGCCCGGTTCACTCCACAGCTCGAAACGCCCCCTCAAGATCCTCCAGAATATCTTCCACATGCTCCGTACCAATTGACAGCCGAATGGTATTCTCTAAAATTCCCTGTTCCAGACGCTCTTTCTCGCTCAGCTGCGCATGTGTGGTAGATGCGGGATGAATGACAAGTGATTTCACATCGGCGACATTCGCAAGTAGCGAGAACAATTCCAAATGATCAATAAATGTTTTCGCCTGCCTGACACCGCCCCGGATTTCGAATGTAAAGACAGAACCTCCTCCGTTTGGAAAATATTTCTCATAAAGCGCTTTCTGCCCGGCATCCTTCGTTACGGACGGATGATGCACTGCTTCAACCTGCGGGTGATTCCTTAAATAGTCGACCACCCGCAGCGCATTTTCCACGTGTCTTTCCACCCGCAGCGACAACGTCTCCAGCCCCTGAAGAAACAGAAATGCATGAAACGGGGAGAGCGTCGCTCCAATATCTCTGAGTAAAACCGCTCGAATCCTCGATACAAACGCAGCGGCGCCGGCCGCCTCACAAAAACGAATGCCATGATAACACGGATCCGGCTCTGTCAAAAGAGGAAATTTCCCGCTCGCCTTCCAATCAAACTTTCCGCTGTCGACAATCACTCCTCCGATCGTCGTGCCATGTCCTCCGATAAACTTTGTCGCAGAATGGACCACAACGTCCGCCCCATATTCAATGGGACGCACCAGATACGGCGTTGCAAAAGTATTGTCCACAACAAGAGGAATCTTATGCATATGCGCAACTGCTGCAAGGCGTTCAATATCGGCCACATCGGAATGAGGATTACCAAGCGTCTCGACAAAAACGCACTTTGTGTGATCTGAAATTGCATTTTCCAGTTCCTCGATACAAAACGGATCTACAAAACTCGTCTGTATGCCATACTGGGGAAGCGTATGGGCAAGCAGATTGTACGTCCCCCCATAAATATTTTTTGCCGCCACAATATGGTCGCCCGCCTGCGCAAGATTCTGCAGCGCGTATGCAATCGCCGCAGCTCCGGAGGCCACCGCCAGCGCGGCCGCTCCTCCCTCCAGAGCGGCAACTCTCTGTTCAAACACATCCTGCGTAGGATTGGTCAGCCGTCCGTATATATTTCCTTCGTCGCTCAAATCAAATCTCGCCTGCGCGTGATCGCTGCTGTCAAACACATAAGACGACGTCTGATAAATCGGAACTGCGCGCGCCCCCGTCGCCGGATCCGGAAACTCCTGCCCGGCATGAATCTGCCGTGTCTCAAACCTGTAATTTCTCTGCTGTTTTAATGACTTTTCCATTTGTGTCGCTCCTTTTTAATTACGGGTTTTTATGTTGTAAAAAAAACACAACCGTACGGGAAGATCCCCGGCGGCTGTGCTTTTCTGAATGCAGGAAAAGGGACTTGAACCCTCATGATATTGCTATCACACGGACCTGAACCGTGCGCGTCTGCCAATTCCGCCATTCCTGCATATATAACCACAGATTGAAAAATGCGGGAAAAGGGACTTGAACCCTCACGGTAATTCAACCACATGATCCTTAGTCATGCCTGTCTGCCAATTCCAGCATTCCCGCATAGCTCTGATGTCAATACACCATTTTCAAACTGCCTATCTATAGTAGCATTAAGTCTTTCAATTGTCAATTCTTTTTTTGAAATTATTGCGGGAACGCACAAAGGCTGTTCCCGCAATGTTCCCCGCCATCTGCTCATCGGAATCTGTTCAGGAAAGATTCGCGGCAATTTTCAGAATCTCCAGTGCGTCGGCCGCATTCAACAGACCATTTCCGTCCATATCCGCTCTCTGAAACTGATCCTCTGTCAAGACAACCAGCTGCGCCACGCGCTGCAAAACCAAAAGCGCATCCGCCGCATCGACAATGTCGTTGCCGTCCACGTCTCCGGACCGGTATGAATCCCTCGCACTGATGCGGACGGTCAGATCCACCGGCTCCTCCGGAAGATCGGCCTGCACAACGACCTGCAGCTCACTGTTTACATCCATAGTCTGCGTCAGCTCCTCGACCGCACGAACCGTTCCGTTCTCATCGATCAACTCTATAATCGCCCCGTCGGCAGATTCACTTCCGGTATTCGTGATCGTCACATACACCGGAACCATCTCGCCGTTCCCGTTTAAGTCGGTGTATAAATAGACCGCTTCACCCGACAGACGGGGCGATTTTTCCTCTTCAAACACAATCAGATCCGTCTCCCCCGACATGGCCTGGTCTGTCTCTTCAGCCCGCATGCAGCTGATCAGGGCGATTCCGTTCTCCATCAGCTCCACCTGCGGCTGCCGAATCAACTGTTCTGTCTCATACAACACAAACGGTTCGCTCCACTCACCGCTACTTTTCTCCTGCCGCACACCGCACAACTGCTTTCCTGTCTCTGTATTGCCAACCCAGTATACCAGACGTTCCCGATCGTTTTCCGCTACGCCCAGCGCGTACGGATTGGCCGCTTTCGCAAGCGCTCCCTCTGTTTCATGCAGAATGTTGTTTCCGCGAATCCAGTAAGCCGTCCCGTCCTCATCCAACACGCTCTCCTGAATATGCTCCGCGCCCTCTTCCGGCTCCTGCCAAAGCGGCAGCGACACGCGTCCGCTTTCCCCGCTCTCCGCTTTTATATAGTAGATCGCCTGACTCGGATTATTTTCCCCGACCAGTATATAATACGGATCCAGCGTAGTGTACGTCAGGTACTCTTCGCCGTTCTTTTCCGCCACATTCAGTGAAGTAAGACCCGGAAGTCCGCTCTGCACAGCTTCAGGCTCCCGCCACGCGCCGTCCTCGCACTCGCGGCGCACCACTGTGTGCACCCCTTCACTTCCTGTACAATCATTCCGGCTGTTTTCCACCCACACCGCGCTCAGCCCGTCATCCTGCACCAACAGACGCGGCATCGCCTGATAACCGTCGCCCTTTTCCGTCAGTTCCGTCACATTTGCAAAGCCGTCGCCAGTCCATTCTGCTATTTTAATACCCATTCCCGACGCCATTTCTTCCACACTGACGTCATCTGAATATGTCGCATCCGCATTCTGCCATACCAGATAAAGGCGCTCGCCGTCTCCCGCAAGGTACGGGTCAAAATCAGCCGTATGATCATCATCCACCTGTCTCGGCTCTGTATACGACTCCCCGTCATAGACCGAATAATAAAGCGCCGTCCGGTTCATGCTGTCGCGCTCCCGCGCATCGTCCACCCAGCACAAGACAGTCACCTGACGCGTACCGCCCGAGGACGTCCGTCCGGTCGCCTTCTGTGCCACCGGCTGTCCGTACGGAAAGACATTGCTGACAAGCGGCTCATCTTGCTGCGGCTTCGCCGAAAAATCGCTGTCCTTCTGCGCATAATCACGCGGAAGCGGCGCCGGGGAGGGCGTAAGCTCAATCGGTTCCTCTGAGCTCTGTGTCTGCGGATACAACTGCCATTTCAGCGACATATCCGCCTGACTTCCAAACATCAAAAACTGCGCCTTATTATACCACGTCCCCGTAAGTTCAATCGTGGTAGCCTTTTCGGCTTCCTGCAAAGAGTACAAAAGCTCCGTCTTCGCAGTCACCTCGCCTTTCAGACCGGTTTCCACACACACCGTGTCCGAAATTCCCAGACCGAGTCCGATCGACGCCGAAAGACTCCCCTGCACAGCTCCTTTTACCGCAAGACGCTGCAGCGGATATGCATCAAATTCCTTCATCACCAATCCCGACTGATACTCCGCCCCGCCTCCGACGGCAAGCTTGGCGTACGCAATCCACCAAACCGGCATACTGACGCTCAGCTCCGTTGAAAACGCGACGGCAACATGTCCGTCCGTGATCTTTAAATCCGTGGCGTTTTCACCGACTTTCGGCGGCTCCGCCTCCACATAACCGAGAATCTGAATATCGCCATCCACTCCAAATTTAGCCGGAATGCGATTGAGCAGCTTCATCAGTTTGGGATTCATCTTGTTCTTTACCATCTGCTTCACTTCTTCAAACGGCAATTCCTCACCCAGAAAACCGGGTACGCTCGCCCCGATCGTCCCCTCATATTTCCCGGTGTCGCGGTTGTACGTGAGATTCACCGAAGCGGGAAGCGGCAGCTCCACGCCGACAGAAAGGCTGTTAAAAAGCGGTCTGGTCTGTCCGGTCTTGAGCTTTACATCCGGTCCCTTCGCCGAGGCCGTCAGAGACGCCGGCGAGGCGAGCGGCAGAGAAACATCCCTGTACAGCGGCTCCAGTTCAATGACCAGTTCCTGCTGCTTCTCTCCTGTCGGCTGAAAACGCAGCGTTTCATTCGATCCGAAATCCTGCGACTTATAATAATCGCCCGCGCGCACAGTCAGATTATGTTGCCTCGACAATAGTCCGGTCACCGTCGCCGTTCCGTCCTCTCCCGTCTCCACCGTGTCAAAAAAAGGACCGGCAATCACTGCGCCCTCAATTGGCTTTCCGGAATATTGATCGCGCACAACAAATGTCACATCATACGTTTTTAGCTGATATTCATAGTCGACCGGACTGCTGAAGCGATACCGGCGATTTCCGCTCCATACGCGAAAGCGCATATCCTGTGAGAGCGTATAGCGCTTCTCCGTATCCTCACCCAAGCTCGCATATGCCGCGCTTCCAATCTGCTGGTCCTTCTGAATATATAACCCGTAGCGTTCCGCCTCCGGCGAACGGAACACAATCTCCGTCCCGTAATCGTACTCTCCGCTCTCGTGACTGGCCAGCGCCGGCTGCGCCTCTCCGAGAAACGGCACTTCCACAATAAAGGTGTCCTCGACGCTGCTCGTCTCCCAAAGCACCTGCCAGCGGTCCTGCTGCCGCGTCGTCTTCACCACCTCATATACGGTAATACCGAACCCGGCCGCCGTAATCCGATACATTCCGTTTATAAACTGTTTAAAGCTTTCATCTCCGGTCTCCGTAGCGCCCGCAAAGCTGACACGACTTGAAACCCCCGTGTCAACTGTTCCGTCCGGATTATAGCGCCACTGCTCTTTTACCCGAATGCTCCAACTACTAAATTCCCGAAGCTCCGTTTCCTCATCCAGAAGCCGGTTTTCCGAATGCACAGGAAGTGTATGCAACACACTCCCCGCCGTACTGTCCTCTCCGTCATAATACAGTGTGTAGTCCGCGCTTTCCCGGAGGCTTTGCAAATCCTCCATCGTCTGCGCCGCCTGCGCGCGAATGACAGATCCGAACAAGCCGGATCCCATGCACACAGACTCCGCTGCCAGAAGCGCCGCCATGCCTGCGCAGAGATATGCCCGCCAGCGTTTTTTTAAGATTCCGCTCCTTTTTCCTCTCATAAATATTGCTCCCCCCTCATCCTTTCTCTTCCA
Source organism: uncultured Lachnospiraceae bacterium (assembly GCA_944383325.1). Classification (GTDB taxonomy): domain Bacteria; phylum Bacillota; class Clostridia; order Lachnospirales; family Lachnospiraceae; genus CALWPC01. The sequence goes on along the minus strand of CALWPC010000023.1, from coordinate 39,488 downwards.
ACAGACCGTTGCTTCCTTATAAAACATCCATTGACAAAATCATATGGCATGCTACAATACGGATAGATTACAATATACATTTTTCAAGCCGAAGAACCCCGCCCATCGCCATTCAAACGGAGGATCATCATGAAACGATTGAAACAAATCAGCGCTTTTATCGGCGCCATCACGCTTGCGCTGCTCTATGCAGCGACCATTCTATGCGCCTGCATGCAGAGCGCCGCATGGGAGGGGTTATTCCGGGCATCCGTTTATGCCACGGTCGTCATCCCATGTCTGATCTATGCCATGCAGCTTCTCTACCGCGTACTGAAAGGCCGCGGTTCAAAATAGTCTCTATGTTCTGATATATCTGGAGCATTCTTTTTTTAAGTCCTCCAAAAACTCCGACAGCGCTGACTGATATTCTTCCATTCGGCCCTCTTCTTTGTATGCGCGGATTTTTTGAAAACGCCGAACCGTCTCGTCGTTCGCCGCGTCTTTCGCCAGCTGCTCCAGCCGCTCGCTCATCCTCCGCTGATCCTCCGGATCCGCATCTTCCAATTCCATAAATCCTGCCACCGGCTCCCCCCCAAGCTGCACCGCCGCTTCGTACAGCTCCCGGGAATCGGGATCTTTCCCCTTATCGTATGCCGCCGCAAAGCATTTCGCCGCCTGATCATACAAAAACAATTGCGCATAGGCGATGCCCATATTGTGGTAAACCTGTGCCAAAAACTCTGCAGACTGCGAATCCCTCTGACGCATGCTTAAAATATTCCGGTACTCCCGAATCGCCTTCTCATACCTTCGATTCTCCAACATCCGATCTCCCACTGTTTTCAAAAGCTGCGACCCGGGAAGCCGCTCTTTTTCCTCCGCCTGCGACATCAATCCCCGTATCTGCTCACGAGTACAATACCGGCTGTACTCCAGAATCATTCCTGCTAATTTTCGATACGACGCGCCTCCCGAAACATTTTGTCTGAGCATGCCCGCAAGCCTCGGAAGCTTCAGTTCGCGTTCCAGCCATTCAAACAGGTTCTCATTAAGAATGCCCTCATCCACAAGCGTAAAATTATTTTGCAGATAAAAGCACAGTTCTTCCATTGTATAAACGTTGACCGATATTTTTTTTATAAAATACGGCGACTGTGCCGTGTATCCGCTGCAAAGCCGAAGACCACTCAAAACAATTCCTCCTTTATGATCCAAAAAACGCCCGTTTTCCCGCCGTCAAGACTCTTCTGTCAGCCATTCGGTAACCGACTTTTTCGATGACGGGTACAGCTCGCCAAGGCCCAAATCGGTAACGGTAACCTCACACCGGTTCACGTTATGATACTTCAGAGTTACCGCAATCTTTGTCGCCAAATTCGGCCGCTCAGGCAGCCACTGAAGCGAAACGGTCTTTTTGGCGCTCTTTTTTTCATCGCGCACATCGTCCACCAGAAACGTCAGCTGTTCGCAGTCGTCCACCAGAAATACGGCTGACTCCGCCGCGTCATACCAGTCTGTCCCCGCGCTTAGCATGCGGCAGTACTCCTGTCCCGTGCCGCTTAATACATACAGCCCGATATTATTCACGATCTGATTCTTTCCCAGATAATAGACCCGCTTGTCTCCGTGTCCCTCCTGTTTTCTGAACGCGCGATAACAGGCGCCCTTCACTTCAATATGTTCTACGCCGAACACGCGCCGTCCCCGGCAAAGCACCTTCAGGGAACGGTTCATCCACGTCCCCTCAAATTCTCTTCCGGACAGAAAGACCGCGCTGATCAACCGTTTCCCGAAAAAGCGCTCTGCCAGCTGCGCAAACGCCTCGTCCAACGCCTGATCCTGCGTCTGAAACTGAAAATCCGGGAACTCTGTCCTTTCAAGGACACGCGCCTGACCGTATACGCTGCCGTCCTGCCGCAGGGTCCAGGCCTGCAGCCGCCCTTCTCCTGCCGCGAAGTAAACCACCTCATTGCCTCTTAAATCCCGTTTCTGATGCATGACAAAATCATAGAAGCTCTCCTCAAAATCCTGAATATACAATCTTCGCCCGTCCGGGACAAGCTGTCTAAACACATTCCGGAATCCTTCCACCAACTCCCGGTCAACCTCCGGAAATGTAAATTCAAAATCCGTAATCCGCTCCAAAGGACATTGTTCCTCCACCAGAATTATGGACTTTTGCAGAAACAGCAGCAGAAGCTCCTCTGCAGAATAGGTATCCCCGTCAACAACCAGCGGTCGTTTTTTCCTATATGCTGAGAGCACATCCGGCACCAGAAACCCTTTTTTTGCCGATCCGTTCTCCACGGCGCTGTGCCCGATCATCCACTCCCCGTTCTCATACAGCCGGCACATCGCCGTCGGAATCAGGCCGTCCGGAATCGGATACCCATCGTCGATCAGCTTCGGCTCATCCATTTCTTCATGATAATAGGCAATCTGCACGCCTTTTTTTTGAAAACAATATGCGACCGAAACCTGCGGCTGCTTTTTCATCACTACTCCTCCGTTCTGCATGTGCGCCTGTCAGATGACCTTTTTTCGAAATAATTGCTCCGTCATATACTGCTCAATGACATATTCCTCTAACAGGCTCTCCCTGTCAGACGCTTTCGCTGTCAGTATCTTGTTTATTTTCTGGTAACGGCTGCCGGAAACACTTTGATCCGTCGTATGCCGCACCGCGCCGTTTTTGACAAGTCGCGCCTCATTTCTTTCAACCTCTACCAGATAATACGGCATTTCCTCCGTTTCAAAAACCGCGCACTCCCTGACAAACACGCCCGGATATGACTGCTCCATCTCTTCGCCGCAGAGCGCTCCCGCGTCCGCATTGCGATGATAACAAAACACGCGCGCGGTTGGGCTGGTCCGGTATTCAATATACTCCTTTTCGCAGAACAGTCCGTCCTCCGAAAGCGCCGGCGGAAGATTCCGATAAAAGGCGAAATAGCTTCCCCGCCGTGTGAACTCACTCAGTATACGCTTTGCCAGAGGCAGATCCTCCTCCGAAAGCTCCGGATAACAGGAAATTCCGTAAAGCCAGGCCAGCCTGCACGTCGCATTCAACTCTTCGCCCGCGAGCAGTTCCTTTCCAATCCAGACAAACAGTCGCCTGTCAGCCTCCATTCTCCGTATCAATACCTCGCCGGAAAACGCCGTCAAAAAAGCGGCGATCAACTCACTATTGCCCGGCCTTCGATAGTATTCTTCAAACACCCGAAAAATTTTTGACTGAAAAAAACGGGACTGCAGCGCCTGTCTTAATATCCGCTCCTCAAGCATATACGTATCCAGACCGAATCTCTGCCCGGCCTCCCATAATCGAAGCAGACTTGCCGTATCTCCGGACGCATACTCGACCAGATAGGTAAGCATCACTTCGTCATATTTCCCCTGTTCAAAGACGCTCATACAGATCGCGGTCAGACGCTCCTCCCAGGCAAATTCGGCAAGTCCGATCAGTCTGCTGCACAGACGCACAAGCAATTTCGGATCCATGCGTTCACATCCGCAGCGGAATACATATTCGCCCGCCCGCTCATAATTCCCCTGTAAAATCAGAAGTTCCGCGTCGCGGACACGGTACGCCTCCGGCATCCTGAGAAGATCTAATTGGTCTAAGCACCAACTCAGCGCATCCAAATCATAGTTGTCATAAAAGTGCTGCGTCAACTGTTGTAGCATCTGCTGACGAAACGCTTCCGACAACGCCGGCATCTCCATCAGCTCCAACGCGCAGCTCTTCCACTGCTCGCCCGGATCGCTCACCAGCCGCTCCCCTCTTCCGAGCAGAAGCGCCGGGTGATTTGGGCAGTACTGTTCGCACACCTGAAGCAGATCTTCCTTCAAAAACCACCGGTTTTTCTCATATATATCGGGAATGCCGACGCGTGTTCCCTCCGCCGTCTGGTAGTACACACACGCATCTGTCGAATACACCGGTACTACCGCTTCCCGGTCAGTCACCGGAATCACCCTCTCCCCGGTAAAGGCAGGCTCTCTCACAACAACCGACGTATATTGCGCCGGGATCTCACTCAGCCAATAGGAAAAGATATAATCAACAATCGCATAGGCGGTTCTTGCACCCACAAAACGCCGATCTACCAGATTCTGATATAGTAAAATCAAATGACGGTTAATTCGCCCCTTGCCAAGCTGATAGACTGTAAAATCAACCATATCCTGGTAGTACTGCTCGTAAAGATCCGGATATGTCGATTGAAACTTATACAGATTCGCAAAAAGGAAGGATTTTTTGCGATAGTCTATATCCTGATTATAGCGCAGATATTGCAGTACATCCTCGCCGAGCGGTCTGTCCATATCCTCCTTTACGGAATACAGAAAAAAATCATACAGCCGTGTAATTCGAAGTTCCTGCTCCACCCCCCGCGCATACCAGATAAAATATTCCTCGCCCACTTTATTTCCCTTAATGAGCAGAGTGCAAATCGCATGCACCGTCGTTTTGTCCGGATACTGCTCGTAACAGTTCACAAGCAATTGATACAGCATCGGTGAAAATTCTTTATTATGCATCGAAAGGCTTGAAATTCGCTGCATCATTTCCGGCGAAATTAACTGGAATCGCTGCGCAAAAAACAGCACCTGCATCTCATAATCAGACAGTTCCCGGATCAGAAGCGGATCCTGACGATACAGCATCGCCGCTTCAATATAAATAAACGGCGAGTGTACGCCCCGTTCATACTGCTCCTCCATCAGTCGAATCTTTTCCACATAATCATGCAGAAGCTCTTCATCCATCATCAAAAGCACCCACAACAACAACACGCTCTGCGGTCTGCGCGAATGCAGCACCCGGATCCGCTGACAGGCCTGCACGAGAAAAGAGGAGGATCGTCGTAACATCGCGCACAGATACAAATAATAACCGTACAGTTCCTGGCTGCTCTTTATATCATAATGACTGTCCACGTACTCGTTTAATTTTATTCGGGCCTGATCCGTCTCACCCTCTATCAGCAGCGTGTGTACCTCCATCATGTAAAACAGATCCTGATAAACCCCGTACTGCGATAACTCGCCGAGAATCTCCCGGGTTGTCCGCGCCCAGTCTCCGGCAGGAAGCTTCATACCGCGAAACTGCAGATACAGTGTGGACAGCCGCACAATTTTGCGCCTGTACTCCCGCCTGGCATAATCAATATTGCGTCGGTTATAAGCCTGCTTCAGCTCCGCCCGCAGCGACTTTCGCTCGGTCGCTTCCCGATACCCGCCGGTGATACCGAGAAATCCCATCATCGCATCATAAGTAATGCCGTTTTGGATAAACCCCTCATACCATCTGAGATATTTTTCGTCGTCGTTTTTCAGCGTCTGTACAAAAAAAGGCTGGGAAAACGCCTGAAACGCAAGCTCGGTATCCATATTGGCAAGCGTCAGGAACGCAGACACACTTCGCAGTTTGCCCTCTGACGTAGTCACCATATGCATCTCCGCAGTCGCCGCAAACGGAACAATATACTCTCCGGCATCCGAGACAATGCTCAGGCTGCCGCAAATCGTATCTCCCGAGCGCATACCCGTACTGTCAAAGCGGTATAACAACTCCGCGACGCTCCCGTGAAATTCCGTCTGCACACAGGCAAGCCGCCAATGCGACGTATACACGCGGCCATGCACTTTCGACCCGTCCGACGAGCGCACGAGAAGGTTCCCCTCCGAAACGCAGTCCGGTTCGGTGTTAATAATCAACTGCTCCTCCGAAAGGCAAAGCGTCGTCGTCTTATATGTAAGCCGTTCATTTCTCAACTCTTCCATCCGGTCTTTCAACATTTCACCCACTTCTTGTTCAAGATCCTTTTTTATGATAAAATACGTTCTAAACATACGCTGTTATTCGTTAAAATTATATACGATTTCAACACAGGTTGCAAGTAATGGAGGTTGTTATGAATACGAAAAAAAATGTCTTTCATGGCAGTGATATTGAAAAAATAGAGGAACGGTATCATATTCCGCGCCGAGACATCATCGCCTTCGGCTCCAATGTCAATCCGCTCGGCATTTCGCCGGGACTGCGGCGCGCTCTTCAGGAACAGATCGACGCCATAACAACCTATCCGGACAGGGATTACAAAACGCTCCGGGATTGTATCGCCGACTATACGGGGACAAAGCGGGAGCAGATTATGGCGGGGAACGGCTCCACCGAGCTGATTTCCCTTGCAATGCAGACAATCCGCCCGAAGCGCGCGTGTATTCTCGGTCCTACATACTCAGAATACGAACGCGAAATCGGTCTCGGCGGCGGAGAATGCTTTTCCTTTCCTCTCCGGCCCGAGGACGGCTTCGCCCTGAACGCGGCGCGTTTACGCCCCGTGCTGCTGGAAGGAGTAGACGTATTGGTCATGTGCAACCCAAACAACCCGACTTCCTCTATCATCAGACGAACACAGTTGAACGAGCTGCTCACCCTGTGCGCACAGCTGCATATTTTTGTAGTCGTTGACGAAACATACATTGAATTCACCGATGATCCGGCGGAGGCGTCCGCAGTATCGCTCCTGGCTGATTTCAGCAATCTTCTCATACTGCGCGGAGTTTCCAAATTTTTCGCCGCACCGGGACTTCGGCTCGGTTACGCGCTGTGCAGCAATAATTCTCTCTTAGAGGAGATGAAGCGACGTCAGGACCCATGGACGATCAATTCTCTCGCGGCGATTGCGGGGGAACAAATGTTTCGGGACAGCGATTACATCGCGCGCACGCGCGCGCTCATCCGTGCGGAGCGGACACGCATCTACCGGAAACTTTCAAAAAATCCGCACCTGCATCCATTTGTCCCATCCGCGAATTTCATTCTCGTTCAGATCGTCGATCACTCCATGACCGCGGCCGATTTTTTTGACATTGCAATCCGGCGCGGTCTGATGATTCGGGACTGCGCCAGCTTTGACTTTCTGGAAGATTATTATTTTCGGTTCTGCTTCCTTTTACCTGAGCAGAATGACCGGCTGCTCGCCTGCATTGAAGAGGCGTTTCCGTCCGGCCAGGCCGAAACCAATTGAGGTGCCCTATGAGACGAATACCCAATATACAAAAGCGAAACGCTGCAGACCGTCCTCGGAGGTTACACAGACAAGCGCTGCGCAGACGGGCGCTGATCAGACGCCGGCAGCGAATCATTCCCCCGGCGAATCCGGAGCACGCTGCGAGAACGGCTCTGGTTTCTGCCCGACTGGAGGAAGATCGTCTGCAGCAGTATTACCTGCGGCTTGCAGAGGCTGCGTCCGACCACAACAGCGATTCCACTTCGCTGGAGGACGAGACCGAGCGCGAGCTGCAAATACTGCGACGCTCCTCCGCGTCTCTTCTGCACGCCTATTATCATCTTCGCAGTATGGAGGACGAGCTCGGCGCGCGGTTAAAAGATATGCGGACAAGCCGCACGCGCAAATGGTACCTTCCCAATCCGCCCGCAAACGCATCCATTGATCTGGCCGAAAAAAAGGCGCGGCATTTCGCACAGGGCATTAATCTGTACAAGCTGTTCCTCGTCTGCTTTATCGGAAGTTTTGTCGGCGTAGTCGTAGAGCTCATCTGGTGTCTTCTGCGAAACGGCTATCTTGAAAGCCGGTCCGGTCTGATCTACGGTCCGTTTAATCTATTGTATGGTGCGGGCGCCGTTGTAATGACGCTCGCATTATACCGCTACCGCAACCGCAGCTCCTGGCTCTCCTTTGCCGGCGGGTTTCTCGCGGGAAGCATCATGGAATATGTCTGTTCATGGGGACAGGAGCTTGTACTCGGTTCCACCTCTTGGGATTATAGTATGATGCCGTTTAACATCAACGGCCGGATCTGTCTTCTTTATTCCGTGTTCTGGGGACTGCTCGGCGTTCTGTGGATGAAAAATATTTATCCGCGCATGGCAAAATGGATATTAAAAATCCCAAACAAAGCCGGAAAAGTCATCACATGGCTCACCGTGATCTTTATGACCTTCAATGTCGTGATGACCGGTATCTCTGTGCTGCGTTGGTCTGATCGAATCAACAACACCGCACAGCCGACCCCGTTTGGGATTTGGGTAGACAAACACTTTCCCGATGAACGGATGCAGCGCGTGTTTGCCAATATGGAATTTCACGAAGATTAATGTCTAAAGTGCCTCATGCCTGTAAATACCATGGCAATGCCGTATTCATTGCACTTTTTGATCGAGTCCTCATCGCGGATAGAACCTCCCGGCTGGATAATCGCCGTAATACCCGCCTGGTGCGCGCTCTCTACGCAGTCGTCAAACGGGAAAAATGCATCCGAAGCGAGTACGGCTCCCTGTGTCGCATGCTCCCCGATCAGCTCTGCGGCATGCTCGGCAGCCTGTCTTGCCGCCCAGACGCGGTTTACCTGACCCGGTCCGATGCCGACGCTCTGCTTATTTTTCGCGATCGCAATTCCGTTGGACTTTACATATTTGACAACTTTCCAGGCAAATTTCAGATCCTCTAGCTGTTCTGCCGTCGGAGCGGTGTCCGTGACTACCGTAAGTTCTTCAGGCATGAGCTCGCTGTCAATCGTCTGTACAATCAGTCCGCCGTTGACTTTCTTTAAATCATATGCTCCGGCGGGCTGAGGAACGTCAATATCCTTCAGCTCCAAAAGCCGGATATTTTTCTTCTGAGAAAGCAGTGCAAGCGCATCTGCGTCATACGACGGCGCAACGACTACCTCCAGAAAAATCTTGGACATCTGCTCGGCCACTTCCATATTAAGCGGGCGGTTCAATACCACAATACCTCCAAACACCGACACTTTGTCCGCCTCATATGCCTTCGTCCAGGCCTCGGCGATCGACTCCGCAGATCCGACCCCGCACGGGTTGCCGTGCTTGCATGCCACAACTGTCGGCTCCGTAAACTCTTTAAGAAGTTCAAGAGCGCCGTTCGTATCATTGATATTATTAAATGAGAGCTCTTTCCCGTGCAGCTGTCTGGCATTGGCAATCGATCCCGCATGACAGCCAGGTTCACGGTAGAACGCCGCCTTCTGATGCGGATTCTCGCCGTACCGCATATCCTGTACCTTTTCAAACGTCATCGTCAGCGTTTCCGGCAGCGTATCGTCGCCGCGTTCTTTTTTCAGATAATCGGCAATCATCGTATCATAATTGGACGTATGCATAAATACTTTCTGCATCAGATAAAATTTCGTCTCCAGAGACACCTCGCCGCGTTCTTTTAACTCCGCCAGAACCTGCGTATAATCCGCAGGATCGACAACAACCGCAACATCCTGATAATTTTTTGCCGCGCTGCGCAGCATCGTCGGGCCTCCGATGTCAATGTTCTCTACCGCCTCCGCGCGGGTTACTCCGCTTTTCATAATAGTCTCTTTAAAAGGATATAAATTTACAATGACCATATCAATCGGCTCAATATTCAGCTCGCTGATCTGCCTCATATGATCGGGATTTGCGCGCATCGCAAGCAGGCCTGCATGTACGGCCGGATGCAGCGTCTTTACTCTGCCGTCCAGACACTCCGGAAATCCGGTCAGCTCAGAAATTTCAATCGCCGAAATACCGGCCTCCTGAAGCTTTGCATAGGTGCCTCCCGTGGAAATAATCTCCACGCCAAGCGACGCAAGCTCGCCGGCAAGTTCTACAATTCCCGTCTTGTCTGAAACACTGATTAATGCTCTCATGTCCTTCCTCTCTTTCCTGTAAAATAAAAAACGTCCGGATAGCCCAAAGACTGCCCAGACGGTCGACATGTTCTTCGCCGCACTCCCATGTGGTACTCCACTCCCGTCAGTCATGCAGCTTTCGGGTGTATCATAGCATATTTTGTTTCGAGATTCAAGCTCCATTTTTCGTTTGTGAACGTATTCGGAACACCATGCAGAGTCCTTGTGAAAAACACGACTTCACGCTATATTTCCTTGCAGTTTTTATGAAAATATATTAAAATAATTTCATACATTACACGAAGATTGGAGGATTTGACTATGAAAATCACCATTTGCATCGGCAGCTCCTGCCACCTGAAGGGCTCAAAGGATGTCGTAGAGGGATTGCAGCAGCTGATCAAAGCGAACGACCTTAGCGATCAGATTGAATTATCCGGCGCATTCTGCATGGGAAACTGTGTAAACGGCGTCAGTGTAAAAATTGACGAAGAGCTGTTTAACGTGCAGCCTTCCACCACAAAATCTTTCTTTGAACAGGAAGTACTGACACGCCTATGAAAAACGAATACATACTTTCCAAAAAATCAAACTGTAAAAACTGCTATAAATGTATCCGGCACTGTCCGGTGAAATCCATTCGCTTTTCGTCCGGCCAGGCCGTTATTGTGCGCGACGAATGCATTTCCTGCGGCGAATGCTACGTCGTCTGTCCACAGGACGCCAAGAGCGTCCGAAACGATCTGAATACGGCGCGCCGGCTCCTGTCCGAGGACGCTCCGGTCTATGCGAGCGTTGCGCCGTCATTTGCCGCTTACTTCCGGGGATCGACGTTTTCTTCGCTGCAAAAAACTCTCAAGAAGCTCGGCTTTGCCGACGCTGAGGAAACCGCTATCGGAGCAACGATCGTAAAAAAGCGCTACGACGAAATGGTCAACGAGGGCAGGCAGGATCTGATTATCTCCACCTGCTGCCATACGGTCAATCTTCTTGTTCAGAAATATTATCCGTCGGCGCTTCCCTACTTAGCTCACGTACAGTCGCCTATGCAGGCGCACTGCGCCCGGATCAAACGGCAGCACCCCGAAGCGAAAACCGTATTTATCGGCCCGTGTATTTCCAAAAAAGCGGAGGCAGAAAGCTATCCCGGCCTTGTAGACTGCGTTCTGACGTTCGACGAGCTCTCCGCCTGGATGGAGGAAAACAGCCTCGTTTTGATTCCCCAGGATGAACACATTGAGGAATCAAAAGCGCGGATGTTCCCGACGTCCGGCGGCATACTGGACACGATGGAAAAAGCCAATCCGGACTACACCTATCTTGTCGTGGACGGCATCGACAACTGCATACGCACGTTGGAGGACATCTCAGACGGAAACCTCGGAAAATGCTTTATTGAAATGTCGGCCTGCGCCGGAAGCTGCATCAACGGCCCCATGATGAGAAACAGATCGCACACGCCCGTGCGGGACTACATGGCGATCCGCACATACGCCGGCTCCAAAGACTTTTCCGTTGAGGCTGCGCCGGCCAAGCAGCTTCACAAAGAAATGCCCGCGTCTCCGCTTCGCCGCGAGATGCCGGACAGTCTTGCAATTAAAGAGATTTTACAGAAAATGGGCAAAACATCGCCCGCAGATGAGTTAAACTGCGGCACCTGCGGATACGACACCTGCCGCGAAAAAGCAATCGCCGTATTCCAGGGCAAGGCGGATCTCAATATGTGTCTGCCCTTCCTGAAAGAAAAGGCCGAGTCGTTCTCGGACAATATCGTAAACAATACGCCAAACGGCATTATTGTGCTGAACGAAGCGCTTGAAATTCAGCAAATCAACAAAGCCGCGCGCACCATTATGAACATTAAATACGAAGGCGATATTCTCGGCGATCAGGTAATCCGCATTTTGGACCCGACCATCTTTTTCGACGTGATGGAGACCGGCCGCAATGTGCATGATCAGCGCGTCTACTTGGCAGAATACCGCAAATATGTCGAACAGACGGTCATTTATGACAAGAGCTATCATCTCATTATGTGCATTATGCGCGACGTCACCTCCGAGGAACAGGCGCGCGAACGGAGGGAAACGCTCAGCCGCCAGACGATTGACATCACTGACAAAGTGATTGAAAAACAGATGCGCGTTGTGCAGGAAATCGCATCGCTTTTGGGCGAGACTACCGCGGAGACAAAAGTCGCTTTAACCAACTTAAAGGAGTCGTTAAATGAGGAATAACAACCTTTGTACCGAAATTGGATACAACAGCCTGATCAAATATGGGGAGCAACTCTGCGGGGATCATATTGAGATTGTGGAACCCGACGGCGGAAATTCCACGGTGATGGTTCTGGCCGACGGACTTGGAAGCGGTGTAAAGGCAAATATCCTGTCGACGCTCACATCCAAGATTATCTCCACGATGATGGCCAACAATCTCTCCCTGGAGGACTGTGTATCGACCATCGCCGCAACACTTCCGGTATGCGAGGAGCGCGGCGTCGCCTACTCAACTTTTACGATCATTCATGTACTTGAAAATCACGAGGCGGAAATTATTCAATATGATAACCCGCACGTGATCATGCTCCGGGACGGAAAAAATTACCGTTATCCGCAGACCATTATGGAGATGGACGGAAAAACGATTTACAGGGCGAAAGTGACGCTCCAGGAAAACGATGTGTTCATCGCCATGAGCGACGGCGCCATCCACGCCGGCGTCGGCATGCTGCTGAATTTCGGTTGGGAGCGCAAAGACATCATCGACTTTATGGAGACGATGTACGACAAGGAATTTACCGCCAAAACGCTGACGACCATCCTGCTTGCGGAGTGCAACCGCCTGTATGATAATAAACCCGGCGACGACACGACCGTCTGTACGGTGAAAATCCGCATGCGCAAGCCGGTCAACCTGCTGATTGGCCCGCCCTCCAACCCGGACGACTTAAATAAAATGATGTCGCTGTTTTTTTCAAAAAAAGGAAAGCATATTGTGTGCGGAGGCACCACAACGACCCTGGCGGCCAAATTTCTTGGAAAAGAAATACAGATGGGCATCCCGGAATATCTGGATCCGGAAATCCCCCCGATCTGTAAAGTAGACCGGATTGACCTTGCGACGGAGGGCGTCATTACGATCAATAAAGTGCTGTCCTATGCGCAGGATTATCTGAAAGACAACGACAGCTACAAAGAGTGGAGCTATAAAAAAGACGGCGCTTCGCTGATCGCTCGCCAACTGTTTGAGGTTGCCACCGACATCAATTTCTACGTCGGCCGCGCCGTTAACCCTGCCCACCAAAACCCCAATCTCCCCATCAATTTCAATATTAAGATGCGGTTGATTGATGAATTGTCCGCCTGTCTGAAACAGATGGGCAAGCGAATCAAAGTAAGCTATTTTTAAGGAGATTTTACCATGCGAAAATTTGACACAAAAATCCAACACTTAAAGTATAAAGTTCTTCGCGAGGTTGCGCGGCATGCCTTTGAGGATCGCATAACCGACATTTATAAAGATATACCAGAGATCATTGTCCCCGGCCCGAAGCCGATGATGCGATGCTGTATTTACAAGGAGCGGGCTATTGTCAACGAACGGATTCACCTCGCGCTCGGCGGCGACAAAAGCAATCCGAACGTCATCGAAGTCATTTCGATCGCCTGCGACGAGTGTCCCCTGTCCGGCTATGAAGTCACGGACTCATGCCGCGGATGTATTGCACATCGCTGTGAAGACGTCTGTCCGAAAAATGCCATCTCGTTCGACTCGGAACACAAGGCACACATTGACAAAAGCAAATGCGTAAACTGCGGCCGCTGTGCAAAAGTGTGCCCCTACACCGCAATTATCTCCCGGACGCGCCCGTGTGAAAATGCCTGCAAAATTCACGCCATCAGCGCAAGCGCAGAGGACGGCGCAGCGCAGATTGACAACAGCAAATGCATTTCCTGCGGCGCATGCGTATATCAGTGCCCGTTCGGAGCCGTCGTCGACAAAAGCTTTATTATCGACGTGATCGACATGCTCAAGGGAAGCGAAAACAATACCAAATATAAAACCTATGCCATTGTCGCTCCGGCGATTTACAGCCAGTTCACCTATGCAAAGCTCGGCCAGGTAATCAGCGGCATCAAAGAGCTTGGGTTCTTCTCGGTAGTAGAAGCCGCGCTCGGCGCCGATATGGTGTCCTACACAGAGTCCACCGAGCTTGTGGAGAAAGGCTTCCTGACTAGCTCCTGCTGTCCGGCATTTGTCGACTATATACATAAATCGTTCCCGACAATGGTGGAACATATCTCACACAATCTGTCCCCGATGGCGACGATCTCCAAATATATCAAAGAGACCGATCCCGGATGTAAGATTGTATTTATCGGACCATGCACTGCAAAGAAGATGGAAGTTCAGAAAGAAGACGTGCGGCAGTATGTGGACAGCGCCATCACTTTCGAAGAGCTGCAGGCGCTGTTTGACGGCAAAGGCATTGACATTACCACGCTCGACGAGACGGCGCTTGACAACGCTTCCTATTACGGACGTATTTTCGCCCGCAGCGGCGGTCTGGCCGACGCGGTGACACAGGCGCTCAAAGAGCACGGCCTGGACGACTTCGAGTTTAAACCGGTAGCCTGCGACGGCATCGAAGAATGCCGCATGGCGCTCTTAAAAGCTAGCAAAAATGTACTGCCCGGCAACTTTATCGAGGGTATGGCCTGTGTCGGCGGCTGTATCGGCGGAGCCGGCGTTCTGACACACGGTGAAAAGAACAAAACAACCGTAGATAAATACGGCCGCGAGGCGATGGAAAAAAGCATCTCCGACGCGATTTCCGTACTCGGCATGACTACAGACAAAAAAGACTGATCTGTACTAAAAAAACGGCTCCGATTCGTTTCACCGCGAATCGGGGCCGTTTTAAACATTATACATTCAGTTTCTTTTCCATAATATAATCATCCATGACAAAGCCGCAGCCAATATCCGCTACTTCACTTCTGACCGTATCAAACCCTTTGTTCTGATATACGGCAATCGAATGATCATTTTGTTTATTTACCGTAAGCCAGATTGCCTGCAGTCCGTTCTCCGCACAATACTGCTCCAGAAAACGAAACGCCTCGCTTGCAAAGCCATACCCTCGAAACTCTTTTTTCAGATACAGCTTGCTAAGGAACAGCTTTTCCTCCTGCGGACAAATTCCCATATACCCAATCGGTTCCCCCGACTTAAGAAACAGAAAATATGCATAGCCGCCCGATAGCTGCTCTCTGATTGCGCGGTAGGACTGAAACTTTTCTACCATATAGTCAATCTGTTCCTCAGACAAAATAGACGGAAAATATTCATGCCAGATCTCTCCCGCCAGTTTTTCAAGCACTCTCAGCTGCTGCTCTGTCTTTACCTGCTGAATGTCCATCGCACATTCCCCCGACCTCTGACTTTTCTTTGTTGTGTTCTTATGCCCGGATATGCGTGCCCGTTTTCCCGCGCATCGCCTGATCCACATGATTCATATCGGTAATCACCGTCTCCTTGTCCGGCGAAAGACTACAAAATCGAATTGCCGCCTCAATCTTAGGGCCCATGGTCGATTCAGGGAACTGTCCCTGCTCCATATAGGTCCGGGCCTCCTCGACCGTCATGCTCTCGATCGGCTCTGCCTGGGGAGTTCCAAAATTCAGCTCCACCTTTTCCACACCCGTGACAATCGTCAGCACGTCCGCGTCAAGCATCGCCGCTAAGAGAGCCGCCGCTGCATCCTTTTCAATGACTGCGCTCGCGCCGCGCAGGCGGCTGTTCTGTCTGATCACCGGAATTCCGCCGCCTCCGCAGGCAATCACAATGTGATTTGCGTTCAGCAGCGCATTAATGGAATCAATTTCCACAATATCCATCGGCTTGGGGGAAGCCACAATACGCCGGAAGCCGTGTTCGTCTTCCGTCACATAGTTATTTTTCTCCCGCTCCTTCTGAGCCTCGCTTTCACTCATATAATGCCCGATCGGCTTTGCCGGATGATAAAAGGCATCGTCATAGGGGTCCACGCAAACCTGTGTCAGAACCGAGCAGACCGGTTTGTAAATTCCCCGCTCTATCAGTTCCGTGCGAATCGCGTTTTGCAGGTCATACCCGATATATCCCTGACTCATCGCCGAGCACACCGACATCGGCGCAACTGTATAATCCGCATGATTCTGCCCGAATTCCGTCATGGCCATATGAATCATACTGACCTGCGGCCCATTGCTGTGCACAATGGCCACCTGATACTCCGCCTCAATCATATCGGCAACCGCTCTGGCCGCATTGAACACCGCCTTCTTCTGTTCCGGTAATGTCGTCCCGAGACACTGATGCCCCAGAGAGACTACTGCTCTTTTTTTTGCCATATTTGCCTCCATTTATATAATGTGCACTCACTCTATGAATCCAGTTTGTCTACCACGCGAAGCCCGGCCTCCTGAAGCACCCTGCGTCCCTGCTCCATATCCGACACATGAAGCACCATAAGCGGCTCCGCTTCCTTTCGCAGAACAAACGAGTATACATAATTAATGCTGATTCCCGCTTCCGCCAGGCGCTGCAGGGCTCCGTCCAGCGCCCCCGGCTTATCCACCAGTTCCACGGCAAGAACATCCGTCATTTTCACCGCATGCTTTTCCGAAAGCAGCAGCTCCCTGGCATGCTCGGGATCGTCGACAATGACCCGCAAAATCCCGTATGACGGCGAGTCAAACGACGCCACCGCGCGCAGATTAATGCCCGCCTCCTTCAAAATCCGTGTCACTTCTGCCAAACTGCCGACTTTATTCTCCACAAATATGGATAACTGTTTCATTGCCATCCCTCCTTGTCTGTCGGGCGCTGCACCCGATGCCCGAAACTTTGTTACGCATGCAGCTGATAGCCGACTTCAAACGCTTTTTTATTCACTTCCACTGTCTTTTTCGGAACGGTCTGTTCAATGACCTGCAGCCAGTCCTCTTTCGAAAAATCCATATGCTGCGCGGCAATTCCAAGAATAATAATATTAAATGTTCTCTGATTACCGAGCTTTTTCGCCTCTTCAAGCGCATTCACCCGAAGCACGCGGTGTTTTTTTTCAAGCGTTTCCAGAATATCCTCCGGATACTCGGCCGCGCCGATCACGACCGGCATGGGATCAATACGCTGATCATTGACAATCAGAACGCCGTCTTTTTTCAGAAAATGAGCATACCGAAGGGCTTCCAGACGTTCAAATGCAATCAGCACATCAGCCTGTCCCACCTCGACAATCGGTTCAAACACTTTCTCTCCGTACCGCACGAACGTGACAACGCTTCCGCCGCGCTGCGCCATACCGTGCACTTCCGAAAGCTTCACATCATATCCCGCATGCAGCGTCAGCCCTCCAAGCACACGGCTCGTAAGAAGCGTACCTTGGCCGCCGACGCCGACAATCATGATATTTTTTGTTTCCATACTTACACCTCCACCCTCTCAATCGCGCCAAATGAACAGATGCTGCCGCAAAGGCCGCAGCCATTGCACAGCGTATCATTGACTGATATTGTTCCATCCGCCGCTTTGGTGATCGCGGGACATCCCGGCCGCATGCACATCCCGCAGCGTTTGCATACATCCTGATTAATCCGGTACTGTACCGTGACCGGACTCTTGTCAAGCAGCGCGCACGGCTCTTTTACGACAATAACCGAGAGTTCGTCCTTTGCGGTTTCCTCCCGGACTGCCTTCTCAAGCTCATCTACCGCAAACGCATGAACCATCCGCACACTCGGAACGCCCATCGCGCTGCAGATACCCATAATATCAATCGCATAGGTGTGATCGCCCATCAGCGTCCTGCCGGTTGCGGCGTGATCCTGGTGGCCGGTCATGCCGGTTGTCGAATTGTCCAGAATAAGCACGGTCGCCTTACTCTGATTGTACACCATATTCATCAGACTATTGATGCCGGTGTGCATAAATGTGGAATCGCCGATCACAGCAACCCAGTCTCTGATAAACTCGCTGCCGCGGGCTTTCTCAATACCATGCAGCGTACTGATACTTGCGCCCATACAGACCGTCGTGTCCACTACGCTGAGCGGAGAAACAGCCCCGAGCGTATAACAGCCAATATCTCCGGCCGCATGCATTTTTAATTTATTGAGCACGTAAAATGTGCTTCTGTGAGGACAGCCGGGACACAAAATCGGCGGTCTTGCCGGCGCCTGCGCAGGAGCGTCAAAATCCTGCGCTTCGCCCAGGACTGCGCTTCTTAGCATATTGGCGCTGTATTCTCCCTGAACCGTGAAGATCTCCTTGCCGATCACATCGATTCCCCATGACCGAACCTGCTCCTCAATAATCGGATCCAACTCTTCCACCACATACAATTTGTCCACAGAGGCGGCAAATTCCTCAATGAGTCTGCGCGGCAGAGGGTTAATTAATCCAAGCTTCAGCACCGACGCCTTTGGCAGCGCCTCTTTGACATACTGATACGGAATGCCCGACGTAATCACTCCGACCGACCGGTCGTTGTATTCCACGCGGTTAACCGGAAATTCACAGCCCTCCTCGGCCATCCGGTGTTCCCGTTCTTCCACAAACACATGACGGCCCTTGGCATTTCCCGGCATCATGACATTTTTGGCAATATTCTTCTCGTAAGGCCGATCCGGAATTTCCTGCCGGTCAGACAGCTCGACCATTCCCTGAGAATGTGCGAGCCTTGTTGTCGTGCGGACAATGACCGGCGTGTCGTACTTTTCGCTCATATCATATGCAAACTTCAGGAACTCTTTGGCTTCCATGCTGTCCGACGGCTCAAGCAGAGGTACTTTCGCTGCCCGCGCTACTGCCCGGGTGTCCTGCTCATTTTGCGAGCTGTACAATCCCGGATCGTCCGCCACGATCAGAACCAACCCGCCGTTCACCCCGATATACGACGCGGTATACAGCGGATCCGCCGCAACATTGAGGCCGACATGCTTCATACTGGCCAGAGCGCGTACCCCGCTTAAAGAAGCTCCGATGGCCACCTCCACCGCCACCTTCTCATTCGGAGACCACTCCGAGTAAATATGCTCTTTATACTGTACAATATTTTCACTGACTTCCGTGCTCGGCGTTCCGGGATATGCGGCAGAAACCTTTACACCCGCCTCAAATGCTCCCCGCGCCAACGCTTCATTTCCAAGCATTATCGTCTTATCTTTCATTTGTCTCCTCCCTATTTATCAACCGTTTAACAGTTCAGCCCGAGATCTTTTCGCTTATCTGTAACGCGCTTGGCCTTTCCCTCAAATCTGGGAAGCGAGCCCGGCGCCAACAGCTTAATCTCCGCATCCAGTCCGAGTATCGAGCGCAGCCCGCCCCGAATTTTCTTTTCGAGCGCTTCTAAGCCCGCATAGGAATCAAACAGCGAATCATCTGCAAGCTCCACCTGAATCTTCATCGTATCCAGATGACCGATCCGCTCGACAATGATTTCGTAATGAGGGCCAATCTCCGGAATCTGAAGCAGTACCTCCTCAATCTGCGTCGGGAACACATTTACTCCCCGAATAATCAGCATGTCGTCCGTGCGCCCAGACAGACTTTCCATCCGCGCAGTCGTGCGCCCGCAGCGGCACGGCTCATAAAACAATCTTGTAATATCCATTGTCCGGTAGCGAAGCATCGGCAGCGCCTTTTTGGTAAGGCAGGTAATGACTAGCTCGCCCTTTTCACCCTCCGGCAGCACCTCTCCCGTCGCCGGATCAATAATTTCCGCAATAAAATGATCTTCGTTGATATGCATGCCGCAAAGCTCCAGACATTCGCCTGAAACACCCGGCCCGTTCAGTTCGCTCATGCCATAATTTTGCGTCACTTTCATATCCGGGCCCCACAGACGATGCATCTCGTCACGCATGGCCTCCGTCATGCCCTCTCCTCCGAACAGTCCAATCCGCACATGCAGATCTTTCTGAGGGTCAATCCCCATAGAACGCGCAACTTCCGCAATATGTAAAGCGTATGACGGTGTGGCTACGAGAAGCGTCGTCTTTAAATCCTGCATAAACATGATCTGCTTTTTCGTATTGCCGGACGAAGTCGGCGCCACCGTGGCTCCGATATTTTCCAGTCCGGCGTGCAGTCCGAGCGCCCCGGTAAACATCCCGTACCCGAAGCAAATCTGCACCATATCGGCCGCTGTCGCTCCGCCCATGACCGCAATGCGGCTGACATTTTCTGTCCAGTTATCCATATCGGCCGCCGTATAGCCAACTACGGTCGGCTTTCCGGTCGTCCCCGAGGACGCGTGAATGCGCTTTAACTTCTCCCGCTCCACGGCAAACAGGCCAAACGGATAATGATCGCGGAAATCCTGCTTTTTTGTAAACGGGAGCAGCTTTAAATCATTTAACGACTGAATGTGCTCCGGCCGCACTCCGACAGCGTCCATCTTTTCACGATACGGCTGCACGCGGGTATACGCCCACTCGACCTGCTCTTTTAAGCGGTTTAACTGTATCTGCTGTATTTCTTTTCTTGATAGCGTTTCTTCTTTTGCCCAAATCATGGCTTATCCTCCAACATAAAAAGTAAACAACTGTTCTTATTATAGTTGATTTTGCCCAATCGGTCAACAACGCCCGCCATTTTCCTTATTGACTTTATCCAGAAAAACAGGCGGATTGCAGTTGAAAAACAGCTCGGTTCGTGCTATGATCGACAGGATGCAATGTGCACGGACACGAATGATAAATACTATTTGAACTCACGGAGGAAAAATCATGGGATTATTAGAATTATTTATTATTGCAGTCGGGCTGTCTATGGATGCATTTGCTGTTTCCGTCTGTAAGGGCCTTTCCGTAGGAAAGGTTCAGCCCAAACATCTGCTGATTACCGGACTCTATTTCGGTGGATTTCAGTCCGTCATGCCGCTGATCGGCTATTTTCTCGGAAGCTCTTTTCAGTCCCTGATCACCAATATCGACCACTGGATTGCATTCGTCCTGTTGGCGCTGATCGGAATCAACATGATACGGGAGTCTGGCAACCCTGCCGGTCATCTGGACCCGTCCTTCAATGTGCGTGCTATGCTCCCTCTTGCCGTCGCCACAAGCATAGACGCGCTCGCTGTAGGCATTACTTTTGCCTTTCTCCGCGTACATATTGTGCCGGCCGTCTCGTTTATCGGCTGCATCACATTCGTGCTGTCCGCTGCCGGCGTCAAGCTTGGAAGTATTTTCGGAAATAAATACGAGTCTGCTGCCGAACTGATCGGCGGTATTGTGCTCATACTGATGGGTCTGAAAATTCTGCTCGAACATCTCGGCATCCTGTTTTAAGACGGCCGGGCGCCAAAAAGGCATATGAGCTGACTTCTCATATAAGAAACAACCGACGATAAAAGCGGATGGCCTTGCAACAGCCATCCGCTTTTCGATTTCCTCTGTCCTTCAACAAACGGTTAATCGAGCGCTTCTCTCTTGTCTACGGTCACCGGCTCGTCATAACAGCTGAAAATCTCATCTACCCGCTGTCTGTCCAGCTTTGGCGTCAACAGACTGACTACCGGCACAATCACCAGGCCGATCACCATTGCAAACGCTCCCGCATTAATCGGAGACTGCAAAAACGCCGGAAACAACTCTTTTGCCACCATGTTCAGAAGCATAAATCCCGCGCCAAACACAAAACTTGTCCAAACTGCCACGCGGCTTGTCTTTTTCCAGTACAATCCATACAGAAACGGCGCCAGAAATGCGCCTGCAAGCGCTCCCCAGGAAATGCCCATCAGCTGTGCGATAAAGGTGACGTTGGATTTGTACTGAATCAGCGCCAACACTACCGAAACCGCAATGAAAAATACAACGAGAAGCCTCATCGTCAACAGCTGTTTCCGCTCACTCATATCCTTTTTGACCGTTTCTTTAATAAAATCGAGTGTCAGCGTCGAACTGGACGTCAGCACCAGAGCCGACAGCGTAGACATGGAGGCTGACAGAACGAGAATGACGATAACCGCAATCAACAGATCCGACAGGCCAGACAGCATCGTCGGGATAATCTGATCGTAACCCTGGCTAATATCAATCTGGCCAGAAAACAGACGGCCGAAACCGCCGAGAAAATAACTGCCGCCCGCCACAATTACAGCAAAGAGTGTAGACACGATCGCGCCGGTCTTAATCGACTTTTCGTTGTTGATCGCATAAAACTTCTGCACCATCTGCGGAAGTCCCCATGTGCCAAGTGAAGTCAGAATCACAACCCCGAACAGCTCAAAAGGCGCCGGGCCGAAAAAGGAATTAAACGCTCCTACCTGCTCCACATTCGGATCGGTAACCTTGGCCAGACTGTTGAGCGCCTCCATAAAGCCGCCCTGCGTATTTAAAACTGCCGCCACAACCGCCACAATGCCGACCAACATCACAAGCCCCTGGATGAAATCGTTGATTGCCGTCGCCATATAACCGCCCGCAATCACGTAAATTCCGGTCAATACGGCCATGACGATGACACAGATCGAATAATCAATATGAAACGCCATGCCGAACAGGCGGGACAGCCCATTATACAGCGAGGCCGTGTACGGCACGAGAAATACAAAAATAATGACCGACGCCGCGATTTTTAACGGTTTGCTCTGAAAACGCTTCTCAAAAAAATCCGGCATCGTCGCGCTGTTCAGATATTGCGTCATAACGCGCGTGCGCCTGCCAAGCACAACCCACGCGAGCAAGCTTCCCAAAAATGCATTGCCGAGTCCAATCCATGTAGACGCAATTCCGAATTTCCACCCAAACTGTCCCGCATAACCGACAAAAATGACAGCCGAAAAATAAGACGTTCCATATGCAAACGCAGTCAGCCATGGTCCGACGCTCCGTCCTCCAAGCACAAAACCATGTACATCCGTTGCATGTCTCCGCGAATAAAAGCCGACGCCAATCATAACCGCGAAAAAAATCAATAATAATAACACTTTAATTACCATACCTACACTCCTCCGCTCCCCTGACTGTTCTCAGCCAGTTACTTTTTCACTTTAAAGCACAACGCTTTAATTTCACAAAGTAAATATATCACATCGACTTTCCTTCGTCAATGATTTTTGTTCTTGACATCCCTGTTGTCAATTAGTATAATAAATTCGATTTACATCTGTCGGGGTGTGGCCCAGTTTGGTTAAGGCGCAACGTTAGGGACGTTGAGATCGCAAGTTCGAATCTTGTCACTCCGAGCAAAAAACGGGTGTCCTGCCCTTTACCGGTCGGACGCCCGTTTATCACTTTTATTGTTTTTTTATTCAGTACATACAAACCCAAAACGGCAAGGCGTAACCGCCGGGCCAGTATTCAGAAAGGTGAGATTGATCGTCATGGCAACAAATTCTTCTAAAACAAATCTCCTGATCCTGATGTTGTTTCAGGGCGCGCTGATCGGACTAGGCGCCGTACTTCCCGGCATTTCAGGCGGAGTACTGTGTGTCATCTTCGGCATTTACAAACCGGTGATGGAACTGCTCTCCGATCCGATCCGCAATTTTAAAACGCACGTGCCCCGGCTCCTTCCGGTCATTATCGGAATTGCAGTTGGTTTTCTGCTTATTTCCAAGCTCCTCAGTTTTCTGCTAAACAGATATGAAGATCCGTCCGTCTGCCTGTTTGTCGGACTGATTGTCGGCATGCTGCCGTCGCTGTTTCGGGAAGCCGGAGAGCAGGGACGCAGCAAAGGTTCATTCATTGCAATGGCAGTCGCTTTTGCAGTCATTCTGAGCCTGCTCGTCAGTCTCCGGGTGATTTCAGTAACCATTGTCCCCAACTTCGGATGGAATCTGTTCTGCGGATTTTGCGTGGCGCTCAGCATCATTGCCCCCGGCATGAGTTTTTCCACGCTTCTGATGCCGCTCGGCCTGTACACGCCGTTTGTAGAAAGTATCGGTAACCTGGATTTTGTTTCGTTGATTCCGGCAGGAATCGGCGCTCTGCTGACGGTCATTCTATTGGCTAGAGCCATCACCAACCTGATGACCCATTACTATTCCATGGTATTTCATGCCATTATCGGGATTGTCATTGCAGCTACACTGGTCATTATTCCATTTGACAGCTTTCTGTCCGTCTCAAGCTGCCTGATCAATCTGGCATGTCTGATTATCGGAATTGTTGCCGCTCTTTTGTTAGACCGGTTCAACAGCCGCTTTGAAAA
Source organism: uncultured Lachnospiraceae bacterium (assembly GCA_944383325.1). GTDB lineage: Bacteria > Bacillota > Clostridia > Lachnospirales > Lachnospiraceae > CALWPC01. The sequence goes on along the minus strand of CALWPC010000023.1, from coordinate 15,641 downwards.
AGCATAACGCACACCGTGCGGAAAAAAAGAGAGCGTCTTAAAAGTCAGCCAGACTTTTAAGACGCTCTCTTTTTTAGATGCGCAGCGCACTGTGTTATGAATTTTTCATTACGACGCTCTCAACAACATCAGCGGCATGCTCGCATGCATCCGCACATTTCTCCAAATAAATATAAATTTCTCTCCACCCGATGATCGTTGTCGGATCACTGCATGTCGTATGCAGCTCGTGCATACTGGAGATAAACAAATTATCTGCTTCTTCCTCCATCGTATTAATATTGACAATATGATTGTGAAGCTTTTTGGAATGTTTAAAGTCCGCAAACTCCTTCAGCATCCCCATGAGCGCTTCACAGCAGCGCTCAATCACTCCTGCAAGCTCGAGGGCGTCGGGGCGGATGCTCTGAATATTATTACAATACATCCGAATCAACACATCTTCAATTTTATCCGTCACCTCATCGACGCACTGACTCAGCGCCATAATGTCTTCCCGCTCAATCGGTGTAATAAACGCCTTGACAAGCACATTGAGCATCTCGTGCTTTTTTTCATCGGCTGCATGCTCAATGGCGTGCATTTCATCAAGCTTCTCAGACAGCTGTTTCGGGTCAAAATGCTCTAACACCTGTTTGAGCAGGCGCGCGGCCTGACAGGAAAGATCCGCACAGGCGATGAAGTTATCAAAATAGAATGAATCTTGTTTCTTCGACATAATTGCTCTCCTTATCTGTGATCATTTCAAAAGCTTTAAAAAAGTGCCATAAATAACTTTGCCATAACGTAACTGATCAAACCGCACCCGGGGAACGTAAACACCCAGGTAAGCATCATATCTTTTACAATGCCGAAATTAATGCTTGAGAGGCGCTTCACCGCCCCCACGCCCATGATGGCCGTGCTCTTTGTATGCGTCGTTGAGACCGGAATACCGAACACACTGGAAAACAGCAGACAGATCGCCGCTGCCAGATCCGCGGAAAAGCCCTGATATTTTTCCAGATGAACCATATCCATCCCCACGGATTTGATAATTTTCTCACCGCCGACACTCGTACCGACCGCCATGACAATACTGCACAGAAGCATCAGCCACACCGGAATACTGATTCCGCTCACACTGCTCTGACCGTTACAGAACGCCAGACCAAGAAACAGCACGCCCATAAATTTCTGGCCGTCCTGCGCGCCGTGCATAAAACTCATCGCCGCTGCGCCGAAAATCTGAGCGCCCTGAAAATATCGATTTGTCCTGCGCCGGTCCATATTCTGACAGATCACTGTCACAAGTTTACAGACCACCCATCCGATTGCAAATCCAAGCGCCAGGCTGAGCACAAGACCGTATAACACTTTTGCCCACTCGCTCATGTTAATACCGCCGATACCATTATGTATTGCGATCGCTGCGCCTGACAGACCTGCGATCAGACTATGGCTCTCACTCGTAGGAATCCCGAAAAAGGACGCGCCGACACTGTACACAACAATGGAAAACAACGCCGCACACAGCGCTACCAGTGCCTCACTCGTATTTCCGCTGAAATCCACCATATTACTGATCGTCGATGCAACCGAACTGTTAATCTGCGTCATGACCAAAACGCCTAAAAAGTTAAACACCGCGCTCATCATAATTGCCGACCGCACATTCATACAACGCGTTGTAACGCAGGTTGCAATCGCATTTGGAGCATCGGTCCATCCATTGACAAAAATAACACCCAACGTAAGCAGCACGGTAATCAGCAGTACCGGATTACCTGACATTTCCCGGAGAAAATACGAAAACGATACGTCCATTATGATCCTCATTCCCTCTTCATTAAATTGTCTGACAGCAAAAAAAGAACAGACAGGAACTTAGCTCTGTCTTTTCTTTACAATTACATTACTTAGAATAACAATAAAACCGCTATTCGTCAATATAATTTGTCCATTCGCTCAAATTTTGGTAAAGATTTTGAAAAATTGTCTTCCAAACGCAGCGAACAAAGACAAAACGCTGTGAATCCTGTCTGCTTATTTTTATTCAGTTAAAATTTTGTCAAATAGTCAGCCTTGCACGCTCTTGGCAAGCTCCTGCGACAGCACGTTCAATTCCCTGATGTTCTCCTCACTGAGCGCCGAACGAACCGTCACGGTTGTCTCGGCATAGCGGATATTTTTGCTGCGCTCCAACATTCCCCTCATTACTTTGGCAGCCATCGGCGCCCACGAGCCGTTTTCGATAAGCGCAACGGTGCGGTTCTGGTAATTGCGCTCCGTAAGTCCCTCCAGAAACTGGCGCATAAACGGGAAAATATCCGCATTATACGTACTGGTGGCCAACACAAGCGTCCCAAACTGAAATGCCCTCGCGATCGCCTCTGACATTTCTGTCCGCGCCAGATCAACCGCTGTCACATATGCACATCCGGCTTTTCGCAGTTGATCTTCCAACAGCTCTACCGCTTTTTTCGTATTTCCGTAGATCGAAGTATATGCGATCATTACGCCCTCGGTCTCCACGGAATACGAGGACCATGTCTGATACAGATTCAGGTACATTTCCAGGTTTTCCTTCAACACCGGTCCGTGCAGCGGACAAATCATCTGAATATCCAGGTTTGCCGCCTTCTTCAGCAGATTTTGAACCTGCGCGCCATATTTTCCGACAATCCCGATATAGTAGCGCCGCGCTTCATCCGTCCACTCTTCCTCCACGTCCAGAGCTCCAAATTTTCCAAACGCATCTGCGGAAAACAAAATTTTCTCCGTGCTTTCATAGGAGACAAGAACTTCCGGCCAGTGCACCATCGGCGCCGTCACAAACGTCAGCAGATGCCGCCCTAGCGACAGCGTATCGCCCTCTCCGACAACTACTCTGCCGTCCTCAAACGCCGTCCCGAAAAATTGCCGCATCATCCCAAATGCCTTTTCAGAGGCCACGAGCTGTACATCGGGATATTTGTCCATAAACCGCATAATCGACGCCGAATGATCCGGCTCCATATGATGCACGACAAGATAATCCGGCCTGCGTCCACACAGCTCTTGATCCAGACGGGCAAGCCACTCGTCTGCAAAACGTATATCCACCGTATCCATCACTGCAATTTTTTCATCTACAATCACATAAGAATTATATGACATTCCATTTTCCACGGCATACTGACCCTCAAACAGATCAATCTGATGGTCATTTACACCGATAAATTTAACATCTCTGGTCACTTCCATAATTTTTCTCCTCTTTGCTAGACATTCACTGACAACTCCATACACTATATTATATCATATTTGTAGAAAAGCAAGTCTTTTTACGGCAAAATAAGGGTAAAAAACTTTCAATCCAAGCTTTTTACCCTTTCTGATCAGTCCTCTTTAATTTTCCATATAATCCACCGCTTTATAAAATGCCATGCCTGCCATATAGGACTCAAGCACCGTCTCAAGCATTTGCGCAGTGACCGTGCGGTAGCGGAGAACATATTCCATGTTTTTTACAAACTCCATGTAATCCTGCCTGTCCTCCTCCAAAAGAAACACCTTTTCATGTTTTCCGCGCAGAAATTGCAGTAAATATGACGCGACAAACCGTTCATTTACAAGAGCCAGTTCAACGCCGTCTTCGTTATCCTCGATAATTTTCAGCGGTTTTCTTCTCAATAACCAATACGCGATATACGCATGGATTTTGATAAAATTAATATGCTTTATTTTGTGAAATTCCTTCAACCGGTAAATATCGGTAAAATAATCAATGACGACCTGATTCAGCACGCTATTGGCAATCATGACGTTCTTTTCATACTTATTCCTCTTAATAAATAACTCTAAATACTCATACAATGCGATATAACGTGCTTCAATTTTTTCTGTCCGAAAGAATCCACCAGTTCATTATAGTCATAACTTTTTCTATTCGTCAGCATTATATTTTCTTACCTCACACTCTTTAATCTCATCATACGCGGAAGAATTCAAAAAGCGCTTATAACGCAGCAAGTCCGTCTGTTTCATCGTCTCTGTGTAATAATGTATGCTATTGTAACCCTCGTCTGATTCGATCAATTCAAAACAATCTCTTGCGGTTTGCTTGTAAAACACGGTAACGAACAATAATCCGGAATCCAATTAAATCGGTTATGATTTGATAATAATTGTTCGCATTGAAATCTCTGTACTTTTCCCTTTCATAATCATCCGTGACCCGATGAAACAATGCCGCTTTTTTCCTGACAATCTTGGACTGCAAACTTTCTTTGCTTTTAATCCTATATCTTGCCGAATGTATTGTATTCTTCATTTTCTTATCGCTCAGAACATCGATCAGCAAGCTCTGGGCGATTGCATCATAATTTTTTGAGTAACCTTTATATGACGCGCCTATTTCCTGCAGCATCTCCCATAGATTACAATCAATTTTTTCCGCTGCGGGATATAATTCTTCCAAATGATTCCTTTTCAGAAAGACTGCCTTTTCATCTCTCTTTCGTGTTGCCATATCTCTTCTCCAAATAGTATTATATCAAACCCCGTTGAAATCACTATCCCCCATATGAACAGCTTTTTTCTACTGAGTAAATGCGCCATCTGCCCTGCGGGCTTTTTACTCGACAGGGAAGTGCTATGCACTTTCCTGTCGAATAAAAAAGCCCATAACCCCTTGAAAACCAAAGGATTATGGGGCTATTTTTATTTATTGATCTGTAATACTACAAATTATTCAACAATGGATGCAACACGGCCTGAACCTACTGTACGTCCACCCTCGCGGATAGCGAATGTCAGACCCTGCTCCATAGCTACCGGATGAATCAGCTCGATAGACATCTCTACATTGTCGCCAGGCATGCACATCTCTGTACCCTCCGGCAGTTTGCAGACACCTGTCACATCGGTTGTACGGAAATAGAACTGCGGTCTATAGTTGTTGAAGAACGGTGTGTGACGTCCGCCCTCGTCCTTTGTCAGCACGTATACCTGAGCCGTGAATTTGGAATGGCAGGTAATGGAACCCGGCTTAACAATAACCTGTCCTCTTTCGATTTCTGTTCTGTCAACACCGCGGAGAAGCGCGCCGATATTGTCGCCGGCCTGTGCCTCGTCCAAAAGCTTACGGAACATCTCGATACCAGTTACAACCGTCTTGCGGGTCTCTTCCTTGATACCTACGATCTCAACCTCATCATTCAGATGAAGAACACCGCGCTCTACTCTACCAGTAGCAACGGTACCACGACCGGTAATTGTAAATACGTCCTCTACAGGCATCAGGAACGGCTGATCTGTTGCACGCTGCGGATCCGGAATATACTCGTCTACTGTTGACATGAGCTCCATGATCTTGTCGCCCCAAACACTTGCAGGCTCCTCAAGCGCTTTCAAAGCGGAACCCTTGATAATCGGGCAATCCTCAAAACCATACTCCTCAAGCTGCTCTGTGATCTCCATCTCTACAAGCTCAAGCAGCTCCTCATCGTCAACCATATCGCACTTATTCATAAATACAACGATGTACGGAACGCCTACCTGACGGGACAGCAGAATGTGCTCTTTTGTCTGAGCCATAACACCGTCTGTAGCGGCAACTACGAGAATAGCGCCGTCCATCTGTGCTGCACCAGTGATCATGTTCTTTACATAGTCGGCATGTCCCGGGCAGTCCACGTGAGCATAATGTCTTTTCTCTGTCTCATACTCCACGTGAGCAGTAGAGATCGTGATACCTCTCTCTCTCTCCTCAGGAGCCTTGTCGATATTTTCAAAATCCGTAGCAGTATTACCTGCAACTCTCTCAGACAGAACCTTGGTGATCGCTGCTGTCAGAGTTGTCTTACCATGATCGACATGACCAATGGTACCGATATTACAATGCGGTTTCGTTCTCTCAAACTTAGCTTTTGCCATTTTGATAGTCCTCCTTAATCTTTGCCCTTTCGGCTCTTTTATTTACGCTAATTTAGATTATATTGCATACTTGGAAAGATTTCAAGTATTTTCTAGTTATTTGTCCTTGCTCGCAATGATCTTTTCCTGTACAGACTTCGGCACCTGTTCGTACTTCTCAAAGAACATGGAATAGTTGCCGCGTCCCTGTGTTTTCGAGCGCAGATCCGTAGAATAACCAAACATTTCTGCCAACGGTACAAAACCGCGGATCATTTTTCCGCCGCCTATATCTTCCATTCCTTCGATACGTCCGCGGCGGGAATTAATATCGCCGATTACATCGCCCATGTAATCCTCCGGCGTAGTAACCTCCACACGCATAATCGGCTCAAGCAGAACAGCGCCCGCCTTCTGCATTGCTTCCTTGAATGCAAGGGAACCTGCAATGTGGAACGCCATCTCACTGGAATCGACTTCGTGATAGGAACCGTCATAGACAGTCGCTTTGATACCAAGTACCGGGAACCCTGCAAGAATACCCGCCTTGGAAGCTTCCTCAATACCCTCGCCGATCGCCGGAATATACTCTTTCGGAATCGCACCGCCGACAACGGTCGATTCAAACTTAAACAGTTCCTCACCGTTTGCATCCATCGGCTCAAAGTGTACTTTACAGTGACCATACTGACCGCGTCCGCCGGACTGCTTTGCATACTTGCTATCCACATCGACCGCTTTGGTAAACGTCTCTTTATATGCCACCTGCGGCGCGCCGACATTGGCCTCAACCTTAAACTCACGAAGCAAACGGTCCACAATAATTTCCAGATGCAGCTCGCCCATACCAGCGATAATCGTCTGGCCGGTTTCCTGATCGGTATGTGCGCGGAATGTCGGGTCCTCCTCAGCCAGTTTCGCCAACGCCTCGCCCATCTTGCCCTGACCTGCCTTCGTCTTCGGCTCGATCGCCAACTCGATAACCGGCTCAGGGAATTCCATCGATTCAAGGATAACCGGATGTCTTTCATCACAGATTGTATCACCGGTTGTCGTCAGCTTAAAGCCAACCGCAGCGGCAATATCACCGGAGTAAACTTTATCCAGTTCCTCACGCTTATTTGCATGCATCTGCAAAATACGTCCGACACGCTCTTTTTTACCCTTTGTTGCATTCAGAACGTACGAACCGGAATTCATCGTACCGGAATATACACGGAAGAATGCCAGTTTTCCGACAAACGGATCCGCCATAATCTTAAATGCGAGCGCTGAAAACGGCTCCTCGTCAGACGAATGTCTTACGACCTCATTACCATTTTCATCCACGCCTTTGATCGCCTCAATGTCTGTCGGCGCAGGCATGTACTCCAAAATTGCATCCAAAAGCTTCTGAACGCCTTTGTTGCGGTACGCGGAACCGCAGCATACGGGAATAATTGTACAATCACAGGTAGCCTTGCGCAGAGCAGCTTTGAGCGATTCTGTGCTCGGCTCTTCGCCCTCCAGATATTCCATCATGAGGTCGTCGTCTGTCTCACAGATTTTCTCAATCATATCTGTGCGGTACATCTCAGCATCATCTTTCATGTCGTCAGGAATATCGACAATGGAAATGTCCTCTCCCTTATCATCATTATAGATGTATGCCTTCATCTCAAACAGGTCGATGATTCCCTGGAAATCATCCTCTTTCCCGATAGGAAGCTGAAGCGGAACCGCATTCTTTCCTAAACGGGTCTTGATCATATCTACTGCGTTATAAAAATCTGCGCCCAGGATGTCCATTTTGTTGATAAATGCCATCCTCGGAACATTATAGGTGTCTGCCTGGCGCCATACGTTCTCTGACTGAGGCTCCACACCGCCCTTCGCACAGAAAACGCCTACTGCGCCGTCCAGTACACGGAGCGAACGCTCAACCTCAACCGTAAAATCAACGTGGCCCGGAGTGTCGATAATATTGATACGATGCTCCAGAGCGCCCGGCTTAGGCTGTGCATTCTCCTGTAAAGTCCAGTGGCAGGTCGTTGCAGCAGAAGTAATCGTGATTCCTCGCTCCTGCTCCTGCTCCATCCAGTCCATGGTAGCAGTGCCCTCGTGAGTGTCACCAATCTTATAGTTTACACCGGTGTAGTACAGAATACGCTCGGTGAGCGTCGTCTTACCTGCATCGATGTGCGCCATAATACCAATATTTCTGGTTCTCTCTAACGGATATTCTCTTCCAGCCAACAGGTTTTCCTCCTAACTCAATCGCATCCCAAACAAAGCGTAAGCTTCGCGGTATATACACTCCGCTCTTAGAAACGGTAGTGCGCGAAAGCGTAAGCTTCGCGGTATTCCGTTTATTCCTAGAAACGGTAGTGCGCGAAAGCGTAAGCTTCGCGGCTCATGCCTTCCCTTCTTAGAAACGGTAGTGCGCGAAAGCTTTGTTTGCCTCTGCCATCTTGTGCATATCTTCTTTCTTTTTTACAGACGCGCCCGTATTGTTCGCCGCATCCATAATCTCATTCGCCAATCTCTCTTCCATAGTCTTCTCGCCTCGATTGCGGGAATACTGTGTAAGCCAGCGAAGCGCCAAAGCCTGCCTTCTGTCCGGTCTTACCTCGATCGGCACCTGATACGTTGCACCACCGATACGGCGCGCTTTTACCTCGAGCACAGGCATAATATTATTCATTGCCTCCTCGAACACTTCAACCGCATCCTTCCCGGTCTGGTCTGCAACTCTTGCAAATGCGCCATATACAATCTTCTGTGCAATCCCCTTCTTGCCGTCCAACATAATATTGTTGATCAGCTTGGTAACCACTTTATTATTGTACATAGGATCTGCCAAAACGTCTCTTTTCTGAGTATGTCCTTTACGTGGCACGATACTTCCCTCCTTAATTATTCATAATTAGATCAACGGTACTCACATGTGTCGTTCTACTGTGTTCGCGCGGTTCAAAACTTCATCCCGCAGTGATCTGCGGGCTCGCAGCTGTTTGCGATCGTCCTATTCTTTCTATATAAAAACAGGTGTATTGAATACCGGCACTAACCTTAGTTCTGTTTGTGGTACTGAAACTGTTGAATTATTCCTTAGGACGCTTTGCGCCATACTTGGAACGAGCCTGTCTTCTCTTGGCAACACCTGCGGTATCAAGCGTTCCCCTGATAATATGGTATCTTGTACCCGGCAGATCCCTCACACGGCCGCCGCGGATCAGAACAACACTATGCTCCTGAAGATTATGACCCTCGCCCGGAATATAGCTTGTCACCTCGATACCATTGGAGAGACGTACTCTGGCAATCTTACGAAGTGCAGAGTTCGGCTTTTTCGGGGTAGCAGTTTTCACTGCGGTGCAGACGCCGCGCTTCTGAGGCGCCGACGTATCCGTCGCTTTCTTTCTCAAAGAATTATAACCCTTCTGCAGAGCCGGTGCTGTCGACTTGCGAGCCGCTGTCTGTCTACCCTTTCTCACTAACTGGTTAAATGTAGGCATTCATTTCACCTCCTGAAATTCATTTCATTGTTTTTGAAATTTTTGCACGCGAAAACAACAGCATTTTGCGCATGCGAATTCAGTATACTGGATTTGCGCGGATCTTGTCAAGGCAAAAGAGGAAAATAATTCATTGTTTTATGTTCCCCGCAAAAAAGCGCCGGCATGTTTCATCCGACGCTTTTTTATCACTTTTCTTCTATTATCCCACTTTATCAACGGTGACAAACGGCAGCAGCCTCTCCATATCTTCGGGCTTAAATTGTCCCGTTTCCATTGTAAGTGCGTTTGCTGCCGACACCGCCACCGCATAAGTGAGCGCCTGGCGTATATCGTAACCGCGCGCAAACGATACGGCAAATGCCGCCGTCATAGAGTCGCCGCATCCAACGGTATTCACCGTCTCAATCTTTGGCGGGCGTCCGTGGAATACGCCCTCATCACAGACCACAAGCGCTCCGTCTGCTCCTAACGAAACGACTACATACGGTATGCCCCGCTCATGAAGCTGCCGTGCTCCTGCAATAATCTCTTCACGGTTGGACACCGGCACTCCGAGAAGCGCCTCAATCTCATCGTCATTGGGCTTGATCATTGTCGGGCAGGCCTCAATGCCCTTCCGAAGCAATTCACCGCTCGTATCCAGGAGAATCTTCTTTCCGCGCTCCTTCGCCATCTCAATCATTTTGGCATAAAGATCACCCGGAACTCCCTGCGGCACACTCCCCGAGATCGTCAAAACCTCACTCTTGTCCACAAGCGAGGAAAACAATTCCAGAAACTCGCGGACATGTTCCTCTGCGACCGGCGCTCCCGGTTCCAGAAACTCTGTCGATGAGCCGTCCGAAGCCAGAATATTGATACAGCTTCTCGTCTCACACTCTGTATGTACAAAAGAATTCGGAACTCCCTGTGCATCAAGCATTTCCTCGATATACGCCCCGGCATGGCCGCCGACAAAACCGGTCGCCATCACCTCTTCCCCGCAGAGTCTGGCAACCTTGGCCACATTCAGCCCTTTGCCGCCCGCCGTATTCGTACATTTTAACACGCGCATGACCGTACCTTTTTCAACGGCGTCCACCACATACGCTTTATCAATCGCCACATTTAAAGTCACTGTCGTAATCATTTGCTGTACCCGTTCCATCCGGGAATCTCCCCGTTGAGATCCCACAGATCCTGCCAGTCTGTCGCCCCCTCCCAGAGGAATACCTGTCCTTTGATCAGGCGGCAGTTTCTGTCTACACCTTTCAAAATTTCCATCTCCTCCTCTGTCAGCGGATCCTCAAATGAGCAGCGCAGATTGCTCATATACTCATTTCTGTGGATCGAAAACGGAATCGGAGAATGTCCGCGCTGAATTGCCCACTTCAGACAGATCACCGCCGGATGCACCCCGTGCGCCTCTGCAATCGCATGCACCTCAGGCACTTCAATATCTGCAATATCATCTGCCGTCTTATCACGATCCGGACGGGTCGGAGAACCGATCGGACAGAAGCCGATAATCTGCATTCCATTTTTCTTGCAGAAATCATACAGTTCCGGCTGTTGGAAACACGGGTGCAGCTCCATCTCGTTTACCGCCGGTTTAATGCGGCAATCACGCAAAATCAGCTCCAGTTTCGGAATCGTCACATTGGAAACGCCGATATGTTTCACCAATCCCATATCAACCAGATGCTCCATCTGATGCCAGCACTCCATAAACTCTTCGTGAATGTACGGTCTGGAATTCGGATTGCGCGTATCTGCATCGCATCCCGGCGGATGATAATTCGGGAACGGCCAATGTACAAAATACAAATCCAGATAGTCAAGACGCAGATCTCTCAGCGTCTTTGCACATGACAACAGCACGTCCCCTTTGCCGTGCATATCGTTCCATACTTTAGATGTGATAAACAAATCCTCTCTCTTAACGCCTGCATTCATGGCATTTTCCAGTGCAACGCCAATCAGATCTTCATTCTCATAACAGGACGCGCAGTCAACCAGACGATAACCGGACTTTACGGCATCCTCCACCGCATTGGCAATATCCTCCGCAGAAAAACGGTCTGAACCAAACGTGCCGATGCCGACGCCCGGCATCTGCGCCCCGGTGTAAAGTGTTCTCTGCGGAACCAACTTTGGATCTACCGCATCCATTGGAATTTTGTTTTCGCTCATGTTTGTTATACCTCCTATAATATATGTTGAAACCCACGACAAATGTGCCGCGGACAACTGCTTACTGCTCACTGTCAATTAAAATCTTTCCTTTGACCGCGCCGGGCGTCTTATACATTTCAAACGCCTCCGCGATACGGCTGAGCGGCATTTTCTTAAAAATCAGCGACTCGTCGAACTTCAGCTCTCCGGTCTTAAAATAATATGCCGTCAAATCCCACTCTCTTCCGGGGAACGGCGCGCTGTAGGACATCCACGAACCCGTCAGCATAAACTCTTTGCGGTTCATATTCTCCCACTGGTCCACTGTGAACGTCAGCTCCTTCGTCGGGGTTCCAATAAAACATACCCCCGCTTTATTGGCCGCCAGTTCAAACGCCATGTGCATGGTCGCCGTGTTGCCCGCCGTCTCATACACAAATCCAAATCCTCTGCCGTCCGTCAGCGCCATCGCCTGCTCCATAAAATCCTCATCAAGCGTATTGATCCCTTCATCGGCGCCGAGTTTGGCCGCCAGTTCCAGGCGTTCCGGACTAATATCAAACACCACTACTTTCTTCGCCCCGAAAATTTTTGCCCACTGCATCGTAAACAGGCCGATCGTCCCGCCTCCGAGTATCGCCACGCACTCTCCGCCGCGATAATCGACCCGGTTCAGACCATGCAGCGCCACCGTTGACGGTTCAAAAAAAGCTCCCTGCTCAAACGAAACACTGTCCTCGAACTTTACGGCATTTCGCTCCGGCACAACAACATACTCGGCAAAGCTTCCGAATTCTCTCGATCCGATAAAGCTGTAATGCTTGCACAGCGAATAATTCCCTTTCTGGCAATCCTCACATTTCATACAGGGCACGAGCGGCACGCCGGCTACGCGGTCTCCGACGTTTAAGCTGCTCACACCCTCGCCGGTCTCCACGACTGTGCCTGAAAATTCGTGTCCGAGGACATTGGGGAAATAATGACACGCATCCCCGTTGACGCGCGGAATATCCGATCCGCAAATTCCGGTATATTTTACTTTGATAAGTACCTGTCCTGCTCCCGGCTTTGGCTGCTCAATATCTTCATACCGAATGTCCTCTCTTGCGTGTACAACTCCTGCTTTCATCTGCAACTCTTCCTTTCACATATATTCTTCTGCTATAATCCGCTAAGCGTCCGGGAAAGCTTTAAATACTGCTCCATCGCGCGCTCATAGCAAAGGTGCGCGTTTTCATCCGGCTCCTGCACCCTTGTCATGCGGATCGTTCGCTGCACTGCCTGCTCAAAATCGGCGTAAATGCCCACGCCCACTCCGGCCAGAATCGCCGCGCCGAGCGTCGCCGCCGTATCTGAGGACGGAACAAAAATGCGCCTGCCGGTCACGTCCGCTTTAATCTGCGTCCAGAGCACGCTGTTGGCCGCTCCGCCCACCGCCACGAGATCCTCTGCGTGTACGCCTGCCTCAGCCGCTGTGCGCAGATTATGTTCCAGTGAAAAGGCGACTCCCTCTAATGCCGCGCGTACCATATGCGCCCTCGTTTTATCGAAGGACAACCCGTAGAAACAAGCTTTTGCGTCCGGATCCCAGATCGGTGAACGCTCACCGGACATATACGGCAAAAACAGCACCCCGTCGGAGCCGGGTGCAATCCCCGCGGCCATCGCCGTCAGATCGTCAAAGCTCTCACCGGTCTGCGCAAGCTCGCGTTTAAACCAACGCAGCACGCCTCCGCCGCCTACCGTACCGCCCTGCAAAAGCCACAGATCCGGTACAACATGTGTTCCGAGAATCAGCTTTGGATGACCAACCGCCTCATCGATACAAATACTCATGCCGCCTGCCTGTCCGCCCTGCTCCTGCGTCTGTCCCGGTCTGTAAACTCCGGCTCCCAGCGTTCCGCACGCCGCATCCAGACCTCCGGCGACTACCGGCGTCCCCTCAAGCAATCCGGTCACCGCCGCCGCGCCCTTTGTCACCGTACCGATCACCGTATGGCACGCCACCGGCTCCGGCACTTTATCGACCGATAACCCAAGCGCCCTGGCAAGCCCTCCGTCATATGTACACGTGCGCATATTGAAAAAGTGCAGGCCATATCCCTGAGACACGTCCTGGCTCAATCTGCCGGTCAGGCGATATGCGATATAGCTGTTGCTCTGCAGGAAAACGGCTGCTCTTTCATATATATCCGGCCGCTCTTCCCGAAACCAGATCATCTTCGGCGTCGTGTACGACGGCTCGAACGAATTGCCGGCCACCGAAAAAATAGCTTCCGCGCCAACCTCCTCATTCACACGCTTACAGATGTCACTGGCACGGGTATCCATCCAAATCGGCGTGCGGCACAGACACTCTCCGTCCTGATCGACGGGTATCGCGGACCAACTCTGACCGTCAATACCGATACCGCATATGTCCGACGCGCATATCTGATCATCAGCCAGTACTCTCTGCACCGCCTTGCAGATTGCGCTCCACCACTCCTCCGGATGCTGTTCTGCCCATCCGGGCTGCGGATAGTACAGCTCATATCCTTCGCTCGCCTGTGCCATCACGGCGCCGTCCGGACGAAAAACGGCAACCTTACACGCAGACGTGCCAATATCAATTCCCAACAATAACTCTGACATTATAATACCTCTGTTATGTATTTTATGCTTTTCCGTCGCAGCCGCACACACGCATGCGGTTCATTACAAGCTGTTTTACCTTTTCACGTCCGACCGCATGATACTTCTTCGGATCAAAGGTATCCGGCGCCTGCGAAAGCACCTCTTTCACACCGTCGCTGAACGCAATGCGCAGCTCTGTCGCAAAGTTTACCTTGCAGATGCCGCGGCGGATGCTTTCACGGACAGCATCATCGGTCAGTCCCGACGCTCCGTGTAAAACAAGCGGAATGGAAACTACTTCTCGAATTTCGCTAAGCCGATCCAGATCCAGTTTCGGCTCGCCGACGTAAACCCCATGCGCCGTGCCGATCGCAACAGCAAGAGAGGTCACGCCCGTCCGCTCCACAAACTCCCTGGCTTCCGACGGGTCGGTATAGCCGCCGCTTCCGCCGTCAAGATCATCCTCTTTGCCGCCGACTTTGCCCAGTTCCGCTTCCACCGGTACATTTGACGGCGCACAGGCGTCAACAACCGCTTTTGAGATTGCAATATTTTCCTCAAACACGCTGTGGGAACCGTCAATCATAATCGACGTATACCCCGCGCGCAGCGCCTGCATCGCCAGCGCAAAGCTGTCTCCGTGATCCAGATGAATCGCTACCGGCACCCGTGCCTGTTCAGCAGCAGCTCTGGCATTCGCGTAATAATAATTCAGCCCCGCATACTTCACTGTGGACGGCGTCGTCTGCATAATGACCGGAGCGCCAAGTTCCTCCGCCGCTGCAACGACCGCCTGCACCATCTCCATGTTTTCTACGTTGAACGCACCGACTGCATATCCGCCCTTCTGCGCATCCAACAACATCTGTTGTGTTGTCACCAATGGCATAATCTGATCTCCTCTCTGTAATCAATGACTTTATTTTATTATAGCATTGCATCGGTAGAACCGCAATCACGAAATCATATTGCCGCTTGCCGGACTTGTTCTACAAAGAAGGAGGGCGCCCTCTGTCGGGACGCCCTCCTGTGAACAACTACTTATGAAATATGTACTTTTCGGAATCTTGGAATTCCCTGTGCTTATTCTGCACTCGGAAGTCCGGCATTGTATGCTGCTGCTACTTCTTCTGCAGTCAATGCTGTGCTGTAGAAGGAAAGGTCATCGATCATGGTTCCTTCCTGTACCGTATAACCGTTTACAGATGCCAATGCCCAAGCTGAATCATAAGTTGTATCTCGGCCTGCCGTTCCCCCTACATAAAGCTCGGTGTTCGCATCTTTCAGCCAGTCTACAAGAGAGATTCTTACCGGGCTCTTATAGCTGTAGTCTGCGTAGTTCACCGTGATTCCCATGCCCTGAAGCATCTGTACTGTTGCATATGTCGGGAACTTGGTGAATACGGATTTTTCTACAAGCGCCTTGTTGCTGTAGCCGGCTGCTCCAAAATATCCGTTGAACGCCTGTACGCCTGTCTTAACGCTGTCTACACT
>CALWPC010000022.1 GCA_944383325.1 uncultured Lachnospiraceae bacterium | reverse complement strand
CCATCCCCCCACTGCTTATGAAGGGTAAGCGCCGCATACAAAATGCACGGCGCCGTATTGCGCGCCGCCGGTTCCGCCAAAATATGAGTCCGGTCGATACCATCCAACAACAGCGACTCCATCTGCGCGCGCTGCGCCCTGTTCGTCACAATATAAACATGATCCCTCGAAACAAGCGGCTCCATCCGAAGTGCCGTCTCATTGATCATAATATCCTTTCCCGTCAGATTCAGAAGCTGTTTTGGGCGCGCCTCTCTTGAGAGCGGCCAGAAACGGCTGCCTCCTCCTCCCGCCATAATTACCTCAAATATATTCATTACCTGATTTTTCCCTCTTCAAACTTTTTATATTCGTCCATAATAAACTCATAAAGCTGTTTTGTAAAACGCTCCTCGCTGAATGTCTCCGCATGCCGGCGGATTGCCTGCGGATCAAACGTCATCGTTTCCATCTTGCGGACCGCCTCTATAACCGCTTCTCTTGTCTGCTCGTAAAAGAACACTCCGGTGTCATCTCCGACTACCGTCTCGAGCGCTCCGCCGCGGCCAAATGCCAGAACCGGTTTCCCGCACGCCTCCGCCTCAATCGGCGTAATCCCGAAATCCTCCTCGCCGGGAAATACAAACGCCTTGCACGCCTGCATATGCGCAAGCACCTGCGCATCGTCAAGCCGGCCCAACATTTCCACATTGCCGCCGGCAAGCGCCCGTATTCTCTCAAACTCGCTGCCGTCCCCGATCACCTTCAGCGGAAGCCCAAGCTCGGTAAACGCCTCCACCACAAGATCGATCCTCTTATACGGTACAAGCCTTGACACCGCAAGATAGTAATCGCCCTGCGCGCCGTCCTGGACAAACATTTTCGTCCGAACCGGCGGATAAATCACCTCGGAATCCCGGTGATAATGTTTGCGGATTCTCCGGGCTACATTTTTCGAATTCGCGACAAACACGTCCACACGGTCCGCGCTCAGCCGGTCCCACTGGCGGATCCCCTTCATCATCCACGCAATAAAAAAACGGGCAACCGCATTTTTCGGTTTCACATACTCATGATAAAAATCCCATCCATATCTCATCGGCGTATTACAGTAACAGATATGCAGCGTGTTTGCTCCGGTAATCACCCCTTTCGAACAGCAGGTATTCGAGGAAATAACGAGATCGTACTCACTCAAGTCAAACTGTTCAAATGCATATGGCATCAGCATGAGATAATTGGTATACCGCGTCTTTGCAAACGGCATTTTTTGAAGAAAAGACGTCCGTATATCCATCGATCGGAAATCATCCGGCATATTTTCCGGCGCATAAACCGTAGTATAGATCGGCGCATCCGGAAAAAGAGAGTGCAAAATGCGGATAATACTCTCCGATCCGCCGTAAACGGTAAGCCAGTCATGTATAATCGCTACTTTCATCTGTTCATCCTTTCCGCATCTTCTCAGACATCACCTGTCCCTGTATATCCTCTCTCTCCTGCGCCGTCTCATCTTTTAAAAACTGTTCAATCAAAAAACGGGGACGCTCCTTTGTTTCCAGATACACCTTGCCCACGTATTCTCCGATCACACCGATACTGATCAGCTGCAGCGCGCCGATCGCCCAGATGGAAACAATCAGACTTGTCCAACCGGCCACAGTATGACCCAAAGCGTGCTGCACAAGAAAATAAACCAACATCCCGACACTGACAAGCAGCATCATACACCCAAGCGAAATAATAAGCCGAATCGGCTTAATCGTCAGCGATGTGATCCCCTCGAACGCAAAGGCAAGCATTTTCTTTAACGGGTATTTGCTCTCCCCTGCAAAGCGCTCCGAGCGCTCATAATATACTTTTGAAGATTGATATCCAATCATTGGAACAATGCCGCGCAAAAACAAATTGACCTCTTTAAATTCAAACAGTCCGTTCAGCGCGCGGTTGCTCAGCAGGCGATAGTCGGCGTGGTTAAACACAATATCCGCGCCCATAAAATTCATCAACCGATAAAACCCTTCCGCACTGAATTTCTTAAAAAACGAATCCTTCTTCCGGGAGCTCCGCACACCGTAGACTACCTCGGCGCCCTTGGAAAACTCATCGAGAAACTGATCAAGCGCGTCAATATCGTCCTGCAAATCCGCGTCCATGGAAACGACCGCATCCGCCATATTGCGCACACTGTACAGTCCCGCCAACAGCGCATTTTGATGCCCGCGGTTTCTCGACAGCTTCACCCCCATAAAGAGATCGTTCTGTGCATGAAACTGCTCAATCAGCTCCCATGTCCGGTCCCTGGAACCGTCGTCGACAAAGACAATTCTGCTGTCGTCCGTAATCCGATGCCGATCGGAAAGCTGTGTAAATTTCTGCTTTAAACGACTGGCCGTCTCCTCCAGCACAGCCTCCTCATTGTAACACGGAATGACCACATATAACTTTACCATCTGACAACTCCTCCTTCACCGCTCAACACGCATGCAAGCGGAAATCCCCGGCAGCAAAAACCGGGGATTTCCGAACAGGAATCCGATTACTCACCCAGACCATCTTCAATCACAGAGACCAGTCTTTCAAGCGCCTGTTCTTCATCTTCTCCCTGACACACTAATTCAATTTCATCTCCGCGCTTAACGCACGCGCCTAATACACTCAACACACTTTTGGCGTTGGCCGTCGTGTCCCGAAATGTAAATGTGATGAGCGAACGAAAGCGAATCGCTTCCTGACATAAAACGCCTGCCGGGCGCAAGTGCAGCCCCGACGGATTTTTAATAATGACTTTCTGACTAACCATAGCCCTTCCTCCAAACCAATCTATGCCCCGCCGCTTGCCGGCGTAGCATCCAAAAGAGTCACCTGTACCGAAACCGGCTGCGTCACCGAAATGCCCTCCGGCGTAATCAGCGCAACCTCAACCGTATTTAGCCCTAACTCCAGATTCTTCAAATCAATAGACGCCTTAATATCATTCACCGTCATATCCGCAATATCCGACTGCGTCCCGCTCACCGTCACATTGACGGACGTCAGCGAGCCGAAAGAAGCCGTCATATTCGCCGGCGTATTTGCAATACTGATCTGCGATGCCGGAACAGAAAATGTCTGTTCGACCAGTTTTTCAATTTTTGCCGTGACGGTAATGACTGATTTTTCATTCTCCGGCACCGTGGCGCCCTCCGGCAAATACTCTTCGATATTGATCTCCTTCTGAACATTCTTCACCGCACCGGAAATATCCACCTCTTTTGCCGGAATCGTAATCGTACTGATACCAGAAAGCACTGACGTTTCTCCGGTAATGACAACCGTCGTCGGGTCGCTGACCACCTCAACCAGGCGATAGCCGGACGCACACTCGCCCGACGTGTTCAGTTTCAGATTAACGCTTTTTGTCGGAAGCATCGTCACGTCAACCAGAACGTCTTCATCGCTCAGACTGATGCGGCTGCTGTCAATCTCCTTGCCGTCACTGTCGAGCACTCTCACCGTTGAGGAGGAACTAAACGACGCTCTGCGATCCTCGACCAAAACCACCGTCTCCAGGGAAGCCACCTTCTCCATCAGCGATTCCGGGCCGGTCACCGTCACCACACTCGGCGTCGCCGAGAGCGCGCTCACGGCAAAACCGTCCTGCGGCGTCCCGCTCGCCCTGACGTCGACACTAATCTGCCTCGTGGAGGCCATTTCAACCTCCAGTTTGAGATTCGATGTCTCAAGCGTAATCTCCTCAATATCCCTGCTGTAGCGCATCGCCGATGCCTGAAGCGGGACGGTATTCATCAGCGTGATATTATCAAAATCGGCAACCACCTGAATATCCGACTCTGTCAGCGCGCTCAGCACAGACCGCGGCGCCGTAACCTGTACGCTGACTGAATCGGTATTATCCAAAATCTGGTACACCATATTGTTGTCTGTGAGAATATTCTCATTTTTCAGCGTCACCGGAATAGGCGAAAAAATTTTTGTGCCGATCGGATCGCTGATATTAATGACAATCAGCCAACCGATAATCGCGCAGAGTACGGCCAGTAATTTCAAACCCATTCTTCGAAACAGCCTCTGCCGCATATTACGCCCTTCCTTTCCGCTTTCTCAATTTAATCTTGCGCCGCTCCGGCTCAATCTTCTTATCCTGACATTCGATCAGGCGCGTTTTCAGCCGTTCAGGGGAAATATGCCGCTCTAGCATCCCGTCGTCCGCCACGGAAATCGAACCCGTCTCTTCCGAGATAATAATCGTCATCGAGTCGCTCACCTCGCTCACTCCCACTCCCGCGCGGTGACGCGTGCCGAGCTCCTTGCTCAGCTCCTTATTCTCCGACAGCGGAAGATAACAGGTCGCCGTCACAATCCGGTCTCCCCGCAAAATCACCGCTCCATCATGCAGCGGCGTGTTGTGCTCAAAAATGTTCATCAAAAGCGGAGCCGTCACAATCGCATCGACCGCAATACCGGTATTCTCGAATTCTCTCAGCACAATATCCCGCTCAATGACAATCAACGCGCCCGTTCGAACCTCGCTCATCTCGACGCAGGCACGCACAATTTCATGAATCGTCTGATCACTGAAGCGCTCCGATACATCCTTGTTGTCAAACGGAAGCAGCGACGTAAACAAATTTTTCTGTCCAAGCTTCTCAAGCGCCCGCCGAAGCTCCGGCTGAAACACGACAACAACTGCAATAAATGCGACATTAATAATTTTGCTGACAATCCACAAAATCGTGCTCAACCGCAGTACATAAGCAACCACGCCAAACAGCACGAGCGCAAGAATACCTTTCAAAAGCATCCACGCCCTCGTCTCTTTCACCCAGACAAAAATGTAATAAATCAGGACAGAGAGAATGATGATCTCTAAAATATCGGTCAGTGAGATCTGCGGCAGCCATATCCACGACAGTGACTCCAAAATAAAGTTTTGAATTAACTCCACATCATTCCCTCCCTTCCTGTCGCCAATTCACTGTAAATCTGTTACTCGCCGTCCGGATCCTGATTTGAACCGGCCTGACCGGCAGGCGCTTTTGCGCCGTTGTCCGCCGTCTCGCTCCTGCGGCGGTTAATAATAATACGTTTGACCGATTTGTCCTTAACGGCAATCGTCTTTTTCGGAACGGCCTTCACATAATAATAATACTCATCATCTTCAAATTGTACCCGCTCGGTACGCGTATAATCCAGGCTAAACACAAAAAACTGAACCAGAAACGCAATCAGCGCCGACACTACAACACCGATCACCAAAGTCACAAGCGACACGCTGACTCCCAAAACATAGTCTCCGATCAGCATAATAATCACATCGGCAATCGCTCCCGCCGCAATCGCAATCTGCCATGCATAATCCACCGAAAGTCTCCGGATCGCGTGCACAAGCAAGAGCACCGCGGCAAGCGCGATCATCGTCAAATACATTTCCACATTGTTCAGGCCATGCTCCAATATATACTCATAACGCGCAAACACCTGATCCACATCCAGGCTGCTCAGCGCATTGGCATAGGTCCGGGCATACTCGAGCAAATAATAGACAAATGTGCCGCATACAACCGGAATCACCGTCAGCGGTCCGGCCACCAGACCCATCACAAGCGGTACGGCCGCCGGGATGTGGAGCGCACATGCAACCGGCATCAGCCAAAGCACATATCCATACTCATGCGCAAAACGGAAATACAAAAGAAACAGCACTGCAAACACGCCGAGCATGATAAGCGCATATTCCATAGAAAGCGCGTACAGATGAACCAACACCACCACCGCATGTATAAAAACAATACCATTGACCGGAATAAACGCACAGACAAGCGCAATGATAAGAATCACTCCCGGATTTGTCAGGCTGTTCATAAAACCAATATTTGACGCAATCAGCCACAGCGACAGGAGCGCGCACACAAACTTCAAAAGTGGCTTTGCATAAAACTCAAAGGAGCTGTAAAACCCCTTTAATCGCTCTCTAAGTTCCAGAATACTCGTCATATTTTACGACTCCTCCTATTGAAGCAGTGTAGCCTGCCTTTGTTTTATCATCCTTATACAGCTCGTCCAGTTTTTTCAGATTTTCGAGATAGGCTTTCAGCCCCTTTTGCGCAGCATTGTATTTGGCGCGGTACACAAAGTAGCTCACCGCCACAAAAAATGCAAGCACAACGACATAGATCAAAAGCACCGCTCCGCCAAGGTGCAGAAGATTGGTCCTGTGAATATTCTCCATCAGCTCTTCAAACTGATACCCGAGCCACATGAAAAGCAGAATCACATATGCCAGTGTGGTAGTAAACGCCGTACCAATCACATGCATTACAATATAGTCCTCTTTAAAATACCGCTGAATCGGAAGCGTCTTTTTCCCTTCCCCCGACTCATAAGCCGCCAATTTTGTCATCAGCGTGATACGCTTGGGATCAATCACCAGTTCATACCCTGCCTTTCTCTATTTCCCATATTCTTTCCGCACATTTTGCACAGAACATGGTATAAGTAACCATTGTTATTATAGCAATTCTGCCATTCTTTCGCAACTACTATTTTCGCCGCCCGGTCCGATCGCCGCCGTCAGCAAATACACGTTCAAAACCCCACGGCGTTTGAGCTGCCTTGCAAGCGCGTCCGCCGTTGCGCCGGTCGTATAAATATCATCCACCAACAACACGGTCTCATAGTCCGGCATGTCCTCCCGAAGCAAAAACGCCCCCTCAAGCAACAGCCGCCGTTGGCGCCGGCCGCATTCCTTCAGCGCCCTGGTCGCCCGGATCCTCACAGCGCTGTGCACATCTATTCTGAGCGCAAGGGCCTCGGCAACCGGACGGGCGATCCATTCCGCCTGATTATATCCGCGCGTTCTTCTGCGGCTTTTATGAATCGGAACCGGCATCACAGCCTGCACATTCCAGCTCTCCAACCTCCCGCCGCACAGCCTAAGCGCCTCCCTTGCAAAAAATGTTGCGTACTCTCTTTTATTCTGATACTTCAGCCGATAAAGAGCGCGCACAATCTCGCCTTCATAACGATACGCCGACACGCCCCTGTCAAATGAATGCTCTATCTGAAGACAATCTTCACAATACGGACCGGTTCCGGGCTGCAGGGGGCGGCCGCACACCTCGCAGGTTGGCTCCGCAACCACACGCAGCCGCCCTCGGCACGACGGACATGCGGTTCCCGAATACTTAACAATCCGCTCGCAAAGCGGACACCTCGGCGGATACAATAGATCTA
>CALWPC010000021.1 GCA_944383325.1 uncultured Lachnospiraceae bacterium | reverse complement strand
TTTGAACATAAAGAAAGACAGCGTAAAAAGCATTTTTGCCTTCTACGCTGTCTCTTGCCTTTGCTATTGCCCGTAAAGTATATTTCAATGTTGTTTTAAATTACTGCCTTATGTGGCGTTAGCATTTTCTGCTCCCTGGCTTTTTTGCACACAGTAAAGCCATCCATTTCCGGCAGCATGACATCGAGAATGACCGCGTCATACTCTGTGCTCATCATATAATCCAACGCGCTCTTTCCGTCAAAACAGCTGTCTACTCCGTATCCTTTTTGTTTGAGCCGTTTCCCTATCGTCTCGTTCAGCGTCTGATCGTCCTCTACTATCAAAATTCTCATAAAATTTCATCCCCTCTTGTAATGAACGTGCTCCACTGTAATTTATCACTATTTTAACATTGATTACATTCCCTGAACGCATATGTTTCAAACAGCAACATAAAAATCGCAGCCATATGGCTGCGATTTGCTAACACAAAACATTGTACTATGACTGCTCCCGTGCAGCGTTTTTCCTCATAAAGCCACCATTTACCCTTCAAATTCTCCATATTTGCGGTACCTTTCATAACGGGCTTTCAGCAGCTCATCTGCCGGCATCCGCTCCTTTTCCCGGAATGCCTGAATTAAATGTTCCCTGATATAAGAAGTCGTATACGAAAAATTGACCTCGATTCCTTCCTCCGCCTCGGGCACAATACGGTCAATTACCTGATTTTTGATCAGATCGTCAGCCGTCAGCCTCATCAAGGCCGCCGCTTCCTCGCTTCTCGACGAATCTCTCCACAAAATACTTGCAAATCCTTCGGGAGAGAGAATCGCATACATTCCATTTTCCAACATCCACACTTCATCTGCTACCGCAAGTGCAAGCGCGCCGCCGCTGCCTCCTTCGCCGATCAGAATGCTCACAATCGGCACGCGCAGGCCGAACATCTCAAAAAGATTGCGGGCAATGGCTTCGCCCTGTCCCCGCTCCTCCGCGCCGATGCCGCAATAAGCGCCGGAAGTATTAATAAACGTCACAATCGGACGGCCAAATTTCTCGGCCTGCCGCATCAGCCTCAGCGCCTTGCGGTACCCCTCCGGATGTGCCGTGCCAAAGTTCCGCGCCACATTTTCCTCCAGAGTATGACCCTTCTGAATCCCGATCGCCGTCACCGGACGGCCGTTTAACAGACCGACTCCTCCGACCACCGCTTTGTCGTCGGCATAATTTCTGTCGCCGTGAAACTCGATAAATTCATCGAGTACGCCCTCTATAAATTCCAGGGCGGTCGGGCGTGTAATTTTTCTTGCATGTTTGACTACCATTGCCGCTTTATTCATTCTGACACTCCATTCTCTGTCGGATGCAGTTTTAAGATCAGTGCGATCGTCTCCCGCAATTTTTGCCGTTCTACAATTTTATCAACGAATCCATGCTCCAGTTGAAACTGTGCCGTCTGAAAGCCTTCCGGCAAATCCTGCTTAATCGTATTTTTGATCACGCGCTGTCCCGCAAAGCCGACCAGGGCATTCGGTTCCGCCAGAATAATATCGCCAAGCATCGCAAAACTTGCCGTCACCCCGCCGGTTGTCGGATCCGTCAGCACATCTACATATAACAATCCCTCATCACTATGTTTGCGAATCGCTGCGCTCACTTTCGCCATCTGCATAAGAGACAAAATTCCCTCCTGCATTCTTGCGCCTCCGGAAGTCGTAAAAATCAGCACCGGAAGTCTCTTGTCCGTTGCGTATTCCACAGCGCGCGTCAGTTTTTCACCTACGACGGATCCCATGGAACCCATCATAAAATGACTGTCCATTATCGCGAGCACACACGGAAATCCGCCGATAGAACAGGTTCCCGACAGCACCGCGTCTTTGAGCCCGCTTTTTTCCTGCGCCTTTTTTATAATTTTATCATAACTCGGATACCCCATCGGATTTTTCGACGTCATATCCGCATCCAACTGCTCAAAGCTATCCTTGTCACACAGGATTTCCACGCGCTCCCATGCGGTCATCCGAAAATATCCGCCGCACTTCGGGCAAATCTTATATTCATCTAGCTCGCGCTTATATACCGGCTGCTTGCAGCTGCGGCACTGAAGCCACAGTCCGTCCGGCACGCTCGGCGCCTCTTCCTTCGGCGTTTCCGGCTCCTTTGCCCCTTTGACCGGTTCTTCTGTTGATACTACCGTATAATTTCTGCGCTTAAAAAAATTCATGTTACTCACCATTCCAACTATGTCTATTCATAAATTCTTCCAGAAATGTTGTATCCAACTCACCGCTTAAATATTGTGCGTCTCCGAGAATATCCTCCTGAAACTCAAGATTGGTGTCAATTCCGTCAATCACCAGTTCATATAAGCTGCGCTGCATTTTGGCAATCGCCTCTCTCCTTGTTTTTCCATGCGTAATGATTTTAGCGATCATGGAATCGTAATAAGGAGAGATCTCATAGCCGGAATACACCGCGCTCTCTACACGCACACCCATTCCGCCTGCCGGAAGCAGTGCGAAACGAATTTTTCCGGGAGAAGGAGCAAATCCTCTCTGCGGATTCTCCGCATTAATACGGCATTCAATGGCATGTCCGGTCACGCAAATCTCATCCTGATGATACGATAACGGTTCACCGGCCGCAATTCGCAGCTGTTCTTTGACAATATCCACACCGGTCACCATCTCCGTAATGGGATGCTCGACCTGAATACGCGTGTTCATTTCCATAAAATAGAAATTTCCGTCGCGGTCATACAAAAATTCAATGGTTCCCGCATTTTCATAACCGACCGCCTTGGCCGCACGCACTGCAACCGCCCCGATCTCTTCTCTCTTTTTCTCGTCAAAAACCGGACACGGCGCCTCCTCCAGAACTTTCTGATTCTTTCTCTGAAGCGAACAGTCCCGCTCGCCCAGATGAATGACATTTCCAAACTGATCGCCGAGTACCTGCACTTCGATATGGCGCGCATGTTCAATCTTTTTTTCCATGTACATCCGGTCGTCGCCAAACGCCTTCATAGTCTCACTCTGCGCCGATTCAAACGCCGCCTGCATCTGTTCTGCACACCGCACTACACGAATCCCTTTTCCGCCGCCGCCGGCCGACGCCTTGATCATGACCGGATAACCCAATTTCTCCGCTACGTCAAGCGCCTCTTTATAATCCGTCAAAACACCGTCGCTTCCCGGAATAACCGGAACTCCTGCTTCAATCATCTTCGCGCGGGCGTTGGCTTTATTTCCCATAAACTCAATCGTCTCTGCCTTTGGCCCGACAAATTTCAGATGGCACTCCTCGCAGATGGAAGCAAAAAGACTGTTTTCCGATAAAAAACCGAATCCCGGATGAATCGCGTTTACCTTTGTCGCAATGGCCGCGCTCAAAATATTCTGCATATTCAAATAGCTGTCCGCACTCCGTGCAGGCCCGATACAGACTGCCTCGTCCGCTAACTGTGCATGCAGTGCATCGCGGTCCGGCTCTGAATAGACAGCAACCGTTTGGATGCCCATTTCACGGCAGGCCCGGATAATGCGCACGGCAATTTCCCCGCGGTTCGCAATTAAAATCTTCTGAAACATCACAATCCCCCATAACGGCTTCGCTGATTTGATCAGCCAATCATAAACGTCAGCGTTGCCTCACACACTTTCGTATCGCCTACATAAGCGCAGCCTTTGCCAATGCCGGCTGCACGTTTTAACTTGACAATCTCGACCTCCAACCGCAGACTGTCGCCCGGCACGACTTTCTGACGAAATTTTGCCTGATCAATGGCTCCAAAGTAAGCGGTTTTTCCCTTGTACTCATCCAGAGAGAGAATGGCAACCGCTCCCGCCTGCGCCATCGCCTCCACAATCAGCACTCCCGGCATAACCGGCTCTCCCGGAAAATGCCCCTGAAAAAACGGCTCGTTCATCGTCACATTTTTGATTGCAGTAATACGCTTTCCGGCTTCCATATCCTCCACCCGATCAATCAGCAAAAACGGCTGCCGATGCGGAAGAACCGACATGATTTCCTGAATATTCATGCTCATTTTATTCTCCTCACTGAATGCGGAACAGCGGCTGACCAAATTCTACAAGCGTCTCGTTTGGCACCAGAACCTCGACTAATTCTCCGTCATACTCGCTGACCACTTCATTCATCAATTTCATCGCTTCGATAATACACAGCACATCGCCCCGTTTCACCTGATCCCCCTTTTGCTTAAACGGAGGCTTATCCGGAGCCGCACTCGCATAAAATGTTCCCACTAAAGGCGCCGTCACTACGTGACAGTCAACAAACTCATTCTTCTTTTCCTCCGTTTGATCCTGCGCCTGAACCATCTGGGCGTGTTCCTGATGATCCTGTCCTGTCATCTCAGGCTCAGACAGCTGCGCTTTGCGCTCCGTCATGACGGGCTCCGCATTTTTTTCTCCTCCCTGCGGAAAATCTCCTTTGCTCATCCGCAGTGATTCAAATTCAAAATACGTCAGATCCGAGTGATCTACAAGCTCAATCAATTCCTTGACATCCTTGACTTCCATCTCATCCTCCTATTCCATCGCACACCGTGCGACAATCTCTCACTCCTCTTCCCATTTCTTCAGGCAAAGCACGGCATTATGCCCCCCAAAGCCCAGAGAATTAGATAATACATAACGAAGCTCGCACGCTCTCGCCTGGTTCGGAACATAGTCCAGATCACATTCCTCATCTGGTTCCTCATAATTAATCGTCGGAGGAATCAGAGAATGACAAATCGCCTCGACACACGCAATCGCCTCCACCGCGCCGGTCGCCCCAAGCAGATGTCCGGTCATCGACTTGGTAGAACTTACCGGAATAGATGAAGCCGCCTCGCCCATTGCCCGGTGAATAGCCAGAGTCTCCGCAGAATCATTTTGATGCGTACTCGTGCCGTGTGCATTAATATAGGAAACATCCTCCGGTGTAATGCCAGCCTCCTGCATAGCAAGTTTCATAGCATTAGCTGCTCCTTCTCCGTCCGGTGTCGGAGCTGTAATATGGTAAGCGTCACAGGTGGTTCCGTAACCGACGATTTCCGCATAAATATGTGCCCCGCGCGCTTTTGCGTGCTCTAATTCCTCCAGAATCAGAATACCTGCGCCTTCGCCCATGACAAAACCGTTCCGGTTTTTGTCAAATGGTCTGCACGCTTTTTTGGGATCTTCTTCCGTCGAAAGCGCTGTCAGATTGGAAAAACCGGCTACGCCGCTAGGCGTAATGCTCGCCTCGGTACCTCCCGCTATACATACATCCAGATAACCATGTTTGATATTTCGGAACGCCTCGCCGATACAGTTATTTCCTGACGCACATGCCGTAACCACACAGCTGCACAATCCTTTCGCCCCAAACCGCAGAGCTACATTTCCGGCCGCCATGTTCGTAATCGCCATCGGAATATAAAACGGCGATACTTTTGCCGGCCCTTTATCAACCATTTTTTCAATATTCTGCTCAATGGACGTCAAACCGCCAATTCCGCTTCCCACGATTGTGCCAAACCTGGAGGCGTCAATCTCGGCTTTATCCAGTTCGCTGTCATAAAACGCCTGCGTTGCGGCCGACACCGCATAAATGGAGAACAAATCACTTCTTTTCAGCTCCTTGCGCTCCACGTACTGCGTCGGGTCAAAATCTTTGACCTCGCCCGCAATTTTGACCTTCTGATTCGAAGTGTCAAACCTGGTAATATAATCAATTCCGCTGACTCCTGCTGCAAGATTGTTCCAGAACTGCTCTACTGTACTGCCGAGCGGCGTAATCGCGCCCAGGCCGGTCACCACACATCGCTTATTCATACATTCCTCCATTTTCTCACATTACCATTCCGCCGTCCACATTCACTACCTGTCCGGTAATATAGCGATTCTCAGCCAAAAACACTGCGGTTTTGGCCACATCATCCGCCGCGCCAAATTTCTTCAGCGGAATCATACCCTGCATCTGCTCCCGGATTTTATCCGAAAGCGCCGCCGTCATATCCGTCTCAATAAAGCCGGGCGCAATCGCATTGCATGTCACTCCGCGCGCGGCGACCTCCTTGGCAGTCGCTTTTGTAAAGCCAATAACCGCCGCCTTGGACGCTGCATAATTCGCCTGTCCGACATTGCCGACCTCCCCGACAACCGAAGACAGATTAATGATCGCCCCCGACCGCTGTTTCAGCATAAGGCCAATTACATGACGGGTAGTGTTAAATGTTCCCTTCATATTGGTATTCATAACCGCATCATAATCTTCTTCACCCATCCGAAGCAGCAGTGTATCGCGTGTAATTCCTGCATTGTTGACGAGCACATCCACACTCTGAAAGCGGCCGGCCGCCTCATCGATCAGGTGTTTCGCCTGTTCAAATACACTGACGTCCGCACACACCGGCAGGCACTGCACGCCGTACTGTTCAATTTCTCCCGGCAGCTCTGAGGGCAAGTTACTGCGATAATTGAGCACAATATTTGCCCCTTTCTCTGCAAACGCTAACGCGACCGCACGTCCGATCCCTTTTGCCGCACCGGTTACAATGACTGTTTTTCCTTCTAGCATTGACGATTTCCTTTCCACAATTACTGATAGATCTGCATTCACTTTATTTCAACAGCTTAAGCGCCTGTTCAAGCGAGCTGTGATTTTCCACATTAACTATCGTCATTCCCTTAACTGTACGCTTAACAAAACCGCAAAGCGTCTTTCCGGGACCGACTTCGACAAATGTATCCGCTCCAAGCCGTGCCATCGTGCGCACACAGCTCTCCCATTTCACCGGACACATCACCTGTCTGACTAAAATATCCGCAATATCCTCTTTGTTTTCAATTACTTCGCCGGTAACATTTGTAATCACCGGAATCTGCATTGGATTCCACTTTATGCTCTGCAGCTGCTTGGCAAGCTGCCGGCTCGCCGGCTCAAGCAGAGCCGTGTGAAACGGACCGCTCACATTCAGGGGCACCACCATCTTTGCCCCCATTTCTTTGACTATGGCCGCTGCCGCATCCGCCGCCGCTTTTTCGCCGGCAAATACCGTCTGTCCTGGCGCATTATAATTGGAACAGGCTACAAAGCCCGCTTCCTTCGCTCTGGCGCACGCTTCTTCAACCTGAACGCTGTCCACTCCAATCGCCGCGTACATGCCTCCTACGCCCTGCGGCACTGCCTCCGACATAAAACGCCCTCGTTTTCTTACCAGAGAAACCGCCTCGGAAAAGGAAATGGCGCCTGACGCAACTAGCGCGCTGTATTCGCCGAGGCTAAGGCCCGCTGCCATATCCGGCGCAAAGCCATGTTCAAGAAGGACGCGGTAAGCGGCAATGCTCATCGTCAAAATCGCAGGCTGCGTATATTCGGTGAGTCCGAGTTTTTCTTCTTCCTCAAAGCAGAGCCTCGATACTGAAAAACCAAGCACATCCTCCGCTTCCTGAAACGTGTCGCGCACGCACGCCCACTCATCATATAATTCTTTTCCCATACCGACATACTGCGCGCCCTGTCCGCTAAACATTACCGCTGTTTTCATTGTACCTGTCCTTTCTGTCTCTTTTTCCTAAAAACATGTGTGCTGATTGTCCGCCGGTCATCAAACGCACGGTGCAGACATCAGTTCTGTGTATTCTTTCATAATCTCTTCGATGATTTCTCCGGCCGTCTGCTCTTTTGTAACCATACCGGCAATCTGACCGGACATGACGGAACCCTGATCCGTATTTCCGTCCACAACGGCCATTCTGAGTCTTCCGCGGCCCAGTTCTTCGATCTGCTCGGCAGACGCGCCTTCGCGCTCCAGACGTTCATATTCTCTCGTCAGCGCATTTTTCAGAACACGCACCGGATGGCCAGTCGACTGTCCGGTTGTCACGGTATCAATATCCCGTGCCTTTAGTATTCTGTCTTTATAATTCTGGTGCACCGTACACTCTCTGGACACCAGAAAACGTGTGCCGATCTGAACGCCGGACGCTCCTAGCATCCGTGCTGCCGCCATTCCGCGGCCGTCGGCAATACCGCCTGCTGCCAACACCGGAATGTTCACCGCATCAACTACCTGCGGCACAAGCGCCATTGTCGTCGTCTTGCCGACATGTCCGCCGGATTCACATCCTTCCGCGATAACAGCGTCAGCGCCTTCCTTTTCCATGCGCTTTGCCAATGCTACGGACGGAATAACCGGCACCACTTTCACTCCGGCTTCCCGAAAAGCCGGCATGAAACGTCCCGGATTTCCCGCACCGGTTGTGACAACCGGAACATGCTCTTCACAGACTACCTGAACAAGCTCCTCCGTCTTGGGAGACAGCAGCATAATATTCACTGCAAACGGCTTGTCCGTATTCTCACGGATACGCCGGATTTCCGCGCGGCACTGTTCACCATCTAAATGGCCGGTAGCCAGTACGCCGAGTCCGCCCGCCTCCGACACCGCCGAGACAAGCGAAGAATCCGAAATCCAAGCCATCGCTCCCTGGAAAATCGGGTACTGAATATGAAACAATTTACAAATATCTGTATACATGACCCCTCACCTGTTCTGACAGCTTACTTTTTTGCATCCTCAACCAACTTGACAACATCTCCAACTGTCTGAATACCGTCCGTATCTTCAATGGACACTTCAAACTCATCCTCAATATCACTGATAATCTGG
Organism: uncultured Lachnospiraceae bacterium; assembly: GCA_944383325.1. Taxonomy (GTDB): domain Bacteria; phylum Bacillota; class Clostridia; order Lachnospirales; family Lachnospiraceae; genus CALWPC01. The sequence goes on along the minus strand of CALWPC010000021.1, from coordinate 3,566 downwards.
AACAAATCCAGAGAATCCGCTTCCAGGTCTTTCTCAACATTTGTGTCCATCTGGATCTCGCTGACGTCGCGTCCAAGCTGCTCTGCAATAATCTCCTGAATCTTCTCAAATACCATGTTCGTTTCCTCCTTAAACTCATGCTTTCTTAATAAATATATTTGTTCGATCTCTCGATCGGAACAATCCGTTTTGTACAACATTAAAATTCCAACAAAAGACTGCCCCAGGTGAGCCCCGCGCCGAATCCTGCAATAATCACGCGCACGCCCTCAGTGAGCGCCCCCTGCTCCCAGAGCTGTCCCAAAGCAATCGGAATGCTCGCCGACGATGTGTTTCCATAATCATACATATTACAGTAAAACTTGTCCGCCGGCAAATGAAGCTTGCGGGCAATCCCATCAATAATGCGGCTGTTGGCCTGATGCGGGATAATCCAACGAATCTCATCATAGGTAAGCGTCGTTTTATCCATTAAGCGGCTGATGGACTTCGGCGTTTCGCGGACTGCAAACTGAAAAATCGCCTTACCGTCCATACACAGAAAAGGCTGCTTACAAGACTGCTGTGTACAGAGATTATTGACCGGAGAATGCCTTACGAGCAGCGACTGCGCACTCATGCCATCGCTTCCAAGATCCTCCGCCAGGACGCCGCCTGTATTCCCGCGTCTTAGAAACACGCCGCCTGCGCCGTCCCCAAACAACACGCAAGTAGAACGATCCTGAAAATCCAATGTCTTCGTCATCACTTCCGCCCCGATCACCAGGGCATTTTGAAACAGACCGCTTCGAATATATTTATCTGCCACACTGAGCGCAAACACAAAGCCGGAACAAGCCGCGCCCAAATCAAACGCAACCGCATTTTTGGCCCCGATTTCCGCCTGTACAAGACATGCTGTTGACGGCGTGGCATAATCCCCGCTGATCGTCGCCACAATAATCAATTCTACTGACAAAGGATCTGCTCCTGCTGCCTCCAAAATCCGTTTTGCCGCTTTCGCGGCCAGTTGTGATGTATTTTCCCCTCCCGACATATGCCGATAACGAATGCCGGTTCTGGAATAAATCCATTCATCGCTCGTTTCCACATACTCCGATAACTGATCGTTTGAAACCGTATGCTCCGGCACATAATACCCTGCCGCGCAGATTTTTGACGCAACCATCAGGCTTCTCCTTCCTGTCCTCTGTAATTCTTTCTAAAAAAATCATTGATTTTCTGCAGCGCGCTTCGGAGCACTCGTCCCTCATCCTCCGTCAAATCGCCAATACAATCGTTGACAAGCTGCATATGAAACTGCTCGTGCACGCGGTAGAGCACCCGCCCCCTGTTCGTCAGACGCAGACGGACAACACGGCGATCCTGATCGCTGCGCACTCTCTCCACATATCCTTTTTTCACTAACCGGTTGACGGCTACTGTCAGCGTGCCGACAGTGATTTCCAGACGCTTCGCGATTTCTCCCATACTGTCTTCCCGGTGCAGGCCGATCGCCTCGACCGTATGTACTTCCTTGATCGAAACATCGTGAAAATTTCCGCTTCTGAGCGCACGCACTTCCGTATTCAGTATGTCATTGTACACGTCCACCAACAACTCGTTGATGACCCTCCGCGTCCTGTCCATATGCCTTGCCACTCCTGAACTATCTATACTGTCTTTCCAATATTTTGACAATCAAACTATACTACATCTGTCCGGCCGCGTCAATACTTATTGGAAGAAATATGAATTCTGTTTGGCGCCCCCGAAAGTTTCAAAAAACCAAGTCTGATAAAGAAAAAAGATGACCCGTACCGGACGAGTCATCTCTTCCATCTGCTATTTTGCAAGCACGTCGTGACGAACGGAGCTCAGCGGACAACTACCGTTTCATACCCGTAATCCCTAAGCCTCTGCTCCTGATCGCGTGCCTGCGCAAGATCCTGAAATGCGCCCACCAGTACTTTGTAATATCCGTCTGCATAATTAATATAAGCCGGAAAGCCCTCGCTAACAAGCTGCTCTAACAGCCGATTTGCATTATTTTCGTTGCGGAACAGGCCGACTTGAACCTTATAATAAGGAACCTCGGGCTGAATAGTTTCCAAAATCCCGTCCGCAATCGCCCTCGCCACCGCCTCATAATTTCGGTCTAACAACTCATTGTCTATATTGGAATCAATAAAACCGGCCTCCACAAGCAGCGCAGGAATCTGCGTTCTGCGCAGCACCGCAAGATCCGGCCGCTCCTTAACGCCTAAATTTACAAACCCTAACTGTTCCAAATTGCTGTTTATATTTCTCGCCATCTCCGCTTTCACACCGCTGTCATTATAAACAAGCGTTTCCACGCCGGAAACGGTATTTGGCGTAGGAAATGCATTTCGGTGAATAGACACAAAATAATCTGCGCCGGCTTCATTTCCCATTCTCGCCTTCTCTAGCGGCGTGTTGTACACATCACTTGTACGGGTATACACTACATCCACTCCGTTTTGTTTGAGAATATCTCCGACTAACATTGCAAGGCGCAAATTGTCGTCCTTTTCCCGCCTTCCCTCGTACACAGCTCCATAATCCCTGCCGCCGTGTCCTGCATCAATCACTATTCTTGCCAATGCAGCCCCTCATTTCAATCGTCTCATCATCAGTGTATGCACGAACTGAAAAAACGGAACTGCAAAAAACGCATATAAAAACAATTATCCCAGTCTCCGCGCTCCGTCTCCGATGTCAACCACATAAAAGTCTGCCTCATAACCGATCTTTTCGACATACTCCCTGCCCACGTTGCGGATAAACGCATCGATTTGATTATTTCTGACAATGCTGACCGTACACCCTCCAAAACCCGCTCCGGTCATGCGGGAACCGATCACTCCCTCCTGCTGCCACGCTGCCTCCACAAGGGTGTCAAGCTCGGGACCGGTCACCTCATAATCATCCCGGAGCGAGACGTGCGACTCATTCATCAGCAGTCCGAACTCTTTAAGATTGTGCGCCTTTAAAGCCTGCACAGCCTGAATGGTACGCTGATTTTCGCTGACCGCATGGCGTACCCTGCGCACACGCACCGGATCCCGGATAAGCTCCTTCGCCGCCTCAAACGCCTCATTGGTCAGTTCGCCGAGCGAGCTAATATCAAGCACGGTCTGAAGCTCCACGAGCGCGCGCTCGCATTCACTTCTTCTCTCATTGTACTTGCTGTCCCCAAGTCCTCTTTTTTTATTGCTCGAAGCGATGACAATTCTGGTATCGGTCATCTGTATCGGCGCATATTCATACGTCAGATCACTTGTATCAAGAAAAATAGCGTGATCCTTTTTCCCCATAGCAATCGCAAACTGATCCATAATGCCGCAGTTAACACCGTTAAACTGGTTTTCAGAATACTGACAGAACAGCGCCATATCGACCATCGACAAATTTTCATACAAAAACATATCTTTTAACATCACTGCTGTGACAAGCTCGATAGACGCCGAGGACGACAGTCCGGAACCATTGGGAATATTTCCAAAAAAAAGCATATCAAACCCGCACGGCAGAGGATAGCCCTTCTGTGAGAATGTCCAGAGCAC
>CALWPC010000020.1 GCA_944383325.1 uncultured Lachnospiraceae bacterium | reverse complement strand
TCACGGATTTCATACTCTGTTTCCATCCGCTGACGAGACCTCCCTTGGTACCACACGTTTCTTTCTCTCCATATATCTGCCACATTTACCATAGTTAATTCCGAGTAGCTATTGGACTTCAGTTTGTTCGGCAACCTTATCCTTAACTATAGCCTGATGTGATTTCTGTTCGTCAGACCAGAGATTCGCCTCCACCTTCCTTCAGATCCCACCTCACGATGGACACCCTTGGTCTTGGCTGTATCCTTCCCACTACTAGGGCGGATTAGGGACTTTCACCCATTAGTGACGTGCGCCGCAAGGCGCACATCACAAAAGGGACCGATGCCATATGACATCGGTCCCTCTTTCGTTTTGCCATGCTACTTTTCCTGTTTTGCGACATGTCCGCAGGCGCTTGGGCAATGCGCGCAGTCACAGCCACAGCTTGGCTTTCCCTGTTTTTTCTGTTTCACCATTGACGAGACAATCGCCCCGACAATAATCAGCAAAATAATAAGCACTAACAAAGTTCCCATAACATCAGCTCCTGTCTGCTTGTAAGCTACAATCTGGCAGCCCTGTCTTATTTCGCGTTGGCAGCGCTTTTGACCTTGCCTGAGAATGTCGTGCTCGGTCTGTACGGCCGGAACAACAGATAAATAATACCGATTACAAGCAGGAATGCAATCACGGTCCAGAACCCAAACGCACCGCTGGCAATGAGGCTGCCAATCTGATAGATGCAGAGAGACACCACATAGGCCAAAAGGCACTGATAACCAATCGCAAACCAGAACCACTTTGCATTATTCATCTCGCGCTTGATCGCTCCCATCGCCGCAAAGCACGGAGCGCACAGCAGGTTAAATACCAGGAAGGAATATGCTGCAATCGTCGTCATATTTGCTGCAAGCGTTCCCCAAATTTCATCGCCATTCTCGGCAACTTCCGAAAACCCGTACAGAATACCGAATGTTCCGACAACATTTTCTTTTGCAACAAGGCCGGTCACCGCTGCAACGGCGGACTTCCAGTCTCCCCAACCGAGCGGTGTGAACAGCCAACAGATGCCGCGTCCGATTGATGCAAGAATGCTATGATCCATTTCAAGGTCTTCCAACATGCGGAATTCTCCGTCGACCCATCCAAAGTACGAGGTGAACCAAACGAGAATCGTGGAAAGAAGAATAATCGTTCCGGCTTTCTTAATAAAGGACCATCCGCGTTCCCACATACTGCGGAGCACGTTTCCGACCGTCGGCCAGTGATATGCCGGCAGCTCCATGACAAACGGCGCCGGGTCGCCGGCAAACATTTTTGTCTTTTTCAAAATAATACCGGAAATGACAACCGCGGCAATGCCTACAAAATAAGCGCTGGGCGCCACCCAACTTGCACCGTCAAACAACGCGCCCGCAATCAATGCGATGATCGGCAGCTTCGCGCCGCACGGAATAAACGTCGTTGTCATAATCGTCATCTTGCGGTCGCGGTCGTTCTCAATCGTGCGGGATGCCATAATGCCCGGAACGCCGCAGCCGGTTCCGATCAGCATAGGGATAAATGACTTTCCGGAAAGGCCAAACTTGCGGAAAATACGGTCCATGATAAACGCCACGCGCGCCATATATCCGCAGCTCTCAAGAAACGCCAGGAACAGAAACAGCACCAACATCTGCGGCACAAATCCTAGCACCGCGCCGACACCGGCAACAATTCCGTCCAGAATGAGTCCGGACAGCCAATCCGCACAGCCGATCGCCGTCAATCCACTTTCAATAGCCGGAGGAATAATCTCACCAAACAGCACATCGTTCGTCCAATCCGTGACGATCGTCCCGACCGTGCTGACTGAAATATAATACACAATCCACATGACAACCGCGAAAATCGGCAGCGCCAACCACCGGTTTGTAACTATCCGGTCAATTTTGTCTGAAATAGTCATATTGTCTGCAGATTTCTTTTTCTGAATGCATTCTCCGATAATCGACGAAATATAAACGTACCGCTCATTGGTAATGATGCTCTCCGTATCGTCATCCATCGCCTTTTCAAGATCGGAAATTTCCTGCGAAACGTCCGGCACGTACTTCATCTGCTCCGCAATTTTATCATCTCTCTCCAGGAGCTTTACCGCATAAAACCGCCTCTGTCCCTCGGGAATCTCGGATCCCAGTTTATTCTCAACCGATTCGAGTGCCTGTTCTACCTCGGCTGCAAACGTATGTACCGGCGCCGCCGCCTTTTTGCTCTTTGCTGCCCGAACCGCCGCCTCGGCCACCTCTTTTACGCCGTCTCCTTTGAGCGCTGAAATTTGCACAACCGGACAGCCAAGTTTTTTGCTCAGCGCCGATACAGAAATCTGATCCCCGTTTTTGCGAACCAGATCCGCCATGTTGACTGCCAACACAACGGGAATCCCAAGCTCCATCAGCTGTGTCGACAAATACAGATTTCTCTCAATGTTCGTACCGTCCACAATATTCAAAATCGCGTCCGGTCTCTCGGCGATCAGATAATTTCTCGCCACAACCTCCTCCAGTGTATAGGGGGAGAGAGAATAAATTCCGGGAAGATCCATGATCGCCACATCTTCTGCGCCCTGCACGCCTAGCGATCTTTTTAATTTACCTTCTTTTTTTTCCACGGTAACCCCGGGCCAGTTGCCGACAAACTGATTGGCGCCGGTGAGGGCATTAAACAGCGTGGTCTTTCCACTGTTTGGGTTGCCCGCTAATGCAATTTTAATACTCATGACTCACTCCGTTTCTACAGCACTTGCTGTCTTAATGATCTCATCTGAACAATATTACTGTATCTCAATCATTTCCGCATCCGCCTTCCGCAGAGACAGTTCATAACCGCGTACAGTAACCTCTACCGGATCTCCGAGCGGAGCCACTTTCCGAATATACACATCCGTACCTTTCGTAATGCCCATATCCATAATACGCCGTTTTACCGCCCCGGTTCCATTGAGCCTGCTGACTTTGACCGTTTCGCCGATCTTTGCTTCTCTTAATGTTCTCATTGTGCTGCGTCCTCTCTTAACTATGATACATCTCGACGGTCGTCTCGATGAGTTTTTCGCCTTATGCCAAGGCTCATTATACCATGATTTTTGTGGCCATATCTTTACCGACTGCAATACGGGAATCTTTCACATTAACAATGAGATTTCCGTTTATTTCAGATACGACAGTTACTATGCCTCCCACAACAAATCCGAGGCTTTCCAGAAACTTTTTCACTTCCTCTTTTCCGGTAATTCTTTGAATTTGACTTGGTTCCCCAATTTGGGCCATCGTTAAAGGCATCATTTCTCCTCTTCCTTCTTTGTTAGCTGCAGTTAACTTTTCTTCCAAAAGTTAGTATACCCTAACAGCAATTAGATGTCAATAACGAATTTGGAAATTCTTGTGCAGCTAAATGCCCAACGATAACTCCACCGTAACAAACACAATGCTTTCCGCAGCAAAAAGCACAAAATAATCGGGGACGCTCACCGGTGTGAAGCGTCCCCTTACAATTACATTTTAAAATATAGTTAAACAAACATCCAGTCCAACATCTCCAACGTGTCGCCCGCAAGTCCCGCCTGACGGGAGCGAAGCTTGTGACTCGCCGGAACGACTCCCAGAAAGACGAATGATCCGACGTCCAGGAAGATTCGGTGCTTTCCCTTTTCATATTGAAAAGCATGCACGTTCACAACCGGACAATCCTCCACCTTGACGGCGTCTTCAAACACAACTGCCAATCCTCCGCGGTCGTCCGCATGTGTATTTGTCTCCAGATCCGGCACCTTCAGATATTTATTTTCTTTGCCTTTGGCCCTAAAATAACCGATCAGCACCTGCACGTCCTCATCAAACTCTAGCGTCAGCGTCGCTCCCTGACTCTCCGCAAGCGCCCGATTCAGCTGCAATCCCCGAAGCCCGCACAGCTCCGGCGCGCACGCCTGAATTTTACATTCGCGATCTGAGAATACCGAAACCCCTTTTCCGACGGTAAACTCCGGATAGTCCTCCTCCGAAAGATTACGGAACACTGCGTTTGGAAGCGGCTGAATCGCCCGCTCCTCCTCCGTTTCCGTCTCCGGATAAATGCCGTTTTCCATATCGGTCAAATGCCGGTCGAAATTCTCAAATTCACGCTCGTACTCGGGCAGGCACTGCGTCCAGTGTCCAAACGCCTCCCCGTCGGGGAACGGAATTTTCCTCTGCGGCGTCTGCATACTGTTCGCATACAAATACGTATCTTTGGTAAGATCACAGACTGCACGGTAATAATCCAGGCTTTCTTTCATCTGCTCCCGCGCATCCCGCAGCAGCTGAAGATCTCCTCTGAGCTGTTCATCCATCGTCTCTTTATAAAACAGAATATTCATCGCCGCCTCAATCTTTTTCCCATATGAAAGACTGATCAGCCGGATCGCCTGTATATCCGTCAGAAGATATTGAAATTCTGTCTCATTGCGCGTCACAGACGCCTTCGCGTTGTTTGCCTGTTCCCATGCGCGATTTGCATAATACCTAACTTCCCCGACCATGTCGTAAGGCGTCTCGCCAAAATGCGGTTCGCCCGCCAATTCTCTTCGGACATAATCATCCGGCTGCTCTCCCGGCGTGGAAACCGATTTCCAAAGCTCCAGATTCGGGCGGTACTTTTTGACATGCGTAAACTCGGTCATCGTCATACCGAGGCTCCACGTCTGACGGTTGCCCTCCGTAATCCCGACACGACGCAAGATACGCGGAGCGCACTCGCCGGCCGCCTCGATTGCGTCCAAAATCTGTTCGCCCGTCTCATTGCCGCAGCCAAACCGATCGCACAGCACCGAAACCCAGAACATCCGTTCTTCCCGTTCACCGCGATATGGATTCCACGCATAGCGGAACCACGCGTCATACCACATCCAGTCACGCTCCACTGCCTTCAGCCTCGGCGTCGCCTTATCCGCCGAATACGGCCAATCCCAGTAAAACAGCGGATACAAATGCAGTCCGTTGCCGCCTAACCGCTCACATCCCGCCTGCATACATTTTTGAATAAACGAAGGTGCTCCATAACGGAACGGCTCTAAATCGGCCAATACGTGAACATTCATAATATGCGGCTGGCCATGCGAACTCAAATTCTGATGAATTTTCTGCCACTCGCCGGTCGGAAAATACGTCGTCAGGCTTTCCCCATTGTATTTCCACATCGTATAAATATTCGAATAAGTTTTCATCGCCTCGCGCAAAATCGTGTCCGCGTCACAGTCATGTCCCCGCAAAATCAAAGGGGGCTCCGTCTCAAGTCCCGCCTGTCTGACTCCCTCCTTGACCGCCGGTAAAATCGTCTTTAAAAACCAATCCGTCTTATTCTGCTGTCCGCGCAGCGCTTCTCCCAGGCAGACCATCAAACCGACATTTGGGAATGTTTTCATAAATTCTACAATCGATTTATACGTATAATCCGCCACCAACGGATGAATATCGCTCTGCAAAAGCTCCAGATCATGCGCAACCGCAAAAGGATATGAGATATGAATATTGTAAAACTTCAGGACTAGCCAAATGCCGCGCCGGCCGCACTCCGTCGCAAGCCATGCAAATGTTTCCTGATTGAGCGCAAACTCCTCGTCCGTCACCTCAAGCGCCTCCGGGTAATCCGGAACCCGCACAAGCGAAGCAAACGGATGCCCGCTCCAGATATAAAGCACATTGCACCGGTTTTTAACCATCATTTCCAAAAACTCAATCCACAGCTCACGGTCGTAAAACCAGGGGAAACGACTTTTCGTAATCGGATATTCATACGTTTTCCGCGGCGGCTCAATTTTTGTCAGCTGCAGCCCTACCACCGGACCGCGCAGCTTGCACACCGGCTCATCGCCGTAAAAAATCTCGTGCGGCAGTCCGCCTTCCCTGTCAATACGCTCCGCAAGCTCCACACAACCGTAAAGCGCGCCGACCTCACTGCCTCCGACAACGACAAAAAAACGTCCCGGCAATGTATGCAGATAAAAGCCCTCCCCTTTCGGTGCATGCGTGTGGTACAACAGCAGCTGCTCCTCCTCCGCTTTCTGTATCAGCGCGGAGCCGTCCCTGCTTCCCACATAGACGGCCGGAGCGTCAAACTGCCGGTAATTCTCAATCGCCTGCTCCTCGGTCGCCTTTTTAATCGTATATCCCGCACGTCTTAAACTGTCTGCGAGATACTCTACCCCATAGAGAATACAATCCTTCTTTGTGTTTGGCATAACCAAATACACTGTATTCATACAAAAATTCTCCTTTAACTTTACAGAGTGACTCCCTGTTTAAAGATCGCCATGTCGTGATAGCCCGCTTCTTCCGCCTTAACCTTTCGTCCGGAAGCTACCTCGATCACATACGCAAACAACTCTGCCGCAAGCTCCGCCTTCGGTGTTCCCTCGACAAGCTTGCCGGCGTTAAAATCAATCCATCTCGTCTTTTTCTCATACAATACAGAATTACTCGAGATCTTGACCGTCGGCACCGGAGAGGCAAACGGCGTCCCCCGCCCGGTTGTAAAGAGCACGATCTGCGCACCCGAAGCTGCCAGAGCGGTAGCCGCCACCAGATCGTTGCCCGGCGCGCTCAGCAAATTCAGCCCTTTTGTCTGCACCTGCTCACCGTAAGCCAATACGCCGCGCACGAGCGCGCTTCCTGACTTTTGCGTGCATCCTAAAGACTTATCCTCCAGAGTACTGATTCCGCCCTTTTTATTTCCAGGCGACGGGTTTTCATATATTGTCTGATTATGACTTGTAAAATAATTTTTAAAATCATTAATGAGCGCAACCGTTTTCTCAAACAGCTTTTCATCTGCGCACCGATCCATCAGCAGTGTTTCTGCACCAAACATCTCCGGCACTTCCGTCAGAATCGTTGTGCCTCCCTTGGAAATCAGCAGATCTGAAAATGCCCCCACAGTCGGATTGGCCGTAATACCGGACAGCCCGTCCGATCCGCCGCACTTCATGCCGACGATCAGATTTGATACGTCCACGGGCTCGCGCTCAAACTTTGAGACATACTCAGCCAACTCCCCAAGCAGCGCCAACCCATCCCGCATCTCATCGTCGCTCTCCTGGCAAACGAGAAACCGCACCCGATTCGGGTCATAATCGCCCATATGCTTCTTAATCTCATCAATGTTGCTGTTTTCACACCCAAGACCAAGCACAAGTACGCCGCCCGCATTCGGGTGCGTAATTAAATCTGCCAGAATCTCCCTTGTGTTCTCCTGATCGTCGCCCATCTGCGAACACCCATACGGATGCGGAAATGCAACCACTTCCTCAACGGAGCCGCCCACAAGCGACGCAGCCTCTTTCGCCATCTCCTGAGCAATCGAATTGACGCAGCCCACAGTCGGTATAATCCAAAGCTCATTGCGCACGCCTACCTTGCCGTCCGGACGCTTAAAGCCCTGAAAGGTCACAGGCGCCGTTTTCTCCACATCCACGCCCGTCGGATGATAGCTGTAAGTCAGCAAATCCCCGAGCGCCGTCTTCAGATTATGTACATGAATCCAACCGCCCTGCGGTATATCCTCTTTCGCGATACCGATGCGAAATCCATATTTCACTACCTCATCGCCCTCAGAAAGACTGAGGAGCGCAAATTTATGGCCCTGCGGTATATCCTCCGCCAGCGTCACCTGCTGTCCGCCTATCTCAAAGACGGTTCCTGCAGAAAGCGGCTTTAACGCCACTGCTACATTATCATTTTCATTGATTATAATATAATCCTGCATAACACCCTCCATGCATGTCTCACAATGTCAGCGGACAGACCGCCGCCGGCTGCTGTTTTAAGCAGTCACCGCCTCCAACGCCGCTCTCATTCCTTTCTCGCGGATCAGATCCAGATCAGCGGCCACCAGATCGCCAAGTCCCTCATACCTTGTCAGATCTTCGCCGAAAAATTTCGTGTTGCTTAAAAATTTCTGAACAAACTCGGCGCTCGGCTTTCCGGATTCTTCCGCGAAAAATTCCAGCACGTCCGCATCATCCATAATATTATACTCCTGCTGCCCTCTGTGGCCAATCAGGACGCCGTCGCGAATTTCGCTTCCGGTATAAAACGCCATCAGCGCGGCAAGGGAGAAGCTCAAAAACTTCGGCAGTTCTCCTTTTTTCTCAATATACCCTTTCAGCGAAGGCATGCAGCGCGCTCTCCACTTGGAAACGGAATTCAGGGAAATCGAGAGCAGCGCATGCTTTACATACGGATTTTCAAACCGTTCAAGCACTGCGTTTGCAAAATCGACAAGCTCCTTTTCCGGCAGAGAAAGCGTCGGAATCACTTCGTCAAAAATGACATTTGTCATAAATTTGCGGACTGTTTCATCATTCATCGACTCAAGAACAATATCATTGCCCGCCAGATAAGACGCAAGCACAAACGACGTGTGCGCGCCGTTTAAGATACGAACCTTTCTCTCTTTATACGGCTTCTGATTGTCTGTAAAAATCACCGGAAGTCCCGCCTTGTCAAGCGGAAACTCCTGCGAAAAATCTTTCTCGCATTCAATCACCCAGAGCGCAAACAGCTCGCCGGTATCGAGAAGATTATCACGATACCCAAACTCTTCCCACATCTTCTGGGCGTCGTCCCGCGGATAGCCGGTGACAATACGGTCGACAAGCGTGCTCCCGAAAATACACGCCTCTAATACCCAGTTTTTAAACTCCTCGCCAAGATTCCACAGATCAATAAACTGGAACACACATTTTTTGAGCGCCGGACCGTTGTTGTCGATCAGCTCAACCGGCAGCATAATCAGGCCCTTATCTTTCGCCCCGTGAAAATGCTCATAACGCGCATATAAAAATTTTGTCAGCTTACCCGGAAATGTTTTCGGCGGATTACTCTCAAACTTGTCGTCCTCGTCAAACACAATTCCCGCCTCTGTCGTATTGGAAACTACAAAGCGCAGCGTGTCAAGCTTTGCATACTCCATATAGCGGTCATATTCCTCCACTGCGGCAACGGCGTCCGCCACACTCGTGATCACACGGTTGACAACCTTGGCCTCATTATTTTCCTTGCCCCGCAGGGACAGCGTATACTGGCAATCCTGCTCGCGGAAAAAGTCGAGATTTCCAAATTCAATCGGTTTTACAATGACGATATTGCCGTCAAACACACCCTTCTCATTCGCCACGTCAATCATATAATCGACAAAAGCGCGAAGGAAACCGCCCTCGCCGAACTGCAGCACCTTGATCGGCCGCTCCACCGGATTCGTCATCGTTTTGTTTAACACTTGCATAGAGATCCTCCATTCCGCTGCTTACGCATCTTTCTTTATTCTTTATTTTATCAGTGATCTGCCCTCCAAATTATGTAAGAGCTTTCACCGTTCATTTTAACCGCTGCAACAGGAGAAGTCAATGTTTTTATGAGCATTTATTCATTTTTTTGTACTTGCCAAACGATATAAAATGCGTTATAATGTTTTCACATTGTAAGCTCTTACATTCTCATGGATGCCAGAACGGAGGTGACGGATTGAAGGCAAATATATACGACGTATCCACAAAAGCCGGCGTATCCATCGCCACAGTATCCCGTGTTTTAAACGGAAGCGCCAATGTCAGCGACAAAACCCGTGAAAAAGTGCACGCCGCCATGTTGGAACTCGGCTACACCCCCAACGCCTTCGCACGCGGCCTTGGTCTCGGAAGCATGAATACAATCGGAATCATGTGCTCAGACTCCTCCGACACCTATCTGGCCAACGCCGTCTACCACCTGGAACACGAGCTTCGGAAAAATGGTTATGATTCCTTTCTGTGCTGCAGCGGCTATGAGCTTGAGACGAAGAAGCAATATCTGAAACTGTTGCTGTCCAAACAAGTCGACGCGCTGATCCTCGTCGGTTCCAGTTTTCTGGACATGACCCCCGAAAACAATCAGTACATTGTAGACGCAGCGCAGCAGGTACCTGTGATGCTGATGAACGCAGCGCTCGACAAACCAAATATTTACAGCGTGCTGTGCGATGACTTCCACGCGGTCAAACACGCGACTTCCTCGCTCATACAGACCGGACACCGGCGCATTTTGTTCCTTTATAAATCACACTCGTACAGCGGCAACGAAAAACTTGCCGGCTACCGCAAAGCATTTAAGAAACACCAACTGGAGGTGGACGAGCGGCTTATACAGCGCTGTCCCAAAAAATTAAGTGAAAATATCCGCTTTATTGCCGGACTGTACGATATGGGACTTGAATTTGACGCCGTAATCGCTTCCGAAGATATTATGGCGGTCGGCGCCGTCAAGTTTGCCAAAAGCCGCAGCCTGCGGATTCCCGATGAGCTAAGCATCGTCGGCTTTAACAATTCCGTTCTCGCCGAGTGCAGCGAACCCGCGGTGACCTCGATCGACAACCGGGTAGAGGCGCTCTCGGTGACGACGGTCAACCAGTTGATGCAGCTGTTTGCCGGACGGGACGTGCCCCAGAAAATTATGATTTCGGCAGATCTGGTTCAGCGGGCTACAACAAACTTCCCGCCGGCCTGAACCCCTTTTCCCATGACAATTATGGCGCCATGCCAATAATTATATCAAAAATTTATTTAGGAGGACGATAAAATGAAAGCATTTATGGACAACAATTTCTTACTTTCGAGCGAGACAGCCCAGGCGCTGTTTCACGACGCAGCCGAGAACACGCCGATTCTGGACTACCACTGCCACATTAACCCGCAGGAAATCGCCGAAGACCGCCAGTTTGAAAACATCACGCAAGTCTGGCTCGGCGGGGACCACTACAAATGGCGTCAGATGCGCAGCAACGGCGTCGACGAGAAATACATTACCGGGGATGCATCCGACCGCGAAAAGTTCCAGAAATGGGCGGAGACTCTGGCAAAAGCAATCGGTAACCCGCTTTATCACTGGAGCCACCTGGAATTACAGCGCTACTTCGGCTATCACGGCGTGTTAAACGGAGACACAGCCGAGGAAGTATGGAATCTGTGCAACGCAAAACTTCAAGATCCGTCGATGAGCGTGCGCAATCTGATTAAACAGTCTAATGTTACACTGATCTGTACCACGGACGATCCGATCGACTCGCTGCAATGGCACAAGCTGATTGCCGACGACAAGAGCTTTGATGTGCAGGTACTCCCCGCATGGCGGCCGGACAAGGCGATGAACATCGAGTCGCCCGAATACATGGACTATCTGGCAAAGCTGAGCGACGCAAGCGGTATCGCAATCAACTCTTTTGCTTCCCTCTTAGACGCCCTGAAAAACCGTCTGGAATTCTTCAACTCTATGGGCTGCTGCGTAAGTGATCACGCCCTGGAATACGTGATGTATCGTCCGGCTTCAGAACAGGAAATTGAGGACATCTTCCAAAAACGACTGTCCGGCGAAAGCGTGACAAGAGACGAGGAGCTCCAGTTTAAAACGGCGTTTATGATTGCCATGGGCAGAGAATATCACCGGCTCAACTGGGCAATGCAGCTGCACTATGGCACACAGCGCAGTGTAAACACACTGATGTTCAATCAAATCGGTCCCGACAGCGGATATGACCATATTGACACTTACAGCTCTGCCAAAGAAATGTCCGCTTTCCTGAATGCGCTCAACGTGACCGGAGAATTGCCGAAAACAATTATTTATTCTCTGAATCCGACCGACAACGCTGCCATCGGCACCGTACTCGGCTGCTTCCAGGACTCCTCGGCCGTAGGAAAAATTCAGCAGGGTTCCGCATGGTGGTTCAATGACCACAAAGTCGGCATGACCGAACAGATGACGTCCCTCGCCAACCTGGGACTGCTCTCGAACTTCATCGGTATGCTGACCGATTCACGCAGCTTCCTCTCCTACACCCGCCACGAATATTTCCGCCGCATTTTGTGCGAGCTTCTTGGAAACTGGGTGGAAAACGGGGAATATCCTGCTGATATGAAGACATTAAAACAAATTGTAAAAGACATTTCTTACAACAATGCCATCCGCTACTTCGGATTTGATCTGCAGACGGCAGAATAACCTCTTATTCACACATTTACTGTACACAAAAACAGGGCGTCCTCCGGTGAGTCAGAACCTCACAGGAAGGATGCCCTTCTTTTTCTGCTTCGCAGGATTCTTTTTTATGCCGCCCGAATGCATAGATACATCAGACATGACAACACACAAAACAACGCGTTAAGACTGATCACCGGCAGACGAACATACCGATACAGCCGCGGACTCTCGCCGCGCAGTTGTTCACCTGCAAAACCAATCTGCATCACTCCGATAATCGCCGTGAGTACAATGTATCGGTAATCCATCGTACAGCCATACGGAGCTGAAATCTGGAAGCCGAGATATGGTACAAACAAGACAGCCCATAGAAAAACGCTTCCAAACCGCCTGTAAAACGACTGTCCCTTTGCAAACAACAGCAAGTACAGCGCCGCAATCAGCGATACTGCAATCAGCGCCACATTGACCGCAAGCAGCATGGCAGGAAGAACCTGCGCGACGTCATAAGAAAATTCACCAAAAATCGACGTCTTAAATATATACAGCGGCACGTTATAGTCATCATACGGCCGCGCGTAAAGCGGATCAAACAGCTGATTCCAGGGAACCGCGATAAACCGGTCAAAAAGCGAGTAATCCCCGACATATAAGGCGGTATTTTCCTCCACGGAATACACATAAAAAAACGATTGCCCGAAACGAATCAAATTCCGCACCGCATACCACAGTCCGAGCGGAACACTGACCGCCCCAAACAGAACAAACTGTTTCCAAATCGGCGCGGCCCGCCGCGCCTTCACTTCCTGAATCAGGACATACAGAAAAACCGCCCCTGTAAACAGTGCGAACGCTGCGCACGACATCTTCGTCATCATGCCACATCCAAACGCCACCGCCAACACCGCAATATTTTTCATACACCTGTCGCGGTACCATCGAATCGTATACAACACAATCAGCGCCTGAAAAAACACCGACAGCGAATCATTATTTACCCGACCGGCAAGCAAAAACATATTTGGAAAACAGGCCGCAAACGACATGACAAACAGCATTGTCCCTTTTTGCAGACGGCACTCCTGCGCAATCCGCCAAATCAGCAGCAGCGTTCCGCACGACGCCGCACAGGAAACGATCTTCGCCGCATTCAGCAGCTCGCGGATACTGTCCGCACCGGTCAGCCATCCCGCCGGATGCATCACAAGCGCCGACAAAATATAATACAGCGGCGGATGATAAAACTGATAGGCATTGCTGTCCGGCAGCCTTCCGTCCTGATACAGACTGATAATATAATTGGCATGTCCCGCCGCATCCGGTTCCAGCGTCCCATAATCATGCGCCCGGACAAAGCTGCGGGTATACAGCATATATCCGATGCGCATCACCATCCCCAACATCAATACTGCGGCGATCAAAATTTCTCCGCGTTTGTCGCGATACCTGGCCGACAGTGCAGCTGCTAACAACACAATGGCAATGACGGTAATCATCATCAACCGTTCCACAGCCTGCTCATTATTCTGCACATTCATCCATGTGGCCACAACATATAACACAAAAATGAGACACACGGTGACCGCATACGGCGCCATAAACGACAAACGCTTCCCAAACGATTTACGCCCGTTCATGATATTGTTTCTCCGTATTGACATTCCAAATATTATTTTTTTCCGTCCTGTTATGAACAATATTATCCACGGCTTCAAAAGCCGTCGCCATCGAGTGATCCATATTATTATAGCGATGTTGGCCGTTTCGTCCGATACAGTACAAATTTCCAAAGCCGTCTAAATATTCCACTAGCTCCTGCATCTGTGCGTATGTATCAAAATACGCCGGATATGCCTTTTTCACCTTCTCCACATGATAATCGAGTATCTTCTGATCCCGGCGGATCACGCCCATCTTTAACAGCTCGCCCACGGCAAACCTTGACCGCTCCCGATCTCCCATATTCCAGAAATCGTCGCCTTCATTACAGAAATACTCAAGCCCGATCCAAACCGTATGCTCCGGGTCTCTCACCAGATACGGCGACCAATTATTAAAAATCTGGATCCGCCCCAGTTTGACCCCCGTATCCTGAACATAAATCCAACAGTCCGGTACAAGATTGTTCAGCGTGCGCATCTTCGTCTCATTGTTTAAATTGAGTCGATCCGTCAAAATACCAACCGTCACAAAATCCCGGTACGGCAATCCCGCGGCAATCAGAGCCTGTCTCTCAGGGACAACATCACCCATCGCCTCCACAAGATCTTTGACCGGCATAGAAGAGAGAAACAGATCGCCGTCAAGCTGCCGCGTCTCGCCGTCACGCTCATACGTGACCGAGCTGATCCGCTGATCCTGTATTTGAATTCCGGTCACTTTTGAGTGCATGCAGATTGTCCCGCCGCGCCTTTTAATCTCCTCCGCAACGGTCTCCCAAAGCTGCCCCGGGCCAAATTTTGGATATGTAAATTCTTCAATCAGCGAAGTCTCTACTTTTCTTTTTTTCTGTCCCGGCAGCATCCTGGCGGCCATATCCCGCAGCACCTCCAACACCGACAGACCTTTCACCCGCTGCGAGCCCCAGTCCGCAGAAATCTCACGCGGGTGACGCCCCCATAATTTCTCTGTGTACCCCTCAAAAAACATCGAGTACAGCTTCTTTCCAAAACGGTTAATATAAAAATTTTCAAGCGAGTCCTCCGGTCTTTTCAACAGCGCCGCTTTCGCATAACTGACCCCGGCCTGAAGCGTCGTCAGCAATCCCATATTTTTAATCGTTTCCATTTTCATGCTGATCGGATAATCGAAAAAACGCTTCCGGTAGTAAATACGCGACACTCTTCGGCGCACGAGCATCACGCGGTCCTCCCGCTCCGGATCCGGACCGCCCGCAGCCAACGGTTTGCGGCGTCGCAGTACCTTATCGTCGTATGACGGCGCACCCTGCAGCGGCATCATCTTGTTCCACCACCGCACCACACGCTCATCTTTGGAAAAGAACCGATGTCCTCCAATGTCCATGCGGTGTCCGTTGTGGCACACTGTCCTGGAAATCCCCCCGATACTGCCGCTCTCCTCCAAAATCACAACTTCATATTCATCCGGACGTTCCAACAGCTCATACGCCGCCGTCAGCCCTGCGGGTCCCGCGCCAATCACAACAACCTT
Source organism: uncultured Lachnospiraceae bacterium (assembly GCA_944383325.1). GTDB lineage: Bacteria > Bacillota > Clostridia > Lachnospirales > Lachnospiraceae > CALWPC01. Next base: position 66,458 of record CALWPC010000020.1, on the reverse strand, counting down.
TTTCACTTATGTACCGCCTCTCTGCTCCTCTTTAGCGATTTCTCCATCCATCGTAAGCCCGCTGCCAGATCTCCACATACTGATCCCCGCCCAGCAGCTTCACCTGCTCAATATACGTATCATAGTTGGTGAGCGGCTCCAGACCGGTAATAAATCTCTGGCGCATTTTTGTAATATAATTTTTCATCGTATCCTCGATCGTGTCTGCTTCCAGTTTCTGTTCGACATTTAACTGGCAGGCCGCCTGCATCTTATACGAAATATCTCCCTTGGACCACGTCGTGCTCGCATCAATATAGCTCTGATTCTGATTGGCAAGCACAAACTCCGAAACCTGTCCGAAATTCGGAAGCTTAATCGTAATCGGATCCGAATACTGATTAATTTTCTGAATATTTTTCCCGTGGAAAGAAATCGTTTCCTGCATAGAATCAAGCAGCTTTTTCTCTCCGTTCACTTCCTCATAGCTCTCGCCTTCGATTCCCCACGTCAAAAGCGTGGACCCCTCCTCTGAGAGCATGTAGTCGAGCAGATACGCAGCAGCCTCATCCACATCATGATCTACAGCCGCACTTGTGATTACTGTTGTCTCCGTCGCAAATGAAGTAATTTCTGAAAAATTCCACTGATAACCGTCGGCAGTCTCTGGCCACGGGCACGCCGCAAATTCGGCGTCCGGCGCTTTCTCGCGAAGCGTTCTGATCATCGAATCCTCATCCGTCTCGTCAAAATGGGCGACATTTCCTTTCCACGCGCCTGCCAGATTGGAATTTACCTGCTGCGACATTGCCTCGAGGGACGTTTTCTCAAACATATTATAAATGAGCCCCTCCTGATACCACCGGTTCATCTCCGCCAAAAACTCTTTATACGCATCGGTCATATAACCATACACAACTACCGGATTGTCATCCTGATCAAACTGTACGCTCGGGTCATCATCAATTCCATACGCAGTCAGAAAATATTTCCAACAAGACGATGCCATACAGATAGGCTCCTCATCCTGCTGCCCATTTCCGTTCGGATCCGCCGATTTAAACAGACTGAGCACCTCATACCATTCCTGCATATCTGTCGGAATCTCTCTCCCGACCGTATCAAGCCAGTCCTGACGGATTGCCAATCCGGCCGTTGACGCCAAAACACGGTCGGCCTCGTTGTGAATATCATAAAACGTGCTGACAAACGTGTATTCTCCGCTGTCCAGACGAATATCTTTGGCCAGATCCGGATAATCCTCAATAATCTGTTTGAAGTTCGGCATGTATTCATCCATATACGGCGTCAGATCTACCGACACTCCGTCGTTAAACATACCGTCTAACCGTCCCGGATAAAACTGCAGATTTGACGCCGTCACAACATCCGGATAATTCCTTGCCGCCATCATCGGCAGATACGCATCATAACTGGTCGCCACTTTAAAATCAATGTGAATCCCTATATTGTCCTGAAGCCTTTGAAGTCCTTTCATCTCACTCCAGTAAGTCTGCGCGTACTCCTCGGTGCCGCCCATCAGCCACCATGTCACCGTCACGTCCTCTTTCCACTTTTCAACAGATGAACTGGAAGATCCGTCCGAGGACTGATTCTCTTTCGCACACCCTGCAAACGCAAGCACACAAAAAACTGCAATCATCAAAATGGCAACTGTTTTCATCCTGATTTGATTATATTTCATGATACTCCCCCATATAAAGTAAATTCCGTTATTCCCCGTCCCTGAAAGGATGGGGAATAACGGATATTTTTTAGGTTACCAAACAGCGAAATCAGACTGTCAGACTTAACGAGCCTTATATGCATCGTACGCCTGCTGCCAGATTTCAGAATATTTGTCGCCGCCAAGCAGCTGTACCTGAGAAATATAAGTGTCATAATTTGTCAGCGGCTCTAAACCGGTGATAAATCTCTGACGCATCTTTGTTACGTAATTTTTCATGTCAGTAACAATATCCTCAATCTCAGTCTCCTGTGCTACGCTCAGCTGACAAGCTGCCGACATCTTGTAGGATGTATCGCCCTCTGACCAAACTTTACATGCATTTACATAGTCGTCAGACTTCTGCGAAAGCACATACTCGGAAACCTCTCCGAAGCTCGGGAATGCGATCGTCGTCGGGTCTGCATAAGTGTTGAACTGGGTAATGGACGTTCCGTGGAAAGCAACCTTTTCATCCATGCCGTCGAGAAGCTGCTTCTCTCCGTTTACTACTTCATAGCTCTCGCCTTCAATACCCCATGTAGTCAGGGTTGATCCCTCTTCTGAAAGCATATAGTCGATCAGATATGCAGCCGCTCTGTCATGTCCGCTATCCACTGCTTCGCTCGTAATTACCGTGGTATCTCTGTTGAAAGACGTAATGTCGGAGAAGCACCACTGATAACCGTCAGCCGTCTTCGGCCACGGTGCTGCCGCAAACTCTGCATCCGGCGCCTTCTCGCGCACAAGAGACAGATACGAGGACTCGCTGTCACCGTCAAAATGGTCGGCCTCTGCCTTCCATGCGCCTGCAAAGTTGTTTGTAACACGCTCCTGGCGCGCTTCCAGAGAAGTCTTTTCGAACATGTTGTAGATCAGTTCCTCCTGATACCACTTGTTCATCTGCTGCAGATACTCTTTGTACTGATCGGTCATAAATCCGTAAACTACATACTCGGATCCGTCGTCATTTTTGATAACGCTCGGATCATCGTCAATGCCATAGGCTGTCAGGAAATACTTCCATCCAGATGACGCCATACAAACCGGCTCCTCATCCTGCTGTCCGTTTCCGTTCGGGTCCTGTGTTTTAAATGCGCTGAGCACTTCATACCACTCGTCCATGTTCGTCGGAACATCAAGACCTACCGCATCCAACCAGTCCTGGCGGATTGCCAGTCCGTACACCGACGCTGCCGTGCGGTCATCCTCATTCGTCGTGTCATACAGTGTGCTGACATACGTAAGAGAGCCGTCGTCCAGTTTCAGGTCGCGGGCAATTTCGGGATAATCTTCAATAATCTTCTTGAAGTTCGGCATCAGTCCTTCATCCATGTACGTATCGAGCGCCACAGAAACGCCGTCCGCGTACATTGCGCCCATTCGTCCCGTGTAGTTTTCCAGGTTTTTCGCTGTGATGACATCCGGGTAGTTCCGAGCCGCCATCATCGGCAGATATGCCTCGTAACTTGTCGCCACTTTAAACTCAATGTCGATGCCGACATTATTCTGCAGCTGCTGAAGGCCCTTCATCTCTGACCAATAGTACTGATAGTATTCATCCGTACCTCCCATCAGCCACCATGACACGGTCACGTCACCTTCATCCCATTTCTCCACGGTGGAGCTTGTACTTGCGCCGCCGCTTCCTTTGTCGTCATTCCCGCCGCAGCCTGCAAACAGCGTCGCAGTCATCGCGAGAACGAGACCTAATGACAGTATTCTCTTCTTCATTTTACCTCCATTCCGCAGACGGTATGTCCGCATATATCTACAAGATGATACATAGAAACCAGACTCACAGCCTGTACGAAAAGCTGTAAATCCGTTCTGGTCAGATAAAGTAATTATAATAGATTTTACCCATAGATGCAATACATATCCCAAAAACTTTTGGGAAGATTTAATACTTTTTTTCAGTCGCAGGCTGTTTCTTTGTGTGCTTTAACCAACCGCCACCCGCGCCTGTCAGCCGTTATCTCCATAGTTGTCCCCACTGTACACGCGCAAAAATGTTTCCGCAAGCGTTTCCGAAACTTCGGCTCCAAGCGCGGACAGCGTTTCGTCAAGCCCTCTCATGACGGCGAGCACACTGCCCGGCCGGGCGTTTTCTCCCATGTGTCCGATCCGAATCACCTTTCCTGCAAATTCACCAAACGAACCGGCCAGCATCACATGATGCACCCGTCTCATTCTCTCCAGAATATCCTTTGCACACACACCGTCCGGCACGCGAAAAACCGTCACCGTATTCGAAAATCCATCCTTCGAATAAAGCGAAATTCCCGCGCTGACAAGCGCTTCCCGCACAGCCGAAGCAACTGCGGCATGCCTCTGCAACACCGACGCATCTTTCTCAATATTGTCTATCGCCGCGCGCAAACCGTAAATATCGCTGATCGGCATCGTATACGGAAACCACTTTGCGTCATAATACCCGTCAAACGCGCTCAAATTGGCATAAAAAGAAGCAATCGGCGTTTTGCGGCAGCGCATCGCCCGCTTGGCGTCCTCGCTGACCGCGACAATCGTCAGGCCCGGCGGCGCCGAGACCGCCTTCTGTGATCCTCCGCACACAATATCAATTTGCGCCCTGTCCACATCAAGCGGTTCTCCGAACATCGCCGAAACACTGTCTGCCACTGTGAGAATTCCGTATCGTTTTAAAATCGGACAGAGCGCATGCACATCATTGAGTATGCCGCTCGGCGTGTCGCAGTGCACAATCGTCGCATATTTAAACTGATGATCCTCCTGCAAAAAATGTTCCAACACCTCCGGTGAAAACGCACGGTCATATGGTTCCGACAGCAGCACCGGCACACCGCCGTACATCGACACAAAATCTGCAAATCCCTTCCCATAAATTCCGTTGTCCAATACCAGCACGCGGTCCCCCGGTTCTGTTAACGATGCGCATGCCGCCTCAAGCCCTAAAATACCTTCGCCGCCCAAAATCAGCACTTCGCTCTTTGTATGCAGAAGCGACGCAATTTTCAGACAGAGCTGCCGATACTCCTCGACAAACTGCTCGTCCAAATCGGGATTCGTCGTCTCGAGGGCGCGCGCCATCCTCACATTCTCCCGCACCATTGTCGGCCCGGGTGTCATGATCTTCATATCCATCATTCTCCACTCCTTATACCTGTGTAACCAGACAGCAGCCGCTGCCGCACACGGCAACATCCCGCTGTCCTGCCGGCAAAAAGAAACTGTCCCCGCTGCGGTACGGCCACTCCTGACCGTCCGCCTGCACAGTGCCCTCACCCTCCACAAATAACAGCGACGCAAAAGACGCCTCATCCATATGCAGCAGCACTTGTCCATGAACTTCATAGCGGACACACTGAAAATACTTGCACTTTCCAATCAGTGTTCTTTCGCCGGACAATTCCTTTGCCGGGACAATGCGTCCCGTCTCCTCCGGCCTTGCGACTGCAAGCGCTTTCTCCACATGCAGCTGCCGCGGCCGCTGATAATTGTCCAAACGATTATAGTCATATAGCCGGTAAGTACAGTTGGAATTTTGCTGAATCTCACAAATCACCACGCCCGCCCCGATTGCGTGCACACAGCCCGCCGGAATAAACAGCGTGTCGTGTTTGTGCACCGGTACCTTCCGCAGAATTTCAGGAAGCGTTCCGTCACGAACGCGCTGCCGGATCTCCTGCTCCGACACGGCCTTTGAAAACCCCATATATACACAGGCGCCGGCCTGCGCTTCCAGCACATACCACATCTCATTTTTTCCATACTCGCCTTCGTGCGTCAGCGCGTACTCATCCTCAGGATGCACCTGGACAGACAATGCTTCCCGGGCATCCAAAAACTTGACAAGAATCGGGAAACGCTCCATTGACAGACATTTCCATCCCCAGGCCTCCCTGCCGATTCGCTTTAAATATTCTCCAAACAACACGCCTTTGTGCCTGCCGCTTGCAACCACGCTCTGACCCGCAGGATGCGCCGACAATTCCCAACTCTCGGCCACGCGCTCCAAATCGCTCCTTTTGCCGAATAGCTCCTTTAGACGGCGCCCGCCCCACAAATAATCTTTATAAGCCGGCTCCAACCGCACAACCGCATCCAGTGCTGCGGGCACCGCCCGGCGAGACCCCGCCGGAAGATGGCGGTCATCCATCAGCACCAGATCTTCTCCGAACGGAGTTCCATCCGAACGGTTTCCGACCGCCACCTCAATAATAGTCACCGGCTTTTCTGTGACATTCTCGACACAGTGCCCTACTCCGACAGGAACAAAGATACTCTCATTTGCTTCATAATCCCGCACTTCACTGCCCAGCGTAATCCGCACCGATCCCTCGACAATCGACCAGTGTTCGCTGCGGTAATCGTGCTTGTGATAGCTTATCGCTCCCCCTGCATACAGAACCACCTTTTTCACACGGTACTTCGGCCCTTCCATCAGCACCTCTTTCGTTCCGTAAGGGCGGTACGTGAGGCGATTATTTTCAAAAAATGTTCCGTATTCTTTTTCATGGCTGCGAATTAATTCTTTTAGTCTGGCGGACGCTCCTTTTTTCCCAATATAGGTGACGTCCTCTGTATTGACAATCACAGCGTCGCTGAGTTCATTTGCAACGACTAGCTGCCTGTGGGCGCAGTTAATTACCGTCACATTGTCCGAATCCTGTAAAATGACCCGCCGGCTGTTCGTGTGGATTGGCGCATTTTCCAAATCTTCCAGATTTCCCACGTCCCGCCACCGAAAATCACCCAACACTACGCTCACTTTGTCGGATTGCTCAAACACCGCATGCTCCACAGAAATAGCCGGGATCTGCCCCAGTTGCTCCTGCGCAAATGATACCGTCTGTCCCGACATATCCGTCTTCGCCGCGCAGGCTGCGCACGCCTCATAGACTTGCGGGCAAACCCGCCCAAGCTCCTGCAAAAAATCGCCGGCCCGAAACACAAACATGCCGCTGTTCCAGACATAATCTCCCTGCGCCATATAGGCGCGGGCTGTCTGGCTGTCGGGTTTTTCCTCAAACGAGAGCACATGTTCTCCCTGGCAGCGAATATAACCGTAATTGGTGTCGGGACGGGTGATCGGAACGCCAAACACCACCAGTTTCCCGTCGGTCGCCAGTTCCCTGGCGCGCAGTACCGCCTCATGATAGCCGGCGCCCTCAATAATCGTATCCGACGAGACAACACAGAATAGCTCTCCCGGATTTGCAAACATGCAGACAAGCGCAATGGCCGCCGCCGTCCTTCTCCCCTGCGATTCCAGAAAGCATCTGTAGCGGACTCCCTGGAAAGCCTGAAACTGCCCTTCGACAATAAAATGGTAAGCGGCATTCGTCACCACAAAAAATTCATCACATAAAGGAAGGTTCCTCACCACAGCCTCCTGCAGCAAGGAACGATTCTCATTAATGGCTATAAATTGTTTCGGATAGTTTTTTCGCGACAGCGGCCACAGCCGGTCCCCGCTGCCGCCAGCCAAAATCAAGCACTTCATATAAAGCCTCTTTTCCTGCGCTGTGCCACGCGCCCTTACGCCTCATCTCCGATTTCGTGGCCGTTCTTCCTCAGAATATGTACCACCTCGTCGACACATTCCTCGCACAGCTCCGGTGTAAGCGCTTCAACCATAACGCGGATCACCGGTTCCGTACCGCTTTCCCTGACGAGAATCCGCCCGTCATCCCCCAAGCGTTCCTCAACCGCACGCACCGCCTGCTGCACCTCGCCGTCCCGCTGTGCCGCTGCCTTATCAACCACTCTCACATTTTTCAACAGCTGCGGATAAATCACCACAGGAGCAAACAGCTCTGAAAGCGGCGTCTTTTTCTCCAACATAACCTCCATCATTTTCAGCGAAGTCAAAATTCCGTCGCCGGTCGTCGCATACTTGCTGAAAATAATATGGCCCGACTGTTCGCCGCCGATGCGATGGCCGTTCACCACCATATTCTCATATACATATTTATCGCCCACAGCCGTCTTTTCATACTCAATTCCCAGGCGGTCAAACGCTTTATACAATCCCAGATTGGACATGACTGTCGTGACGACCGTATTGTTTTCCAACACTCCGCGCTCTTTCATATAGCGGCCGTAGATGTACAATATACCGTCGCCGTTTACAACGTCTCCGTGCTCATCCACGCAGAAACAGCGATCCGCATCGCCGTCATAGGCAAACCCGACATCCAGTGATTTTTCACGGACAAGCTCCTGCAGCGCTTCAATATGGGTAGATCCGCACCCCTGATTAATGTTCGTTCCGTCGGGTTCATCGTGAATGACATACGTTTTAGCCCCCAGTGCGTTAAACACATTCATCGCAATCGCCGACGCGCTGCCGTTCGCACAATCCAACCCGACTCTCATTCCTTTATAAGAACGGGTCGCCAATGAAATCAGATAGCCGATATACCGGTTTCTGCCCGCGCTGTAGTCGACGCACCGTCCGATATTCTCTCTCAGCGCAAATGGAATCTCCTCCGCAGTCCCGTCAAGATAAGCTTCAATTTTCTCAATGACCGACTCCTGCATCTTTTCTCCGTTTGCATTGATAATTTTTATGCCGTTGTCATAAAACGGATTGTGACTCGCCGAAATCATAATACCGCACGCAAAATCCTCTGTGCGCACAACATACGAAACGCTCGGCGTAGTAGTGACATGTAACAGATAGGCGTCTGCCCCGGAGGCAGTCAGCCCTGCCGAAAGCGCCTCCTCAAACATATAACTGCTCCGCCTTGTATCCTTCCCGATCACCACCTTGCACGGTCCCTGCTGTCCGAAATACCAGCCGAGAAAGCGTCCGATCTTAAATGCGTGTTCCACATTTAAAACGACATTCACTTCCCCGCGAAAGCCGTCTGTTCCAAAATATTTTCCCATAACACCCTCAATTCTCTGCTTTTTTGCGCTTTACTGAAATTCGGTTATGCGTTTTTTCCGCAGCACTTTTTATACTTCTTTCCCGAACCGCAAGGACACGGCTCATTGCGCCCGATCTTTTTCCCCTTCCGGATCGTTCCGGACTGCTTCTGATCCTTATACAATTCCTTCCGGCGCTCTTCCGTCAAAAGCGCGTCCCACTCGGGCAGTTCATACAGCCACTTTGCCTTCGCCTCGACCATATGCCAGTACAGCTTTTCCTTATCATATCCAAGATTGACCGGCGTATCCTCTTCCATTTCGTCAATCGGATTCGGTTGAGTCAGGCTGTCGTTGATGCCGTCCAGAAATCCAACCATCATCATCAGATCCACCTGGTATTTCTCCGCCAGTTCCTTAACAGTGCCCCGCACAATTTCCTCAGGGTTTGCCAGAATCTGACGATAAATCCCCTGTTCCAACTGAAAATACCCATTCCAAAAACGCTCGCTTTCCTCGGGTGTGACTTCTGAGGAATATGCCATCTCTCTCCATGTCTGTAATAATGCCATATCCGTTATCCTTTCTCTGAACATTTCGTATTTTATAGCCAATCAACCCCCGTCAGGGCCAGAGGCTACTCCAGAATTTTTTTCAATTCATCCATAAATGTATTGACGTCTTTAAATTCCCGGTAAACCGATGCAAACCGGACATACGCAACCGCGTCAAGCTCTTTGAGCTTATCCATGACAAGCTCGCCGATCACATTACAGGAAATCTCTTTCTCCTCGCGGCTGAAAAGCTCCGTCTCCACCGCGTCGACAAGAGTGTTGATCTGCTCCGCAGAAATCGGCCTTTTGTGACATGCCCGCAAAATACCGGATGCAATTTTTGACCGGTCGTACTGCTCTCTGTTATTGTCCTTTTTAATGACAATCAGCGGAATGGCCTCCACCTTCTCATAGGTGGTAAACCGCTTCCCGCAGGCATTGCACACCCGTCTTCTCCGAATCGAGCTGTTGTCGTCTGCCGGCCTTGAATCAATTACTTTTGTGTTTTCTTCACTGCAAAACGGACACTTCATTTGTTCCCTCCCATGATTGCCAACCCGCCTTATTGAGCTATTATATCAAAATGCATCCGACATTTCAATCAATAATATCGGCCTCATTCCCGTATCTTGTCAAAACTGGCACTTGACGAGCACCTCCTTTTCATCCACTTCGACAAGAATAATATCCGGCCCGATCTGGCGGACGCATTTCCATGGAATGACAAATTCACTGTCTCTCCCCCAAAATCCGCACAGTTTACTTGGCCCCGGCACGATCAGCGCTCGAATGCAACCCGTGCAGGTATCAAACTCCAAATCCACTACACAGCCCAAAATTCTGCAGTTGCACATGTTGACAACTTCCTTCTCCCGCAGATCGTAAATTCGCATGATACGCACTCCCGCAGCATTACCTCATTGTATTGTATTGCCCGGCGCACAAAAATATGAAATTCAAGCGCAGTGCGCTCCTGCACGGACTGTTTTTGCATCATAAATCAGTCCGAAGGATGTTCCTATGACACAAAAAAAAGCCGTCGCCCCGCAAATGGTTCTCCATCCGCCCTGGCAACGGCCGCTGTTTACCGCAGATAATTTTTCATATTGCGGAGCGCGCTCTTCTCCAGTCTGCTGACCTGCGCCTGAGAAATTCCAATCTCCTCCGCAACCTCCATCTGCGTCTTTCCCTCAAAAAACCGCAGTTCAATAATATGATGCTCCCGCTCATTCAATCGTTTAATTGCCTCATTCAGCGACATTTCTTCTACCCAGTTGTCTTCTTTGTTTTTCTTGTCACTGATCTGATCCATCACATAAAGCGTATCACCGCCCTCCGTGTAAACCGGATCGAACAAGCTTACCGGACTCTGAATCGCATCAAGCGCAAATACAATCTCCTCCTTGGGGATGCCAATTTCATCAGAAATTTCCTGAAGCGTCGGCTCCCCGACACTTGTTTTCATCATATGCTCTTTGGCGTAGATTGCCTTATACGCAATGTCTCGAAGCGACCGGCTGACACGGATGCTGTTATTATCCCTCAGAAACCGCCTGATCTCCCCGAGAATCATCGGAACCGCATAGGTTGAAAACTTTACCTGCAGCGTAGAATCAAAATTGTCAATCGCCTTAATCAGGCCAATGCACCCAATCTGAAACAAATCGTCTGCATTTTCGTTTGTATTGGAAAAACGCTTGATTACACTCAGAACCAACCGCAGATTTCCTTTGATATAAGTCTCCCGCGCCTCCTTATCTCCCTGCTTAATACGCTCAAACAGCGCGTCCTTCTCCTCATTTTTTAACAGCGGCAGCTTCGCTGTATTGACTCCGCAAATCTCTACTTTACCCTGTGCCATCTCAAAAATCCTCCTGCTAGATATTTGAAAACGATCTAGTAAAAGAATTCTCAAGATCACGGTCAGTTATTCCAACAGTGGAAAAATAAAAAAAGTTTTGCCCCTTGACAAATGCAGACGACAGCAAAAAATCAGGGCGATCATTCTATCTTACATCGATACAACAATCGCCCTGTTAAAATTCACTATTCAATTTTTTCTCTCTTTCCGTTATTTCCTAAATAACAATTCTGTAATTTCCAACTGCTGTATAATCACTGATCCCAATTTCAATGTCTCTGACATTGCTGAAACTTTTTTGATCATTCTCTATATGAAATACAATTCAAAGCTTCCAATATTTCTATTATCAAAATCATGAAACCATTTTTCTATCTCTGTGTCAAACAAATGTTTTTGCGTTTCTTATTTTTCCTCTCTGCCGATTATATCTTCCTATATAATCTTCTCTTTCACTACCGAAGCCCCGCAATTCTGTCCTTCTACGTCCGATCTTGATCACGTTTGAGAAAATTGATTCCATCATCTGCTTTTATTCGGATAATCTCTCACCTTATCTTTATAAAAAGCTCTTTGAATTGTTGTTTGGTAAAGTACTTATTATAACGCTGACCATTGATCAATAACCGTTTCCAACTTTTCTCTATTATCTTTATGATTATGATCATGTACAGGAAATGGTGTTTCATTTGGGAATCGGTCGGCTTTACCTGTTATAATAAGAGCAACCAGTTATCTCTTCATTGGTCTGTCCTCCTGTTCTTTTTTTGTTCCCTTGTTTTTTTGTAGCTTTATAATAGCACCTTTATTTTTATTTGTCAACACATTTTTTAAATTTTTTTATTATTTTTCCATAATATTATTTATACTTCTGATTAAACTGTTAATTCATTCAAAATTATCTATATTATTTAATTATTTTGTGTTATTTACTGAAAACGTAAAATTTCCTTTTTCAGTCGCTTAATGATTTTTTTCTCCAACCTGGATATGTACGACTGAGAAATGCCCAGAAAATCCGCCACTTCTTTTTGCGTCAATTCTTTCGCGCTGCTTCCGGCCAATCCGAAACGCAGTTCAATGATCGTGCGCTCTCTCGGCGCCAGTTTGCCGATGGCCTTTTTCAAAAGTTTTTTCTCCACCTCGTCCTCAATATTGCGATAGATGACGTCCTCATCCGTTCCCAGTATATCCGACAGCAGAAGTTCATTTCCATCCCAATCCACTTTCAGCGGTTCGTCAATGGAGACTTGCATTTTCGTCTTGGCCGTCCTTCGCAGATACATTAAAATTTCATTTTCAATGCAGCGCGATGCGTAGGTTGCAAGTTTAATCTTTTTCTCCGGCTTAAACGTATTGATCGCTTTGATCAGCCCAATCGTTCCAATAGAAATTAAGTCTTCCACCCCGACGCCGGTATTGTCAAATTTCTTTGCGATATATACAACCAGCCGCAAATTATGTTCAATCAGAATTCCTCTCGCCTGTTCATCCTCACAGTTTACAAGCGCGTCCACAAGCTCGCTCTCCCTCTCTGTTGACAATGGTGCGGGAAGCACCTCGGACCCGCCAATATAATAAAGTTCTTTCGGCTGCCCGCCAAGCAGCTGCTGCAGCGCCGGCACCACCCGAATCTGTACATTGCCCGACCTCACTGATTTCAACATCATTTCCGATCCTCTCCTTTTCTTACCATCCACAAAACCTAGCCCCACAAACATTATTCCAGTATCTTTGGGCTGACAATCATCTGCACCCGCTTCCCCGCGCACACATCCTGCCTGCTGACTGCAACCGGGACGTCGGTGCGCAAAATTTCTCCCTTTTCGGTCTCCAAAATGATTCGCCTGACAAACAGCACCGGAAGCGCCCCGGATTCACAGCCAATACTTTTATAAAAAATCACCCTCCAACCGGACGCCAGCAGCTCCTCCTGCGCGGACCATTTCTGAAGAACCGCCGAACGGCGGCTATCCTCTGCCAACATTTCAAAAATCTGTTGCAGCTGACCGCTCTGACATTCGCTGAGCGCCCGCTTCATCACACTGGCAGAAATAACAGAAACCGTCTCCCTGCTTTCCGGCATCGTCAGCAAATTTCCGGAATCCACGATCGCCTCCGTCTCGATCACCGGCCCGTCATGCTGCAGTCTCACCCGAAGCGTCCGCTGACTTCTTTCCTGCAGAGAGCGAAGAATGCGCACCCCGCACAGACTGGCCCCGCCCGCAAGCGCGAGAAAACAATAAAACGGAATCGGCGGCATACACTGCTGAAGCCATCCGAGCACCCCGCCGGTCAGAAATCCCATAACGTAGACCGCACATATCCCTTTCACAAACCACAAAATACGTGCCGGCCGGAAAGTCACATATACCATGACCGCACTGAGCAATACCCCCTGCAGCACGAGCAAAAACGGTTCAACACATTCAAAAAAGGTAATGACACAGCCGCCCAACGCCCCGACCAACGCGCCGCATGCAAGCCGCCGTCCGCGCACCGGAATGCCCAAAATGCATCTGGCCCCGAACAACACAATACAATCCATCAAAAAATCCGTAAAAAAAAGAAGGTCTATATACATTTCTTTCCTCCGGTCTTTTCCTTGTTGTAATAACGGATTCATTTGGTGAATTTATTATAGTGGATCGGCCGCAATTATTATGTCAAAATTTGGGGGCAAAAAAAATTTTTATTTCTTCTCACAATTAGTATTGATATACTTGACTTTTTGTTTAATATATTATAATCTAATAGCCGGAATTATTTTCATAAACAGATACTGGCGCCGACGGCGCCGCAGAGAATCGAGGCATCTATGAATACAGATTTAAACATCGGCGGCAAAATCCGCGACCTCCGCAACAAAAACGGACTGACGCAAAAAGAGCTTGCCGACCGCACAGAACTTACAAAGGGTTATATTTCTCAGGTGGAGCACGGCCAGGCCATTCCCTCCATCATGACCCTGCTTGATATTCTCGAATGTCTCGGCACAAACATTGCAGATTTTTTTAAAGAATCAGCCGAAGATCAGATTGTATTCCGAAAGGACGACTATTTTGTCAAGGAAGACGCCCGGCAGCAAAGCGAGATTCAATGGGTTGTCCCGGACGCTCAAAAAAACATGATGGAGCCGATTTTGGTAACGCTTCAGCCAGAAGCCGCGCTCCCCTTTGACAAACCGCATGACGGAGAAGAATATGGATATGTTCTCGCGGGCGACCTTTACCTCGCACTGGGCGAGCAGGAATACCACGTTCGGCGCGGCGAATCCTTTTATTTCTCGTCCAACCGAAAACACCGGATCCGGGCGGGAAAAAAGGGCACCCGAGTGCTCTGGGTCAGTACGCCGCCGACGTTTTAGCAGTTCGCCTCATCCATACGCTTATAATGAAAGGATTGTCCGGCATGGAACAGACAACGATGACATCAGACTCGATTTTGGAGCTGAAACATATTCACAAAACTTTTGATGATAAAACGATTATCGACGACCTCAGCTTTCAGATTCAAAAAAATGAATTTATTACTCTGCTCGGGCCGTCGGGCTGCGGCAAAACGACAACACTTCGCATCATAGGCGGATTTGAAAAGCCGGACTCCGGCCAGGTACTCTTTCACGGTACAGACATCACGAACTATCCGCCGGAAAAACGGGAGTTAAATACGGTTTTTCAGTCGTACTCCCTCTTCCCCCATATGAATGTCGAAGACAATATTGCTTTTGGTCTCCGATTGAAGAAAAAAAGCAAAGCATATATCCGCGACCGGATCTCCTATGCGCTGCGGCTCGTCAATCTGGAGGGATTTGAAAAACGCAGACCGGTCTCGTTAAGCGGCGGTCAGCAGCAGCGCATTGCGATTGCGCGCGCAGTTGTCAACGAACCAAAAATTCTGCTTCTGGACGAACCGCTCGGCGCTCTTGACTTAAAACTCCGGCAGGAAATGCAGCATGAGCTCATCCGACTGAAAAACGAGCTTGGCATTACGTTTATCTATGTCACACACGATCAGGAAGAGGCGCTTACGATGTCTGACCGGATTATTGTGATGAATCAGGGAATTATACAACAGGTTGGAAATCCGGTAGACATCTACAACGAGCCGCAAAATGCATTTGTGGCCGACTTTATCGGCGAGAGCAACATTATCGACGGCATTATGGTACGCGACCGTCTCGTCACAATCGGAGGCGTGGCCTTTCCATGTGTTGACGAGGGTTTTTCACCCAATCAGCTAGTCGACGTGGTCATCCGCCCCGAGGATGTTGAGCTTGTCGAACCCGAAAACGGCCTGACAACCGGAATTGTTCGCGACATTGTGTTTAAAGGCGTGCACTATGAGATTCAGGTAGACAGCCAGATCGGAATCTCTTTCCTTGTGCAGACTACCCAGGCATTTTCCGTCGGGACGTCTGTCGGCATCCGTGTCATTCCAGACAATATTCATATTATGAACAAACCGATTTCAAGCGACGAACAAATTATTGACAAAGACGCGTAATCGTCCGGGTAAGTACAAATGGAGGACCTCTATGAACCGCAAGTTACTCGCCGCCCCATATCTTGTATGGGTCGCCGGATTTATTATTATTCCGCTGCTCTTTATTCTCGGCAAAGCGCTGACTACTGCCGACGGCGGATTTACGCTGCAAAATATTGCCGCAATCGCAAGCCCGATCCACCGAAAAGCGCTGCTGCTCTCTCTGCAGCTTGCGCTCCTCTGCACAGTCATCTGTGTATTGCTTGCCTATCCGCTTGCACTGATTGTCCGCAGTTCAAAACTGAATCAACAGAGTATTGTGATGTTCATCCTGATCCTTCCAATGTGGATGAATTTCATTCTCCGCATATTGGCGCTGCAAATGCTTTTATCAAACAACGGAATATTAAATATGATTTTGTCTCGCTTTAGCATTGCCCCGCTAGAGATAATCAACACCCCGGCCGCCATTGTATTCGGCATGGTGTATGACTTTCTGCCGTATATGATTCTGCCGGTTATGAATTCGATTCTCTCCATTGACAACAATCTCATTGCAGCTGCCCGCGATCTCGGCGCCAATGGGTTCCATGTATTTTGGAAAGTTATTTTCCCCCTCTCTCTTCCGGGAGTCGCAAGCGGCATTACCATGGTTTTTGTGCCTGCCATGACCGCTTTTGTAATTTCGGATATTTTAGGCGGCGGTAAAATTCAGCTGCTGGGCAATGTGATTGAACAGGAATTTTCCGTCAGCATGGACTGGAATCTGGGTTCCGGCCTTTCCGTGGCCCTGATGCTGTTTATCCTTGCAACCTCGCTGCTGCTCGGGCGCGGCCAAAATCAAAGTGACAGAGGAAGACTGCTATGGTAAAAAAACTGTTTTCCCGGCTGTATGTCGGACTGATCATCTTATTTTTATATGCGCCGATCGCTGTGCTGATTGTACTTTCCTTCAACGACTCCAAGTCCCGCGTCGTCTGGGGCGGATTTACAACCCGTTGGTACAGCGAAGTATTTTCCAACTCGACAATTTTATCTGCGTTTGCCACAACGATTGCGCTCGCGCTGCTCTCCGCGCTGATTGCCTCCGTGATCGGCACACTCGCCGCACTTGGCATTGACCGGATGCGCCGAAAGCAATATCAGGTTGTGATGTTTTTCACCAATATTCCGCTGCTCAATGCCGACATTGTCACAGGCATCGCCCTGATGCTCTGGTTTGTACGTTTTTTACCCCTCGGGTTTACAAGCCTGCTGCTCGCGCATGTAACATTTAATATTCCTTATGTAATTCTGTGCGTGCTTCCGAAGCTGCGTCAGATGGACGTCAATCTCTATGAAGCCGCCCGCGATCTCGGCGCCAACAGCCGTACCGCGTTTTTTAAAATCACGTTTCCGTTTATTCTTCCAGGCGTACTGTCCGGCTTTTTCCTTGCCGTCACCATGTCCATGGATGATTTTGTAATTACTTACTTTACCAAAGGCGCTGGCGTAAATACGCTCTCCACCATGATTTACGGAGAAATTCGCAAAGGCATTAAACCGGAGATGTATGCGCTTTCCACGATTTTGTTTCTCATTATTTTGCTGCTCTTAATCCTTATGAATATTGTTCCCCGACTAAAAAACAGGGAACAGACGGCATCCGCTGTCAGAGATTTTTAAACTGTTATTATAAAAAAATGATTATAAAAAGGGAGTGTGTGTTATGAAAAAATGGTGTTATCTTGCCGCAGCTGTATGCTGCGCAGCGCTGACGCTTTCCGGCTGCAATAACAAAGAGGAAACCGAAAGCTTAACGATTTTTAATTACGGTGAATATATGGATCCAGACGTGATTGATATGTTTGAGGAAGAAACCGGAATTGAAATCAAATACGAGGAGGCCACCACACCGGAAGAAATGTACACGAAATATAGTTCCGGCGCGATTTCCTATGATCTCTTATGCACGTCGGACTATATGATTCAGCGCCTGATTAATGAGGGCGAGGTGCAGAAAGTAGACTTTTCCTCCATGCAGCACACCGGCAATATCGGCGATAAATACTGGGAATTTGCAAGCGTCTTTGATCCGGACAATGAATATGCTCTTCCCTATTTCTGGGGCACGGTCGGCATTTTGTATGACACAACCAAAGTCGATGCCCCTGTAGACAGTTGGGACGTATTGTTTAACGGCGATTACGCAAATAATATCATTATGCCGAACAGTCAGCGCGACGCCTTTATGGTCGCACTGAAATACCTCGGATATTCACTGAACACCTCCGACGAGGCACAAATCCGCGAAGCACAGCAGCTGTTGCTTCAGCAGAAACCCGACGTTCAGTCTTACCTCGTGGACGAGGCGCGCGACGAGGTCGTTGCCGGCAACGCCGCAATGGCCGTCGTATACTCCGGGGAGGCTTATCTCGGACACGAATACAACAACAACCTGGCTTATACGATTCCCAAAGAAGGTTCGAATGTATGGCTCGACACGTGGATCGTCACCAAACACTGTCAGAATGTCGACGCCGCAGAAAAGTTTCTCGATTTCCTCTGCAGGGAAGATGTGGCGGCCATGAATTTTGAATATATTTATTATTCAACACCGAACGAGGCTGTGATCAACAGTCTGGATCCGGAACTGCGAAATAATGAATCGCTCGTACCCGCAGACAGCGCCACCGACAACTGCGAAGTATGTACGCAGACGGACGCCGCTGTCACCCAGCTCTACAGCGACCTCTGGAAAGAACTGAAAAGCGAATAATGCTCATAAAAAGAGAATGTTCAATGATAAACTGCATAAGGAAGTAATTTGAAATTAAATAACCTTAAAGCAAACCGGCGGTAAAGAATCATCTTTACCGCCGGCTTCTGTATAAAAACCTATCCAATTTTGATTTTAAAACACTAAATAAGTGTAATCATGAATCCATGTGTTTTGAAAGGAGGGAATCACTTGGATCCGAACAGAATCATCCCTTACGTAGAACAGATATTTCGTTTTTGCCGCAAAAGGCTGGCCAACCCATATGACGCGGAAGATCTCGCCAGCGAAATAATTTGTCATGTCCTCGATGGTATGGAAAAATACGACATTGAATCTCTTGACGCTTGGGTCTTTCGAATCGCGCATAACCGCTATGCAAGATTTGTAGAACAACAAAATAAGATGCGGATGGTTTTGTCGGAAGAGTACACCGATTTGAATCCGGTATACGATGACTATACAGGTATTGACGAAGAAAACATAGAGCGCCGTTTTGAAGCCGTTTTTCGGTGTTTGCATACACTTTCTGCAATGTATCGGGATATTTTCGTCGATTATTATATTGGCGAAATGTCCGTCAAAGCCCTTGCCCAAAAATATGAATTGCCGGAAACGACTATCAAATGGCGTTTGAACACAGGGCGTCAAAAAATCAGAGAAAGGATAGGAACAAAACAAATGGAGAATATTTATAAAAGAATTAACTGGAACACCGCCACCTGCAACGGTTCTATGGATTCCGACCGGTATTTGCACACGCAGCTTGCCCGTGCAATTTGCCTGGCATCATACGAAAAACCACAAACCGTAGAGGAAATCAGTATTCGCACAGGAATTCCCGCAATGTACATCGAAGACGAGATCCCGCGGTTGGAATACGGAAACGCCCTGTGTACAATCGGAAAAAAGTACGCGGCGGACTTTATTATCTTTCGGCTGCAAGATCGAAAAACGGTGGAGGGCGTTTCGGAACATATGGTGAAAAAGATTGCAAACCAGTTTGCACAATTATTGCAGAACGCAGCCGATACCGTAAATCATTTAAACTTTTATGGACATGATTTTGGCATGGAGCGCTTAGGCCATTTTATCGTACCGTATGTTTTAAGAAAAAAGATTGGAGCGCTGAAAAAAGACCGCATGCACATGGAAAACGGCGCGTATCCGCCCCGAAAAGACGGCGGGTACGGTTGGTTTATCGTGGAAGAAACCGCCGATGAAAGCGAGATGCCCTCGGAATACAATACCGGTTGTAATGTGGCGGGCAACGATGACGAAAGCAACGGCAAAAACCCGGGGTACATCTATTATTATTGGATTTCCAAATACTTTGACAATGAAATTTATCATAATGGAGGAACGCGGTGGCTGTGTACAAAGGATATGATCCAAAAGAATTATGATGGTACGATAAACAAAGATGCGTTATCTGAGGAAGATGCCGCAAGGCTGATCCAAAAAGGGTTGATTGTAAAAGTGGAAAATGCGTATCGGCTGAATTTTGCCTGTTTCACGATAGAACAATTTGACGCATTGATCTCTCTGTTTTGCATAAATGACGAAGAGCTTGAACATTTGCTTATGGAATGGATCATTTCAGTTCGAAAAAGCTTCTTAAAATTTGTACCTAAACGATTGGAATCACAAATCAACCAATGGGTTTCCATATATCTGTTTCAAATTGTCGGCCATGTGGTCGACGAATTGATTCACAGAAATGTTCTGAAAGGGCCGTCACCGGATCGACCTTTTACAGATGGAGTATTTTATGTTGCAGGCAGATATATTAACCCCTGACGCAAAAAACTGTCAAAACGGTAACGATTAGGGTTTGAACAAAAAAAATGATGCAGCACCACTTTGGAGCTGCATCATTTTTTAATCGAAAAACCTCCTGATCTGGCGTTGCCGAATGCAGCACTCTCTTTTTCTCCCTAAACATCGCGTCTGTCCAACAGGTCTTTCAGCTGATCAAACAATTCCTTATGCCGCCCCTGCCGAAATGCCGGAAATGCACGCAGCAGACGCCTTGTGCCGCGGCGGTGTTTCTGAAGAATATCCGACGACTTCATTTTCAGCCGCATCATCTCACTGGCCG
This sequence comes from uncultured Lachnospiraceae bacterium, assembly GCA_944383325.1. Classification (GTDB taxonomy): domain Bacteria; phylum Bacillota; class Clostridia; order Lachnospirales; family Lachnospiraceae; genus CALWPC01. Next base: position 46,136 of record CALWPC010000020.1, on the reverse strand, counting down.
CTCTCTGTCTATGCTGCGCATAATTCTTTTGCAGCTCTTCGATAAAGCGCAGCTGTCGTTTAATATGCGCCAGATTTGCCACTGTTTTCGCAATATCTGTGACAAACAGCACAAGCGACAATACCAAAACCACTGTCCCAATCCGCCTGGGCACTCTGTCAACCAGACGCATCACAAACGGCTGAACAACCAACACCAAAAAGACACACAACACTCCCCACAACAGAGAGAACAACAGACAAATATATCCGTGGAAATTAAACGGCTGACCGCTGTAATCCCACCATTTGTCACCAAAAAATTTGTCCAATACAAATCCGGTAAATAATTCCAATAACGTGGTAAGAATCACCGCCCCGACAAACAGTAAAACCACATTTCCCCTGAGAGGCGCCAAACACCACAGCACCGTCACCATCCCTACGCCGTAAATGGGGCAAACCGGCCCGCTCAAAAATCCGCGGTTGACGAACCTCCGGTGCTTTATAGCCGCAAAACTCACCTCCACGCACCATCCCAGAAACGCATATACAAAAAACAACCATAAACCTTCATATGCCGAGTATTCCATAATCGATCTCCAATCCGATTTACATACAAAAATGAGCGGAATCTCCTCTGAAACCCCGCTCATTTCTCTGTATCATTTGCTCTCTCAATCGTATTTTATTTTCTGCGGCTCAGAAAATTCGGGATCTGAAGATTGCTGTTATCAGAAGCGCCTGAATTCTGTGCCGATGTCGGCCGATTTGTCGTATTAATCACGCTCGGAGTCGGCTGCTTCGGCGTATTGGCAGAAAAAGCCGGCGTTTTAACCGTATTCGTTGTAAAGCTCGAAAATCCCGGCGTCTTTTTCTGATCTTTCTTCTGATCCAGATTCTCATCTGTAATGCCCGTCGCGATAACCGTGATCGACGCCTCGTCCACACAATCAGGATCAAACATCGCGCCAAAGATGATATTGGCCTCGTCGCCTGCCAGATCCTGTACATAGCTTGCCGCATCGTTGGCGTCCATAAGAGAAATATCACCGGAAATATTCACAATCACATGAGAAGCTCCCGCGATCGTCGTCTCAAGAAGCGGACTTGCCACTGCCATCTTAACTGCCTCGATTGCCTTATCGTCGCCCTTGGCCTGTCCGATTCCGATATGTGCGATGCCCTTATCCGTCATTACCGTCTGAACATCGGCAAAGTCAAGATTAATCAGCGCCGGTACGTTGATCAGGTCTGTGATGCCCTTAACCGACTGCTGCAATACCTCATCCGCCTTTTTAAGCGCCTCCGGCATCGTCGTCCTGCGGTCCACAATCTCCAAAAGCTTGTCATTTGGAATCACAATCAGCGTGTCTACATTTGCACGCAGATTGTCGATACCCATCATCGCATTCTCCATACGGCGCTTCGCCTCAAACCGAAACGGCTTTGTCACAACGCCTACCGTCAGGATGCCCATCTCTTTTGCAATACGCGCAACCACTGGCGCGGCTCCCGTCCCGGTTCCGCCGCCCATACCGCACGTAACGAAGACCATATCAGCGCCCTGAATCGCCTTGGAAATATCCTCCTGGCTCTCCTCAGCCGCCTGTTTTCCAACCTCCGGCTGAGCCCCTGCGCCCAGTCCCTTTGTAATCTTTTCGCCAATCTGAATTGTCGTCGGCGCTTTGCAAAGCGTCAACGCCTGTTTGTCTGTATTTACACCGATAAATTCAACGCCGCCGGCGCTCTCCTCAACCATACGGTTTACTGCGTTATTACCTGCACCGCCCACGCCAATAACAATAATTCTGGCAGCGTTCTCGTTTTCGTTCGTCAAAATTTCCAACAAGAGTTTTTCCTCCTTTGAATCTTACTTATATTTACTCATGACATTATGTTTTCAAGAACCTCAATCTAAACTATATAATAATATACTTTACAATATATTGTCAAGAACCATTGCCATAAACATTGCCTCCGCGCGCTGCGCTACTGCCCGCTTTCATCCACATCCGCTTCCTCTGATGTTTCGTCTGACTGTTCTTCAGTCGTGTCCTCCGAATAGTCCGGCGGAATATATTCCTCTCCATTCTCTTCCGCCCACTCGCGATCCCACTCTTCCTGCTGCCGTCTCGCTTCCTCCTCGGCGATCCTGGCGGCCTCCGCCGCCTCCTCTTCGGCAATTCTGGCGGCCTCTGCGGCCGCTTCCTCCGCCGCCTGTATTTCTGCCTGACTGGGCACCTTTAAAAAGGTAATACTTTTTGTGGATTCGTTGACGCGGCTCATATCGAGAATTCCGCTGTTTCCCGCAAGAGTCGGCATAATCCCGGCCAGACGCGCAATCTTATTGTCCAGATTTTCATCTTCGCCTAGCTTCACCGTTACTTCGCCAAATAAGAGTTCAATCGTCTGATCTTCCAAAAAATTGATCTGATCCGGCGACAGCTCTCTCTTAGTCAGCATCTGCGACAAATTGACCAGAGTGTTAAACACCGCCTCTTCCTCAACCGGAAGCTTTGCATATAATTCCACCGATGAAAAGCTCAAACCATTTACAACCGGCAGCCCTTCTCTCAGCTGATCTGACATTTCCACGACAACGCCGTCCTTGTCAAAATACACATAGCTTCCATCGCACAAAACATATCCGACAATCTTTTTTTCGTATACCTGTATGCAGATTTCATCGTGCGAGACAATTTCCACTTCTACAAGATCCAAGAACGGAATTTGCGGCACATCCGTAAAGTGATATTTATAAAACAGATAAATTGTATTATAATCCCACTTTGACGGCAGCACGAGACTGATGATCTGCTCATCAGAATAATTCTCATTGCCCTCCACCGTCACTTTCTTCACATTGCAGAGCACATATGTTACTGCCATCAGCACAACAATCAGCAAAACAATCGCCGCGATTAACAGCCTTTTCTTTTTTCTTTTTTCTTTTGCTATTCGTTTGTACTCGATCATCCGCCGTTATCCTTTCCCTTACTCACGTCCGCGCCGAGAAGCCGGAAATCTCTGCACACGTCCTCGTAACCCCGTTCGATATATGAGAGCCCGTCAACCACGGTCTCCCCGACCGCTTCTAAACCGGCAATCAAAAGCGCGGCGCCGCCCCGCAGATCCCGGGCGCAGACACGCGCAGCCTGCAGCATTTCCGTCCCTGTGATCCATGCGCAGTCGCCCTGTACCTGAATATCCGCCCCCATACGGATCAGCTCCTGCACCGTGCCAAACCGATTTTCAAACACCGTTTCCTGAATACGGCTGACACCCAAAGCCGTGCAGAGCACCGCCATCATCTGCGACTGCAAATCAGTTGGAAATCCCGGATATGGACATGTCCGCACAAGGGGCAGCGCACATATGCCCCGGCGTGCGTCCACTTCCATGCAATCCTTCTTGAAAGATAATTGTACCCCCATTTGCTCAAGCAGGTCAAGCTGCCCTGCCAAATCTGTCCTGGAAATTCCATACAATTTTACATTGCCCCGCGTCCCTGCGGCCGCAAGCGCATATGTACCTGCCACAATCCGATCCGTCGGAATGGTGTATTCTGTATCGTGAAGCGGCGCTTGACCAAACACCGCGATACCGTCCGCAGACACTCTGCGAATATCCGCCCCCATAGCGCTCAAAAACGAACAAAGCGCCTGAATCTCCGGCTCCCGTGCACATCCCTGGAGCACGGTGACGCCTTTGGCGCAGACCGCCGCCAGAAGAAGGTTTTCTGTCGCGCCCACACTGCAAAACGGAAGGCAAAAATAACCTCCCCGCGGCCTCCCTTTGCCGTACACATCGCCCGACTCCTCCCGAAACGCCACCCCCAGCGCCGAAAGCCCCCTAAGATGTAAATCAATCGGTCGTTTTCCAATGACGCACCCTCCCGGGTAGGAAATTTTGCACTCGCCAAATCTGCCGAGCAACGCGCCGAGCAGCAGCACCGAAGATCTCATCTTGGCCGCGCACTCGCGTTCAATCTGACATCGGCTGACGCCGGAGGCATCAATGATCAGCGCATCCCGTTCCCACCGCACACTGCACCCCAGAGACTCCAGAATCTGAATCATTGTGTTCACATCGGAAATCCGTGGACAATTATGCAGCACGCTGACACCCTCATGCAGGATGGATGCCGCCAGGATCGGCAGCGCCGCATTTTTAGAACCCTGTACTGTTAATGCTCCCTGTAGAGGACGACCTCCATTTACTTTAATCTGACACACAAGCAAAGCCTCCCCACAGACATATAGTTTACTATATGTGGAAAGCCGCCGTTTGGTTCACACCTCCGGCACGCTGCGCGACAGACTGAGCGCCAGGCCCATCTCCGCAAGCAAAAATACAATCGACGTCCCCCCGTAACTGACAAACGGGAGTGTGATGCCGGTATTTGGAATCGTGTTGGTTACAACGCCGATATTCAAAATCACCTGAATGGCAATGTGAGCAAGAATTCCCGCCCCGATCAGCGCCCCAAACAAATCTTTGGCATATTGTGCCGCTAACAGAAACCGCCAGATCATTACGAAAAAAATCCCGATCACAAGAATAGCGCCGACTAATCCCAACTCCTCACAGATAATCGAAAAAATCATATCATTCTGCGCCTCGGGAACAAACCCTAACTTTTGAAGACTCTCGCCCAGCCCTTTTCCAAACAGGCCGCCCGATCCAATCGCATACAGCCCCTGAATAGTCTGAAAGCCCTTTTCATATTCCTCCGGATTTCTCCAGATCAGCAACCGCTCCAAACGGTAAGACTCCAGGCTCAAAAACACTCCCATAAAGGCAACGCCGATGATCCCCATACAGATAAACGGAAAATATGTCCGGTAAGAGACAAAAACAACAATGACGGCAATTCCAAGAATAATAATTGCTGTGCTCAAATTGTTCGTACCCACTAATGCTACAATCGGCAGCGTCATCCCAAATACGCCGACCAGATACTTCAAATCCAGTGTGCGCCTCTCCCTTCGGCTGATCATTGCTGCCAGAAACAACACGACCGCCACCTTTGCAAATTCGGAAGGCTGAAAGCTAAGCGGCCCTAACGACAGCCACCGACGGGAGCCATTGTATGTATCTCCGACAAACAGCACAAGCGCCGACAGCACAAGCGACAGCATATAGGCAGGAACTGCAAATTTTTCCCATATATGATAGTCTCTCGTCGCGACAAAATACATGACCGCAAGTCCGAGCGACGTGGCGAAAAACTGCTTTTTTACATAATATCCGGCATCCCCGAAACGCACTTCTCCGTTATATGCGCCGGTGCTGTATAACATCACCAGGCCAAAAACAGTAATCAGCAAAACGGTAATCAGTAGTATATAGTCAATGGTTTTCTCTTTTTTTGCGGCCTTGCTTTTTACAGGCCATCGGATCACACGAATCACTCCCTCAAACCATTTACATACTCCTTAAATAATGTTCCGCGCTCCTCATAATTTTTAAACATTCCCCAACTTGCGCATGCCGGAGATAACAGCACCGCGTCGCCCTGCTGCGCGCAGAGCGCCGCCTGGTTCACAGCTTCTCTGAGACTTTCCAGGATCTCTACTTTCGGAAACCGATACGCTTTTGCCGCCTTTGCAATCGCAGGAGCCGTCTGGCCAATCAGCAAGAGCGCTTTTACCTTTCCCTCGCAGGCCGCGAGCCATTCATCATACGTAGAATGTTTGTCATACCCGCCTGCGATCAACACGGTAGGACGCACCATGGCCTCAATTCCCTTGATTGCCGCATCCGTATTCGTTCCCTTCGAATCATTATAATAGGCCACTCCGCCGATTTCCCGAACAAATTCAATTCGATGCTCCACTGCCTGAAAACACGACACCGCCTCCGCAATCACATCCGGCGGTACGTTCATCGCAAGCGCCATGCCGACGGCCGCCATTACATTTTCAACATTGTGCGCTCCAAGCAAATTACTCCTGGACATTTGACAGACCGGAATCTCCCGTCCCGCCTCGCACTGTAAAATGGTATCGTTGTCGTCCGCAAGGTAAATCCCCCGCTCCAGTTTCTGTGTGCGGCTGAAATATACTACCCTGGCCGGACACCGTTCGCCAAACGCGCGCGTCAGCTCGTTATCATAATTTAACACACAAACGTCATCTAACGTCTGATTCTTCGCAATTGAGAATTTTGCGTTTGCATAATTTTCCATTGTATAATGCCGGTTCAAATGATCCGGCGTAATATTGAGGATTGCCGAAACATGCGGGTGAAAATCGACAACCGTTTCTAACTGAAAACTGCTGATCTCCGCAACAGTGACAGACTGATCGGTCGTTTCCGGCGCCATCTGCGTATAAGGGACGCCAATGTTTCCCACTACAAACACCGAATCAAAATAATGCCGCATAATTTCCCCAACAAGCGCTGTCGTGGTTGTTTTTCCATTTGTACCGGTAATGGCAACCATTTGTCCCCTGGCATAGTGAGCGGCCAACTCAATTTCTCCCCAAATCGGTACGCCCGCGGCCCGCAGCCCCTGCACAAACGGCTGATCTGTGGGAATTCCCGGACTCAACACCGCAAGGCCAATTTCTTCAGCCCGCGCGTTTGGAAAAGGCCCGAATACCATTTCTTCCGGCGCCAAGTTTCCAAATCTGCCCCGCACATCCTCCGTCGACAGCTGTTCGTTCTCATCGTACAAAATCACTGCAACATCGTCGTCCATCAGCAGCTTCGCAGCCGCAATACCGCTGATTCCTGTTCCTGCCACTAATGCTTTTTTCCCTGATAAGTTCATACATTCCTCTTTTCCGCACCGTGCGTGCACTGTACTTTTCTCCCCCGATGATCCCGCAGCAATCGTTTGCTCAGGACTGGGGAGCCTCAGACTCAACAATAACCGGCTGACCCTCAATTTCCAGATACGGGAGAATATTTGCAAATATCCGCTGCGCTACAGGCGCCGCGATTGTCCCGCCGTAATACACTCCCTGTGGATCATGAATAATGACAAGCACTAATACCTCCGGATCATCGGCCGGCGCAAACCCTAAAAACGACGCGATATATTTATTAGCGCTGCGCGGAAGCGTCTGGGACGTCGCCGTTTTCCCTCCAATGGAATAGCCTTCCACCGCAGCCTTGGATCCGGTTCCCTCTGAGACGACCTGTTCCAATATGCCCCTGATCTGGCCGGAAATATCTTTCTCGAGGCCAATACTCTCCGTCGGATATTCAAACTCCTTAATTTCCGCTTTTTCGGAATCATCCAGAAGATGCCGGCTGTATTTTGCAAAATGGGGGGTGACGCGATTGCCTCCGTTAATAATCGACGATACGGTGGCGGCAAGCTGCACCGGCGTAATCTGAAAAGATTGCCCGAACGCCACAGTTGCAAGTTCCACCTGCCCCATATTTTCTTTCTTATGCATAATCGTTCCCGCTTCCCCCGGAACATCAATTCCCGTTTTGGTCAGCAGTCCAAATTGCTTGAAATAATCATAATACCGGTCCAGACCTAACCGCAGTCCTACTTCAATAAATACCGGATTGCAGGAATTCATCGCCCCCTGGACAAAGGTCTGCGTACCGTGGCCGGCCACCTTATGACACCGGATTCTCCGGTCCTCCACAATCTTATACCCGGGGCAGTGAAACTCCTCATCCAGAGAAACCACGCCTTCGCTTAACCCCGCTGCCATCGTTATAATCTTAAAAATGGAGCCAGGCTCATACGTATCATTAATACTGTTGTTTCTCCACATTTGATTTAACGCATTTTGTTTTTGTTCCGACGTCATGCCGATCGTATCCCCCGAAAGTGTAAACGGAGCGTTTAAGTCAAATTCCGGGGCGTTCACCATGGCAAGAAGCTCTCCGTTCTGAGGATTCATCACGATGACCGAAACCGAATCCGCCTCTTTTTCCTCCATTACGCGATACGCTTCCTGCTGTGCATACTGTTGAATATTATAATCAATCGTGAGCACCAGATCGTCGCCGGCAATGGCTTCCACCCGCTCCTCGCCGGAATGCTCAATTTCCACGCCGCGCGCATCTGTCAGGCTCAGCAATTTTCCGTCGGTTCCCTTCAGCACACTCTCGTATTTTACTTCAAGTCCTATAATTCCCTGATTATCCGCGCCGGTAAACCCCAATACTTTCGACGCCAGTTCACCGTATGGATAATAACGCTTAAAGTCCTCATCCACCTTGACTCCGTCTAACTCGCAGGCCCGTATCGCATCGCCGATTTCTTTGTCTACGTTTTTCTTTATAATTTCCATAGAGCTTTTCTTTTCTACGAGCTTACGGACATTCTCCTCCTCGAGTTCCAACTGTTCACAGAGCACCGATATGACCCGCTCGGCATCTGTAATCTGACTGTGAATTACGGATATTGTGCACACCGTCCGGTTTGTCGCCAATACCACCCCGTTGCGGTCAAGAATTTTCCCCCTTGCGGCTTTAATGCTGCGCTCCCGCTGATGCAAATCTTCTGCTTTCACACCATAATATTCTGAGCAAAAAATCATCAGATAAACCAGTCTGCCAATCAGAATTGCGAGAACAGCCCCAATCGCCACAAACACTACAAAAATTTTTCTCTTATTGTAGATTTTATTTCTCTGCATAACAAACCCCCACAAAAGCAACCCATTCGGCCTCTGATATGCTACCTTATGATTGCTTCTGTGAGGTTATTCCTGCGACAACATGAGACAACTTTATTCCCCGCCGCCGGAATCTTCCGACGAATCTTCGCTGTAACTGTCGCCATCCCGTTCCGGGTTGTAACTGTCGTCAGGGTAGTTTTCGGAACCGCTCTCCCCGGTATCGGTGTCTCCGTCTACATAATAATCATTTTCGCCGCTAATATAATCTTCATTGTCCTCAAAGTGATTCGTATCCGGATCTTCAATAAAAGATTCTGTCCACGATTCATCAGCCTCTGACGTCTGCGCTTCCGAATCTGTCTGAACCGTCTCGGTCTCCACTCCGTAATACGGCAGCACCTCAGCCATAATCTGCTGCGCGAGAACAACCGCCAACTTACTGTTTGCCTGATCTTGTGTGTTTGGCTCGTCAATGACAACATAAAATGCAAGCTCAGGATTTTCAACCGGTGCAAAACTGATAAAAGATACCAGATAATTGCCCTGTCCTCTCGGGAATTTTTCCGCCGTACCGGTCTTTCCTCCGATCGTGTACCCGCTCACTCTTGCGCTGACACCCGAGCCTTTCTCCACCGTCGCATATAAATACTGGCGGATTTTTTCAGACGTCTCGGAGGAAACCGTCTCCTTTAACAGCTTTGGCTCAAATGTTTTGAGCACTTCATTATCCGTATTGGTAATCTGTTTTACAACGCGCGGCTGATAATACTGCCCGCCATTAATCAGCGAACAAAAACCGGCCATCATCTGTGTCATTGTTGCGTTGAAGTTCTGTCCAAAAGCATTAACGGCCAAATCAAGCGCCGTCATACTATCCGCCGTATACAGCAGTCCCGCCGCGTTCACTTCGCCCGGCAGATCAATCCCTGTTTTCTTTCCAAAACCAAAAATTTCCTGAAATTGGGTAAAATGATTGACGCCGATTGCATACGACATCTGCATGAGTGCATCGTTGCACGAATCGGCAACCGATTCTTCCACGGTCAGCAGTCCATGCCCCGAAGTGTGTGAACATTTGACGCGCACGCCGTCTACAATCTCATATCCGTCGCAGTAATACTGTTCGTTTCCGGTCAGCGTGCCGCTCTCCAAACCCGCCGCAACTGTGAACGGCTTAAATGTGGAACCCGGCTCGTACGTATCGCTGATACAAAAATTTCTCCACCGCTCGTTCAGCGCTTCCAGATACCCCTTGCGCTCATCGTCCTCAAATGTCTCATCCGGGTTTTCCTTTAAAATTTGCGCATGCTCCTCGTCCACCGCTTTCATCGCGTCGACATCCGCCTGCGTATACTGGCCAAGATACGTCAGATCCGTCGGATTATTGAGATCAAAATACGGATAAACACACTCCGCAAGAATGTCTCCGGTGTTCGGATTCATAACAATGACAGCCGTCGTCGAGCTTCCCAGTCCCGGCTGCGCGCCGTTTCGGTATTGCTCATTGAACGCGGTCACTTTCTCCTCAACAATGCGCTGAATGCCGGCATCGATCGTCATGACCACATTATTGCCATCTACCGCAGCCTGCGTCGTCGTCTCCACATTGGAGTCATCATTCAAATATCCGTAGGTGCGTCCCTCCGTTCCGTTCAGGACATCATTATAATATTCCTCTACACCCCAAAAGCCATTTGTCCCCGATTCGGTAAAACCAATCAGGTGACTGGCCAGATAGTTGTTCGGATACCGGCGGACATACGTTTCTTCAAACCATACGCCGACTATTTTGCTGTCCTCCGCTTCCTGAAGCTCAATAAACGGCTGCACCTGATCATACGGTATTTCTTTTAACGCGCGGATATAAGCGCTCTCAGTCTTATCTCTCAAATATCCGCGCACAACATCTTCTGTCAGGTCGGGAAAACAGCTTGTGAGCGCCCGGATGGTCTCCTCCTGCTCGTCCGTATCACTCTCATTAATCACCGAGCAGTCGAGGATGACATGATACACCTTTTCGCTTGTCGCAAGCCGCTCTCCGTTTGCATCATAGATCGTTCCTCTCCGGAACGGGATCGTCTTGCTGACATACCCTTTCTGCTCAAGCACTTTTTTTGTATAACTGTCTCCGCTCGCCGCATTAATGTAAAGCAATCTCGCGTTTAATCCAACAAGTATAATCAACACAACGCCAAAACAGAACACCAATTTGCGCTGCATTTTCCCTGTAAAACGCTTGGCTGTTTTTAACTTTCGCTTTTTGTTTTTATTCTTTGTGCTCAACGGCCAAACTCCTTCACTGTTGCTGCAGGTTACTCGTCAAAATAGTCTAAAATGGAGGTGTCGTCCGAACTTGGCACGCCGGAATACTGCCTTACATAATCACTGTCATCATATGCATAGGTAATAATCTGCGATTCTGTCGGCTCCACCATACCAAGTCGCTCCATCGCTACCTGGCGGATATAATTTAAATCTACCGATTCTTCCACCCGCGTAAGATTAAAGTCATTTTCTGCCTTTAAATCTGCCAACTGTACTTCTTTCTGCGAGATTGCGGAAACTTTTTTATTCATCGCAGTCTGCAGTGTCAGAAACTGGTAGCACATTGCAATCATCGCGACAGCCGCCAAAACTAAAAAAGAGACGTAGACAAAATTCATGCGCTCCGCTTTCACCCGGTTGCGCCGCCGCTGCTCCCGCGCACGCTCATTCGCCTGACGCATCGGATCCTTTCTCGGATCTGAAAGTACCTGTACATTATTCGGAACCGCATTTCCATAAACATACTGCGATGCTGAAACTCTTCTGTGTCTGGACTGTTCTGCCATACTCATCCTCCTGATTCTTTTAACTGACACTCTATGTTAAACAGGCGTATCAAACGCCTTCTCAAATATGCGAAGCTTTGCGCTCTTGGAACGGGAATTTTCCTCCTGCTCCGCCGCACTTGGAACAATCGGTTTGCGGGTGACTACGCGACCCTTGGAAACTCTGCCGCATACGCACACCGGAAATTCTTTTGGACATATACACGGATCCTCAAATGACCGGTACATCGATTTGACAATGCGATCTTCGAGCGAATGAAACGTAATGATACAAAGCCGTCCGCCCGGCGCCAATAACTCTGCCATATCGTCAAGCGCCTGTTTGAGTCCGTCCAATTCGGAATTGAGCGCGATACGGATCGCCTGAAACGTTTTTTTTGCCGGATGCCCCATCTTCTTTTGGATTTTCATAGGGATTGCTCTGCAGATCACTTCTGTAAGCTGACCCGTCGTCTGAATCTCGTGTTTTTCCCGCTCCGACACAATATGTCTGGCAATGTTTTTCGCAAAACGGTCTTCCCCGTAATCTCGTATCACACGGTATAACTCCGCCTCGCTCAAATGATTCACCAGATCTCTTGCCGTTGTCGTTTGGCGTTGATCCATCCGCATATCAAGAGGCGCGTCGTACTTATAGCTAAATCCTCTCTCAACGGTGTCAATCTGATAACTCGACACACCCAGATCTAATAAAATACCGTCAACCTGCTCAATCCCCAATCCGGCCAGAATCTGTTTCATCTGAGCATAATTGCCTCTCACGACCGTCACCTGTCCGCCAAACGATCCAAGCCGTTCACTGGCAGCCTCGATAGCCGCCGCGTCTCTGTCAATTCCAATCAGCCGGCCGCCGGCCGTCAGACGCCTGCACACTTCAAAGGCATGTCCTCCGCCGCCAAGCGTTCCGTCCACATAGACGCCGTCCGGCTTTATATTCAGCCCTTCGACGCTCTCGCTGAGCAGTACCGACCGATGGACAAAATCCATATATTGTTCCTTCTTTCTATAGTAACATCAATATATTGTAGCGTCAATGTTTGATTACATTTTCTTACAATTTTGTAAACTTTTTATATCGAGATGTTACGCTCCTCAAGATGACGCTCAATTTCATCCATATCAATCGACTCTTCGTTCTTTTCCCAGGCCTCTTTATCCCATATCTCCACCCGGTTCATCACGCCGACCAACACGACTTCTTTCTCAAGTCCTGCAGCCGCGCGCAGCTCTGCATTGACAAGAATACGTCCCTGCTTATCTAATTCGCACTTGGCCGCGCCCGCGCAAAAATGTCTTGTCAGCGCGCGCCCGTCTTTGCTGTTGAGCGGAAGCTCCATCAGTTCCCGGACTAATTTGGAAAATTCGCCTGCAGGCATTGCAAACAGGCAGCCGTCCATGCCTTTGGTGAGCACAAACTCACTTCCGAGCATGTCCCGGTATCTTGCCGGAATGATGAGCCGTCCCTTGGCGTCGATCGTATGATTGTACTGGCCGATAAAACCGATTGCCTGTCCCACAATCTCGTCCAAATCCATGAGCTCACCTTCCTTTCTCCCATTTCGTCCCACTTCGTGGTACTACGCCTCCACTTTTCTCTATTCTAAATGAAAAAACGGAAAATTGCAACCCCAAATACGGAAACATATTAAAAATTGTTACAAAAATATTATGGCCGTTCGGCATTGTGCTCCAGATTGATGGGCCGCCAATCATCAAAGCCCGATTTACCGCCCCATAAGCTGTTTTGCGCTCAAAAAATCCGTCCGGATTGTCAAAAGCGCAGGGAGCGCACAAACGCAAAAGCGGCCTAACCGCACAGGTTAAGCCGCTCCAACAAAACAATTCTATTTTATAATACCGAGCCATCGGAAAGCGGCCTTTTTTACGGAGAGCCACCTTTCCTCCATCTTTTTTTACTCAACTGCAATTTCTCCTGCTTTTTTCAACGTCAATTTGGTAATCAACGGACCCGTTAATTCATAAATCACAGTCCCACATAAAATAATGGTGCGAATCTTTTCTCCAAACTCCGGCACCGCAGACATCGCCGTCGCGGCCAAACCAATGGCCACTCCCGCCTGCGGCAGCAATGTAAAGCCCAGATACTTCTGGACTACCGGCTGCGCATGGGACAGTTTCGCTCCCAGGTATGCACCAAAAACCTTTCCCGCAACACGGAAGACGATGTAAAGCAAACCAACCAATCCCACGCTTGGCAGCAAACGCAAATTCAGTTCCGCACCGGAGAGAAAGAAGAACAGCATAAAGATTGGCGGTGTCACGCGATCTGTCTGTTCAAATACTACATTTGAAATTTTAGAGTTGGAAAAATTGATATACACCGCACTCATTGCCATACATGCCAACAATGAAGAAAACCCGACCATATCAGAGACGCCCACACACAAAAAGATCATTCCATATGTGATGGCCAGACGATTACCCCGCCCGGTAAACCATTTTGTGAGCAGTGTAAAGCAAACCCCGAGCAGTGCACCGAACAAGAGCGCGCCAAAGATTTCCTTCACAGGGGACAGCAGCGTCATCACAAGTGATGTTCCATTCACCGGATTCAACACCCGCACAATGGCAATGGCCACTCCGAACGCAATCAATGCTACCGCATCATCAATGGCCACCACAGGAAGCAGTGTCTGAGTTACAGGCCCCTTCGCCTTATACTGTTTAATGACCATCAACGTCGCTGCAGGAGCGGTTGCCGCTGCAATTGCGCTCAAAGCAAGTGAAAAAGACAACTCATTTCCAAATAAAAGCAGCACCAACAACACGACAAGAACTGCACAGATGCCTTCACACCATGCGATAATCATCGGAGCCTTGCCTACCTTTTTCAAATAATCAAGACGAAATTCCGATCCAATGGAAAAGGCGATGAACCCAAGCGCGACTTCCGGAATAACGGAGAACGCATCAATTGTATCTTTTTGAATCAACCCAAGACAATACGGTCCGCAGATCAATCCCATGATCAAATATCCGGTAACATTTGGAAGCTTAAACAGCTTCATGAGTTTGCTAGACAGCAGTGCCAAAAATATAATCAACGCCAGATTGAGAAATGTATTTAGCTCCACTTGTTTCCACCTAACCCCTCTACCATCGTTACGGGGAGTGCAAACAAAATGCCCGTATTCTGTTTGTTCAAGTCCACAACTTCACCGATTGCTTCCCGTATCTCACTGATCTGTTTCTCCTCTGCAACAAAAAGCATTACTTTACACGCTTCCCGTTCTTCTCCGGCAAGCGCTTTGCGCAAAACGCCGAACAGCGGCAAATCCTCCATTTGCACCAATGCTTCCGCCATTCCGGTTCCCTCCAGAATGGTTCCTCCTGTGATGTGATGATCTGCCATATGTATCAATATGTCATCCATCAATTCTGCCTGCTTTAAAATAAAAACTACTAAATGCATAAGACTTCTCCTTCATCATGTTCACTGATTACAGTGTATCACTCCGGCGTCTGCATTTCAAGTTTCGTAGCTTCATGATCTAAAGCTTGTTTCAACTGTGCCATTTTCACAAATGGCCAATCCAGTTCATGCTGTTCATCCTGAGCATGTTCATGCCGCCATTCGATTACCCTGCTCCACATACGCATTGCGTTTTTATAATCTTTGATCTTTTCATATAGATAAGCTTGTGAATACAGGGCTGTACATTTGTTACTGTCCAACTTATATGCTTTCTTCCAGTAAACCAGTGCTTCCTCATACAGCTTCAATTCTTTGCATACATCTCCCGCCAAAAGCAACAGTTCTGGCTTTTCATAATTCTTTTGAAACGCACGTTGAATCCACTTCCACGAGTCCTTTTCTTGCTTGTTTTTATATAGAGCAAGCGACAATAAATAATAACTCCACCAATTTTCGGGCTCCAACTCCAGTCGTTTTTGATATTCCTTTACGCAGCGGGCGCCCTGTCCGATTCTCGTATACATTAATATATACTGTTCGTGAGCCAGATAGTATTCTGGCGGGCGCTCCTGTTCACCTTCAGCAAATATCGTGTTGCAAATCGTACTGGCTTTGTGAAAACAATCAATGCCTCTTTTATCCAAAATCTTTGCATCATCTAACAGTTCCGACAGCTTCAAATCTCCATCAAGACGCAGCATAATATCTTCCGGCACCAGATCCTTGCTGATCCCGAGCAAGAAATCCGTACTCACATCAAAATATTCTGCAAGTTTTGGAAGCAGCGAAAGATCAGGATAGCAGATTCCCAACTCCCATTTTGAGACAGCCTGATTGCTGACCGATAAGCTGTTCGCCAAATCTGCCTGTGTAATCTTTCTCTTCTTTCTCAGAAGTGCAATTTGAGTGCCAATTTGAATCTCTGTCAAACCGCTCATCCTCTCTTTTCTTTGGATGTCTATAGTGTATCACAAAATGCCATACGCGCAAAATTATATATTCCAACGTACCAAACTCCCATAGAATGTCCGCCGGAAACCTGATGCCATATAAAATTTTTATGATCCATTAAACGCTTACCTGATCCCTCGACTAGCCCATCCACAGCAGCCTTATGACTGCCTAGCGCTGTTGCGTCCGAGGAGCCGCAAACATTATAAAAGAGTTTTATATCAAATTCTCCGAACGCGCGAAGGTGCTCGTTAATCTGATTTGCGCTGTAAGTCGTCGGCGCCGCGCTAAATGCCCCAAAATTACTGATGATGTCCAAGCACTCACAAATGCCAATGTTTACAGTCTGCATGCCCCCCATCGAAAAGCCGGCCATCGCCCTGTGATCTCTTGCCTTCGTCATATCATAGCCCGGCTCATACTCTGCGTATGTTGCAAAATTCGCGTCAATGTACGGAATCAAATCGTTTCTCAATTCTTTTCCAAATAGATAAAACGCATTCATATTTTCGTTCATTCCATTATTGGATGTATCGTTATAATCTGCACACGATCTGCCGGTTGGAAAAACAGCAATCATCGGTTCAATCTCGCCAAGAGCAATGAGATTATCAAAATAATTTTTTACATGACTATCCTGCCTGTTTATCATCCACTCGGTCTTTGTGCCGCCAACCCCATGCATCAGATACATCACATTATATTGTTTGGTCTCATCATATTCTGGCGGCAGATATACATACGCATCTTTAGTGATCACGTGTTCATCACCAAAGTAATCCTTCGTTTCATATTGTATGGTTATAACACTTCCGCTCGTCTCTGTGTTTTTTTCTGCATACTGTAGGGGTATCAACTGTTCCGGTATTAAATCCGGTCTTTGCGGCAAGTTCATGGAAGAAAAGGTTTCATACAGTCCGGCCGCATATTGTAATATCCACAGCGCGTCAGTCGCATCTTCTGTCTGATCTTTATTTACATTTCCCAACATCTTCTGTTCGTCCGTCAACTCAATCATTTTAGCTGCTTGCTTTAACACAAGTAACGCATCCTCCGCATTTACTATTTTATTTTGATCAACATCTCCTAATTGCGTTGCTGCAGTCCGGTCATTCCCTGAGACAGCACTCCACATCATTGTTGTACATATTGTTGCAATGATCAGCATGCAAAATGCCTTTTTGTTCATATCGTTCCCTCCTTATGATACGTTCAAAAACTGGATCACTTTAACAATGTTCCTTTATTTTGTCCAAAAGTATGGCAGCGCATGATAGACATACCAATAACAAAATCCCAGTGTATGCTGCCCGCCTCTCAGTACATTGTAACAAATACTTCCTGTTTGTTGATCCTTGCCAAAAAGAAACATATCCGGATAACGCTTTGCAGCTTCCATTTGCGCTGTCATCCCCTGATAAGCCATGTCCAGCGTTCCTGTCATGGCATAAATAAAGAAATCGTCTCTCGTATACCCCTTTTTCTCTATAGAATCAATTAAGTACAAAATGGTCTGTTCGGCATATGCCTCTCCCCCGCTCTGCTGCACAGCCCAACAATCTCCGCTCATAGGCATATAATATTTCACATAATCCAGACAATCTATAAACATATACCATGTAATGGCAGAACCCATTGAAAAGCCCCCGAAGGCGCGATGATCCCTGGACTGCTTTAAACCTTCCCGATCCGTTGTCTCTGCATATGTATGTAATTGACTTTCAACTGCAGGAACCAAATCATTGACAAATTCTTCCGGAAAGGCCTTTGCCAGTTCCGCATCATTACCACCGCCGCTTGCACTGTTATAGTAGGTTGGTGTCACAATGATTACCGGCTCCATATCCCCATTTTGAATCATATGATCGACCATCCGTTTTAGATTGCTTGTACCCCCGGGACCATTGAAAATAGAATTCACCGTATTTCCACCGCCGTGCATCAGATAAAATACATTATATTTTGTTTCTAAATCGTTCTCATCATATCCAAATGGAAGATACGCAAGTGCATACTTCGTGTTCGTTCCCGTCTGATAGGTAATCTGAATAACGCTGCCCTGCTCTTCAGCTTCCTCGCTTTTATAATCGGGAGGACATGCGGGAATATCATAAAGCGTTTCTTGAGCCGGCTGCTTTGTTTCTTCCGCTTGAAAATGATCAATCAGATGTGCAGCATACTTCAACACATCCAGTGCATCATTCGCATCAACCAAATCATCTGCCGTCACATCTGCGGCAAGCAATGCATCTTCATCTAAAGCACTAATATGTGCAGCATATTGTAAAATATGAAGTGCATCTTGAGCATCAACCATCAAATCCTGATTCACATCTCCAAACTTGATTTCAGCTGCAGAAGCGAATATAGCACAGTTCCCCCCAATACCAATCAACATAGTGAAAACTATTGCTAAAATCAATATGAAATAATAGCTTTTTTTAAAACTGTCTTTCACAATGGAACCCCTCTCTTCCCATTTCTTTTTCCCAGTACAAAATACCACCTCAACATTCACCCCCCTATTCTTGCTGATAAATTCAGTATAGCAATTCCAATAAAATCATACAATGCCGCTGTAGTTGATCATCAAATACCTGTTCCAACCAGAAGTTGAATGCGTGCGCATCCTGCACGGAGTGCTTTTTATTTGATAGGAAAGTGCATAGAACTTTCCTATTGAATAAAAAACCGCTTTCTGCCTCATGACAGAAAACGGTTTTCCAAATTGCATCTCTGTATTATTTTGTCGCAAAAGCCGCTGCACTACTGCGGCAGCATCGCTGAAATTGCCGGAAACAGTTCAATGCTCCGCTTTAAAATACCTTTCATATGTGCAATGGTAATCCCATAATTTGTAAACGGCACTCCCTGATCCACGGAACACTTCATCCGATACAGCACCTCCCGCTCATTGAGCATGCAGCCGCCGCAGTGAATCACAACCGCGTACGGGGTCACGTCTTCCGGAAATTCCGTTCCGGACACGGTTTTAATTTGTATCTCTTTCTTTGTATGCTCTCTGAGCCATCTCGGTATTTTGACCGTTCCGATGTCGTCGCACTGACGATGATGGGTACATCCTTCGGCAATCAGCACCGTATCCCCGTCCTGCAGCCGGTCAATGGCGCCGACGCCCCGAACCGCCTGCTCCAAAAACCCTTTGTATCGGGCCATCAGGATCGAAAAAGAAGTCAGAGGAACATTTTCAGGCGTCGACTTTGCCACCTCTGCAAATACCTGACTGTCCGTAATCACCATCGCCGGTTTTACAGCGAGCGAACGAAGCGCGTCTTCAAGCTCATGCTCGCGCACGACCACCGAAACAGCGCCGGCGTCCAGTAAATCGCGGAGAACCTGCTGCTGCGGCAATATCAGTCTTCCTTTCGGCGCCGCGGAGTCAATCGGCACAACCAATACCACGACGTCCAACGGGCGCACAAGATCCGCAACAAGACGGCGCCCGTTATCTGCCGGGACAAGACTGGAAAGTTTTTCCTTCAACTCGACGACTCCGTCCCCACTGGCAGCGCTTACAAAAAGGTACGGCGCATTGCCCAATTCGTCCAAAATGGATTTTGTCTGCATCTTATCTTCTTCACATGACTCTCTGCCTCCGACAAGATCGCTCTTATTAAATACCACAAGATGAGGAATCTGTTTTGTCTGAAATAAGGCGAGCATTTCCCTGTCGCCCTGGCACAGCCCCTCCGCCGCGTCCACAATCAGCACCGCAATATCCGTCTTGTTCAGCACCTGCTTTGTCTTGCGCACGCGCAGCGCTCCCAGTTCCCCCTCATCATCAAACCCCGGCGTGTCGATTATAACAACCGGCCCTAACGGCAGTAATTCCATTGCTTTATGTACCGGATCTGTCGTCGTCCCTTTCTGCTCCGAGACAATAGACAGCTCCTGCCCGGTCACGGCATTGACCAAGCTCGACTTCCCCGCGTTTCGGCGGCCGAAAAATCCGATGTGCACACGGTTCGCCGACGGTGTTTCATTTAAACTCATACGCATTCTCCATCAATCAATTCTATTTCACAGATGATCCGCCAAACCATTACCGGATCACCAAATCTTCAATCTCTACCTCATTCTCAATCATGCCGGTTTCCAACATAAACTCCATCGTCGATTTCATTGATTCTATATCCGAATCCCTAACCGACATATCAAAATCATAATATTCATACATCTCTTCCACGGCCGAAAGGTCAAGATCAAGGTTGTCCGCGGTTTCCTGCTGCACTGCAGCCTCGTTTTCACTCATATAATCGAGCACGTCCTGCTGCGCCTCCAGGAACTTTTCTACAACCTGCGGATGATCATTATAAAACTCCTGCGTCGTCGCGCACACAATCGTGCCGTCCACAAAGCCCTCGCCGTTTGTCACAAGATGAGATCCGGCTGCAGTTGCATTGTACGCCGCCGCACCGGCAAGAAGCGCGCAGTCCACACTCCCGCCGCTGAGAGCCGCCATTGCATCGGGAATGCTTGTATTTACAAAGTTTACATCCGAGACAGTCAGCCCGGCGCTAGCCAGATACGCGACAAGCAATTCATGCAAAATCGTTCCCTGCGGCCCCGCAATCGTTTTTCCTTTCAGATCTTCAGGCGAGGAAATCGCTTCGTCCTGCGAAAACAGACAAAACGCTTTCGGCGAACGGCTGTACATAGAAATAATTTTAATATCCGCATCGTTTGCCGCCGATAAAATCACCGACGTCGCACCGACTGCATACAAAAACTGAATATCCCCCGAAGCGAGCGCCTGTGTCTGATCCGCGCCGGAAGTAATCTCCGAATAATTGACCTGCTCAATTCCCAGATCCTTCATATTCTCTGCAAAAATTTCATGATTTCTCTCGACAATGGATGGTACATTCAGCGGCGACGTCACATACGTCACCATAATTTCAGACAAGGTCTCCTCCGTTTTTGCGGTGGACGCGCCATCGCCTGTTTCCTCCTTTTTGTCTGAGCCGGAACATCCTGTCAGTAGAAGGGACGAACACGTTAATACTACGGCCATCCCCATCGCCAGTAACTTTCTTACTTTCATTTTGGTCCTCCTTTTCAATTATGAATTTATTGTTTGAAGAATATCCTCTTTGAGCTCAGAGTCACTTAACGGCGCTTCCGCGCCTGCTCTTTCTCTCAGATGATAGACCTTCTTCACCTGTTGATGATCAATAATCACAATACGATCCCCGAGGCAGATCGCCTCGTCAATACTGTGCGTGACAAATAACACACCGCAATTCGTACTCCGGTGAATATTGAGGAGCGCCTCCTGCATGTTTGAGCGTGTAAAATAATCGAGCGCCGCAAACGGCTCGTCCATTAACAGAAACTGCGGCTTTAACGCCAACGCCCGCGCCAGAGATACGCGCTGCTGCATGCCGCCGGAGAGCTGCCGGGGATACAGACGCGAAAAACCGCTCAGACCGGTCAGGCTCAAAAGCTCTTCCACCTGGCCGGGATTGATTTCACGTCTTTTTAAACCAAACGTGATATTATCCCACACATTTAACCACGGCATCAGCCGCGCTTCCTGAAACACAAACGCCGTCCTGGCATTGACCGGATAATGAATTTCCCCAGAATAATCGGTATCCAACCGCCCAATCAAACGCAGCAGCGTCGTCTTCCCACAGCCGCTTTTCCCAAGCACAACCGTAATTTCATGCTGCGGAACCGACAGTGAAAGCTCCCGAAATACCCAAAGCGCCTCCCCGTCAACCTGAAAAGACTTTGAAACCGAACAAAGTTCAATCGTATCTTTGCATTTGCTCACGTCTTCTCACCACCCGTACACACTTTTCGTATCAGCACAGAAAACAGCTTATCCGAGATACAGCCGATCAGCCCGATTAAAAAAATGCCGATAATCACTTTGTCTGAGCGCGACATCTGCTGCGCGTAGACAATCATATATCCCAGTCCGCTAGCCGCTGCAAACATCTCAGCCCCAATCAGCGCGCGCCAACTATATCCAAGACCCGTGCGCATGCCGACCAGAATATCTTCTCTTGCATACGGCAGATAAATGCGCACAAAAAGCTTCGGCCCCGAAAACCCGAGCGAACGCCCCACCTCGACCAGTTTTCTGTCGCATTCACACAGACCCTGATGAATATTTAAAAACATCGGAAAAAACGACGCGAGCACGATAATAATCAGCTTTGACGTCTCTCCGATCCCAAACCACAGAATGAGCAGCGAAATTAACGAGAGCGGCGGCACATTGCGCATAAAATTATTCAAATGCCGAAAATACGCCGACAATGCCGGCATAAACGCCGAAATGACTCCGCACGAAAAAGCGAGCGCAAACGAAATGGCGAACCCCGCCGCCACGCGCCGAAGACTCATCAGCACAGAAGCGACAATTTCACCCCGCTTCATCATGGAGACAAAAGTAGCCCACACCCTCCACGGAGTCGGAAGGAGATACGTATTCCAGATCTGCAGCCGGGACGCAACAATCCATGCCGCCAATATAATAACAAAAATATAATACGGCTTCAAAACATTGTGAAGCTTTTTGAAATATATTTTCATGCCGCGCCGTCTTTCCTTTCTGCCAGAATTCAGTCGCGGGGCGCATGAAACACACAATTGGAATATGCCGCCTTCGCGCTGATCCCGTCGATTCTGCCCAGTTTGCCGGACAGCGCATTAATGATGTCCTGCGGCGCATCGACCGCTACGCTGATAATTTTGATACCGCGCTCACGGTACGGAATTCCCATCCGCCCCACAATATAACATTCATATTCGTGAAGCGTCCGGTTGAGTTCCAAAACCGCATCCGGCTTTTCTACAATAATGCCAACCACGGCCACTCTGGTGCTCATACGCGCTGACCTCCGCCATCCCTGGCCGCATATTCCTCCAGAAATGCAATCAACTGCCCCATTTGCTCCGGAGTGCCGATTGTAATTCTAAGATAATCCCGAAGCCCCGGTTGGTCAAAGTAACGCACATAAATGTTGTTCTCCCTAAGCGCCAAAAACAGCTCTTTGGCGTTATAATCGGGATGCGTCACAAAGAGAAAATTAGCCTGTGACTGCGGAAAGCGAAATCCCATCGACGCAAGCTTTTGTCCGACCAGTTCTCTCGTCCTGATAATTTCTGCGCACGTTTCCTGAAAATAGCGCTCGTCCTCAAGCGCAGCCACGCCTAATACAATCGACGGCATATTCATAGTATAGGAGTTTACCGACTCCTTAACGCTCTTTAGATATGCGATCAGACGCTCATCCCCGATTGCGTAGCCGATGCGCACGCCCGCCATCGATCTTGACTTTGAAAACGTCTGCACAACCAGCAGATTGTCGTATGTTTCCACAAGAGGCAGCGCGCTCTTTGCTCCAAAATCAATATACGCCTCATCGACAATCACAACCACATCTCGGTTCGCGCGCACAATTTCTTCCACATCGGCCAGAGAAAGCGCCGCGCCTGTCGGCGCATTCGGATTTGGAAATACGATGCCTCCAACCGTCCCGGCTGCCGACACGTAATCCGACGCCCGGATATGGAGCTGTTCATCTAGCGGCACGCAGCGAAACGGAATTTGATAAACCGTAGCCCATACACGGTAAAACGAATATGTGATTTCAGGAAAGAGAATCGGCTTTTTCCCGTTAAAAAATGTTAGAAACGCCAGTGACAGCACATCATCCGACCCCACACCCACAAACACCTGACGCTCCGAAACCCCGTATCTGTCCGCAATCGCACCCGTAAGCTGCGACGCTTCCGGATCAGGATAGAGCCGGAAACTATGCGCGTCCATCTGCCCAAGCGCCTGCTGAACCGACGGGGATGGCGGATAGGGATTTTCATTTGTATTTAATTTAATTAATCCCTGCTGCTTCGGCTGCTCCCCCGGCACATAGGGGGTCACTGCACGAACATTATTTTCCCACTGTTTCATTGATGCCTCCACTTGCCGACAGTCCATTATACCTGATGAAAATAATCATATGCCAATTTTTCAAATGACGGAATCGAACGCTCAATCGTCTCATAGGAAACACAATAGGCAATCCGCACATAACCCGGACACGCAAACGAGCTTCCCGGCACAAGCAGCAGCCGGTACTCTTTCGCTTTTGCACAAAACTGTTTCTCGTCCTCGACCGGCGACTTTACAAATAAATAAAATGCACCCTGCGGCTTAATACAGGTAAAGCCAAGCTCTGTCAGCACCTGATACAGCAGCTCCCGGTTGCGGTTATAGTAAGAAACGTCCGTCTCCGCGTCGAGACACTTCGCAACTGCCAACTGCTGCAGGCTCGGCGCATTCACAAACCCGAGAATCCGGTTCGCCACATTTGCCGCGTCGATCACCATATCTGCATCCGCCACGTCATCGGGAATGACAAGATAGCCGATGCGCTCGCCCGGCAGAGACAGCGATTTACTGTACGAATAACCGACAATTGTATTCGCGTAATATTTCGTCAAATACGGAACCTGAACGCCGTCATAGACCAGTTCGCGGTACGGTTCATCGGAAATCAGATAAATATCCGTTCCGAGCTCCCGCTGTTTTTGTTCCATGATGTCCGCCATCGCCCGGATCACTTCCTCCGAGTAGACAACGCCGGTCGGATTGTTGGGCGTATTGACAATGACCGCCTTTGTCCGCGGCGTAATCTTGCGCTCAAATTCGGTCAGATTCGGCTGAAATGTAGCCGTGTCCGGGGACACTTCCACAAGCACGCCGTCATAATTGGAAGTATAGCTGCGATACTCTCCGAAATACGGAGCAAACACGATGACCTCATCGCCGGGATTGAGCAGAGTCTTTAAAATCACATTCAGCCCGCCGGCCGCGCCAACCGTCATCACAATATTGCGCTCGCCGAAAGAAGTCCCAAATCTCCTGTTCAGCGAGTCTGCAATAGCCGCGCGAACAGATTCAAACCCGGAATTATTCATATATCCGTGCAGGACAACCGGATCCGTTCCCCGGACAAGCTCGACAATCGCGTCGTTAACCTCCTTCGGAGCGGCAACATTCGGGTTTCCAAGGCTGAAATCATATACATTTTCCTCGCCGTAGATCCCGGCAAGGCGTTTGCCTTCCTCAAACATTGCCCGGATAGCTGAACTATTTTCCACATAGCCCTTCATTTTATCTGAAATCACTCGCAAATTCCTCCTATACGTGAACAAAACCGCCGCGGCAAACCAATGCTTGCCGCGGCAGTAAGTTATATTTACTCATACATCTTGCAAAGATTAGTTGGTGATTGTAACCTCAGTCTCCTTGTCGAATACATGGATTTTCTCGGTATCCATTGCAAATACTGCGGTATCTCCAGGACGTACTGTTGTACGGGGATTCACCCTCGCGATCATCTGAACGCCTACAATATCAAAATACAGGAATACTTCTGCGCCGAGAAGCTCGTATACATTGATTGTGGACTCAAGCAAGCTGTTCGGATTGTTTGCGATCATCATCTCGTCGTCATACAGATCTTCCGGACGGATTCCCATTACGACCTTCTTTCCGTCGTAACCGCCCTCAATCAGCTTCTGTGCCTTTGCCGGAGGCAGTGTGATCACATGCTTCTCTTTCGGAAGCTCCATACGTGCAGCCTCCTCATCGTCCTCTTCACCGATCGTCAGTGTCACTTTATCTCCGTCTACGTGACAGGTTGCATCAAGGAAGTTCATCTGCGGAGATCCCATGAATCCTGCTACAAACAAATTGCACGGTTTACCGTAAAGGTTCTGCGGAGTGTCGATCTGCTGTGCAACACCGTCCTTCATAACAACGATACGGGTACCAAGCGTCATTGCCTCCGTCTGGTCGTGCGTTACGTAGATGATTGTCGTTCCAAGTCTCTGATGCAGCTTGGCAATCTCTGTTCTCATCTGTACTCTCAGCTTTGCATCCAGGTTGGACAGCGGCTCGTCCATCAGGAACACTTTCGGGTTACGCACAATTGCACGTCCCATTGCCACACGCTGTCTCTGACCACCGGAAAGCGCTTTCGGACGCCTCTCCAGATACGGCTCCAGATCAAGAATTTTTGCAGCTTCGCGAACCATCTTATCAATCTGATCTTTCGGCACCTTGCGCAGCTTCAGACCAAACGCCATGTTGTCATACACCGTCATATGCGGATACAGCGCGTAGTTCTGGAATACCATCGCAATATCTCTGTCCTTCGGCTCCACATCGTTCACAATGCGGTCGCCAATCTTGAGCACGCCGTCTGAAATCTCTTCAAGACCGGCAATCATACGAAGGGTGGTAGACTTTCCACATCCCGAAGGGCCTACGAAGATAATAAACTCTTTGTCCTCAACCTCAAGGTTGAAATCCTTTACCGCCTCAACGCCGTTCGGATACACCTTCGTGATATTCTGTAACGATAAACTTGCCATTTGCTTTTCCTCCCAAATTTATTTTCAAATGATAGGTTTATTATAGTGGAAAAACGATTTTTTTACTATTCTCACAATGACTAAAATATTTTTTGAAAGTTTGGGACATCTGCTGTCCGCTGATTTGACAGCCCGCTGAACGAAGACATTTTGCCGAAATTTACAGCCAAAAACTGTGCAACTCGCCCTATACGCTGCCGCATTACTCAATCACCGGATATAATTCCCTCACCGCCGGATAAATCTGACGGAACTTCTGATAGCGCTGCTCGTATTTCTCAACGAGCGCCGCCTCTGGCTCCACCGTTTCCACAACGCGCACAATCGCCTCCGCTGCCTCCTCCACAGAAGCATACGCTCCCGCAGCGACTGCGGCGAGCATGGCCGCTCCGAGCGCCGGTCCTTCCTCGCTCTCAGCAATATCAACCTGCAGGTTTAAAATATTGGAAATCATCCGTTTCCAGAGCGCACTCTTGGCTCCTCCGCCGCAGATTTTTGTGCGGGCCGGATACAGGCCCAACCGCCGGGCCACCTCAAACGAATCCCGCAGCGCAAACGCAACGCCCTCTAATACCGCCTGTGTCATATCCGTCCTCGTCGTATCCATCGTCATACCGATAAACACGCCTCTGGCCAGCGGATCATTGTGCGGAGACCGCTCTCCCATCAAATACGGCAGAAAATACACGTGGTTCTCGCCCAACCGCTCAACAAGCTGCTGCTCCCTGGCAAAATCCTTCGTCTGTAAAATCTCTTCCATCCACCATTTATTGCACGAGGCTGCGCTGAGCATACACCCCATCAGGTGATAATGTCCGTCCGCATGAGCGAACGAATGCAGCGCATAATGCTGATCGGCTCCAAACTGTGTGCCGGAGATAAAAACGGTTCCCGACGTGCCAAGAGAAATATTGCACATCCCGTTTCCAACTGTTCCTGTGCCGACCGCCGCCGCCGCGTTATCGCCGGCTCCGGCTGCGACAACCACCCCGCTAGGAACACCAAGCTCATCGGCAAATTCCGGAGTCAGCACGCCCACACTCTCATAACTTTCAAAAATGCGCGGCATCTGTTCCATTCGAACGCTGCAAATGTCCAGCATTTCCTCTGACCAACAACGATTTTTCACATCGAACAAAAGCGTTCCGGAGGCATCAGAGACGTCCGTGGCATGCACACCGGTAAACCGGTATGTAAGATAATCTTTCGGCAGCATGATCTTGTCGATCTGCGCAAACAGCTCCGGTTCATGACGGCGCATCCACAAAAGCTTCGGCGCCGTAAAACCGGCAAATGCAATATTGGCCGTGCAGGCGGCGAGCTTCTCCCTTCCCACCGTCTCATTTAAATACCTTGTCTCCTCCGCCGTTCTCCCGTCATTCCACAAAATGGCGGGCCGCAGAACGCGATCTTCCGCATCCAGAACGACCAGGCCGTGCATTTGGCCTCCGAAGCTGATTCCGGCCACCTGCGACCTGTCCACATCCCCGAGCAGTTCCTTCAGCCCTGCAACCGTCTGTTCATACCAGTCTTCGGGATTTTGCTCAGACCATCCCGGCTTTGGAAAACAGAGCGGATATTCGCGGGCCGTCGCCTTCTGAATCTTCCCCTTTTCATCCATAATCAGCAATTTTACGGCTGACGTCCCCAAATCAATTCCAATATACAGCATATACCCTCCTCTTCCGCCGCGCCCGCGGCTGCCTGATTCTGTACTTATATTCAGATTACTATACAATGAAATCCATTGTCAATCTCAGGAATCGGATTTTATCCGCAATATGCATTGCTTTTACCGCAAAAACGCGTTATACTTTTTAATGCATGAATAATCATACAAAAGAGCCTTTTAAAAATGCTTGAAAGCGAGTGAGTATATGAATTCTTTTTTCAACTATGACGGGCCATTTTTTACTGTCCTGAACCGAATCAGCGATCTGATTATCTTAAACCTGCTCTACGTGCTTTGCTGTATTCCTATCGTGACAATCGGCGCCGCCACAACTGCCCTTTACTATGTGACAATAAAAATGTCGCAGAATGAAGACGCCTACATTGCCAGAAGTTTCTTCAAAGCCTTCCGGCAAAATTTTCGCCAGAGTACCATTATCTGGCTGATCATGCTGTTGTTTGGCGCGGTAGTCGCCGTCGACCTCTACTGTGTGTTTTATGTAGATTTTGGATTTAATGACTTTGCGCTTCCGATCGTATTTCTCCTTACTCTCATATACCTGATGCTGCTTGTTTTTTTGTTTCCGCTTCAGTGTAAGTTTGAGAATAAAATCAAATATACATTTAAAAATGCGCTCATACTAAGCCTGCGTCATCTGCCGTTTACCGTGCTGTTTATCGCATGTCTCGTGGGCGAAATCCTGTTGTTCTGGTTTTTCTTTGCTGTCATGCTCCCGATCTATTTGCTGTTTGGACTGGCTGCGACAGCATTTGGCCTGTCCTTTTTGTACATGCATATTTTCAGGCAGTACATTCGGGAGGAGGACAAAACGCCGGACAACTCCCCCGACAACGAGTGGCATATTCCTGAAGAATACGATGATGACGCCCGGCTCGCAGAGACGGCCGGCGACGCGCCGGATCAATTATCGGAATGATGCCGGCTCCTGATTTTTGCTGTCTCTGGAAAGACATTTCCGATAGCCAAGATCCATGCCAAGTGCTCCGAGCCAAGCTGTGATTAAGATTGCCAAAACGGCGACGGACAACACGATGTTGCCGCAAGGAAGCCCCATGGCAAGCGGCACGGCGCCGATTGCCGCCTGTACCGTCGCCTTTGGCAAATACGAAATGATGCAAAACAGCCGCTCCTTTCGGTTCAGATTCGCCCCCAAAAGACAGAGGCTGACGCCTGCCGACCGAAAAATAAGCGCAATCAGTATCATGACCACTGGCATGATTCCTGCGCCCACCGTATATCGAATGTCTACAGCCGCACCCACTAGCACAAACAGCACCACCTCGGCCGCAAGCCAGAGTTTTCCAAATTTTTCTGAAAGCCGCCCTGTTACAACGGCGGCACTTTTTATTTTAATCACGCAGGCCATGCTGATAACCGCCAACAGCCCGGAAATTGGCGCTATTCCTTTTAACCACGTCTCAACTGCGATCAGCAAAAACGAAACCCCAAGAATTATAATAACCTTCATGCTGTTTCTGATCCCACAATTTCGAGCATACGCCGCCTCAAAGAGCAGACAGAGAACAATTCCCGCAAAAACCCCCAACATCACTCCTAAAATGACGGATACCGGAATACTCACAAAATCGGACATCTGCGCACTGCCGCCCTGCGCCATGCCGACAAACGCTGAAAATAACACAACAACAAACACATCGTCGCATGACGCTCCGGCCAAAATCATCTGCGGGATTCCTTTTTTTGTTCCGTATCCCTCTTCCATCAACCAAACCATGCGAGGGACAACGACAGCCGGAGAAACCGCACTAAGCACGGCGCCCATCACAGCCGCTTCAATTCTTGTCACGCCAAGCAACGGCGGAGCAAACAAGAAAAACCCCAGAATCTCAAAACTTGCCGGCACAAAGGACATCATTACCGCAGACCGTCCCACTTTTTTTAAATCGTTCAAATCCAGAGACAATCCCGCTTTTAATAAAATAATAATCAGCGCCATCTGACGCAGATCCGCCGACACAGACAAAATCGAACGATCTAACAGATTGAATGCGCACGGCCCTAACAAAATCCCTGTAAGTAACATACCAATAATACGCGGAATGTTCAACCGCTCAAAGATTGCAGCCGCAGCCAGACCTGCAAGAAAAATAAACGCCAGTGAAGTTAACATCCTATCTCCTCCTCATAAAAATCAAAGTATTCTATACAAAAAAAGCTGATGCTCCTGCGCAATTTTCGCAGAAGTCATCAGCTTTCTAAGCGGTTTAGGTTTCCCAAGGGAGCACTTCATTCCCTGTCTGTACGCCGGATATACTCTTTATTGTTCCGGTTCTCTCTCATGCTTGGACTTATTAATATCATCCAGATTTCCGAAGTTTTCATTTTTGTCCGTAAAGTCTTCCCCGTCGAGCGGCTCTTCCGTAGCCCCACCGAATGAAAGCGTTACCGACATTGCATTGGATGTCTGAAGCAATAATTTCCCTTTATAATTCTGCTCCGCAACAATCTCCAGTTCCTCTCCGTCTTCAAATCCTTCCAACAGCGCAAGCACAGTCTCTTCATCCACAAATTCCGTGTCCAGTTTTTGATCCCCAACCATGACGCGTGTATACTGTGTAAAGTTTTTCCCTTTTACGAGCAGGTAATTCTCATCGGACGGATCCTGAGTTACCCCGGTCAGCTCTACTTGCGTTACTCCATACTTCATATCCGTCTCCACGTATTTCTGACGGTCGCGGTAAACCTCCTGGTTTCCGTAAAGCATATCATAGCCGAGAATTTTAAGATTGTCCAGATACTCCTTCTCCTCGACATCCTTATTTTTCTGATGATATGCATTAATCACGCCGTTGGAGACACCGATGCGCTCAAGCACACGGGACGAGAGCTGATACGCTTCCAGATCCTCATCCTGTTTTTCGAGGTTCATATTGCTCCAGATAAAATACTGTGTCTGGTTCATATCGCCATTCACAATATCCTCGTTGGTAAAGCCAAGACCCGGCAGATGATCTCCATAAGCGACCAGAATGGTGTCCTCACCCAAATTCTGCAGCGCGGTCACCAACTCGCGGAGGAAGTCGTCCATTTCCCTGATCTGATTCGCATAATATTCTACGCCGTACCGCCGATCCTCGTCCACGCCAGAAATCACTGAAATCGCCGGATTCTCAATCAGCTGTTCGGTCGGATATTTTCCGTGTCCCTGCACAGAAATCGCATAGACATAATCTCTGTTCTCTGTTGCCTGCAGACACTGCAAGATATACCGCGTCAGATAAGCGTCCTTCGCCCATCCGTTCGGCGTATACTCGCTGATATTCATCAGCTCAATAGAGGTAAAATCATCATAGCCGAGCTTCGGAAAAATCGTATTCCGGTTATAAAAGCTTGCTTTATTATTATGTATCGCATGCGTTGAATAACCGATTTCTTTTAGATTATACGCGGTCGACTCGCAGGTCGTTGTCTCCAGGATCGTCTTGTAGGGATATTCTCCCGGCCCAAAGAAATCCAGATTCATGCCGGTCATAATCTCAAATTCCGTATTCGCGGTACCCGCGCCGATACACGGAACCGAGAGGTAACCGGAAGAATAATTGTTCACTAACTCTCTGAAAAACGGAATCGGATCTTCCGATAATTCCAGTTCTTCTACTGCCGTGAGATCAAAAAACGATTCCAACTGAAGGAATATAATATTTGGCCCCGTCATATTCGGCTCCGGGGTCGGCGTCGGCTCAGCTGTCGGTTCCTCTGTCTGCGCCGCCGTCTCGGTTGCCTCTGTCTGCGCCGGCTCCTTCGTTCCCTTGACAATTTCACTTACCTTTTCGTCGGAATAGTCGGCCGGTTTGTGGATGCCGGTATTAAACAAGCTGTTTGCAAAGCAATACGGAAAACCGTAATCCAAAAACGCATTCGCCAGATTCGGAAAATTCGTAGACAACACGCCAAACGTCAAAAATAATACCGTCACAATCCACAGCGCCGCACCATGCAGTAAAACCGCTATAATTCCAACGCCGCGGCTCGCATTTTCAATCTTTGGCACCTTAATGAACATAAACACCAGCCATGCA
Organism: uncultured Lachnospiraceae bacterium; assembly: GCA_944383325.1. GTDB lineage: Bacteria > Bacillota > Clostridia > Lachnospirales > Lachnospiraceae > CALWPC01. The sequence continues at coordinate 14,188 of CALWPC010000020.1, read as the reverse complement.
ACCGCAAATGCAATCATGATAAACACGACGACCGTAGTAAACGTAGACACGTAATTGGTTAAAACGCCAAGCGCCGCATCGATCAACTTAAACTCAATCGCCGTAAACGGCGTCACGCGGTATGATAACAAAATAAAATCGGCAACGCCGAATCCGATCCAGATAATCGAAATAATCGTCATCACAAAATACCGCCGTTTAAAAATCAGCGCAATACTCATTGTAAACATAATGACAAGCATGCTGTAGAACACAATCAGCGGCTGCTCGATACAGGCGCGTATACCACCAAACACGCCCCCCGTCACCGTACCGTTAGCCTGATAACGCGCCAACGTTTCCACAATGACCGTCACAATAAAACACCATGCCACATAAATCAGAATCGACTTGACATTAATGGAAGCTTTCATTTTATGAAAGAAATTACTGTCATGTACTTTATCCTGTATATCGTGCAGTTTTTCTTTATCCATTCTCTCTTCCTTTCCGAAAACGGCAAGGCCGCCAACATATTACAGACATACCATGATTTTGTCTGTAAAATGCCGTTAAAAAACACGTTAAAATTACTCAAAACCATCCATTAGGATAGTACAAAACAACAAAATAGTCAATTAGACAAATGTGAAAAAAGCGTGACCGGTTTGTGTCTCCTCTTTACAATTTTTTATAAAACTGCACAAATAACCGGCAAAAACCTTTTGATTTAGCACACAATTCACAGGATATATTTTTTTGATTTACAAATACTGATGTTGTGTTATAATAGTACAAGTGAGCATGGAAACCAATGCTCTTTTCTGACTGCCCAATTTACTTCTCCGGTATCCGAAACATGACATCTATACGAATATGCAGTCTGTTTAAATCTATAAATTATATCCGTTGCTCGACAGAATAATTAAAAATAGAGGTGCAAAATGGAACGATATGTAATCAAAGGCGGCAACCCACTTGTCGGAGAGGTTGAAATAGGCGGTGCAAAAAATGCGGCTCTGGGCATTCTCGCCGCATCAATTATGACAGATGAAACCGTGACGATCGAGAACCTACCCGACGTCAACGACATTAATGTCCTGTTGGAAGCTATTTCCGGCATTGGTGCAAAGGTGGAGCGCATTGACCGCCACACTGCACGAATTAACGGTTCTACAATTACCAACTTCAGCCTGGATTACGAATTTATGAAAAAAATCCGCGCGTCCTATTATTTTCTCGGGGCAATGCTCGGAAAATATAAACGCGCAGAAGTTCCGCTCCCGGGCGGCTGCAATATCGGAAGCCGTCCCATAGACCAACACATCAAAGGTTTTAAGGCGTTGGGCGCTGAGGTCAATATTGAATACGGCCTGATTTCTACCCAGGCCAACCGCCTGACCGGCACTCACCTGTATTTTGACGTGGTATCCGTGGGCGCCACAATCAACGTCATGATGGCCGCTGCGCTCGCCGAAGGCACCACGATTATGGAAAATGCAGCGAAAGAACCGCATATTGTCGACGTTGCCAATTTCCTCAACAGCATGGGCGCCAACATCAAAGGCGCCGGAACCGACGTCATCCGCATTAAGGGCGTGCCCCGGCTGCATAAGACCACGTACACCGTCATTCCCGATCAAATTGAAGCGGGCACGTTTATGTTTGCCGCCGCCGCTACAAGAGGCGACGTCACCGTCAAAAATGTAATCCCGAAACATCTCGAGGCCACAAGTTCAAAATTAATTGAAATGGGCTGCCAGGTGGAGGAATCCGACGACGCTGTGCGCGTTTACTGCAAAGGCAATTTGCAGCACACTCATTTAAAAACACTTCCCTATCCGGGATTTCCCACAGATATGCAGCCGCAGATTTCGGTTGCTCTGGCACTTGCCAACGGGACAAGTATTGTAACAGAAAGCATATTTGAAAACCGATTCAAATATGTAGACGAGCTTTCCCGTATGGGCGCGAATATTAAAGTAGAAGGAAATACCGCCATCATCACCGGCGTTCCCCGTTTCAGCGGAGCCATTGTCAGTTCCCCGGATCTGCGCGCAGGCGCAGCGCTTGTCATCGCCGGACTGGCCGCCGATGGCCACACGATTGTGGAAGATATTGTATATATTCAGCGCGGATACGAGCGCTTTGAAGAAAAACTCCGCGGACTTGGCGCAGAAATCGACCGGGTGGAGGACGACAAAGAAATTACAAAATTCAAGTTTCAGCATCCCGTTGCCTGAAATCGCTTCCATCAAACGTCAAAAGAGCGGCGTGGTGTTCCCTGCCGGGAACCACGCCGCTCTTTTTATTTTTCTTAATGTGCGCAGATGCCGCTATTTTGGAAACCCAAATTCGACAAAACAATACGTATCTGTCCAGTAGTTTTTATCCATGTCAAAAATCTCGGTCGCGTCCGCTTCTGACTTTCGCTCCACCCAACTCCATTTTCCGGTGAAACTCTCCGGGCCGACATTATAACACTCGCCGTCAATGTGATGATGCGGACCGAACAAATTGCGGTTGGATGCATATACGACGCACACAATCTCATTGTCCCCGTCTGCCGCCAATTCCGTAATATCCGCCTCATAAGGCGCCCAGAGCGAATCCTTCACTTTCGTTCCATTGACATAGACCTGTACAAGCGGCGCATTGTGGTTTCCAATCTTTAAAATCACACGTTTACCCGGCTCTTTATGAACTGACAGCGTCTGCGAGATTTTCAGCGTCCCCGCAAAAAACAGAAGTCCGTTTGTTGTAAAATCGCCGTCCGGCAATTCGCGCGGCGCATCTGTAATGACAAACGGGCCGTCGGTCACCATCGCGCGGCGCTCGCGCCGTGTATACGCCGATCTGCTCTTTACGCCAAAATCGCCGAGCAGGTAAATATTTTCGATCTCCATATCATATGTGATTTTATTGATTTCCGTCTCGTAAACATTTTCACCATACAGTACATCGTAAACTTTTTGCGGCTGCCGGAATGTTGTCTCAAGAACAATCTCATTTTCGCCGGATTGTACCTCCGGTTTGATGTTTACTTTTTTAAAGCTCTTATCCTTCCACCATCCCTGCTCGTGTGTGGACACCTGAACGCCGTTCACAAACACTTTATACAACGAGGCGTCCTCAATGACTACATAAAACTCGCGGTTTTGGGACAAATCTGCCTCCACATCAAATCGGAATCTCATTTTCACTTCGCAGGGTCGCTTCAAATCGAGCAATCGTTTTTGCAGCTGGATGACTGCCACCGGTCCCTGCCACTCCCCGCCGTCAACTGCATATTCACAGTAATCAAGCGTCATAGTATTCAAATCCATGTCCTCGATTTTCCACGAGGGGGCAAGCGTCACTTCCTGACGCGGCGCCTGCTCCACCGCAAACATACTGCCCTGCGGTATGTCCTGAAGCAAAATCAAATGCGACTGCATAGGAGCAAAGGTCAGCGCAAATAACGTATCCTCACCGGTCGCATCATATGCAAGCGCTTCTGTCTCTCCCGTCTCCGCAATCAGACGAATTACCCGGCAGCTTTTCCCAAGCGCCCGAAGCGTCGCGTGCACCGTATCAGTCTGACTGTGATTTGCCATAAACAGCAGTGTACCCTCATCCGTGTCGCGCTGCTGATAGGAAATGGACGCCACCTCTTTATCATTCTCTGCGATGCTGAGCGCCAACAGTTTCTTCTCTTCCATTTTTGCGCGCACATCGGTTTCCGTCACCCGCACGGTACACTGCTCAAGCTGTGTAAGCAGCGCGCCGTCTCCGTTTGTATAAGTCGGAAAACGTCCCATAGACAGTACCGTACCGCCGTTATTGGCAAACTCAAGCAGCAGGGCAACCGTTTTTGCATCAATCGCATACATCTGCGGCAAAATCACCGTTGCGTATGAAATTTCTCCGACAATGAACCGGGCGCCGTCAACATTGCCATATTTTTTAATAATTGTCTCATCGCCAAAATGATAGCTGATATGCTGGCCGGACAAGATCTCGCTCGCCCGGGTAAACTCCTCGTCCAGTGTCCGCATGGCATCCGTGCGCGTGCCGTCATACAACACATAACCGCTCCGCATCGGATGCAGCAGCAATACATCGGCAGTCTGATGACCGGCGGACAGCGCAACGCAAAGCCTGCCGAGATAGTCGTTGAACAGGCCGTACTCATCCCACCATGTCTGCTGAACAAACAGTGAAGGCGGATAATCTCTCTTGCGCACGCCCCGAATCGTATATCCCTCCAAATGCTGACAGATCTGGTTGACTCCGTTTACAAACTGCCACTCCGCAATCCACTTCAGCTCTTCAAACGTCACATCCCAACCTGTGAGCGCAAATGATTCTGTGAGAACCTGCTTCTTGCCAAGCTGGCAGGCAACGGATCCCACCTGCTTTGCGATCACCGGCGAAGAAATGGGCCGGCGAAGCCAGTCGATGCCCGGCACATGAAGATACTCATAAAACGGCATGACTCCTCCTGTGCTCGTCATCTGGCTGAAAATGCTTTCCTCCATCATAATATGGCCGGTAATCTGACAGTGGTGCTCGTCACACCAGTCATAAATTGTCTTCATATAATTATGTACAAAAAGACGATTCACCAATTCCCAGAAATCATACCGGACTTTTTCAAAATCACTCGTTTCAAAATACAGGGCCGGAATCCGATCCATAATATCGTAGCCGTATGTCCGCTGAAATTCCGCAGGAAGATCATCCGACCAGGCAAGATCGCGGAAATGATCACAGGTCAGACGGGGTTCATCGGTGAAAAATCCCTTCATATAGGTGCCAAAATCGTCGCCGAACCGCTTGAAATACTCCTGGTGCGTAACCTGAATAAACGCCTCCACTGCGCGCTTATTCATCGTATCGATGTAAAACTCATTGGTATTGCGCCGGATCGCCAGAACGATCTGGCCGTCATAAATCTGATCTGCGAGTGCATCCTGCTCGGCCCGCATATATTCCCCGGTTGTCGGGTCAAACAGGTAACACACCATATACCGGTCGCGAAGTTCTTCCGGACGCTCAAACTCCTCGAGCGAAATAAACTTTGCGTGATAATCCGGATCCATGGCGGGAACAAGACCGCCTGCAAATCCGCTCGGCCATCCCTCCTCGTCATAGGCCCATGCATGAAGCCCTGTCTTTTTGCTCTCCTCGATACCGGCGCGAATACATTCAAACCATTCGTCGCTCAGGTACGGCGTCTTCAGCCCCGACCTCGCATGCATAAAATAGCCGCCTACGCGAACCTTTTGCATCTGACCGATCTGCCATTTCAACTCCTCAATATCCAACTTGTCGTTCCACGACCAAAATGGTATCGGGCGATATTTGTTTGATGGATTTTTAAATTCTTTTAACATGCATCAATCCTCTTAATCTGAATACTATATTTGAAAAGTTACTGACCGCCTTTTCATGTTACCCCTCAAAAGTACCCTTCACGTCACACCAGTGCTCCTCGGCATACGCCATCAGCTTCTTGGCGTCTTCCATAGACATTGGATTAAAATAGAAAAACAGACAATCCGAGCCGTAGCGCTTTACAATTCTGTCGACGCCTGCAATCCAGTCGTCCACTGTGCCCGTGTACACTTTAATCCAAAGTGATTTTCCGGCCCTGCGCACCTTGTCATAAATTTCATACCATTCCTCCAGTGTCCCATCCGGCCCGTGATCTCCGCTCGTCCACTGAAGCGCGTCAATTTCCTCAATTTCCATCAGCGCATCGACATGACGAATTGCATCCGGACCATCCAGATGATAGAGCACATGATCCAACTTGCGCGCCTGTTGGCGGAGCGGCTCCTGGATAAACTCCCGGAATTGATCCGGCGACATCATCGCGGAAAAATCACACTGAAGTTTCGCCGTCTTACCCGGTCCCCAGATCGAAAACATAGAATAGGAAGACGAACCGTCCGGCATTTTTACCAGATCATAAAAACGATCGTAATAGTCAAAATAGCACGCCTGAACCTGTGCGATCCTCTCGTGGATTTCCTCCGGCTCGTCCATCATGTCAAAAATCGTATTTTGCGCGCCGCGCAGAGACGCAATAACGTCAATATTTTCCATCAAGTCCGGAACGGTATTGACAAAATCGCCGTTATTGAGCTCCACACACTTTTTTACGACCTCGATATGCTTTTGAAACCATTTATTTTCCGGATCAAACACAAGCGGCGGCGTATCCTCCCAGTCCTCAACGCACTCTTCAAACCACACTGTGCGTTCATTAAACACAATCTCCGACCCGAGATAGCCCGCGATGGAGCCCGGGCCGAAATCCGCATACATACACGGAAACGCTTCGCCCATCCACTCAATATTTTCTGCCCAGTTGCGGTAATGTGCCACCATTTTCTCCGCGTTCGTATATTTTTCTTCCACGCTGTTATACTCATACTTCGGATCAAGAGGCACCGGATGTTCTTTTTTGGCCATGACAATCATCAGCGGCCGCCCGGTATTTTTGTGATTCCACCAGTTAATAAATTTCTGTTGTGTTTCTTCCCAATTTTTTTTGTATTTCATATCCCTCCAACCTTTCTTTTACCGACCCTGTTGAGACTGCCGGATAAATCCCCGTATTTCAACCAATGTTATGGAATTATTATACTATCAATATGAGCGCCGCGTCAACATCAGTCCTTTCTCATTCTACAATTCACAATGACCGGCTGTGCGGGGAAACGGCACTACATCGCGGATATTTGTCATACCGGTCAGGTACATCACACACCGCTCAAAGCCGAGCCCAAAGCCCGCATGACGCGCCGAGCCGTATTTGCGCAGATCCAGATAAAACGAATAATCTTCCTGCCTCAGTCCCAGTTCCTCCATTCTTCGGCAAAGCGCTTCATAATTGTCCTCCCGCTGACTGCCTCCTATAATTTCACCGATTCCCGGCACGAGACAGTCCACGGACGCCACCGTGCGCCCGTCTGCATTCTGCTTCATATAAAATGCCTTGATCTCTTTTGGATAATCCGTCACAAACACCGGCCCTTTAAATATCTGTTCGGTCAGATAGCGCTCATGCTCCGTCTGCAAATCCGCTCCCCAAAAAACCGGATGTTCAAATTGTTCTCCCGACTGATCAAGCAGCCTGACCGCTTCGGTGTACGTGATGTGGACGAATTCTGATTCGGCCACATTTTTTAGCCGGGCAAGCAGTCCCTCGTCTACATGCTGATTTAAAAACGCAAGCTCTTTTGGCGCCTCCTCAAGCACATACCGGATAATATATTTTAACAACGCTTCCGCAAGATCCATATCGTCGCCGAGATCTGCGAATGCCATTTCGGGTTCCACCATCCAAAACTCTGCCGCATGGCGGACCGTATTGGAATTTTCTGCGCGAAACGTCGGCCCAAACGTATAAATGTTGCGAAACGCCATCGCATACGTCTCTCCGTTAAGCTGCCCGCTGACGGTAAGATTGGTCTCCCTGCCAAAAAAATCTGCCGTATAATCAACGCTTCCATCTGGCTTTAACGGAGTCGCCGCCGGATCAAACGTCGTCACCCGAAACATTTCCCCCGCTCCCTCGCAGTCATTGCCTGTAATAATCGGGGTATGCACATAAACAAAATCGCGTTCCATAAAAAACCGGTGAATCGCATACGCTGCCAGTGAGCGAATGCGAAACACTGCCTGAAATGTATTCGCCCGCGGCCTCAGATGCGGAATCGTCCGCAGATACTCAAAGGAATGCCTCTTTTTTTGTAAGGGATAATCCGGTGCGGACGCCCCTTCAATTTGCACCGTCTGCGCATGCAGCTCAAACGGCTGCTTTGCGTTTGGCGCAGCGGTGACGATCCCCGTCACGACTACTGCCGCCCCGACATTCAATCGCGAAATCTGAACGAAGTTTTCCAGACACTGTTCATAAACGACCTGCAGCTGCTCAAAAAAGGTTCCGTCACTCAGCATAAGAAACCCGACGGTCTTGGACGCACGCACGCTCCTGACCCAACCGCTAACTGTCACTTTCCGCTCCAAAAACTGTTTTGGGTCACGATACAGTGTTTTGACTGAAACCTCTTCCATGATCCGTTCTCCTCCTTTTTCCGCGCGCGGCCGCTGTCCGGCGCATCTGACGCCGTGCAAACTTTCTGCATATCTTTTCCCCGCACACGCATACACATAGTAACAAACGCAAAATAAGGCGGCTATCCCTTTATGCGCTTTCTGTTATATTTATCTGATTTTATTATCCCTGTTTTTATCTTTTATATTATTGGCTTTGGGTTGCTGATGAAAAAGCCGGTATTTGATGATTTTATCGAAGGCGCAAAAGAGGGCATGCGGGTTACGGCGTCGATCTTCCCCACGCTCGTCGGCCTGATGACCGGCGTCGGCATTTTACGGGCTTCCGGATTTCTCGACTGGATTTCCGAACTGCTCGGAAAAGCGCTCGCCTTTCTTCACATCCCCTCCATTCTCTGGCCGGTGATTCTCATACGTCCGCTCTCCACCTCGGCCGCCACCGGCCTTGTCCTGGATATATTCAAAGAAAGCGGAGCCGACTCTTACGCCGGATATGCCGCCTCGATCATTATGAGCTGCACGGAAAGTATCTTTTACACCATGTCTGTCTACTTTATGATTGTCAAAATCACAAAAACACGCTACACACTTCCGGGCGCGCTGCTCTCAACCCTGGCCGGCGTCATCGCCAGTCTGATCATCGCCTCCATGATGTAGACGCGCGCTAGAGCCGAAAAATATTGAAGCCCGGAATAAACCAAACAGAATTGGAAATAATACACAACACTTACTGATGTTACCAGTCGGTGAGCAACGCTTACGTATGGAGGTTTTGAGTGATTTATGGATTTTAAAAACAGTCAGACTAAAGTCAATCTCATGCGCGCTTTCGCGGGCGAAAGCCAGGCGCGCAACCGCTACACCATAGGCGCCTCTTGTGCCCGCAAACAGGGGCTTGCCGCAATCGCGGACGTGTTCACTTTTACCGCCGACCAGGAAAAAGAGCACGCCGCCATCTTCTACAATCTGCTGACAGAGCTTTCCGGCGAAAACATCGCCATCGAGGGAAGCTACCCGGTAGACATCAGCGACTCCGTCTCTGATTTGCTGCGCTTTGCACAGCACAATGAATATGAAGAGCACGACGACGTGTATAAAGCTTTCGAGGAAACCGCCCGCGAGGAGGGATTTCAGAAAGCTGCCGGCGCTTTCCATATGATTGCAGAAGTAGAAAAAACGCACGGCGACCGTTTCGGAATGTTCGCCGAGCTGTTAGAAACCAACACTCTGTATGAATCCGACACTCCCACACATTGGATGTGCCTGGAGTGCGGGTACATTTATGAAGGGACAAAAGTGCCCGAACGGTGCCCGGTCTGCAATCATGCGCAGGGTTATTACATTCCCCTGTCATTGGCCCCTTATATGAACTAAAAAATACCTGCATCAGGACGCCCGCCCCTCTTTCCCACAGAGAAGAGAGGCGGGCCGTTTTTTACTATTCAGCCAAATGCTCTACCGCTGCGCGCTCAATCGCCAGACCTTCCCGGTAACGCGCCATAAATGACTCAAATCCTTCCACATCCTTCTGCTTCGGCTCCATGCTAGTTCCGGCATTCGCTCCGAACACTTTGCCGTCCAGATACGCACTGAGCGATTCGCCCTCCGCTCTCCGGTTCATATACGCCGCCAGGATAGCCATCCCCCAGGCGCCTCCTTCGCCGGCCGTCTCCATCACCGAAACCGGTGCGTTCATTGCGGCAGCCAGAATGCTCTGGCCGACCCCTTTTGTCTTAAACAAGCCGCCGTGACCCAAAATACGGTCAATCTGCACATGTTCTTCCCTGAGCAAAATATCCATGCCGATCTTGAGCGCCCCAAGCGACGTAAACAGGTGACTTCTCATAAAATTGGCCAACGTAAACTTGCTGTTGGCCGTGCGCACAAACAACGGCCGCCCCTCGTCAAAATGCGTGATATGTTCACCGGACAAATATCCGTACGACAGCAGCCCGCCGCAGTCCGCATCCCCCTCTAGCGCTTTGTTATACAGCGTGCCAAACAACGTATTCATATCGACGTCGATGCCAAAACTCTCTGCAAATTCTTTGAACACATTTACCCACGCGTTTAAATCGGACGTGCAGTTGTTCGAATGCACCATGGCAACCTGATCCCCGGAGGGCGTCGTCACCATATCAATCTCCGGATACGGCCTGGAAAGCGCCTTCTCTAACACAATCATGGCAAATACGGAGGTGCCGGCCGATACGTTTCCCGTGCGCGGCGTCACGCTGTTGGTCGCAACCATTCCGGTGCCGGCGTCGCCCTCCGACGGGCAGAGCGGAATGCCCGCCCGCAGCGTGCCGGTCGGATCAAGCAGCCTTGCCCCCTCCTCGGTGAGACAACCCGCCTGCTCGCCGGCCTTGAGCACTTTAGGCATGATTTCTCTGAGCTTCCATGGAAACCTACGCGGCCCGACAAGCCGATCGAACGCCTGCACCATGTTCTCGCAGTAATCGACCGTCTCACTGTCAATCGGAAACATCCCGGAAGCCTCTCCTACGCCGAGCGTTCTCTCTCCGGTCAGTTTCCAGTGAATATAACCGTCAAGCGTCGTCATATAATCAATATCCCGCACATGCGGCTCTTCATTCAAAATAGCCTGATACAAATGCGCAATGCTCCATCTCTGCGGAATGTGGAACGAAAACAGCTCGGTAAGCTCATCGGCAGCCTGTCCGGTAATATTGTTCCGCCAGGTACGAAACGGCACGAGCAATTCCCCTTCCTGATTAAACGCCAGATAACCGTGCATCATCGCACTGAAGCCGATAGCTCCTACCGTCTGCAGCGGAATTCCGTACTGATTTTGTACGTCCTGCGCCAGTTTGGCATAACTGTCCTGCAGTCCGCCCCATATATCCTCAAGAGAGTACGTCCATATATTATTCTCATATCGGTTTTCCCAATCGTGACTCCCGCTTGCAATCGGACGATGCGCATCGTCAATCAGCACCGCCTTGATTCTTGTTGAACCAAACTCAATTCCAAGAGCCGTCCTGCCGTCTAAAATTGCCTGTTTTACATTCGTGTCCATATGTTTCCTCCTCCGCCTTACATAATAATCACTGCTTTTTTACATTCAGTATAAATGATTTTTTGCCCTCCGTAAACTGTAAAATATACATCTGTTACTTTTTTTCTCATCCGTTTTTTGTTATAATTATGATATGGCACTTGTCTGAAACAGGGCGCATCATTGATACCGTTTCACCCGGTGTCAAAAAATAAACACTATAAGGAGCGAAAGTTATGAAACAAATCAAAAAAATTGCTTTTGCGATTGGACTGGGACTGGCACTGACAGCTCCGGCAGTCACCCTTTCCCCTCCGGTTGCGGCCGAGGCGGCCGAGACGATGGGCTACCTCGACGAAGACTACGAACTGCGTACCAGCGGCGATTTCGGCTATATTGTCCTGGCCGACAACAGCGCCGTCATTATGCAGTACACCGGAAGCGCGAGCGCTCTTTCCATTCCCTCGACTCTGAACGGACACACCGTTTCGGCAATCGGGAAAAATTCACACTACAGAGGCACCGGCGCTTTCGAGGACAACACGAGCATTCAGACCGTCACGATCCCGTCATCTGTTACATATATTGACACCAAGGCGTTTCTGAACTGCTCTGGTCTTCAGCAAGTCCTCATTGGCGACGGAGTAAAGGAAATCGCGGAGTCTGCGTTTGCAGAATGTAGTTATCTGCAGCAGGTTCAGATTAAGGGAAGCACACTGCGCGCCATCGGAGACAGCGCGTTCAGCGATTGTTCCACACTGGATAATTTTACAATTCCAGAGTCTGTAACAGCGATAGGAGAAAATGCGTTCGCCAACTGTACGTCTATGGCGTCCATTACCGTACCGGACAGTGTAACCTCACTTGGCGGAGGCGCCTTTTTCCACTGTACCTCCCTGCGCAGCGCGGTGATCGGCGACAACGTAACTGCATTAGCCACGTCCCGGGACTCCTGGCAGGACAACGGCCACATCGATTCCTATGGGCTCGGGGTATTTGAAAATTGTACTAATCTCCGGGAAGTAACCATCGGAAGCAGCGTCACTGAAATCGGCCTCGATGCGTTTGCCGGCTCTGGACTGGCCTCCGTTGTGATTCCTGACAATGTAAAAACGATCGGAGACGGCGCCTTTTTAAGCTGCACCTCTCTGCAGAGCGCAGTCATCGGCGACGGCGTCACCACTCTCGGCGACCGTGTATTCCAATACTGCTCCTCTCTTGAAGAAGTCTCCATTGGTTCGCGTGTAAATACCATGGGCGAATTCACATTTGAAGGCAACGTCCTTCTTCGTGAAATTGTGATTCCAAGTAATGTGATTACGATGGGCGGCGGCAGTTTTTACGGCTGCACATCGCTTCAGCGCGCGGTGATCGGAAACGGTCTGACTGAGATGGCAGCCGCTTCCTCCTCATGGGACAGCAACGGCAACACCGAAACTTACCGCAGAGGAATGTTCGAAAACTGCACATCTCTCAAAGAACTCACCATTGGCGACGGTGTTCTTGCAATCGGGGTCGATGCTCTTGCAAACACCGCGCTTACCACGGTCAACATTCCGGACAATGTGATCACCATCGATCAGGGCGCGATGACGAATTGCTCATCCCTGCATACTGTAATCATCGGCGACGGCGTTACCACCATCGGATCATCCGTATGGGAAAACTGCACGTCACTGAAAAACCTCACAATCGGTAAAGGCGTCACCAACATCGGCAGTTTTGCGCTGAGCGGATGCACCGCCATTGAAGAACTATATATACCAAGTAATGTTGCTTCCATCGGCGGCGGACTTTGCTACTCCTGCACTTCTCTCAAGACCGTTGTGATCGGCAACGGCGTGACGGAATTGCCGTCGATCAGCTCCAGTTGGGTAGAAAACGGCGGTTCTGAACGGTATCAAAGAGGCTGTTTTGAGCAGTGCACGTCCCTGACAGACGTCACGCTCGGCAGCGGACTGACCAATATCGGTATCGATGCCTTTGCGGGGACCAAAATTACTTCCCTGCTGATTCCGGCCAAAGTCAGCATGATCAACAGCGGAGCGTTCTACAATACGCCCCTGACAAAATTATACTTTACCGGCGCCGCTCCAGTACTCAGCAGCAATCTGTTTGGTTCTTCTTCCATCCCGTCCATGTACAAAATGGCCGGCAAACCGGGATTTGAAGATACCTCGTACACATTCGAGGATTTCACGCCGATTACGGTAACATTTTCTCTGAATCACAATGATGTGTTCGCTATTCAGCCGTCTCCGCAGTACCTTCCTCCGGAAGGCGGCTTTGTGATCGAGCCAATTTCTCCCGCATCCGAGGACTATCGTTTCCTCGGATGGTATCAGGACAGCCAGTGTACCACACGGTGGAATTTCCAGAGCAACCGTGTTGCCTCTGACACCACCGTATATGCAAACTGGGTGCGCACAGGCGAAGCGGTGCCCGATGCGCCTAGCGTAATCACCGCTGTTTCCGCTAGCTCCAATTCTGTAACGATCCGTTGGGATGCAGTCACCGGCGCAACCGGTTATCAGGTTTATGTCAATGGCTCCCTCGTTACGACCTCACCGGTCGCAGATACCTCTTACCAGATTACCAATCTGGAGACAGACACGACTTATGAAATTACTGTCGCTGCTGTAAACGCAGCCGGTGTGTCAGCTCCCAGTCTGGTGAAAGTTGTCTCAACAACCGGCAGGACAATGGGCGATGTAAACGGCGACGGATTCGTTGACGCTTCCGACGCGCTTGAAGTGCTCAAGCATGCCGCAAACCTCACACAAATTACAGATTCCGCCGCACTCGGCGCAGCGGACATTGAACCCGACGGCATTATTGACGCTTCCGATGCCCTTGCAATTTTGAAAGTAGCGGCCGGATTGTTATAATTTGCACAGAAACATTTAAAAAAACAGAAACCGCCCTTTTCCCGGGCAGAAAAAGACGGGTAAAGCGTTTACTGTGCACCCATAAAGAAGTACGATGATCCTGTTGGGGCTGTCGGGTAATACCGATTTTTCCCTCTGACAAGCAAGGAAGAGACAAGCCCAGAAAATTCGGACTTTTTTAAACCCGGATTCTCTGCGGAACTGTCTCTTCCTTTTTCTGTCTCCCTGTTTC
>CALWPC010000019.1 GCA_944383325.1 uncultured Lachnospiraceae bacterium | reverse complement strand
CAATACGATACAGCTTCTCAAAGGTGGAATGCGTTTGATTGCGGAAATCGATAAAATCGTAAACTTCATCCATCTGCTGAAATAAAGACCCGGTAAATTCTTTCCGATCCTTAAATTCGTTTTGATTCGTACCCTGAAAAACAGCAACCTTAATTGTATGCACACACTGGTCTGAAAGCAGCAGCCCTAAGTTGGTATAGACACCATCCTGCGTTACCAATCCCAGGGTTTTCATCTGTGCAGGCCCAAACGCTACATGCCGTTTCTCAAATGTCTTTTCCGCGATTTCAAATGTTAAATTCTGCTCCAAAGACCGCATTTCCTCAAAGCGGTCTCCATCTGTTTCTTTAATCATGCGCCGGATCGCTGTATTGGTAGCCGGAACAGAGGAATACCCCTGACGGACGTAGACGCCTTCCGGACGCAGACCTTTTTTTGCAATATAATAGGGTCTTTCCGTTCCTTGTTGAATATCAACTGCAACGATTTTCTTTCCGTCTACAGTCAATGTTTCATAGTGAAGAAACATCGTCAAGTCCGGCTTAATGGAATCCCGAACCATATTGCTGATTTGCAGAGAGGCTTCGTCCGGATTATCCAATCCTGATACTGTTCCATCATCCTGAACACCGATGTACAGCTTTCCGCCTCTGCAATTTGCAAAAGCAATGATTTCTTTTTTTATATCCTCTACCACGATTGCTTTTAGTTCAATCGTTTCACTTTCCTGAAAAATCATTTGACCGCCTCCAATTTTATTCTACCCACATTCTACCCATTCTAACCATTCTTGTCAACGAAAATGGTTAGAATGAGTAGAACAGAATAGGAGACGACACAAACACTGTATTCTTTCAATCCCTCCATGAGGGAGTGGCAATCGCAAATTTTGCGACTGCCACTTAGTGTACACCGTGTGCAATGAATGTACCTGCTCTAGAAAAGGTCACATTATGCGCAAATGCTTTTATAAGCATTCCAACACCTCCCCAATATCCCCATCAATACAAATCGCCCGCTCCGCAATCTCTTTCGGCGCAAACGCTTCCCCCAGATTCACGCACGCATACACTGCCTTTGGGTTCTGATACGTCATCTGCCAGAACGGATATTTAATAATCCCCGGGGTGTTCATTCCTACGCCAAGCTCCAGAAACAGTACGTTAAGCCCCTCGTGTCTTCGGATGAAGTCTTTGTAGCGCTGATTTGCCAGATACCACCCCTCATCCTGGACAAATGTATCGTCCGCCCGCAAATTCATTGTCATCGGCCTGCCGCAGATGGGGCAATAGGGAATCAATTCTGACGGGATTTTCATATCCTTTTGCTCCGCAATCATTTCGCGGATTGATGTTTCGTTGTCATAGGTAATCTTGTGGCATGGTGCACTGCACTGAAATAAACCGTAATCCCCCTGTGTATAAAACAGTCGGTGTTTATCAAAGCCCGCTTTTTGAAACTGATGATCCACATTTGTAGTCAATACGAAATAGTCCATTCCGCCGACAAGCTCTAAGAGTCTTTCGTATGTTCCGTTCGCATGATCGGCATATCGGTTTATAAATACATATCTTGACCAATATGCCCAATGTTCTTCTAAGCTTGAAAACGGATAAAAACCTCCGGAGTACATGTCTTTGAAACCGTATTTTTCAATAAAGTCGGAAAAATGATTTTGAAATCTCGGCCCTGTATAAGTAAGACCTGCTGCGGTGGACAGTCCTGCGCCTGCACCGATCATGACGGCGTCGGCTTCCCGCAGAAGTCTGTAAAGACGCTGCAGGTCATCCGAGCAGCTTTTTGTAGATGTCATAGTCATCCTGCCTGAAAACATTAAATACCACCTTTTCTATTTGGTTGTCTGTGCGTAGAAATTCAGTCACAGTCTGTACGGCAATTTCGGCGGCCGTATGCTGCGGAAAATGGAATTCACCTGTGGATATGCAGCAGAAAGCTACGCTTTTCAGTCCGCTGTCCGCCGCAAGGCTCAAACAGGACCGGTAGCAGCCGGCAAGCTGTTTGCAGTGCGTCTCGGTGAGAGAACCAGATACAATCGGCCCGACGGTGTGCAGCACATAGCGGGCAGGCAGATTATAAGCAGGCGTGATTTTCGCCTGTCCGGTTGGCTCGTTATACCCCTGTTTTGTCATTATCTGATCGCAATCCAGACGGAGCTGAATGCCGCTGACACTGTGAATCATATTATCCACGCAGGAGTGGCATGGAATGAAACATCCTCTTAAAGTGCTGTTGGCCGCGTTTACAATGGCGTCAACTTTCAGCGTGGTAATATCGCCGCGCCAGAGTGCAAGACGATGTTCGAGGGGAGACGCGGGCAGCAGGGCGCTGTCGGTGACGCCTTTCGCTGCCGTTTCTTCCTGCAGGTATTCATCTTGAATTTGAAGAAAATCGCTGCTTACAGGATGCGGAGGCCGAATATTCATCAGAGAGCGCAAAAGCCGTTTCTGCGACTTGGCGTCTGCGGGAATCGGGATGTTTTGAAGCGCGCGCTGTTCTTTTTTTAAATAGTTCAACAGAAACAACCGTCTTTGTATCTGGTCCATTTTCTCCTCCATATTTCTGGCTTACGATTCGGACACCACGGAAATGCGCTGCCGGAGATGATCTCCGTTTACTGCTTCGTCTACCATGGCCACGGCGTAATCGGCATAACTGATCACGCTTTCTCCTTTAGAATTTAAAGTTAATTCTTCTCCCGCCAAAATATATTTGCCGGTTTTGGCTCCGTCGGCCTGGAAATCACCGGCAGGACTTATATAGGTCCATATTACGTCGGTTCGGGAGCGAAGCTCGTCCAGTGCTTTTCCCATGTTAGAAGCCAGTGGTTTAAAAGCATCCGGGAAATCGGCGCCATCCATGACCTGCGCAGTGTGCTCTGCATTCACATATAAACTGCCGGCGCCTCCGACGACGAGAAGCCGCGTCTTTGTTCCGCTTAAAATGTCGCAGAGATGCTTGAGTGACGTACCGTGCTGCGGTAAGGTCTCCGGCGTCCAGGCGCCGAACGCGTCAATGACCACATCAAAACCATCTAAATCCGAAGCCGTTAAGTCAAATAAGTCTTTTTGAATTACGCTTGCGGTTGCTGTCCTGTTTTCGCCGCGGACAATAGCGGTGACATCGAGTTTCCGATCCAGTGCTTCCTGGACGATCAATTTTCCGACTCTGCCATTGGCGCATACTACTGCAAGTTTCATCATATCATACCTCCATCTTTGTCTGTTTATTGGATTGCCGGCTTGTTATTTCTCACCGGCAAGTTTATAATACATCTGTAGGGAAAAAACGTAAAGTAAGCACTTTATTGTGCCGTAGTTACTCAAAAGTAACTATTGTGATGAAATGGGGAGAATGTATGGAAAAAACATTGCCGGCATGTCCGGTGGAAACGACTTTAATGCTCATCAGTGATCGTTGGAAGGTGTTAATTATACGCGATCTGTTGGACGGTACGAAACGGTTTGGCGAATTGAAAAAATCGGTCGGAAGTATATCGCAGAAAGTGCTGACAGCGAACCTTCGTTCGATGGAACAAAGCGGGTTGCTTACCCGAAAGGTATATCCGGAGGTGCCGCCCAGGGTGGAGTATACACTCACAGAAACCGGATATAGCCTAAAGCCGGTGTTGGATGCGATGATGGCATGGGGAAATGAGTATAAAAAATTGACAGGCCAGAAAAAATAAAATTTATAGTTTGGAAAGGAAGGGATCTCTCTGTTTGCCGCGTTCGGGTTTGTCTGATTACGGCATCATCTTGACATACGAATTATCCTCCACTATAACTATAATAGTATGTGGGAAAAATAGAACTGCTTAGTATTGAGCTCAATCTTAAACTGCAAAGGTCTTTGAAGAGTTGGCTATCGGGATGAATGGATCGATGAAGAAAACGAAGAGAGGACGAAGGAAAAGGGAGTTAAAGTAGCGGTGTCTTTGCAGGAATAAAAAGATAATTGCCTGAGCGTGCTTTTAGTTTCAAACAATGCAGTGGAGTATTTTGTCTCCTAGAGTGCCAGAACGTAAAAACGAGGAATATTCAGTGATTTTTCGTGCTGATTCGTCCGTATTTTGCGGATCAAATAAAACCAGATGGACTAGATAACACTAGATGGACAAAATGAATTTGTGACTTTTATAATAACAATTCGTAATGAATAAAGATATTGAATTAAAAGGTGAAAGTGATGAAAAAGAAAAAAGAAATATCAATAGTACGTTCCTCGGCGGCGGAATACCTGACATTTATTACTGCAACGGGAAAAAGTGATGTGAATGCTGTATATTTCGATGAAAATGTATGGTTAACACAGAAAATGATGGGGCTTCTGTATGATGTGGAAACCCATACGATTAATTATCATTTGAAAAAAATATTCGTTGATGGGGAATTAGATGAGGATTCAGTTATTCGAAAATTTCGAATAACTGCTTCTGATGGGAAAAGTTATAATACAAATCACTATAATTTGAAAGCGATTATAGCCGTAGGAAATAAGGTTGACTCTCCGAGAGCGGTTCAGTTTCGTAAATGGGCCAATGGAATTATAGAAGAGTTTACTATTAAAGGATTTACTATGGACGATGAACGGTTACAGAATTTTGGAACAGTTCTTACAAAAGACTATTTTGAAGAGCAGTTACAAAGAATTCGTGAGATACGGTTATCTGAGAGAAGGTTTTATCAAAAAATTACAGATATTTATGCAACGAGCATTGATTACGATCCTAAATCTAAAACAACCAGATTGTTTTTTGCCAGAGTCCAGAATCAGTTACACTGGGCAATACATGGAGAAACTGCAGCAGAAGTGATCTATCACAGAGCTGACAGTGAAAAGGAACATATGGGTTTGCAGACATGGAAGGATGCCCCTAATGGGAAAATACAAAGATTTGACGTAACAGTTGCAAAAAATTATTTGACGGAACAGGAACTATCAGCCATGGCTAGAATTGTTAATGCTTATTTAGATCTTGCAGAAATGAGAGCAGAAGAACAAGTTCCTATGACAATGGAAGACTGGGCAGGTCAGTTTGAAGGGATTCTAAAACTGTCAAAAAAAGAAATTTTGACACATGCAGGCAGTATTTCAGCCGAGATAGCAGAAAAGCACGCGTTGAGCGAGTTTGAAAAATATCGTGTGAAACAGGACAGGTTATATCAGAGTGATTTTGACCGAGTGTTATTGGAATCGAAAGATGATGAGTAAGAATTAGCTAATAGCCTTATGGGAAATATGATGATGTTAAATCACTTATTAGTACTTACCGGTATTTAAAAGTGTTGGAAATGGTAAGGATAAATCATTTTTCCCTAATAGATAGTGGTATAAAAGCGATAAAAAATGTTTAAAAATACGTATTTTTGAAAAAGCAGGGATGAAGGAGAATGCATACGATTGAAGATATAGAATTAAAATTGGAAAAGTGTGAAAAGTATTTAGAAGATTATGAAAAACAGTCAAGGGACAAAAAGACGGAGTTAGAGCTGTTTTATAAGCAAACATACAGCGAGAGAACAATATATAATTCTGACGGGAAAGAACTAAAGTGCATCCAAGATGGATTTCAGGACACATATCAATCTGCTTGTACATATATAAAAAAACAATTAGAGTTTATAAAACAAATTAAAAGTTTAAATATTATTCATCAAAATAAATTTAGCAGGCAAATGAAAAAATTAATACTTGAATGTGTTGAGGGAATGGAAAATCATTTTTCATATATTGATTTTGAAAATTTGTTATATGGTTTTTCGTATAAAATAGATTTTGCAGAAGAATATGTTGCGGTTTTAATTCTTGCCAGATTTTCTTCCGTCGAAGAGAATATTGTGTTAATTGGAGGAAATGGAAGTGGAAAATCAAGCTTGGCTAAAACTTTGAAAGGAAATGACAGGGAAAATATATCTGTTATACCAGCGCAAAAAACACTATACTTTTCGTTGAATGATATGTCAATGCTTTCTACAAGATTAAAAGATTTGGAAAATTTACTTTTGGAGAATAATATTGATAAAAGTAAAACAAAAGAGGATTATGATTATTTTTGTTTCCAAAATAATCAGTTTACGAAGCTGATAGTTGCTATGAGAGAGCAATATACAGAATATTTAATGGAATGCGAAGAAAGAGGTGTTGTTGCTGAAAAAGAAAAAAATATATTTGGACAATTAAGAAAGATATACAGAGTACTTTTCCCAGAAATAAAACTTCATTTTAGAACAGAAACAAGTGATTATTTAGTATGTGAAAAAGATAATAATTTTTATCACGTAAATGCACTGTCAGAAGGAGAAAAAGCTATACTCTATTATTCAATAAGTGTTTTAATGGCAAAAAGGGAAAGCTTTATTGTAGTTGATGAGCCAGAAACATATCTTAACCCGTCGTTGACAAATATTTTGTGGGATTTATTGGTTGGAGAAAGAAAAGATTGTCAGTTTATATTTATTACACATTCCGTGGATTTTGTTCTTGGTAGAAATGAAGCGAGGATAGCATGGATTAAAAATTTTGTGTATCCTAATCATTGGGAATTTGAATTTGTTGAAGATAATTTTGTTTTGCCAAAAACAATGTTGACAGAGGTACTGGGATCTAAAAAACCCATTATTTTTTGTGAAGGAGATACAAAATCAAGTTTAGATTATACGATTTATCGAGCTTTATTTGGTGAGCAGTATACAATTATTCCGGTTGGTGGACATTTGGATGTTATTAAATATTGTGATGTACTTTCAGAGTCTGAATGGTTAGGTATTGAATGTTTTGGAATAGTCGATGGAGATAATTATTCTACAGATAAAAAGAAATTATTGGAAACAAAGGGAATCAAAGTATTACCGTTTAATGAAATTGAAATGTTTCTTTTGTCAAATGAAGTGCTTGAGCATACAATGGAAACAATTCTTCCGGTAAATGCACATGAAAGAATAGACGAATTTAAAGAACAGTTTTGGAAACGAGTGACAGAGAAAAGCAAACAGATTGCTTTAACAACTACAAAGATATTGGCAGATGAGTTTGTTCAAAAACAAAAAATTGAAAAATATGATAGTGTTTTAAGTATAGAGCAAAGTTTGTCTAAAATTGTGGAGTATAATGTAAAAGAAACATATGTAAGAAATTTTACCAAAATTACGGAAATTATCAACAAAAAGGATTATAATCAGTTGCTTGTAATTTGTAATTTGAAAAAAGAAATATCCAAGGAACTAGCTAATAAATATTTAGATAAAGATTTTGAAGATAAAGCTATTCAGCAAATTATCGCAAACCAAACTTTGAAGACAGAGTTAAAAAATAAATATTTTAAATTAGAGTAATCTTATATGCATTGTTATTCTGCTTAAGAAGACTTTAACAAGGAGATTTTCTATGGATCATTTTGAATTAGTATCAGAATACGCCCCAACCGGCGATCAGCCGCAGGCGATCGAGCAGTTAGTGCAGGGCTTCAAGGAGGGCAACCAATGCCAGACACTCCTCGGTGTCACCGGTTCGGGAAAAACGTTTACGATGGCGAATGTCATCCAGAAACTGAATAAACCGACGCTGATTATTGCCCACAATAAAACATTGGCGGCGCAGTTATACGGCGAGTTTAAAGAGTTCTTTCCAAACAATGCAGTGGAGTATTTTGTCTCCTATTACGATTATTATCAGCCTGAGGCTTACATTCCGTCTACGGATGTATATATTGCAAAGGATTCGGCCATTAATGATGAAATTGACAAGCTGCGGCTGTCGGCTACGACTGCGCTGACAGAGCGCAGGGATGTCGTGATTATTTCAAGCGTCTCATGTATTTATGGCTTGGGCAGCCCGGTGGATTATCAGAATATGGTGCTGTCGCTTCGCCCGGGCATGCAGGTGGAGCGGGATGATATTGCGCGCAAGCTTGTGGACATTCAATACAGCCGCAACGAGATTGATTTTCACCGCGGCACGTTTCGCATGAAAGGCGATGTGCTTGATATTTGTACGGCAGACCGCTCCGACACGGCGATCCGCGTGGAATTTTTCGGAGATGAGATTGATCGTTTGTTGGAGGTGGACATTCTGACGGGACAGATCAAGGCCACGCTTCAGCACGCGGCAATTTTTCCCGCGTCTCACTATGTGATTGCGCCCGAAAAAATACAGCGTGCGGCAGAGGATATTGAGCGGGAACTGGAGGAGCGCGTCCGGTATTTTAAACAGAATGATAAACTGATTGAGGCGCAGCGAATCGCGTCGCGCACAAATTTTGATTTGGAAATGCTTAGGGAAACCGGCTTTTGCAGCGGTATCGAAAATTACTCCAGACATCTGTCCGGTTTGGAACCGGGAGCGCCGCCGTTTACGCTAATTGATTATTTCCCTGAGGATTTTTTGATGATTATTGACGAGTCCCATATGACGCTTCCCCAGGTGCGGGGAATGTATCACGGCGATCATTCGCGCAAGACGACGCTTGTCGAGTTTGGATTCCGGCTGCCGTCGGCTCTGGATAACCGGCCGTTGAATTTTTCGGAATTTGAGAGTAAAATTGACCAGATCCTTTTTGTCTCGGCCACTCCCGGAGAGTATGAGGCGGAACATGAATTGCTCCGCGCGGAGCAGATTATCCGGCCGACCGGTCTGCTTGATCCGAAAATTCAGGTGTTGCCTGTAGAGGGACAGATTGACAGTCTGTTGGGCGAAGTGCGGGCGGCAGTCGAAAAAAAGGAAAAAATCATGGTGACGACGCTGACTAAGAAAATGGCGGAGGATTTGACCTCCTATTTGAGGGAAGTCGGTATTCGCGTGCGCTATCTTCATTCGGACATTGACACGTTGGAGCGCAGCGAGATCATTCGGGACATGCGCCTGGATGTGTTTGACGTCCTTGTCGGCATTAACCTGTTAAGAGAAGGTCTGGATATTCCAGAGGTTGCGTTGGTGGCCATACTCGATGCAGATAAGGAAGGGTTTTTGCGTTCGGAAACGTCGCTGATACAGACAATCGGGCGCGCAGCCCGCAATGCGGACGGGCGTGTGATCATGTATGCGGATGTAATCACAGATTCGATGCGCCGTGCGATTGATGAGACGGAACGAAGACGGCAGATCCAGGAGCAGTATAATACAGAACACAACATTACGCCAAAAACGATTCAGAAATCGGTGAGAGATCTGATTCGTATCTCCAAGGAGATTGCCGCCGAAGAACTGCGCATGGAAAAAGAGCCAGAGTCTATGAGCCGCGCCGAACTGGAGAAGCTCATTAAAAAGATTGAAAAACAGATGCGCGCAGCCGCAGCTGAGCTGAATTTTGAGGCAGCGGCAGAACTGCGCGATAAAATGACGGAGCTAAAACAGATGCTTCAGGAAATGATTGATGAGGAAGAGGACGGCATATAATGTCTGATGTCTGCACAAAGGCCACCGGAGGAAATGACTGCTGAGAAGGAGAAACGAATGGACAGAACATATATTAAAATACGGGGAGCCAATGAACACAATTTAAAGTCGTTGGACGTGGATATTCCGAGAAACGAACTGGTTGTACTTACCGGTCTGAGCGGTTCCGGAAAAAGCTCGCTTGCATTTGATACGATCTATGCAGAGGGACAGCGGCGCTATATGGAATCACTTTCAAGCTATGCGAGACAGTTTCTCGGACAGATGGAAAAACCGGATGTGGAAAGCATCGAGGGGCTGAGTCCGGCTATTTCGATTGACCAGAAATCGACGAACCGCAACCCGCGTTCGACGGTAGGGACAGTGACAGAAATTTATGATTATTTCCGTCTGTTGTTTGCGCGGATCGGCGTGCCGCACTGTCCGAAATGCGGAAAGGAAATCCGGCGCCAGACGGTCGATCAAATGGTGGATCAGCTGATGTCTCTGCCGGAACGGACAAAAATCCAGCTTCTTGCGCCGGTTGTGCGCGGCCGCAAAGGCAGGCATGAAAAAATTTTGGAACGCGCGAGAAAGAGCGGGTATGTCCGTGTCCGTGTAGACGGGAATATGTATGAGCTCTCAGAAGAAATTGCCCTGGATAAAAATGTAAAGCATAATATTGAAATTGTAGTTGATCGCCTTGTAGTCAAGGACGGCATTGAGGCCAGACTTGCGGATTCCATTGAGAATGTGCTGCATCTGGCGGAGGGACTGCTGCTTGTGGACGTTGACGGAGAGCGCTCCATGCGTTTCAGCCAAAGCTTTTCGTGTCCCGACTGCGGGATCAGTATTGACGAGATTGAGCCGAGGAGTTTCTCATTTAATAATCCGTTTGGAGCGTGTCCGGTATGTTCCGGCCTGGGCTACAAAATGGAGTTTGCTCCGGAACTGATGATACCGGATACATCACTGAGCCTGAACGAAGGGGCGATTGCCGTCATGGGATGGCAGTCTAGCAATGAGGAGGGCAGCTTTACACACGCTATTTTGGTGGCGCTGTCTAAAGAATACGGGTTTTCCCTGGATACACCGTATGAGCAGCTAGGCGAGCAGGTGCAGGATCTGATCCTGCACGGAACAAACGGGCACTCGGTCAAAGTATATTACAAAGGGCAGAGGGGCGAGGGAGTTTACGATGTCGCGTTTGACGGCCTGATTCGAAATGTGCAGCGCAGGTATCGGGAGACGGCTTCTCAGTCGATGAAGGAAGAGTACGAAAGCTTTATGCGTATTTCGCCCTGCAAGGAATGCGGCGGGCAACGCCTGAAAAAAGAAAGTCTTGCAGTTACCGTGGACGGAAAAAACATTTATGAGGTGACTAGCATGTCGGTGGGCATGCTGAAAAAAGCATATGATGATCTGACGCTGACGCCTCAGCAGGAGCTGATCGGAGGACAGATATTAAAAGAGATTCGGGCGAGAATCAGCTTTTTGTCGGACGTCGGGTTGGATTATCTGACGCTGACCCGTGCAACCGCCTCGTTATCGGGCGGAGAGGCGCAGCGAATCCGCCTGGCGACACAGATTGGGTCGGGCCTGGTAGGCGTGGTCTATATTTTAGATGAGCCGAGTATCGGCCTTCACCAGCGTGATAATGACAAGCTGCTGCGCACGCTGAAACGGCTGCGCAATCTTGGCAATTCGCTTCTTGTGGTTGAACATGATGAAGATACGATGTTGGAGGCCGATCACATCGTGGACATTGGACCCGGGGCGGGAACTAGCGGGGGAGAGGTTGTAGCGCAGGGAACGGCGAAGGAAATTATGGATAATCCAAATTCTATTACCGGCGCATATTTGAGCGGCAAGCTTCAGATTCCGGTTCCGAAAACCCGCAGAAAACCGACCGGATACCTGACGGTGAAAGGCGCGGCCCAGAATAATCTGCGGCGCATCAATGTGAAAGTTCCGCTCGGCGTGATGACGTGCGTGACCGGAGTGTCCGGTTCGGGAAAAAGCTCTCTTGTCAATGAAATTATATACAAATATCTTGCCAAAAAGTTAAACCGCGCGCGCACAATCCCCGGAAAGTTTGATCAGATGCTTGGTCTTGAGCAATTAGATAAAGTGATCAATATTGACCAGTCTCCGATCGGCCGCACGCCGCGGTCGAATCCTGCCACCTATACCGGGGTATTCGATATGATCCGGGATTTGTTTGCGAGCACGCAGGATGCCAAAGCGCGGGGGTACAAAAAAGGAAGATTCAGCTTCAATGTCAAAGGAGGCCGGTGCGAGGCCTGTGCGGGCGACGGCATCATCAAGATTGAAATGCACTTTCTTCCCGATGTATATGTGCCGTGCGATGTGTGCGGCGGTAAACGATACAACAGAGAGACGTTGGAAGTACAGTACAAAGGAAAAAATATTTATGACGTGCTCGATATGACGGTAGACGAAGCGGTGGAATTTTTCTCGGCGCTGCCTTCGATCCGAAGAAAAATCGAGACGCTCAGAGACGTCGGCTTGGGCTATGTGAAACTTGGCCAACCGTCGACTACTCTGTCGGGTGGAGAGGCGCAGCGCATTAAACTTGCAACGGAGCTTAGCCGCCGGAGCACCGGAAGAACGATCTATATTCTGGATGAACCGACGACAGGACTTCATTTCGCGGACGTGCATAAACTTGTGGAAATTCTTCAGCGCCTGACGGAGGGCGGAAATACGGTTCTTGTGATTGAGCATAATCTGGACGTGATCAAAACGGCAGATTATATCATTGACATTGGTCCGGAAGGCGGCGACGGAGGGGGAACCATTATTGCCAAAGGAACCCCTGAGGAGGTTTGCCAAATTCCAGAGTCTTACACCGGCATTTATTTGCAAAAATATTTGCATTCAAAAAAATAATGATAGACGAAACCGCTTCTTGTGCGTTATACTGTTAAAGAAGCGGTTTCATCTGCGAATATAAATTTGACATCTCTATTTATTTCCCATTATTTGTAAGACAATCAAATAAAAACCTCTATCCTTTCAGATAGAGGCTTTTATATACACTAATAAGAGAGGGAGTGCTTCGCCGGTTTTCACCGGCGAAGCGTGAGTTATGAAAATTTATAATAGCTGTTTGCTAGTACAGTTATAAAGATACCGTATATTTGTGAAGAAAATGTGAATCAAACATGAACGAATTGTGTAAATTCTTTGAAGCAAATGTGTTTTATAGATGAGTTGAAAATGGATAGATATATCATGGAAAGGATAAGATTATGCGTGAACTGTTTGAGTCAATGTCGCTTCAGGAGCTGCGTGCGCTTGCCAAGGAACAGGGCATCAGAGGAGTTTCCACCTGCAGAAAAGGCGAGGTGATTGACCGTCTGGTACAGGAGGCGATTGCCGCACAGAAAACAGGTGAAGTAAGCAGCGGGCGTGATGCGGGCAAGACTGTGTCGAGGGAAGAGACTCGGGAATATTCGCCGCAGTCGCATCAGCAGCGCGAGAGCCGGATGGGCGTACAGAGAGTGCACGCCGCGCCGAATTCCAATATTAGAACTGGCATGGATCGGGCGGCGTCAGGCATGACGGAGGAAAACGGAGTGCGTCATGTAAAGCCGCGCGGCGATCTGGACAGCGGAAATACAGTGGAAGGGATTCTTGAAGTGATGGCTGATGGGTTTGGCTTTATTCGGAGCGCAAACTTTTTGCCAGGAGAAGACGATGTATATGTGGCGCCGTCGCAGATCAGACGTTTTCGGATGCGCACAGGCGATGTAATTACCGGCAACACAAAGATTAAAGCGCCTACCGAGAAGTTTTCCGCGCTTTTGTATGTAAAGAAAATCAATGGCAGGGAACCGGATGAGGTTGTGCACCGTCCGAAATTCGAGGATATGACGCCGATATTTCCGAATGAAAATCTCCGGCTGTCCGGCGGCACCAATAATATGGCGGCAAGAATTGTGGATTTGATTGCGCCGGTAGGAAAGGGTCAGAGAGGGATGATTGTGTCTCCGCCGAAAGCCGGAAAGACAACACTGTTGAAAGAGGTGGCGAAGTCTATCGCAAGAAATCATCCCGATATGAAATTAATTATTTTGCTGATTGATGAACGGCCGGAGGAAGTGACCGACATCAAAGAGTCGATTGTCGGGGAGAATGTGGAGGTCATTTACTCGACATTCGACGAGCTGCCGGAACGTCATAAACGTGTATCAGAGATGGTGCTTGAGCGCGCGAAGCGTCTGGTGGAACAGAGAGAAGATGTGATGATTTTGCTGGACAGCATCACAAGACTGGCGCGGGCATATAATCTCACAGTTCCGCCGAGCGGGCGGACACTTTCCGGCGGACTCGATCCTGCGGCGCTTCACATGCCGAAACGGTTTTTCGGGGCGGCACGAAACATCCGCGAGGGCGGCAGCCTGACGATTTTGGCGACTGCTCTTGTAGATACCGGAAGCAAGATGGACGATGTGGTGTATGAGGAATTTAAGGGAACCGGCAATATGGAGCTTGTGCTTGACCGCAAATTGTCGGAGAAACGCGTCTTTCCTGCGGTGGATATTGTAAAGTCGGGTACAAGGCGGGAGGATTTGCTTCTGAACCAGGAGGAACAGGAAGCGGTTCTTCATATGCGCCGGGCGTTTAACGGAATGCGCGCCGATGAGGCGGTAGAGCGAATTTTAGATTTGTTTACAGAAACCCGAAACAATGAAGAGTTTGTTCACATGATCCGAAAAACCAGGCTTTGATAAGGCAGAAATTTTAAAAGTTTCTGCTTGCAATATAAAATATCGTGTGCTATAATGAGAAAGCTGTTTAGAGAACAACCAGAATGCTCTGTTCATTTGCGCGGCGTCGGATCGCACGTTTGGCAGAGCAGGTTTTCATAGTAAATGTGTAGTAGTGAGGTGAACATAATGAAAGAGGGAATCCATCCGGAGTATTATCAGGCAACCGTAACGTGCAACTGTGGAAATACATTTGTGACAGGTTCGACCAAGGAAGACATTCATGTGGAAATCTGTTCCAAGTGTCATCCGTTTTATACAGGGCAGCAGAAAGCGGCTGCTGCGCGCGGACGTATTGATAAGTTCAACCGCAAGTATGGTATTAACAATTAGGAACTGTAATTTGGAGCATTTTTCTGGATATACAGTGCCGGATATGAATCAGAAAAGGTCGGTGCGCAGCAGTGTGCCGGCTTTTTTGTTTCATAAGAAAAAGTTTACGCAATCCGCTGCAGGCGGAGAATTCTGAAGCGCAGGAATGGGGCAAGGTCAATATGAAATCATCGAATATCGGCGGGCAGGCCGTGATGGAAGGCGTGATGATGCGAAACGGGGACAGCTATGCCGTTGCGGTCCGCACGCAAAATCAGGACATTGTTGTGAAAACAGAACAATGCCGCAGTGTGATTAAATACAAGGCGCTGACGCGCATCCCGTTTATCCGCGGCGTATTTAATTTCGTGGATTCTCTCGTGCTCGGCATGAAAACGCTGACATATTCTGCCGGCTTTTTTCTGGAGGAAGAGCACCAAATGACTGCAGAGGAGGCCGCGGACAAAGAAAAAGCGACCGTCTCGGCGGATGACCGTCAGAACGATCGCGGAAAAGACGCGGTGATGATCGGCACCGTATGCGTGGCTGTGCTGTTGGCAGTCGGTTTGTTTGTCGGAATCCCGTATGGCGTATCCGAGCTGTTGCGTCGTTTTGTCACGCAAAATGAATTTGTGTTAGCTCTTTTTGAGGGACTGTTCCGGCTGCTGTTGTTTGTCGGTTATGTTGTGCTGATTGCACAGATGGACGATATACAGCGCGTATTTATGTATCACGGCGCGGAGCATAAATGTATTAACTGTATTGAGAATGGTTTGGAATTAAACGTCGAAAATGTCAGGAAAAGCTCCAAGCAGCATAAGCGGTGCGGAACGAGTTTCCTGTTGTTTGTGATGCTGATCAGTATTATCGCGTTTTTATTTATTCGGGTCGATAATCCATGGCTGCGCTTGGCCGTGCGCCTTTTGATGATTCCGGTGATCGCGGGCATCTCTTATGAAATTATTAAACTGGCAGGGCGAAGCGACCATTTTCTTGTCAATTTGATCAGCAAGCCGGGAATGTGGCTTCAGAATCTGACGACAAGAGAGCCCGATGACTCGATGATTGAAGTCGGAATCGCAAGCGTTGAGGCAGTGTTTGACTGGCGCGCGTTTGAAAATCGTCCGGAGGAGGGAAACACCGAGCGCCCGGGAGGCGAACAATGACATGGGAGCAGCTGATGAGGCGGGGAGAGCAGCGTCTGCTCACGGCGGGTATTGACGATGCGGCTGTGGATGCATGGCTGTTGCTCTCCAGTCTGACAGGGTGGCGGCGCGCAGAATATTTTTTGCATATGTCGGAGACGATAGTTTCAAAGGAGACGAAAGATTGTTATGAAGCGCTCATTGCGAAACGCGCCAACCGTATTCCGGTGCAGTATATTATTGGAAAGCAGGAATTTTACGGACGCGATTTTTATGTGGATGAACGCGTCCTGATTCCCCGGCAGGAGACGGAACTGCTAGTGTCCTGGGCTGTCTCGAGTCTGCCAAAAGGCGCTCGCGTTCTGGATTTATGTACGGGATCTGGATGCATTGCCGTTTCATTGAAGTTAGAGCGCCCGGATTTGCAGGTGGCTGCGGCCGATCTCTCAGAACAGGCTCTCGCTGTGGCAATGAAAAACGCCGCCTGTAACGGAGCGGAAATTGAGTGGATGCAGGGCGATTTATTGGAACCGGTTCAGGGGATGTTTGACAGTATTTTGTCAAATCCGCCGTACATTGCAACGGATGCGCTTGCCGCAACGGCGCCCGAGGTGGCCGGTCATGAGCCGCTTATGGCGCTTGACGGCGGAGCGGACGGTCTGAATTTTTATCGAAAAATCGCTGAGAATATTGGAATGTATTTAAAAGTGGGAGGGACACTGTTTCTGGAAATCGGATACGATCAGGGGAACGCGGTACAGCAGCTGCTTGCAGGCAGCGGATTTTCAGCTGTGGAGTGCAGGACGGATTATGCGGGACTTGATCGCATGGTGTGCGGTGTCTGGAATGGGAGGAAGTATCGTGTTTGATAAATTAGAAGATTTGGTGAGACGTTTCGAAGAGGTATTGAATGAGCTAGGCGAGCCCGATGTCGCGAACAATCAGGAACGGTTTCGCAAATTGATGAAAGAGCAAAATGACCTTGCGCCGATTGTCGAGACATACAGAAAGTATAAGGCTGCCGGACAGACCGTGGAGGACAGCTTATCATTGCTCGATGAAGAGAATGACGAAGAAATGAGAGAAATGCTCAAAGAAGAACTGAGCAATGCGCGGGCGGAAATCGTCTCGCTAGAGCGCGAGCTTAAAATCCTGCTGCTTCCCAAAGATCCGAATGATGAAAAAAATGTAATTGTAGAAATACGCGCGGGCGCAGGCGGAGATGAGGCTGCGTTATTTGCCGCTGATGTGTTTCGGATGTACAGTCATTATGCCGAAAATAATCACTGGAAAGTCGATACGATGAATTCGAATGAAAACGGCATCGGCGGTTTTAAAGAAATTGTGTTTATGATCGACGGACAGGGGGCGTACAGTAAACTCAAATATGAGAGCGGTGTGCACCGCGTTCAGAGGATTCCGGTGACGGAGTCCGGCGGCCGTATTCATACATCGACGATCACGGTAGCAATTATGCCGGAGGCCGAAGAGGTGGATGTGGAGTTGGATTTAAATGATTGTAAATTCGATGTATTCCGCGCGAGCGGAAACGGAGGACAATGTGTCAATACGACAGATTCCGCCGTGCGCCTGACGCATCTGCCGACGGGAATCGTCGTCTCCTGCCAGGATGAAAAAAGCCAGCTGAAAAACAAGGAAAAAGCGCTGAAAGTGCTGCGCAGCCGTCTGTATGAGATGGAACTGGAAAAGAAACACGACGCGGAAGCACAGGCACGGAGAAGCCAGGTGGGTACCGGAGATCGTTCGGAGAAAATCCGAACCTACAATTTCCCGCAGGGGCGTGTGACAGATCACCGTATTAAGCTTACGCTGCATCGATTAGACAGTATTCTCGGAGGAGATCTTGAAGAGATTATCGACAGTTTAATTGCGGCTGACCAGGCTATACGCTTAAGTGGCTTAGACGAAGACAAGTAAAAACCTTGAATCTATGCGGTTTTTGGGCATTAGGACAAAACGCTAGGTAGGGGCAAAAATGGGGAAACTGGCGATTTGGGCTTCCATACGTCCGGTTTCTCCTTTTTTCCCTTTGATAAAGCTAGTCTTACAGCCTTAAAAAATCGCCATTGCCACCTTTACACCCCTGTCCTCAATATGCTGTCTGTATTTTAGGAGCGTTGTTGGGATTCGTGCTTTTGTCATTATGGTAGAGCAAGACACCATAACGTAAAGCTGTGTCATCATGGGGGTATCGAGGTGAAAAAAGAATATAACAAGGATGCGAAAATCCTCTCATACGCTGTTATGGCATATGGGAGGATTATTTTTGTGCCTATTTGCCAAATTCTGTATAAAAATATGTCGACTGGTGGGAGGTGTTTTGATATGATGAAATAAAAAAGTATTTACGAGGTGGGTTATGAGTACAGAGGTAGCTGAATTTTTTTCTTATTTGTCCATGATAAGTAATATCCATATTACACGTGAGAGACGCAAGCCTATAACTGATGAGGAGAAGGAGGAGTTATATAAGCTAAAAACGGCTAAGACTCTTGAAGAGGCTTGTGAGATTTTAGTTCCTGTTTATTTAAACTATAAAAAGAGTCCTTATGAATTATCAACTGAGAATAAGAAGCTCTCTGTTTCGCCGTCCAAAGAATTAGTTGATAGTATATATTATGTGATATTTAATCAATGTCTTGAGATATATAGGGCTGAAAGGAAAATTTTCAAGGATATCTTTGAGACAGCTATGGAGGATGGTCAGTCTGTAGATGAATTGTTAAAAAAACATTCCAAAGAGGCTGATACACGAAAAATAGAAATGCTTTCTGAAGACGCCTTTTTACGCAAGAAACAGTCTTTAGCCATTTCCCAAAAGGTGTTTAAAGCACTTGAACCAAATATAAAGAATCCAGATAGTAAACGGGAGAAGATGGGAATCAGACCTGAGAAAGACTTTTTCATGATGTATTTTAAGCCTATTAACCTCTTTTCCTTTGAGAGAAAAGGAAAAGCGTTTATAGGGCTTATCAAAACAGTTCTTAGTTTGGTAGAGTACCCTATGATAGTTGATTTGACTGGCGATGTTACGATTTTTGAAGATATTTATTATACAATGCATGAGATTATTTGTTGCCGTAATATTAACGTGGCATGTTTCTATTACACGGTTGCGAAAAAGTATAAAGACTTATGTCAGGAATTGGAA
>CALWPC010000018.1 GCA_944383325.1 uncultured Lachnospiraceae bacterium | reverse complement strand
TATCCTGAACAAACTGATAAAACAGTCCGGCGTCCTCCATCTTCTGCTGCGACCAACTCTCCATAAACCATCCGCGGTTGTCGCCAAACACCCTGGGTTCTAAAATGACAACATCAAGCACCTCTGTTTTAATCACATTCATGTATCCTTACCCCGATTCTTAATATTGATATTTTCCTTCCGCTACTTTTCTAAGATGCTCTCCGTAAGCGGCCTTTCCATACAGTTTTGCGGACTCTAACAGCTCTTCTTTTGTGATCCATCCGTTTTTAAACGCAATCTCTTCCACGGCCGAGATTTTAATTCCCTGTCGTCCTTCCACTACCCTGACAAATTCGGACGCCTCGTTCAGAGAATCAATGGTTCCGGTATCAAGCCATGCAAATCCGCGCCCGAGCGTTACGACATTTAAGCTGCCCTCCTCGAGATACATGCGGTTTAAGTCTGTAATTTCCAGTTCCCCGCGCGCAGAAGGCTTCACCTTCTTCGCCAGCTCACAGACACGGTGATCATAAAAGTAAAGTCCGGTCACGCAGTAGTTGGACTTTGGCTTTGCCGGCTTCTCCTCGATGGAGATGGCTTTGCCGTTTTCATCAAATTCCACAATACCGAAGCGTTCCGGATCTTCCACATAATACCCGAACACCGTCGCTCCGTTCTCACGGCCTGCGGCTTCCCGCAAATGTTTTTTAAACCCGTTTCCGTAAAAAATATTATCGCCGAGCACCATCGCACAGGAATCTCCGGCAATAAACTCTTCGCCGATCAAAAACGCCTGCGCCAGTCCGTCCGGCGACGGCTGTTCTGCATAACTCAGACGCACGCCGTAATGCGAGCCGTCTCCAAGCAGCCTCTCAAAGTTCGGCAGATCCTGCGGTGTGGAAATAATCAAAATATCGCGTATTCCCGCTAGCATCAGCGTCGACAGCGGATAGTATATCATCGGCTTGTCATATACCGGAAGCAGCTGCTTCGATGTCACCATTGTCAGCGGGTACAATCTTGTGCCGGATCCGCCGGCCAGAATAATCCCTTTCATCGTTTGTCCTCCTCACATTGATACTTTATTTTATCATACGAAACGTGTCGTTTCAACGCCAAATGTTCCAACATATCCCAGACTGTCTGCCGAAACGTATACTTAGGCTCCCACCCGGTATCTCGGCGAAGGCGGCTTCCATCGACAATCAGACATTCAATGTCTGCCGGACGACAGCGCTTCGGATCCACGACAACACGCAAATCATTGATTCCCGCGCAGGAGGCAATCAATTTCGGAACTTCCTCCAGACAAATTCCCTTGCCCGTTCCGACATTGTACACATCGCACAGCCGCCCTGCGTGCAGTAATTTACAATACGCACTCACGACATCCCGGACATCCGTTATATCGCGCACAACACGCAGATTGCCGACCGACAGTGTGTGCTCCCGATACTCTTCCTTCATACGGAACATCTGCGCGCACCAGTCCGCAATAACAAACCGCTCGCTCTGGTACGGCCCGGTATGGGGACCTGCGCGCACAATCACACAATCCAGATCATACTCCCGCCGATATTTCGCTGCGAGCTGTTCCTGAAGCACCTTGCTCTCCCCGTAGGGACTCTGCGGAACAAGCGGTTCCTGTTCCGAAATCGGCTGACGGTCCTTTGGCACATTCCCATATTGATCCGCGCTTCCGATCAGCAAAATTCTCGGCCGCAGTCCTGCATCCACCACGGCTTCCAGAAGATGCGCGGTTCCGCCCACATTGACGCGCATTGTCTCCTCTGGTTCCTCAAACGACTGTGCCACGCTCGACTGCGCCGCCAGATGAATAATGCCCTCCGGGCGAACGGCCCGGATCATATCCGCCACCTGCCCTGCATCCGTCAGATCCGCTGGCACCACACAAAGCTGTCCGTTGCGTTCCCTGACAAGGCGTTCTTCCGCAGCGTTTCGCACGCCCGCAAATACTTCGTCTCTCTGCTCTGCGAGAAGCCTCTGCAGCAAATGTCCGCCGACAAAGCCCGCGGCGCCGGTCACTAATACTCTCATTGCCACCCCTCTGCACTCAGCCTGTTGTCAGTCCTCTGCCCTCGACAACCAAATCATGATCCACCATACGGTTGACCAACTGTTCAAATGAAATCTGCCGCTGCCAGCCAAGTTTTTCTCTCGCCTTCGACGAATCTCCGAGCAAGATCTCCACCTCCGCCGGCCGGAAAAACTCCTCGCTGACCCGCACAACCGTCCTGCCAAGCGCAGGCGCAACGCCAACCTCATCAACGCCCTTTCCATGCCATTCAATCTGAATGCCGACCGCTTCAAACGCACGCTGCACAAATTCCCGCACCGATCTCGTCTCTCCGGTACTGATAACATAATCGTCCGGCTGCTCCTGCTGCAGCATCAGCCACATCGCGTATACATAATCCTTTGCGTGTCCCCAGTCTCTCTTAGCGTCCAGATTTCCAAGCACCAGTTCATCCTGAAGTCCCAGTTTAATGCGAGCCACCGACCGGGTAATTTTTCTTGTCACAAATTCCATTCCCCTGCGCTCTGATTCATGATTAAACAAAATGCCCGAACATGCGAACATGCCGAAGCTCTCTCTGTAGTTTTTCGTAATCCAATGACCGTATAACTTTGCAACCCCGTAAGGGCTGCGGGGATAAAAGGGCGTCTGCTCATTTTGCGGCATTGTCTGCACCTTCCCGAACATCTCGCTTGTCGACGCCTGATAAAAGCGGCAGTCCGGCCGGACAATGCGGATTGCCTCCAACATATTCGTCACCCCGATCGCATCAATCTCGGCTGTTCCAACCGGCGTGTCCCAGGAAGTCGCGACAAACGACTGCGCCGCCAGATTATACACCTCGTCCGCCTCAGACAGTCTCATCGCTGAAATCAGCGATACAATATCGGTCATATCCGCATACAAAAGCTCAATACGATCTTTTAAATGCCGCACATTGCCATAGTCAACCTTGCTTTTGCGGCGCATCAGGCCATAAACTTTATACCCTTTCTCTAGCAGCAACTCTGCCAGATAAGAGCCATCCTGTCCGGTAATTCCGGTAATTAACGCACACTTCATCACAATCCCTCTATCTCTCTTTACGATTTTGCTGTTTCAGCTTCTCGGCCACCTGCCTGACGTCCTGTGCCCGGTTCTTCGGGCATACTAACAGCGCATCTTCCGTATCAATAACCATCAGATCCTTCGCTCCGACAACCGCAATTAATTTCCCGTCGCCGCGCACAATCGACCCGGCGCTGTCCACCGCAAGTACATCGCCGATCAGCACATTGCCGTTATCATCCTCCGGATAAAACGCCGTCAGCGCATCCAAACTGCCCACATCGCTCCATCCGTAATCTCCCCTGAGCGTCAGAACATCGGACACATGCTCCATGATTCCATAATCGACAGAAATGCTCTCAAGCGACGGGTACACCTGCTCCAAAAACGCGCGCAAATCTCCCTCATCCAACTCGCAGATCGGCCTCAGCGCATCATACATGTCGGGCAGATACTCCTGAAACGCTTTTAAAATCGTTGAAATTTTCCACACAAACACGCCGCTGTTCCAGAGATAATTCCCCCTCTCCAGATAGGCGCGCGCATCCTCCTCACACGGTTTTTCCACAAACGCCTCCACCCGGTACACGTCCGGCATATCCGGCGCGTTGTCCGCACACGCAATATATCCATATCCGGTTGCCGCGTAGGACGGAGCGATGCCAATCGTCACAATCTGTCCGGTAGCGGCGGCCACTTCCGCTGCGCGCGCCATCACGCGGCGATACTCCTTCGTATCCTCAATATAGTGATCGGCCGGAAGCACGCACATCACACCATCCCCCCACTGCTTATGAAGGGTAAGCGCCGCATACAAAATGCACGGCGCCGTATTGCGCGCCGCCGGTTCCGCCAAAATATGAGTCCGGTCGATACCATCCAACAACAGCGACTCCATCTGCG
>CALWPC010000017.1 GCA_944383325.1 uncultured Lachnospiraceae bacterium | reverse complement strand
CCGTACTGGCGCTCGGCATGATCTACCACCCGTCTGCAAGCGATTATATCGCGCCTACCATACCGGACATTGAAAACTCGGTACAATTATGGAAGCTGTTTGCAGTCGGCTTTCCTACGTACATGGCTGAAATTGCCATCTCTCTGCTGCCGATTGTCGCTTTTTTCGGGGTGTTTCAGATTGTCGCCCTGAAACTGTCCCGGCGTAAACTCTTGAAACTGCTGATCGGTCTGGGATATACGTATATTGGACTGGTGCTGTTTCTGACCGGCGTTAACGTCGGATTTCTACCTGCCGGCAATTATCTCGGTCAGGTCATCGCGCAGCTTAACTATCCGTGGATCATTGTCCCCATCGCGATGGTCATGGGCTTTTTCATTGTCAAAGCCGAGCCTGCCGTCTACGTACTCAATAAACAGGTCGAAGAAATTACAGACGGCGCTATTTCTGCGCGCGCCATGGGGATGAGCCTTTCAATCGGCGTCAGTCTCTCACTGGGCATCGCGATGATTCGTGTGCTGACCGGCATTTCCATTATGTGGTTTGTCATTCCGGGCTATGTATTTGCACTTGGAATCTCGTTTTTTGTCCCTAAAATCTATACCGCGATTGCGTTTGACTCCGGCGGTGTGGCATCCGGTCCGATGACCGCCGCGTTTTTACTCCCCTTTGCGCAGGGAGCCTGCTCTGCACTCGGCGGCAATATTGTGACCGATGCATTCGGAGTTGTTGCGATGGTCGCCATGACCCCGCTGATTACGATCCAGATACTCGGTCTGTGCTCCCGCTTTGTCGGCAAAGAAACACATCCGCTGCCGTCGGTTTCCCCTGCAGCGGAGTTTCAGCAGCTTGACGACGACGCTATTATTGAACTTTAATTTGCGGAATTTGAGATTGAATCTGAATTTGTATACAAAAAACGGAGGATTCTATGAATGAATTGTTTATCATGGTCTCGATCCTAGATCGATCGAAAGCCAAAAAATTTGCCGCGCTGTACGACCGGCATCACGTCACGGTCCGAATGAACACTCTTGCACGCGGCACTGCCGCCAACGACATACTCGATTATCTCGGGTTAGAAGATGTGGATAAAATTGTGATGCTCTCCTGCGTGACCCGCGAAACATGGCGTCAGATCAAACAGGCGCTGCAGACGGAGATGCAGATTGATATTCCCGGAACCGGTATTGTATTTATTATTCCAATGAGCAGCATCGGAGGAAAAAAGCCGCTTTCCTTTCTCACGGAAGGACAGAATTTTGTAAAAGGAGAAGAAACCGTCTTGAAAAACACCAACTATGAATTATTAATTGTCATTGCGGATCAGGGAAATACCGATATAATTATGGACGCTGCCCGGAAGGCGAATGCCGGAGGCGGAACGGTCGTCCACGCAAAAGGCACCGGTATGGAAGGATCTGAAAAATTTTTCGGGGTTTCTCTGGCTGTGGAAAAAGAAATGGTTTTTATTGTCGTCAAAAGCGAAGATAAAAATAATATCATGAAGGCAATTATGGAAGACGCCGGCATGCAAAGTCCCGCCAAATCCATTATCTTCTCCCTACCGGTCACAAGTACCGCCGGCATGCGGCTGATGGAGCTGCCGGCCAAAGAAGATTCCGATGCGGAATAGAGCGAACATATTGTGCATAAACTATACTCACCCCATCATCAGGAGGAAGGTATATGCACACTATGAAATCGATTCCTGTCAAATGGATTGTGCTGCCGGGCATTGTATTTGTCTGCGTGCTCGGCACACTGAGCCACTTTTTTTATGAATGGTCCGGTCATTTATCATTTGTCGGACTGTTTTCTCCGGTCAATGAATCCGTATGGGAGCATATGAAATTGCTCTTTTTTCCCATGCTATTATACACCGTGTATGTATATTTTACATTTCGAACAAGTATTCCCTTTATCCAATCCATACTGTTTGCCGGTATATTAGTCGGCACGTTTCTCATACCGACGCTGTTTTACACATACTCCGGTATCCTTGGCAAACACATTGCGGCAGTGGACATTGCCATTTTTTATGTCAGTGTACTCTGTGCGTTTATGACTGTAACCATCCTGCTCAAAAACCTGGAATCTATCGCTTCGTCCTGTGAGCCGGCTTATCTGGTTCTTGTCAAAGTACTGCTCGCCGCCGCT
This sequence comes from uncultured Lachnospiraceae bacterium, assembly GCA_944383325.1. Taxonomy (GTDB): domain Bacteria; phylum Bacillota; class Clostridia; order Lachnospirales; family Lachnospiraceae; genus CALWPC01. The sequence goes on along the minus strand of CALWPC010000017.1, from coordinate 3,458 downwards.
ATTGTTCTGTTGTTTATCGGCTTTGTCGTATTTACAGACAACCCGCCTGCGCTAGGAATATTTAAAGCGCCGTGAGCGGGATGACACATCCCGCTCACAAATGAAATTTCATTTTTAGCATATCTCCCAACAGAAAACCATTGCACACATACTGATGCAGCCGGCTGCCCAGATTGAACTGCACCCCATGTCCTTTGTACATCACTTTTTCAAGTGCAATCACTTCTTCCAAGCCGTCGATCGTCTCCACCCGCTCGCCAATCTCTAACCGGCGGATTGGCTGAAACCCATTTTCAGTCCGAATTTGCACTTCTCTGCCTGCAATCAGTTCTCTTCCCTTTGCCGTCCGCACACGGCACATTCCTTCAGGCTTCATCCGCCAAAGGTATTCCACTCTCACTAGCTCCGCCGGATCTTTGCCCTCGCGCAGCGCTTCGCCTACACGTATCTCATGCATCTTTCTCAATTTTCCGTATGAAAACACGGTTGCACGGGCATCCACACAACCCTCGGAAATTCGGTCACACTGTATTTTCACTCTTCTCCCGCCCCTTTTTACCGTCCTGTGAACATTTCCGGAATTTCATGAAACATTCAAAACGCAGCTCATTTCAAACCACTGCTCCCCGCCCCAGGACGACTGAGAGATTCCGTCGTTATGAAATCCCATCTTTTCATACATTTTTACTTTTGACTCCAGACATGTTAAAATCACCGCTCTGCGTCCTCTGCTTCTCTCTCTATCCAAAAATTCAGACATCAGCTCCCGCGCCAGTCCGCGGCCCCTATATTCCGGCAGCACTTCCAAACCCAGAATCATAACATTCGCTCCCTGCGGATTATGCAGCCGGACGTCTGAAAAAAATTCATCTCGAAAAGACTGCTCGTCGGTCGAAAGTCCGGTCAGAAGACCCGCAAGTTTTCCCGACTCGCCGTCCACTGCCACAAGGAACATTTCCGGCGCCGCAGCGACCCGATCCCGCATCATCGCTTCAGGGCAGGCTTCATGCGGCGGAAAACAGATTCGTTCCATCTGTACGGCCTGATCCGCCTCATCCGCAAAGATTTCACGAAACTCAAATGTTCCGCTTCCTTTCTCGTGCATTGTTCCTACGCTTCCTTTCTCGTGCATTGTTCCTACACTCCTTTCCGTGACGTCACTATAACACAGGCAAACACGGAAAACAAGAGTTCACTTTTTGTCACCTGATTTCGCATCCTGTACGAGTGACCGCACAAAGGAATAGATAGAAAGCGCAAAAGAAATATACACTTCTTTTGTAAACCACAAAAGATCAAATCCCGTAATCAATTTGACCACATAACAGAACACGGGAATACCAATGAGAAGCGCGATGATCACCCGCACTTTCGAATCAGAAGCGACCAGACAATGCATGAAAAGTAATACCGCGTTTACGATATACGCCGCAGAAATCACAATATGGTTTTCTAGCAGCGACGTTTTCTGTCCCCGGATCAGAATCAGCGTCAAAATCACTACGGCTAATACACTGAATACCGGCAGCATCCGATAAACTCTAAGCGCGTGTCGGATACGTTTTTGGGCTTTCTGCAGTTGTTTTTGCTCGTCCTCACAAAGCGCATCGTATTTCGTCTGCAGCTCCGTTTTCATTTCCTCCAACAGGCCCCAATCCTCGGCCGCTTCAACCATATAGATACTGTCCAGGAGGCGGCGTTTCTGTTCTGTTTTTTTTATTTCTTTTCGTACTTCCTGCAGATCCATGCATCTCACCCGTCTCGCCTGTATTTGCCTACCGATCTAGCTGTTGGATTCGATAATCTTCATACAATATACGAAATTCATTTAGCAGTACATGGAGACGAAATTTATTCGCCTCTATATCCCGAACTGTCTGACGCACGAGTTTTGAAACACGGTTGTAGTCCGTCTCCTCCGCGATGTCACGCCCAAGCGCACTGCTTAGCTGTTCCTTCAACTCTTTCAGCGCTTCCACACATTCGCGTATATTTTCACCGGAGCTTGCGCCCAGAACCATGTTAACGGCACAATAGATGATCCGGTCAATTTCGAGCCATGTCCGGACATACTGATTCGTATAATAAATCTGCAGCTGTTCCTTCTCCTGGTCTAGCTGATCCTCCGCCACAACTTTAAGCGCCATTTTTCTGTCCTGCATACTCATCTTTTTACTTTCGCCGATGACCCGCAGTATATCGGAGCTGCAATTAAACAACGTCTGTATATATCCGATCAAAAAGAGATTATTTGTTTCATTATCCCCATCAATCCATGGATAGGTTGTAAACGGTTTTTTGAAAGCTGCTGAAATATACGGCTTGTCCTCCGCCTCTTTGTCAAGGTACTCAACCGGCTTTTCCCACCAGGCGCTTCTGTGATCAAATTTGGAATACAGATTCATAAATTTTTCTTCTGTATTTGGCAATTTGACCTTATTATTGATGCAGAGCACTTTGCGAAAATCATCTGAAAAATGCAGCGCCGCCTTCCTGCCCGCCAGATAGGTTGCTTCTTCAAATTGCTCCGCTGTACAAACTTTTTTATATGCATGGAATATTTCAAAGAAAGCGCTTTTCGATGTGGCGATATTGCCTTCTTTGCCGCATATGATAATTCCGCTCTCACTCACATTTTCAAATTCAAAGCGCGGTGCAAAAATGGATTCCACTTCCTGCTGTATGGAACCTTTCATCTTTGCAAACAACACTTCAACGGTCTCATCCACCTTTTTGCGGGCAGTATTGTCAATAATCAGCTGATCCACATCGACATCCTCTGTAGTGATCTGTGTAGCCCGCTCTATCTTTTTCATCTGATCGCTGCAATTCCACATATCCCATCCCCCGTTTTCCGCTTGCCTTACCCCGTTGAAACATGCCAGGTGATCTTTAAATAATTTGATCAACAATATGTCTTTAGTTATATATACGTATTTGACAACAGGAAATGACATAAAAACACGAAAATTTTTTGATTTTTAACGGGGAAATTAACGATATTGGTTGGGGGTTGGGTTTGCGCAGCAGCAGACGATCGGTTGTATCAGACAATCTTGGTCATTTCGCGTCATAAAACCGGCAACAAGTTACGCCGGACAAACAAACTTTAAATTTTGTACAAAATTTTACCATAAGAGCTTGCATGATTATGAATTGCAATTATGATCTTTTTTTATGCATGATTTTTCTTATATAATTCATTCCAAGCTTAAATACATATTTGCCCTCTGTTTGATTTCTTACAGAAATAACCAACGCCACTGGCACAGATATTCCACAGATTAACATATGTATAAAGACGGAAATCCAACCATGATTTACAAATAAGTTAACACATATCCAATAGTCAATAATTCCAACCGTAGTTGTCACAATCACATATTTTAAAATTCTAAGAAAATAGCTTCGGATTTGATATTTTTCTCTAAATCCATATTTATAAATAATTACTGGAT
>CALWPC010000016.1 GCA_944383325.1 uncultured Lachnospiraceae bacterium | reverse complement strand
AGGCACGCCGCCAGCGTTCATCCTGAGCCAGGATCAAACTCTCAAGCTTGATTCGTCTCTTCGCTTGGCGTTTCTCGCTTCGCTGTTCCTTCTTTACTTCGTTCTGGTTCGTTCTTCTCTCGCATGGTTTCTTCCATGCGCGGAATTGTTCAGGGTTGTTCTACTGTTCAATTATCAAAGTGCTCTGCCACTGCTCATCGTATGTTGATCGCCGATTTGCGCGGTGGAGTTTCATAATAACACTGTTTTTCCTCTGTGTCAACAGTTTCTTCCAAAATTTTGCTAATTTTATTTTCAAAAAATTTACATAAGTAAAAAAGGCGGGAACAAAACCCGCCCCCGCCATTAGCGGTTCAAAATCTCTGTTTGAAACGACAGCCAGACAAGGGCTGCGATCTGTAACACCAGAATCAAAGGCATGCCAAAAACAAAGGACGGCTGCCTTGTTTTATGATGAAACGCATACATTCCGATCAGGCATCCAATACTGCCGCCAAATACGGCGATCAAAAACAATGTCCGCTCCCTTGTTCTCCACTGATGACGTCTCGCCTTGTCTTTATCTCTTTTCATAGAAATAAGGCCTATCCCGTTCATCACGATCCAATATACACATATGATACCGACCGGCATATTCATCCCTCTCTGCCCAAAGCGTGTGTGCTAATGGCCTAAAAAAGCCGTTTTTAAAATCTGAAGAAAAACATTATTGTCATACATAAATGTAAGAAACTGGTTAGCCTCAATCTGCGCAGAACAAATCATGCCAAACTCTGTCTGCTGAAAGAAACTGATCGCCGCAAAGATCACCCATACAATGAACACTCCCTGGACAAACCCCAAAATCAGCCCCGCTGCATGATTCATTCCATGAATCACCGGCAATTTGGCAACCAGATCCAGTAAATGCAATAGAATGCGCAGCACAATCATCAGCGCCAAAAAAGTACCTAAATACGAAAACAGAGAGAGCAGATTTGCTGCCATTGACTTTGCGAGCGATTGCTGCAAATTGGCTACCACGTCTTCTGTGCTCTGCTGTGCGTCTCCCAATCCCTCCGCAATGGCGTCCGGCAGCGTAATACCGAACGTATCTTCAATATACTGGGCAACTGAATTTTGCTGCGTCAGATCGGCCTGCTGCTCCTGCTCGTCCATCCAACCGCCCACTGCTTGTCGGCACTGCTCCTCAAGCCTGGTATCCCAATCGGTATACTCACATATAAAATCATTGACATGCGGGGCGAGCAAAAGTGACGCAAAGATCGAAACAAGCAGCGAACACACCGCCATTAACATGCGAATCATCCCTCTTGCCCATCCCCAAAGCGTATAGCCGAGAATGATCGCCGCCACAAGCAGCAATACCCAGTTAACATGCTCCAACATCTTTATCCTCCGTTCTTATTTCAGCCGGACAGTCTCTGTCTTGTTCGCGCCAACCAAAATGTACTTTCTTGATGAAAGCGGTACAATATCTGTCACAGTGGCAGAAAATTTGCACGGTTTTAACCGGAGGTGTCCGCGCACGCTGTATATACACCATTCACTTTCATTGAATAAAACAATATGACCATCCTGTAACTTGACATGTTCATAGGAGAAATCAAAATCTTCCGAAAACACCCTGTGCCCGCTTAAATTGAATACCTCCATACGATAACGGTACTCATCATTTGGACTTTCCATAATATAACCAATATACTGATCATCATAGAACACGCTCTGCATTTCCGTCTCCGGCACAATTTCCGCTTCAAGCTGCGGCCGCTGACTACCTTTATAAATCAACAACTTACTGTCGCCAAATAAAACAGCTGTATTCGAATTGGCATAGTAAGAAGTCGGAATCACCATACCGTCATATTCATCACTCACAACAACATTATCCGGCTCAGAAGCCCCGATACTGGAGAAATTATAGAATAGCACGCTGCTCAGCATCCTGCCTTCTTCCGCTTTCAGATAACTGATCACAAGCTTAAAGCCATCATCCGAGAGGGAAAATCCCATCGGATAGCCATTATGGTCAAACGGCAATTTCCCCTCCGCAATCAGCTCGCCCTCCGCATCAATATACTGGAGATGATACACCTGCTCGTCCTGAAGCAGCAACACCATCGTCCCTTTCTCAGATACCTGAACAGAACGGATTGGCAGTGTTGTCTCCATCTGAAGCACCAGACCTTCAATATTAAACAGGCAGACCTGCTCCGCATCCTGTTCGGCAATGACCGCATATTTTCCGCAGACATCTAAAATCGGATTTTGCATTTCATAAGTCTCATTCCAGATATTATGATCCTGCTTTTCATAGTATGAAGCTCCATCTTTGGAATATCGAAGAATCTTCCCGTCAAACTCCTCATATTGAATTGCTGTTCCAGCCGACCGATCTTCCGTACTTAGCACACGGTAGTCCGTGTAGGCAATCCGATCCCGTATCAAAAAATACCCGCCAACCACGACTAACAATCCAAAAGCAACACCGAACGTCCGCAGAAAAACCATACGGCGGTGATGGCGAATACGCTCCTCAAACGTCATCCCCCGCAGCCGTTCCTGTCTTTCCCGGAAATATGCTCTCGCCGAACGTTTGGGCAGCTCTTCGCTGAACGACTCCCCGCTTTCTAGCCTATCCTCTGCCTGCTCGTCTTCTGCAAACAGGTCAATCGTTTCTATATCCACATCGTCAATCTCAGTATCAGACGCAGTATCCTGACGTTCTTCTGAATCGCGTTCCATGTGTTCCAACCGTCGGCGGTCTTGTTTTTTTTGTTTTTGTTCTTCTGTACGTTTTTTCAAAACAGTCTCCATTTCTTTGTTTGTTGCGCACCTATTTGTTCACGGTTCGCTAACGCTCATTATATCACAGTTTCTGTAATTGGAATAGTGTTTTCTGCGATTCCTGTGTGCTGTTACGGAAGCAGCAACTTTTCTCCTACAATCAATTCACTCTCGCTCTGTATATTATTTGCCGCACAAATTTCATTAATTTTATCCTCCGTATTATATATTTTCCGGCTGATGGACGCCAATGTATCGCCGGCCTGAATCGTATAATACTGCAATGTATTTTGTACGCCCTCTGCCGGAACAGACGCCTCATTGACCTGTGATTCCGACACTCCGCTCTGCGCCGTCTCAGACTGTGCATTTGACGCTCCTGTATCTTGCGCCTGCGGTTCAGCGCTCACGACCGCCCCTTCTGTCGGTTCCAATGTCGGTTTTAACACGCCGACCACAGTATTTAAAGAATCTTGCAGCTCATACATTTTTTCATAATTATTGACGAGAGTGATTCCAATTACTAACACGACAATCGCCAAAACGGCGCTCGCCCCATATAAAAAACCGGTAATTTTCCCAATCTCGGTCTGTGGCGGCGCAAATTCACTTCCGTCATCTTCATCGTCCACATAATCATCCACAAAGCCACTGTTTTCCGGCTCTTTTTTGTCCGCGTCTTTTCGTCCTATCGGCCCCTTCTCATACCGCGTGTCCTTCTGTGCTCTTGTAAATCGAAATGCCGGTATTTTTGCGCGTTCCGGATTACCGCCTGTCTCCGGCTCTTTGCCTGCTTGAGGAGTAATGGATTCTTCAATTTTTCTCTCACAGGCCATCAAATAACTTTTCATTTCCGCGTTGTGCTCATAATAAACGTAATAGCCCGTCTGCTCAACAAACTGGGCGTTTCTCAGCAGGAAAAACGCGCCTTCTTCCTCCTCCGCGCCATTCATAAAGAACAGACTGCCCCGCTCGCCTAGCACCGTTCCATATGATTTTGCCAGATCGGCGATCGGCAGGTACCACCCCATCATGACCAGGCCCGGGAAAAACGTCTCCATATCCTCCTGGATCATCTGAAACGCCTGCATTTCAAACTCCAGTCTTGTGCCTTTGAGATGAATACGGTCAGCCAACACCACTCCCTGTATATAGAAAATATCCGTATCCTGGTCGCGGTCAAAATTTCCCAGCAGCGCCGCCAGACAGTTCAGCTTTTGCCGCATATGCTGCTGTAAAAATTGCAGCACGCTGTTTTCTACGTATATTTTCGTATCCGGCCCCGCCGTGCCGATCTGCCGTATGTTTTTCAGCGTCCGCTTGGCCGGCCGCATTTCATCGCCCCACTGTGTTGATGAGAATACAGCGCTCTCTCCAGAATTTTCGGGTGATTTTCCCGCCACATTATCTCTCGCCTGCTGCATGACCGAATTGGACCTGTCATTTTCCCCGGCATGTCCGCTGTAAACAACCTCAATCATGGATGGTCACCTCACCTATTCTTTTTGTTCTTGTATCCTACCACAGGTGATGCGCAGGTTTTGTTTATCCGTGGCGAACGATTTTTAGAAATTTCCGACAAATCTTCCCTGCTCCCCGCATAAACTCTAACAAAACAGGGAATTATCCGAAGGAAAGGCAGGGATCGGTGATGAATCGTCAAATTCATTATTATAATTGTTCCGACACCGTAAACGTCACAAGACTAAGTAAAACTCTTTCTTCCTATCTCAACTATTTAACCCCCGTTTACGCAGAGCCCGTTGTGCTCTGTATTGGGACAGACCGTGTGACAGGTGACAGTCTCGGTCCGCTTGTCGGACATAAGCTTGCACGGGGACGGCTTTCCGGCCTCCCAATATACGGCACATTACAACAGCCGGTCCATGCCTTAAACATAAGAGAACAATTTCATCACATTAAAAAAAGGCATCCACATGCGCCTATCATCGCTGTGGATGCCTCATTCGGGAAACGCAGTCACGTTGGCTGCGCCACCATCAGTCAAACTGCGCTCTCTCCCGGAATCGGAGTAGAAAAACAACTCGGATCTATTGGTGATATTTCGATAACCGGCATTGTCTGCGCCAATTCACCGTATGCGCAACTGGCTCTGCAGACTACGCGTCTGGATCTGGTAATGAAACTGGCTGACTTTATCTGTGACGGGATTGAACTGGCCATGCTCGCGCAGCCCAGTGACGCAGTCTATGCTCAAAGTGGTGGGTAACTTCACACATACCGCAGATTTTGTCCGCCACCATCACTACATATGCCTCCCTGTATTTCGGCAGCGCGACCGTAATAGGCCACATATGTTTTCGGATAATGTCCTTTTCGCGGTCAGTCAGCTCGAAATACAATTCCGCATTGTGCAGTGCGCGTTTCGGATGCGTCAGGCCATGAAAATGTTCGCCTGTCTCTCTCGCATACGTATGCCAGTCATACAGATACAGATCATGCAGCATTCCGGCTCTGGCTGCCGCACGGGCGTCCCATCTCATAAGACTGCAAAACAGATAGCTGTAATACGCCACATTCATGCAGTGCTGATAACAGTCCGTACTGCCGTGATGCCGGTAAGAACGCATTTGCCGCACGACCGGATGTGTCAGCACTTCTCTGATTTCCCGGTAAAACGTACTATGCAGCCGCTCTCTCAATGTCTGCGCCTTCTCACACGTCATACCCACCAAATCCTTTTATAAGCTTTTTACCGTCTTGACTACATTGTCGACCGTGAAACCAAATTTTTTAAACAATACGCTGTACGGTGCGCTCGCGCCGAATCCATGCATTGTCACATACGCGCCGTCCAGTCCCACGTATTTACCCCATCCAAAATCAGATAGTGCCTCAATGGCTACTCTCTTTCGGCATGCCTTCGGCAATACGGATTCCTTATACTCCTCCGATTGCTGTTCAAACACGTCCATACATGGCATGCTGACAACGCGGACATCCATGCCTTCTTTCTGCAGCTCTTTCTTGGCCTCAACCGCCAGAGATACTTCCGAGCCGCTCGCCATCAAAATGACCTCAGGTACGGCATTGTCCGAATCGTCAATGACATAACCGCCTTTTAAAGCTTCTTTTGACGAACCCGGAAGCTGCGGAAGATTCTGCCTGGTAAGCGCTAGCGCCGTAGGCGTTGTCTTGCTCGTCACTGCATAGTACCATGCCGCCGCGGTCTCTGTCGCATCCGCCGGACGGAAAATTGAGAAATTCGGCAATGAGCGCAGCATCGCAAGCTGTTCCACCGGCTCATGCGTCGGCCCGTCTTCCCCGACGCCAATACTGTCATGCGTCAGCACATAAGTAACCGGCAATCCCATAATCGCTGCCAGGCGCGCCATCGGCTTCACATAATCACTAAACACAAAGAATGTCGCAATATACGGTCTTAATCCTCCGTGCAGCGCAAGGCCGTTTCCAATTGCAGCCATCGCAATTTCACGCACGCCGAAATGCAGATTGCGTCCCGCATAATTATCCTTTGAAAAGTCTGTTTCGCCGTCCATATGAGTCTTGTTGGACGGCGCAAGATCCGCCGATCCCCCGATCAAATTCGGAAGAAGATCTTTAATGCGATTAATCATTTTACCCGACAAATTACGCGTCGCATCCGGTTTATCCTCAAACGCCCAAAACTCTTCATTATCAATCAGATCGTCGGCCGCATTCTCATCGTGGTACCGATCCCAGAGCGCTTTCATCTCTGGATATTTCTCGCAGTACTCTGCAAATAACGCATTCCATGCATCATACGCTTTTGTCTTTTGCTGCGCAATCGCCCTGTAATTTTCATATACCTCCTCCGGCACGTAAAAATCCTTGTCTGCCGGGAATCCGAGGTTTTCTTTCAAAGCGGCTACATTTTCTGCGCCGAGCGGTTCTCCATGGGCGCTGGCCTTGCCCTGCTTTGCCGGACATCCGTAACCGATCTGCGTCTTGACCGTAATCATAGTCGGACGGCTTAAATCCGCTTTTGCCTCTTCAATCGCCTTTCCGATTTCTTCCAGATTGTTTCCGTCCTCTACAACTAACGTCTGGAAACCAAACGCCTCAAAGCGCTTCTGAACATTTTCAGTAAACGCAATATCTGTACTGCCCTCAATGGAAATGTTATTGGAATCATACAGAACAATCAATTTGCCAAGTCCCAGTGTACCGGCAAGTGAAAATGCCTCAGAAGAAATTCCTTCCATCATGCATCCGTCGCCGCCGAGCACAAACGTATAATGATCCACAACATTATATCCCTCTTTATTGAACACGGAAGCCAAATGAGCCTCAGCCATCGCCATTCCGACTGCCATGCCCATACCTGCGCCGAGCGGTCCGGTCGTCGCCTCGACGCCGACCGTATGACGGTACTCGGGATGTCCCGGCGTCAATGATCCGTCCTGACGGAACTGCGCAAGGTCATCAACGGAAAGATTCCCATATCCAAACAAATGAAGCAGCGAATACAACAGCGTGGACCCATGGCCTCCCGACAAAATAAAACGGTCGCGGTTTGCCCAGTTCGGATCTGCCGGATTATGATTCATATGCTTCGCCCACAGCTCGTACGCCATTGCCGCCGAGCCGAGCGGAAGACCAGGATGTCCGGAATTTGCTTTCTGCACTGCGTCCGCAGCCAACACACGGATCGCATTGACAGACATTGTATCAATATTACTCATAGTTTTACCCTCCATTTACACTTACTCGCCGAAAACCGCCTTATAATCTGCCTGGAATTTTGCAATGCCCGCATCGGTCAGCGGATGCTTTGTACACTGCTCAATCACACTGTAAGGTACGGTAGCAATATCAGCGCCCGCAAGCGCACAGTCCGTAATATGAATCGGATTGCGCACGCTCGCTGCAATAATCTGCGTGCTGAGATCATAATTGGCAAAAATAGCGGCAATGTCTTCGATGAGCTGAACCCCCGGCTGAGAAATATCATCCAGGCGCCCCAGGAACGGGGATACATATGTAGCGCCGGCTCTGGCCGCGAGCAGCGCCTGATTTGCGGAAAAGATCAGCGTCACATTTGTCTTGATTCCCTCGGACGCCAATACCTTCGTCGCCTTCAGTCCCTCGACCGTCATCGGGATTTTTACAACCATGTTCGGATGAATAGCGGCGATTTGTCTGCCTTCCGCAATCATTCCCTCTGCGTCAACCGTCGTCGCCTTTACTTCGCCGCTGATCGGTCCGTCCACAATCGACGTAATTTCTTTAATCACCTCATTAAAATCTCTGCCCTCTTTTGCAATCAGAGACGGGTTTGTGGTCACGCCGCAAATTACGCCCATATCATTGGCTTTGCGAATGTCCTCTACATTGGCTGTGTCAATAAAAAATTTCATTTTCTTGTCCTCCTGTCACTCTTATTAAATTTATTTATTGTAGATTCCGTCAAACCGTGTCAGCGCTGTCCGTAGTATGCATTTTCCCCGTGTTTACGCAGAAAATGCTTGTCCATAAGCGGTTTCGGAATCGGTTTCACATTCGGATTGAGCGCCTCCGTATAGTATGCCATCTTCGCACACTCCTCCAGAACAACTGCATTATGTACTGCCTCGGCCGCATCTTTGCCCCATGCAAACGGGCCGTGATTCGTACAAAGAACACCAGGCACATAGACCGGATTCTTTTTCCGAAACGTATCGACAATCACCAGGCCTGTATTTTTTTCATACGCCTCATTAATCTCATCCTGAGTCAAACTGCGTGCACATGGAATGTCGCCGTAAAAGTAATCTGCATGCGTTGTTCCATAGCTCGGAATGCTCCTGCCCGCCTGCGCCCACTGCGTCGCCCAAGGCGAATGGGTATGTACAATGCCCCCGATCCCCATCTCCCGAAACGCACGGTACAATTCGATATGCGTCTGGGTATCGGATGAGGGTCTGTATGATCCCTCTATCTGATTGCCGTTCAGATCCATAATCACCATATCTTCCGGTTTCAGGTCATCATACTCCACACCGCTCGGTTTAATGGCAAAATAACCGGTCTCCTCGTCAAATCCGCTGACATTGCCCCACGTGTAGGTTACCAACCCTCTCTTCGGCAGCTCCATATTTGCCTCATAAACCTGTTGTTTTAACTGTTCTAACATTTGCATAAACCCCTTTTATTTATATTTTTAGTATTCGATTGCCGCCGCCGGATTTTCTACTAAAAATTGCAGAAAGACATCCAGATTCGTATATTCTGTTCCCAGATAAGATGCCGCGCCGTCGGCTGCGTCATTTTTATCCAGACCCATAAAATCTTCCCATGCGTCGCTCATACCGTCGCCGTCCGTATCTGTATACGGGGTATAAGACGCCATATTGGGATAATTATCAAGCAGCCATTGCGCATATTCTTTTCCGCTTGTCACCGCCGGTTTGCCGCCGGACCACCCTGCAGACTCATACGGATAATTGATAATCTTCGCCGTCTTGTCCATGACGCCCTCGATCAAACCAATATCAAGAGAATCGCGCGAAAGCGAGCTTCCAACATAAGCCATCACATCCTCATATGCATCCTGTGCCGGCTGCACATTGGCCATCTGCGTATTTTCAAATCTTCCTTCCTTCAGATAACTGTAATTAAAATCCTCGCTTCCCTGATACATCAGCGTATCAAGATCCAGATACAGTCCCAACGTCGCATAATAGGGATTCTTGGAGGTATTGAGTATATCATCCTCAAATGTGACCAGGCTTGTCTGATTTTCCACAAGCTCCCCATCCATCATATTGCCTTCGATATACAGCTGATTTCCATACGAACATTCATCCAGTATCGACCGACCGCTCGACGCTCCGGTCAGATAATAATTGTTCACATAATCATAACGTGAAATACATACGTTCTGTCCGTTGGCATCCGTGTCCGGGGATTTTCCTGCCGTTCCGCCGCCCCAGTTGTACACAACATTGTTAATAAATTCAAAACTGAAATTTCCTTCGTCCGTCTTATAATCTACGTAATTGCCCATCTCCGGCATACGGCTGTTGTGCGATGCGTACAGATTGTGATGGAACGTATATTTAGCGCCATTGTTTCCTTTGATCAGAGATGCCAGGCCAAGCCGGATTCCAACATTTCTCGACTGCGACAGGCTGTCCGCAATAATCGACCACTGTACGCTGATGTTATCTGCCGTACCTTCTTTTGTGTCGCTTGCCGTCGTCACCGAAAGCGTCTCGTCCGTTCCCCACGTCGCCGCGCAGTGATCAATGATCACATTCTTTGCTCCGACAATCGTCAGGCTGTCCTTTCCGTGATCATTGCCCGACTCATACACATACAGGCCGGACGCCTGCATATAGTCTCCGGTACGGAAATTCATATAACGGATAATCACATTGTCACCGCGAACAGTGAGAGGAAAATTCATCAGTGTAATGCCGTCGCCCGGCGCCGTCTCGCCGGCAATCGTCACATCTCCGTTTTTCAGATTAATATCGCTTTGCAGAAGAATATTTCCGCTCACCCGGAACACAATAATACGCTTTCCTTCTGCCTCGCAGGCTGCGCGGAACGATCCCTCTCCGCTGTCATTTAAATTTGTGACATAAATGACACGGCCGCCGCGGCCGCCGGTTGTGTATTTGCCGTAACCGTCCGCCCCGTAAAATCCAATGGCGTCGCTGTTTAAGAAGCTGCTGCCCTCCTCATACACGGCCGGCACATAATAATTCACCTCTTTCAGATTCTCAATGCCAAGTTCGTCATCACGCAGCTGCGCAATATTCTGCAAAAGCAGCAGTGCGTCCCGCGCGGATACTTTGCCGTCGCCGTTCACATCCCCTGCTAATTTGCTGAGCGTCACATCCCCATTGCTTCCGGTAACGACCTTGAGCGCGCTTAGAACATCATCTGATGTGATTTGGCCATCATTGTTGACATCGCCCTTTTTCACCTCGTATCCCAGAGTCCCCTGAGACAACGGATTGGTATCTGAGGCGCATACAACCGTTGAAAATGCCATTGACAAACCAAGCGTCAGAGATAACAGTGAACCGGTAACCTTTCTTCCCCATCTTCTCATGTGGTTTCCAACTTCCTTTCTGTGTGCATTTATTGATATGGTAATGTTATATTTCCACCCGGCCCTCCAGAGCGCGCAGAAGCGTTACTTCATCCGTGTACTCCAGATCTCCTCCCACGGGAACGCCGCTCGCAATCCTGCTGCAGCGGATCTGAGTAGGTTTAATCAGCCTGCTCAGATACATTGCCGTCGTCTCCCCTTCGAGACTGGAATTTGTCGCGATAATAACTTCTTCCACATCGCCCTGCAGCCGAATCATCAGCTCTTTTAACTTAATGTCATCCGGTCCGATCCCCAACATAGGGGAAATCGCACCGTGCAGCACATGATAAACGCCCTCATATTTGCCGGTTTTTTCATATGCCGCCAAATCTCTTGTCGTCTCCACAACCATAATCGTCTTATGATCGCGGGCTGTGTTGGCGCATATCGGGCAAACCTCCTGATCGGTCAGGGTAAAACACTCTCTGCAATAGCGCACATGATCTCTCGCATCCACAAGCGCCTTCGCCAACTGATGCACGGATTCCGGCGGCTGCGCCAAAATATGAAACGCTAGCCGCTGCGCGCTTTTTGCTCCGATTCCCGGCAGCCGGGCCAACTCTTCAATCAGCTGATGAATTTGTTTGCTGTAGTAATCCATCAGAACGGAAATCCTCCTCCAAGGCCTCCCAATCCTCCGGCGATTTTCGACATCGACGAATTGGAAAGCTCTTCTGCCTGGCGAAGCGCCTCATTGGTGGCCGCCATAATCAAATCTTCCAACATTTCTACATCGTCAGGATCCACCACCTCTTCAGACAGCTTCACCTTAGTAACGGTCTTTTTTCCGGTTACAGTAACCGAAACAGCCCCGCCGCCGGCAGATGCGGTAATTTCTTTTTCCTCAAGTTCTTTATTGGCCTCTTCCATCTGCTTTTGCATTTTCTGCGCCTGCTTCATCAAATTTCCCATATTGCCGGGCATCCCGCCCGGAAAACCTCCACGCTTTGCCACGTTCACATCCTCCTTACTCTTCTTCCACAATATCCATTTCAACCATATCGGACAAATCGGGGAACGCATCCTCAAAGGAATGGCCGCCCGCATTTAACCGCGCGCTGCACTTTACTTTTTTCCCGATCTGCTTTTCAATCAGACGGTCAAGCTCCCCATTTTCTATATCCTCGGCTACCAACTGATAGCGCATAGAATCTTCTTCATTATAAACAAGCAAAAGGCGATTTTCGCCGTCGAGCGACAATTTTGCCATTCGGTAAAATTCACCGTTGGGCTGAGGGGCCTGAGCCACGATCCTCTCCCAGTTTTTTACTACCTGTGCAACCTCCTCCGGAATCGCCTCCGGCACAGGCGGCCTTTTCTCCTGAACCGCCGGCGGCACATCTGCCGCCCTGCGTTGTTGCGCGCCGGGATCTGGATCGGGCCTCTGTTGTAATTTATGTTCAATTTGTCGAATACGTTCCTGCAAATCCAACAGATCATTCTGCATCTGCGGCCTGCACAGACGGATCATTGCAATCTCAACCAAAACACGCTTCTGCGATGCCGATCTGAGCTGATTGGAGAGATCAGACAGCACCCGGATATAACGCATCAGGGTCGCTTCCTCCGTTTCCCCGGCCTCCTGCTTCATCATCGCCAGATTCTCCGTCGAGACGTCAAGCACATCCTCCATCTGATCAGAAATGCGAAGCAACAGCAGATTGCGCAGATACCATGTAAAATCTGACACAAACTGCGTAAGTTCCCGCCCCTGTTCCAGAACCTCCTCCAATGTGCGCACAGCCTCCGCAACGTCCGCACTGTGCACAGCATGAAACAGCCGGCCAAACACCCTCGCGTCTACGGCGCCAAGCACCTCGAGCACCATATCATAGGTCAGAGGCTCGCCGAAATGAAACGCCATACACTGCTCCAAAAGACTGAGCGCGTCGCGCATGGAGCCGTCGGCGCATCTGGCAATGTAGCGCAGCGCGCGCTCATCCGCCTGCGCGCCTTCTTTTTCTATCAGCTGCCGCATGTGCCCGACAATCGTCTCCAGCTGAATTCTCTTGAAATCATACCGCTGACATCGGGATAAAATCGTTATGGGAATCTTATGCGCTTCTGTCGTTGCAAGTATAAAAATCACATACGACGGAGGCTCTTCCAGTGTTTTTAACAGCGCATTAAATGCGCCGATGGAAAGCATATGCACCTCGTCGATAATATAGACGCGGTATTTGCCTTCGGCAGGAGGGTAAGCCACCTCATTCACAATCTCGCGCACATTGTCCACGCCATTGTTGGAGGCCGCGTCAATCTCCACCACGTTCATCGAACTTCCGCCTGCAATGGCCCGGCACATCGCGCACTCCCCGCACGGGCTCTCTCCGTCGGGATGTTCACAGTTGACCGCTTTTGCAAAAATTTTTGCAACCGTCGTCTTACCGGTACCCCGCGTTCCGCAAAACAGATACGCATGTCCGATACGGTTCGTGCGAATCTGATTTTTCAGCGTTGTGACAATATGCTCCTGTCCTTTGACGTCCTCAAACTCCGCCGGACGAAACTTTCTGTAAAGGGATGTATAAGACATGCGCTGTCATTCCTTTCCGTCACATTCCTTCTTCACGTCCGCAAATCCGACCGGACTGTTACCGCAACATTAGTCTCCGAAACTAATGCCAATCCGCTTGGCCTCCCGGATAATTTCGGCATCCGGCGACACCATCTTCAGCTTGCCGGCAATCTCACTCAGCGGCACCTTCACCATTTCGTTATTTTTAACGGCCACCATATATCCATATTCTTTATTCAAAATAAGCTCGGCCGCTTTTGAGCCAATACGCGTGGAAAGTACCCGGTCATACGGACAGGGGCTGCCGCCGCGCTGAGTATGTCCCGGAATCGTGATGCGCACCTCCTGTCCGGTACGCTCTTCAATCTCTTTCGCCAACTGATAGGAAACCGAAGGATACGACGACTGTTCCTGCTTTTTGCGCAGCTCCTTTTTCGAGAGCTTTGCATCCTCTTTGGAAATCGCGCCTTCCGCCACCGCCAAAATAGTAAAGTCTTTGCCCTGCTGCTTACGCCGTTCAATTCCTTCCAACACCGACTCAAGATCATACGGAATTTCAGGAAGAAGAATAATATCGGCTCCCGCCGCGATACCGGCATGCAAAGTCAGCCATCCCACTTTATGCCCCATTATTTCCACAATAAACACGCGGTTATGCGAAGCAGCCGTCGTGTGAATACAGTCAATTACATTGGTCGCAATGTCAACGGCGCTCTGAAAACCAAACGTCATATCCGTGCCCCAGATGTCATTGTCAATCGTCTTGGGAAGGGCTATAATGTTCAGTCCCTCTTCGCTCAGCAGGTTGGCCGTTTTCTGCGTGCCGTTTCCGCCGAGAACCACGAGACAGTTTAATCGAAGCTTATGATACGTATGCTTCATAGCCTCCACTTTGTTCAATCCGTTCTCATCCGGCTCCCGCATCTGTTTGAACGGCTGGCGGCTCGTACCGAGTATGGTTCCGCCCTGCATCAGAATGCCGGAAAAATCTTTCGAAGTCAGCATCCGGTGCTCCCCATAAATCAGCCCGTGGTACCCTTTCTCAAAACCATAAATTTCAATGTCGCTCACCTGGTTGCACAGACCTTTTACAACGCCCCGCATAGTTGCATTCAGCGCCTGGCAGTCTCCGCCGCTTGTCAATATTCCGATTCGTAGCATCGTGTTCCCCCTCCATTGATCTGCGCAGACTTTCCCGTCCGCTGCTCACTCTTATCCATTGTTTTGATTATATCGTATTTTGTAATGTTCTACAAGGGATATTTCTTGAATTTGTAATTGACTTTGCCAAAAAAAATGGTATACTTATATAGGCTTGGATCGTTGCGCAGCGGATGAGAAAGTCTGTGCAGATCCATTTTTGGAGATGTACTCAAGTGGTCGTAAGAGGTCGCACTCGAAAACGAGTGACCTTTTTGGAAGTACCTCTCCGATAATCCTTGATTTTTCAAGGCTTTCAGCGTATCATTAACAACTGAATACTCCTTAGTTCTCTCCATCAGTTCTCTCCTTTTTCTG
>CALWPC010000015.1 GCA_944383325.1 uncultured Lachnospiraceae bacterium | reverse complement strand
GCAGACTGGCTGCTCGATCTGAATTATATTGATGTTTTGCGGGAAGTCGGACCGCATTTCAGCGTCAACCGCATGCTGACGGCGGAGTGTTACCGGCAGCGGATGGAAAAGGGATTAAGCTTTCTGGAGTTTAATTATATGATTATGCAGAGTTATGATTTTTACGCTCTGTATCAGAAATATGGCTGTAATATGCAGTTTGGCGGGGACGATCAGTGGAGCAATATGCTGGGGGGAACGGAGCTGATCCGCAGAAAGCTCGGCAAGGACGCATACGCTATGACGATTACGCTGCTGCTTAATTCCGAGGGAAAGAAAATGGGCAAAACACAGTCGGGCGCGGTTTGGCTGGATCCGAACAAGACTTCGCCTTTTGAGTTTTACCAGTACTGGCGCAATGTGGCGGACGCGGATGTGCTGAAATGTCTTCGGATGCTTACGTTTCTGCCTCTCGAGCAGATTGATGAAATGGATACCTGGGAGGGCAGCAGGCTAAATGAGGCAAAAGAAATTCTCGCATATGAACTGACATCGCTTGTACACGGAACCGAGGAGGCAAAAAAGGCGCAGGACGGCGCCCGGGCGCTGTTTGCCGGAGGCGGAAATACGGACAATATGCCCGCAGCGGAATTTTCTGCAGAAGATTTTGACGAAGGCCGGATTGATATTTTGACTATGCTTGTCAAAAGCGGCCTTGTATCCTCAAAATCGGAGGCCCGCCGCGCGGTTTTGCAGGGCGGTGTGGCCGTTGACGGGGAAAAGGTTACGGACATCGGACAATCCTTCGAAAAACAGGAGTTGGAATCAAATGATCACGTGCTGCGCCGCGGGAAGAAAAATTTCCGCAAGATTATAGTTTTGTAATTGGCCGGAACGGATATACGGAACAATTTTAATAAAAACCCAAGAATTCATTAATTAAAAACGTCTCTTTTCTCTGTTAAGTTAAAGCAGAAGAGGAGGCGTTTTTATGCGTAAGAGAAAGAGACATCCTGTGCGGATTATACTGGCCGTAATCTGCGCCGGTATTTGTTTGACTTTTTGTGGAAAGTTTATTTTGTCAGAACTGAATATTCCGGGGCTTGGCGGGGCTAAGGTTACGGCCCGGCTGCTTAGCGAAAGCGGCGAGTATCCGGCCCGGCTGTTGGCGGCGCTGGAAAATAATGAAGAAATGCGGCAGTTTGTGCTTGATTACCCGGAAAAGAAAGACATTGATGTGGAAAATATCAAGCTGTCGCTGGACGAAGACCGGAGTATTCCGCTGTTTTTGCAGTGGGATGAGCGGTGGGGCTATGCACCGTACGGAGGCGGCATGATCGGGTTGGATGGCTGCGGCCCGACCTGTCTGTCGATGGTGCTTGTGGGATTGACGCAGGATTTGGATATGAACCCCAAGCGTGTCGCACAATTCAGCAGCGAAAATGGTTACGTCACCGATGCGGGGACGCTTTGGGCGCTGATGACGGAGGGCGCTGAGCAGTTGGGGCTTCACAGCGAGGAGGTCTCCCTGTCGGAGTCGCGCATGACGGCTGAGCTAGAAGATGGGCATCCGATCATATGCAGTATGCGGCCGGGTGATTTCACGACAACAGGACATTTTATTGTGATTTATGGCGTGGAGGACGGAGAGTTTCTCGTCAATGATCCAAACAGCCGTGCGCGCAGTGAGAAACGGTGGAGCTATGAACAGCTCTCCGGCCAGATCAAAGTAATGTGGGCGTTTTCGGCTAGTTAAACTAAATATATAGAAAAAACCCCCTTGACATTTGCATGAATATTGTTATACTAGTTATAGAACAGACGGAGCCTGGCGCGGAATGTAATTAAACGGCCGCTATGAGAGCGTCTGTCTGAAAAGGAAATGGAAAGGTGGTTTTGACTTATGAACATTAATAAATTTACACAGAAATCGATTCAGGCGATAAATGATTGTGAGAAATTAGCGTATGAGTATGGTCATCAGGAGATTGATCAGGAGCATCTGGTTTATAACCTGCTTGCGGAGCAGGATAGCCTGCTGTACCGGCTGTTCGAGAAAATGGACATTGCGCCGGAAGCGGTGATGAACCGTATTCAGGGGTTGTTGGAGAGGCGGCCGAAGGTCAGCGGCGGGCAGCTCTATATGAGCCAGGCGCTCAACAAAGCGCTTTTGCAGGCGGAGGACGAGGCAAAACAGATGGGAGACGAGTATGTTTCGGTGGAGCATTTGTTTTTGTCGCTGTTAAAAAATGCAAATAAAGAAATGAAGGATCTTTACCGCGAGTTTCACATTGACCGGGAATCTTTTTTGCAGGCGCTTTCGACCGTGCGCGGCAATCAGAGAGTCACTTCAGACAATCCCGAGGCCACGTATGATACGCTGAATAAATATGGATACGATTTGGTGGCGCGGGCGCGCGAGCAAAAGCTTGATCCGGTGATCGGGCGCGATGCGGAGATCCGCAATGTGATCCGCATTTTATCCCGAAAGACGAAAAATAATCCGATTCTGATCGGCGAACCGGGCGTCGGCAAAACGGCGGTCGTCGAGGGGCTTGCGCAGCGTATTGTGCGCGGAGACGTGCCGGACGGCCTGAAGGATAAGGTCATTTTTTCACTTGATATGGGTTCGCTTGTGGCCGGAGCAAAGTACCGGGGTGAATTTGAGGAGCGTTTAAAGGCCGTTCTTGAGGAAGTAAAAGGCAGCGACGGGCAGATTATTTTATTTATCGACGAGCTCCATACGATTGTCGGCGCCGGAAAGACCGACGGGGCGATGGATGCCGGAAATATGTTAAAGCCCATGTTGGCCCGCGGCGAGCTTCACTGTATCGGAGCCACAACGCTCGACGAATACCGGCAGTATATTGAGAAGGATGCGGCTCTTGAGCGGCGTTTTCAGCCGGTGTTAGTTGACGAGCCGACGGTCGCGGACAGTATTTCTATTCTCAGAGGTCTGAAAGAGCGCTATGAGGTTTACCACGGTGTGAAAATTACCGACGCGGCTCTTGTTGCGGCGGCAACGCTGTCTCACCGGTATATCAGCGACCGGTTCCTGCCGGATAAGGCGATCGACCTGGTTGATGAAGCGTGCGCGCTCATCAAGACGGAGTTAAATTCGATGCCGACCGAACTGGATGAGCTGCAGAGAAAAATTATGCAGCTGAAGATCGAGGAGACGGCGCTAAAAAAGGAGACCGACCGTATCAGTAAGGAGCGGTTAGAGAACCTGCAGCGGGAGCTGTCGGATCTCAATGAGCAGTTTGCGCTTCAGAAAGCGCAGTGGGATAATGAGAAGGCGTCTGTTGAGAAACTTCAGAAACTGCGGGGTGAGCTCGAGGAGCTGAATAAGCAAATTCAAATTGCCAATCAAAACAGCGATTACGAGCGGCTTGCCGAGCTGCAGTACGGTGAATTGCCGCGGCTGACGAAGCAGCTTGAGGAGGAAGAACAGAAAAATAGCGAGCGGGATTTGTCTCTTGTGCATGAAAGCGTGACGGAGGAAGAGATCGCCCGGATTGTGTCGCGGTGGACGGGCATACCGGTTGTGAAACTGACCGAAGGTGAGCGCAGCAAAGTATTGCATATGGATGAGGAGCTGCACAAACGGGTGATTGGCCAGGATGAAGGCGTGTCCAGGGTGACGGATGCCATTCTGCGTTCGAAGGCGGGGATCAAGGATCCGAGCAAACCGATTGGGTCTTTCCTGTTCCTGGGGCCGACCGGCGTCGGCAAAACGGAATTGTCGAAAGCGCTTGCGCAGTGCCTGTTTGATGATGAACAGAATATGATCCGCATTGATATGAGCGAGTATATGGAGAAACATTCGGTTGCCCGACTGATCGGGGCGCCTCCGGGATATGTCGGATATGAGGAGGGCGGTCAGCTGACGGAAGCTGTCCGGAGAAAGCCGTACAGCGTCATTTTGTTTGATGAAGTGGAAAAAGCGCACCCGGATGTATTTAATGTGCTGCTGCAGGTGTTGGATGACGGCCGGATTACAGACTCCAAAGGCCGGACGGTAGATTTTAAAAATACCATTTTGATTATGACCTCGAATATTGGTTCAATGTATCTTTTGGAGGGCATTGACGATAACGGCGAGATTAAGCCGGAGGCGGAGCAGATGGTTCTGAATGATCTGCGGACTCATTTTCGCCCCGAGTTTCTGAATCGTCTGGATGAGACGATCTTATTTAAGCCGCTCACCAAAGCAAATATTCGCAAAATTGTCGATCTTTTGCTGAGTGAATTAAATGAGAGAATCCGGGATCGCGAGGTGCAGGTCAAGCTGAGTGATGAAGCCGTTGATTTTATCGTCGAGCACGGTTATGATCCGACATATGGAGCGCGGCCCCTCAAGCGCTATCTGCAGAAGCATGTCGAGACGCTGGCGGCGCGGCTGATGCTTCAGGATCAGACAGCGATGGGCGATACAATTTTTATTGATGTAAAGGACGGCGATTTGAGCGCTAAGATTGTTCATGAATAAACCGGAGAGATGGTTGCGCGTTTAAAAAGATCGTGTTACAATAAACTGAAAATTCTATTTTTGTATAGCAACAAGGAGGTTTGTATGCCAAATCATCCGATGATTTTGCTCAGCTTTGTGAATATGAAGCTGAGGGATGAATTCTCCAGTCTGGACGAGCTGTGCCGGGCATTTGACACGACGGCGGCGGAAGTGACGGAAAAGCTGGCGTCGGTCGGATATTCCTATAACGAGCAGACGAGGCAGTTTACCGCCTGTTAGGACGGCCTGGGGAGAGCGGTGATTTCATGTAGAGAACAGGGGGGTTTTCAGTGAACAGTATTGAGAGATTTATGAACACGATTGAGCGCAAGCCGGTTGATCGTCCGGCGTGTTGGCTTGGAATGCCGGATATTCATGCGCAGCCTGCGCTGATGAAGGAATTCGGCGTCGATAATATGCATGACCTGAAGTTGGCAATCGGCGACGACGTGTATACGGTCGAAGTACCGTATAAGTCGGAGACAGCCAGTGCGATTTACGCCGCGTTTGACTGGTATCAGGACGGAGATGTGGACGCGGAGGAACGCACGCTGACTGCGCCGGGGTTTTTCGCAGAGGCGGAGGAAGTGGAGGAAGTCGACACGTTTGACTGGCCGGATCCCGAGAAATATATCAGCCTGGATGCGTGTAAAAAGCTTATGGAGCAGGCGCCGCATGACAAATTGATTTTGGGCATGATGTGGTCCGCACATTTTCAGGATACGTGCGCGGCGTTCGGCATGGAGACCGCGCTGATGAACATGATTGCAAATCCGGAGATTTATGAGGCGGTAGATGCGAAAATCATGGAATTTTATCTCAAGGCAAATGAGATTTTTTATGAAGCGACAAAGGGGAGAATGCATGCGGTGCTGATCGGCAATGATATGGGCAGCCAGAGGGGGCTTATGCTGTCCCCGGATATGGTGCGGCGGTTTGTCATACCGGGCTGTAAGAAATTGGTTGATCAGGCGCACAGTTACGGATTAAAAGTCATTTATCACTCGTGCGGTTCTATTGTTGATATTATTCCCGATCTGATCGACGCGGGGGTGGATGCGGTGCATCCGATCCAGGCGTTGGCAGCCGGTATGGACCCGGCAAATTTAAAAGCAAAATTTGAGGGTAAGGTGAGCTTTTGCGGCGGCGTAGATACGCAGCAGCTGCTCGTTCACGGAACTGAGGAGGAAGTGAAGGCAAAGGTACGGGAGCTCAGGGAGTATTTCCCGACCGGATTGATTATTTCACCGAGTCATGAGGCGATTATGCCGGATGTTCCGCCGAAAAATATCCGCGCGTTGTTTGAGGCTGCGACGGAGGGACAGAAATAATACAGACGGAGACGAACGGATGAGACAAAAGGGAGACAGCATTATTTTAATCGGGATGCCGGGATGCGGGAAAAGTACGGTCGGCGTCGTTCTGGCGAAAGCGCTCGGCATGAATTTTATTGATACGGATTTGCTGATTTCCTCAAGGTATGGCCTGACGCTGCAGGAAATAATCGATGTGAGAGGATTGGAGATGTTTCTGGCGTATGAGGAACAGGCCGGTCTGTCGGTCTGTGACCGCCGTGCGGTGATTGCGACCGGAGGCTCTATGGTGTTCAGCGGCAAAGCGATGGAACATCTGAGCGGGCTTGGAACGGTTGTATATCTTGACGTCGGCCTGCAGGAACTGGAGGAGCGTCTGACAAATATCCGCACGAGGGGCGTCGCGTCCCGTCCGGGGGAGACGCTCGCGGATATTTACAGGGCGCGCACGCCGCTGTATGAAACGTATGCAGAGCTTCGGATTCCTGTTTCAGATCACGCGCATCTGGAAGAGGTGGTGGAATGTTTGGCCGTTCAGTTGGGCGGGCATAAATGAACAAATGATAGAGGCGGGTGTGACCGGATTTGGCAGCACCCGCCTCTTACATACTCATACTGTTTGCAATTTACTGTTAATATATTGTTTAATACCATTTACATTATCGAGTGCATACTTATCAGTTACATCCATAAAATAGGTTTTTATGGATTCTTTTGATATGATTTCATTAGAAGGCGCTCCCGGCAGACAATTTATTCTGGCATCTGTCCAGGGTTTTTCATCATGCGTAATTTGTTCAAGGGTTTTTCCGCTATATACGCCAAAAGATTCTATTACCAGATCTATCACTTTCTTTTCATTTTCCGACAACTCATGAAATCTATTCTGAAACATTGCAAAACGAATATCATCAATGGGATTATATCTAAAGTTCTTAAATACCTCATATACATCCCTAAATACCGGTCCATGCGCCCATGCTTCACACTCTTCACTAAATAATTCTGTATTAAATAAAACCATATATAATCCCTGAATAAAATAAAGGATCTTTTGTAATGCTAATGGAGTCACTTCTTCTGCCTTTTTAAAAATATAAGAAATAGTCAATAACATTTTTTCCGACAACGCAAATAACGGTTCTACCTCTTTTGCCGCTTTCATAGCTTTTTTATAAGCTGTTTCACCTATTTTCTCTCTATTCTCATTTAATTTCTCTACCATAAAGGCCGGTGACTCTAATGCATTTCTGATAATATTGGAGTACTCTTTTGATGGAACCTGTCCGGCAAGGTATCTGGTAATTGTTATTTCTCCAAATCCCAAAGCGAAAGATAATGGGGCTTTGCCAATATTATATATTTTCATCAAATTATAAATATCCTCTATGCTCACCAGATCTTCCTGTAATCTATATTGTCGATCTATTTCCTTTGCATTATAATCCATAAGCCCCGGAACATTTATAGGTTCTCCGCATTTGTTGCAGATGGCCTCTAAAATTTTAAATTCATATTCGTTCTCTTTGATACGTTTTTTATAAATAACTGGCTGAATTCGATACGTTGTTTCTTCTCTGCATTCAGTACAGAACTGATTTCGATTGTTTGTCATTTGAAATCCTCCTTATATATAAAGGATCTCTTCTGGATGCTGTGGATGCTCATTGCGTACTGCATTTGAAAAATCCTCTGCTTTTAAAGAAAGTATCACTTTTTTTGCGTCCTCTTCCGTAAATACATAGTCAATATAAAGGTCTTGATTTTTTTGTCTGGGCGCTATCTGGTATCTTCCTGTTTTAATAGCAAAAAACACATCAGACAAGTATTGCTCAACATCTGATTTTGTAATATTCAATCGTTCTAACCCTCCACATCAATCATTATATGATAAATTTTTGGTTTTATTCTATCATCATTATACTTCGATGATGTGTTTTTGTCAATATCCCATCATATGCGTGCTCGTACCATGTGTGCCAAACAGAGGATGCCGCGAAATGTCTTAAATTTTTCAGCAAAAAAAGAGAAAGATGGCTAGCGACAACCATCTTTCTCCACGTTCCATGTTACTGCGCCTGTCCGTATGTCCAACCAAACATCATGTCGTCAATCAGTACAATGCAGAAAGAAGCAGAAGTTTCTTCGGACAGATCTTCGCCGTTCAGCACAGGTGCAAGATCCTCAAAGGTCAGATCCGGATTTGTGGTCAGCACATCGCAGGTCACTGCGCTGCTCAATCCGGACGGAATACCGCTTAGCACCTTGCGATCTGTATATACATATCCGGTGTCGGCCGGATTGCTGCGGTCGGAGAAAAATACATGATATTCTCCGTTTTGATAGTATATATCTATCAGCGAGGGCAGTGTATCATCTTCATAAAACTGTATAAAACGGCAGGCGCCGCTCTGCTCAAGCGCTGTGTTGTCCAACAGGGCGGTCCAACTCTGCCGTCCGCCGGAATAACTATTGTCCTTGCAGACGTAACAGCCGTCGCGCAGCGCAGTGACGCTTTTGTATTTGGAGAGATCACTGATATTGGAAAACCCGGTGTAGTTTCCCTCTTTGTCAAACTGCATGGTCAGGTCGGCGCTCTCGGAGTGCGAGCAGCCGGTCAGAAGAACGAAAACGGTCAGCATCAGGCACAGAAAGCGTCCTTTGAATCTCAGCATAATGTTCCCTCCTTGTTCATTCAGGCTTTATTTTTCATAAAATTCATCGACAGCGGAGAAAAATGCGTCGATGTTTTCCCATTTGGACATTGGCGGAACGTCGCAGCCTGTGGAAATGACAAAATTTGGATAACGGCAGCAGGCGTTCATGATGTCCAGTGTGGATTTACGCACGGAATCTGGCGTCCCGTTGCGCAGCTCGCCGGCCGGGTCGACATTGCCCATTGCAATGCAGTCCGCCGGAATATGCGTCATCATCTCAGCCATGTCAATGGCGTTTCCGAAATGGAACACGGATGCGCCGGTACTGATAATAGATTCAATCATCGGTATGGTAGAGTTGCCGCAGTTGTGGTAAACAACAATAAAGTTGTCATCCTGCACAGCGTCCACTACTTTTTTTACATACGGAGCTGAAAATTCTGCGGCGAGATTGGGGCTTAAAAGTCCGGCAAGCGGTTCTGCCATAACGACGCCGTTTGCGCCGGCAGCTTTGTATGCAAGACTGTACTGAATCAGGAAATCGGTCACTTTTTCGAGGATGGTTTCTACCATCTCCGGCTCCTCATAACAATAAATCATTGCCTCGGTCACATCCATTAACCGGCCCGCAAGTGAAAACGGTCCGATGATACCGGCGAATACCGGCCGATCGGTGATCAGTTCGCATGCCTTGGAGATCGCCTCAATATAAATTCCGGTGCGGCCGGAGCCGACTTCCGGAACTTTAAGCGCGTCCGCCTCTTCCTCTGAGGAGACGATACTTCCGACAACCGTCGGCACTTCGTCGTCGGATACGTGGATTTCGGAACCAAAACATTCCGCTTCAATAGATAAATCCATAAGGCTGACACTGGCCGCTGTTTTTGTGCGGTCTGCAATCAGCTTCATACCTTTGGCCTGCAGATCACTGCTTGAAATCAGATCCTTGACCGTAATTCCCATTAACTGAATTGCCGGGAACGAGAGAACCGGCATTGCCTGCTTGACTGGTGCGGCAATCGTATCCGCCACCCACTGTTTCATGTTTCGTTTCATCTGACAGCCTCCTTATAAATTGTTTATTTATGATTAATAAAGTTCAAATACACTGTGTTCAGTATAGCAAACGGATTTGCGCGCCGTTTGTAAAAGTTTGTGAATATTGGTAAAATCTTTCGACTATTTACTGCCGGTATTGCTTGGGCGTCAGGCCGGTAAATTTTTTAAATACTTTTGAAAAATAACTCTGATCCTCAAATCCGGTGGCAATGGCAATGTCGATGATGGAATAATCGGTATTGGCAAGGAGGCGCTTGCTCTCCTCGACGCGAACCATATTCAGATATTCCTTGAAGGACGATCCGCAGGATTGCTTAAATATCGTAGAAAAATAAGAGGGATTTAGGTGTACATGGTTTGCGACGGCTTCCAGAGTGATGGAGGTCGCGTAGTTCTGGGATATAAAATTGATCGCCTTGCGGATCACTTCGTTGTTTTTGGTCGGAATATAATTAAACATACTGTCGGTGAATACTTCCACGGTTTCCTGAAGCTTGTAGCAGAGCGAATCAAGCGTATTGATCTGCTGCAGCGTTTTCAGAAACTGATTGTTGATTTTCAGAATATTGTCCGTGGCTGCGCCGCCCTCTATCGCGGCGCGGGAGAGCAGCGAGCATAGTTCAATCGCGCGGGATTTGACAATTTCTAAGCTGTTTCCCTCGGAAAACAGTACATAGCCGAGCAGATCATTGAGAATGCCTTTCGCCTCCTGTACATTTCCGGTTTTTACTTTTGTGATCAGCGCCTTTTCTTTGTCATACGGATAACTGCTGTGCGGACGCGTCTGCGTTGTTTTGTAGTGTTGGATCGATTCGCTGATTTTGGATTGCTGGTGCAGTTTTCCCTGATTGATAATAAACTGCTGCTTGCTGTCTGAAATCAGACTGGAAAACAGGAAAAACAAAAGACGGCTGATCTGCGTTACGGTGGACGGCTCGATGACGCGGATGTGCCCGGCTTCTTCGTATAGCTGCAAAAGCGCCTCGGCGGGAAGCGCATAGCGTCTTCCGAGTTCGGAAATTAAAAGCGCGTCGGCGGTATCCATAAGAAAGGGACCGACCAGAATGGAGCCAAGAAAACGGTTTTCATTCAACAGGGGGAAGACAATATGATTCAGATTCGCATGGCATGAAAAAATATACGATTCTCCGAGGGAGACGGCGCGTTTGCTCGCGTTGGTGTGAAGCGATTCGCAGCTTTCACCGTCTGGAAGGTATTGCTGAAACAGAGAGCAAAAATGCACCGTGTCGCCAAAGGAATCCAAAAGGATTCCCTGATCGTCGATAATCTGGATCGGCAGGCCGACGCACGTTTCGAAGGCGCTCAGCATTTCGTTTAATTGTTTTTTTTCAACGACACTGTACAAAACCGGTGCGGATGATTGGATCATTGCTATTCCTCCTGGAACAAATTTAGAAATCATAAAAAAATTATAACATATATGTCTGAAATTTGCACCCAAATTCCAAAAAAATTACAAAATGAAGAGGGTATTATTCAGTATAATCAGGCTATAAGTGATCCGGTGAGGATGAAACCGCGGAAGACGATTTTGAATATGCCGAAAAGCGGCGGAACGGAGGAAGAGTATGGCGATTATTGAGGAAATTTCGGAATACCTGCAAAAGGGACGGGCAAAAAATGTAAAAAATCTGGTTCAGCAGGCCTTAGACGAGGGCGTGGATCCCAAGGTGATTTTGAATGACGGACTGCTCTCCGGCATGATGGTGATCGGAGAAAAGTTCAAAAATAATGAGGTGTTTGTACCGGAGGTGCTTGTTGCGGCGAGAGCAATGAATGCGGGCATCACCATTCTGGAGCCGGAACTCGTTAAAGTTGGAAACGAGCCGATCGGCGTGGCGGTGATCGGTACGGTGAAGGGAGATCTGCACGACATTGGAAAAAATCTTGTGACCATGATGTTTAAAGGCGCGGGATTTGAGATCTATGATATTGGTATTGATGTGGAGGCGGAAGCGTTTATTGAGAAGGCGGAGGAAGTGAATGCGGATGTAATCGGCATGTCGGCCCTGCTGACGACGACGATGCCCAATATGAAGACAGTCATTGATCTGCTCAAGGAGCGCGGCCTTCGCGATAAATATATTGTCATGGTTGGCGGCGCGCCGGTTAATGAGAGCTTTGCGGAACAGATCGGAGCGGATTATTATACGCCCGACGCGGCGACGGCGGCAGAGGTTGCCAAGAAGGCCGTCCTGGAGAAAAAAGGAATCGCATAAGAAAGGCCCGGGTATCAGCGAGGCCGGCGAATTCCGGATGCAGGGCAAAGTTTTATATTCTATATGTTCAAAGTTTACCGGAGGGTGTCCCGAAGTTTACGGGGCACCCTTTTGCCGAAGCGGCAGTGGAAAACGAACATATTCCTACGGAGGTGCGCAGTGAATAAATGTACAGTTGTGATCAGAAGGCAGGGAATGCCGGATTGTGAGATTGAGGTTTTTGAGGGGCAGTCGCTGATGGAGGCAATGATTGCCGGAGGAGTTTATGTGAGCGCCGCCTGCGGAGGCAAGGGGCTGTGCGGGAAGTGCGGCGTTCTCGTTTGTGAGGGCGTTCTGCCGGTGACGGCGGAGGATCGGAAGACATTTTCTGCGGAGCAATTAAACCGGGGGATGCGCCTGTCCTGCATGGCATATCCGGCGGACGATCTCGTCGTCTCAGTCATTCAGCAGGACGAAGAGCAGTTTTATGTGCTCGGCAGTGCAGAGAATCTGTCGGTAAAAGGCCGGGACGGGGAGGTTGCAGAGGGACGTTATTTTATTGCGGTTGATCTGGGAACTACGACACTTGCGCTGTCGCTTGCGGATGAACGGGGCGGCGTAGCGGATACGTATACGGGGGTCAATCATCAGCGTGCGTATGGCGCGGATGTGATTTCGCGCATACAGGCCTCTAACGAGGGGAATGGCCCTGAGCTTACGGCTTCCATCAGGGAGGATTTAAAACATGGCGTGAATGCGCTGCTTCAAAATAACGGTATGGACGCGTCGGCTGTCTGCAAAGTGGTCATTGCGGGCAATACGACGATGGGGCATCTTCTCATGGGCTATGACTGCAGTACGCTCGGACAGGTGCCGTTCACGCCAGTAAATATTGATACGGTAAAAACGACATGGGGACAGCTGTTCGGGGACGGCCTGTCGGAACAGACACCGGTGATTTTGATGCCCGGATTTTCCACGTTTGTCGGAGGTGATATTTTATCGGGGCTTTTGTCAACCGGATTTGTCGGCAGGGAGACGCCGGCGCTGTTTGTCGATCTCGGAACAAATGGTGAAATGGCGGTCGGAACCGGACAGAGGCTTTTCGTCACATCCACGGCTGCGGGTCCGGCATTTGAGGGAGGAAATATTTCCTGCGGAATGGGCAGCGTGGCCGGAGCGATTTGCAGCGCTGTCATTGACGGCGAACAGCGTGTGTTTGAGACGCTGGGAGGCAAGCCGGCTGCGGGCATCTGCGGAACGGGCGTAATTGAGGTGACGGCAGAGCTTTTGAAGGAGGAGCTGCTAGATGAGACGGGCCTGTTGGATGAGGAATATTTTGACGACGGATTTCCATTGGAAGGGGATCTGGCATTGAGTCAGGCGGACATCCGGCAGCTGCAGCTTGCAAAGGCTGCCGTGCGCGCGGGTGTGGAGACGCTGCTTATGCGTTACGGCCTTGAATATGATCAGGTCGGAGAGGTTTTTCTGGCCGGAGGATTCGGCGTTCATTTGAATATTGAGAAGGCCGTGGCCGTTGGGCTGTTGCCGGAGGAATTAAAGGATAAAGTGAAGTCAGTCGGCAACAGCGCGCTTGCCGGCGCCCTGTATTATGGGAGTCATGAGCAGGCGGAGAGCGAATGCGAGCAGCTGCGGGCCGTTGCCGCGGAGGTGGATTTATCTACCGATCAGGATTTTCAGGAGTTTTATATGGATGGAATGATGTTTGGCAATCCGGAGTAACGGCCTCCGGATATTGGGAAGGAAGCGAGAGATGGATCTGTTTGATTATATGAAAGAACAAACGCTTAGGGAGGAATCTCCTCTGGCGTCCCGGATGAGGCCGGCGACGCTCGATGAGATTGTGGGGCAGCGCCATATTCTGGGGAAGGATAAACTGCTCTACCGGGCGATTCAGGCTGATAAAATCAGTTCGCTCATCTTGTACGGCCCGCCCGGGACGGGAAAGACGACTATTGCAAAAGTAATTGCAAATACAACAAGCTCCGAATTTCGTCAGATTAATGCGACGGTGGCCGGCAAAAAAGATATGGAGGAAGTAGTTCGAAATGCCAAGTCCACACTTGGCATGTACGGAAAGAAAACCATTTTGTTTGTCGATGAGATTCACCGGTTTAATAAGGGACAGCAGGACTATCTGCTTCCGTTTGTGGAAGAAGGCACGCTGATATTGATCGGGGCGACGACAGAGAATCCGTATTTTGAAGTAAACGGAGCGCTGTTGTCCCGTTCGATTATCTTTGAACTTCGGGCGTTAGCGAGAGAGGATATTGAAGAGCTGATCGAGCGTGCCGTGACGGATGCAGAGAAAGGTATGGGAAGTTACCGAGCGGTCATTGATGAGGACGCCAAGGAGTTTCTGGCAGACGTCGCAAACGGCGACGCGCGGGCGGCGCTCAATGCTGTGGAGTTGGGAGTTCTGACGACGCCTCGGTCGGATGACGGAAATATTCATCTGACGCTTGCGGTCGCGCAGGAGTGTATTCAGAAACGTGCAGTCCGCTATGATAAAAACGGCGATCAGCATTATGATACAATTTCTGCATTTATCAAAAGCATGCGCGGTTCGGATCCTGACGCCGCCGTATATTATCTGGCCCGCATGTTATATTCCGGGGAGAGTGTGACATTTATTGCGCGCAGAATTATGATCTGTGCTTCGGAGGATGTGGGCAATGCGGATCCCCGCGCGCTTATGGTAGCCGTCGCGGCGGCGCAGGCGGTAGAGCGCGTCGGCATGCCTGAGGCTCAGATCATTCTCTCGCAGGCTGTGACTTACGTGGCGACCGCGCCGAAAAGCAATGCGGCTGTCGACGCTATTTATGCGGCTACCGAGGCAGTAAAGTCTCATTTTACAGATCCGGTTCCGGTGCATCTGCAGGATTCGCATTACCGGGGATCTGCAGAGCTTGGCCATGGCCAGGGGTATCAGTATGCCCATAATTTTGACAAGCATTATGTCAATCAGCAGTATTTGCCGGACAGTCTGGTCGGCAGCGTGTTCTATAAACCGGGGGATCTGGGATATGAACAACAGATTGCGAA
>CALWPC010000014.1 GCA_944383325.1 uncultured Lachnospiraceae bacterium | reverse complement strand
GATAGGCCAGGCAAAGTTTTTCACACTTCTGTTACTTTTTAATCACACATCAACAAAAACGCCAGAGCATCCTTATCATCACAGAATATGCAAAACGCATTTGTCTGCAGCGCTCATCACTCTGTTCTATCGATTACGCACATCCTGCTCTGCTCGCACGGTTTTCCACAATCGTCGCCTTCGCATGAACATCATCCATAATGACTTCTCCAACCGCAGGTACGACAATCTGACCCTTCAGCGGATTTTTAATGCTTATAACCGGTGTGGTGATGGTTGCTTCCACCTCAGACTTCTCAAAGCAGAGGTCGGCTTCAATCATCTCACAATCAACCAGTTTCAGATTTCTGCAATAGCAAAATGGCTGCGTACCGATAATTTTACAATTTATCAGAGTCAATCCTTCGGAATACCATGCCAGATATTCCCCTTTCACTGTGCTGTTTTTCACTGTCACATTTTTCGAATGCCAGAACGCATCTTTGGTATCAAAGCTACAGTGTTCAAAAACCGCATTTTCAATATACTGAAACGAATACTTCCCCTTAAATTCCACGTTTGAAAACGAAATGTTGTTGGAACGCATTAAACAGTATTCGCTTTCCGCCCTGCTGTCCTCCATCCGCAGGTTCTCGACAGACCACCCAAATTCCTGGGAACAAATCTCACACCCTTTGATACAAACATCGCGGCATTCCCGCAGCGCTTTAATGCCATTCATTTTTGTATCTGTAATGGTCACATGATCGGAATACCAGATGGCTGCCCTGCACAGTTCAGTCATCTCGGAATGATGAATATTGAGACCGTGATTATGCCAAAAAGGATAGCGCAGATTAAAAAGACAATCTTCCACCGAAATGTCAGAACACTCTTTAAAAGCGCTCTCTCCATCCGCAGGGCCATCGAAAATACAGTTCTTGGCAATTACTCCCCGGCTCCCATATAATGCGCGCTCCTCGTCAAAATTTTGATGTTCTATTAGCCTCATAAATGTCAACTCCTTAAAAATCGGCTTTATCCTTCACTTGTATTTGTTTATTATTATACGGTGCTGCATCGAAAATGGCAAATACTTAGATTGCAACTCGCCGCATGCTCAACGAGCATACACCCCTTGATCTGAAAAAAAGACCATCGCAATCAAACACTGCAATGTGTCTGATGGTGACGGTCTTCATAAACATTCTATCATGGCAAACACCTTTGCGCTCCCCGCTGATAACGCAGCTGCCATGATCGCCATTCGCCGCTCGCAGTGAACAAGCTGTGCTTGCCCTGGCTCGCTAACGCTCATTCTATCATCTTGTTTTTGCTACAGCTGCAGCCGATGTTCATACTTCTTCTTCGTGGCAAGTCCGCCGCGAATATGACGCTCCGACTTATTGACATCCAACACAATGCGCGCCTGTGCCGCAAGAGGCGGATTGATTTTTAAAAGTCGTTCCGTTACATCTTTATGTACCGTACTCTTACTGATCCCAAACTGCTTTGCCGTCTGCCTCACCGTTGCATTATTTTCAATAATATAATTGGCAATTTCCACGGCCCTCTCTTCAATATAATCCCTCAAAGAATTACCCCTGCATAAACTGTTTTTACAATGTATGCAGAGGATGAAACGGTTATTCTCGCGGAACGGATTTATCAGCCTCCGGACACGCCTCAGAAAAGAAAAACAGACGCATTGCATATCCGCCCTGCGCCTGTTTGTTTAATAGCATTATGAAATTCCGGTTCAGTATTGGAAACGACCTGAAGGGCTTACAACACCTTTGACAAAAATTCTTTCAGGCGCGGGTGATTCGGAGCGCCAAAAAATTCTTCCGGCGTATTTTCCTCTTTTACAATCCCTTCGTCCATAAACAATACGCGGTTCGCCACCTCTTTGGCAAATCCCATCTCGTGCGTTACCACTACCATAGTCATGCCTTCCCGGGCTAGCTCTTTCATTAACTCAAGCACTTCCCCGACCATTTCTGGATCTAGCGCGCTCGTCGGTTCATCAAACAACATTACGTCGGGATCCATGGCCAGAGCGCGGATAATGGCAATCCGCTGCTTCTGACCTCCTGACAGTTGATTCGGATAGGACTCTGCCTTTTCCTCAAGACCGATGCGCCGCAACAGCTCAACCGCTTTCTCACGCGCCTCCTCGGCAGATACCCCTTTTAATTTCCTTGGCGCAAGCGTGATGTTATCCATAACCGACAAATGAGGAAACAAATTAAACTGCTGAAATACCATCCCCATTTTCTGCCGCATGCTGTTAATATTGTTTTTCGGATCTGTAATCTGAACCCCTTCGAACCAAACCTCGCCGCCGGTAGGTTCCTCCAAAAGATTCAGACAACGCAGGAACGTAGATTTTCCCGAGCCGGACGGACCAATCACCACCACTTTTTCGCCCTTCTCGATATGTTGGTCAATTCCCTTGAGAACCTCATGATTCCCAAACGACTTTCGAAGCTGTTTAGTGACGATCACCTTTGGCCAACCTCCTCTCAAAGAGCTTTAAAAGTTTACTCAGTCCAATGACAATAATCAGATATATCACAGCCGCAATAATCAGAGGCGGAATCAGATCCCACGTGCGCGAACCGATATACTGTGCATTTTTCGTCAAATCATTGACTGCAATTACACTGGCAACTGACGTCTCCTTGATGAGCACAATAAACTCATTTCCCAGTGCCGGCAAAATGTTTTTGATTGCCTGGGGCAAAACAATATACCACATCGTTTTCAGCCATGTAAAACCAAGAGACCGGCCGGCCTCCATCTGTCCGACATCGACCGCATTAATACCCGCTCGCACAATCTCTGCCACATACGCTCCGGAATTAATTCCGAAACATACGGTGCCGACTAAAATCGGACTTGTATCGCGGGATGTAAAAATCAGATTGTAAATAATAAGGAGCTGAACCATAAGCGGCGTTCCGCGAATCACCGTAATGTACAGATCGCAGATCTTTGCCAGAATATGCACAAGCCGGCTCTTCGTATGATCCTTACAAACCTTAATCACTGCAACGACAACACCGATTGCAACACCGAGCAGCACCGCAAACAGAGAAATAATCAGCGTGATCTTCAGACCGTTTACGTACGCCATGTACCGCTGTTCCGGCACGATCGCATTATAAAAGGATTCATACAAACCCTGCAGTCTTGCTAATAGTGCGTCCATCGATACCTCCATCTGTAGTGCATATATCTGTTACTCTGCTTCCTCGTTCGTATCGGCAGACTCCGTAGACGATACGTCCTCTGCAGATTCAGCGTTGGCGGAATCGGAATGGGCCGCAATAAACTCGTCAATCTTGCCTTCCTCTTTCAGCCGTATAATTACCGCATTGATTTTCTCCAGAAGCTCCGTGTTGCCCTTTTGTACGGCAATCGCATACTGATCGACAAACAACGCCTCACCCTCTACAATTTCCAGGGCGCCGTCAGAAGAAGCCACCATCTCCTGAGCCGGAATCTCATCCATAACGATACAGTCAATCTTATCGTTTTTCAGATCATCCGCAGCCTGTGCAAATTTTGTATAGCGAACAATCTCACCAGGCTGTGCATTGTCTGTATTCGAAACCCAAAGATCGGCAATATTTCCCTGCTGAACACCGACCTTCTTACCTTCCAGACCGGCCGCGTCGCTCGTTGTCACCGCCTTTGTCTGCGCATTGACAACAATCACTTCCGTGGAATCTACATAATTCTCTGAAAAATCCATAACCTTAGCACGTTCTTCGTCCACAGAAACACCTGCAGCCACCATATCCACTTTTCCCTGCTGCACTGCAATCAGAGCGCCGTCAAAATCCATATTCTGGATAACTAGCTCCTTGTCAAGCTCGTCCGCAATTTCCTGCGCAATGTCCATAT
Organism: uncultured Lachnospiraceae bacterium; assembly: GCA_944383325.1. Classification (GTDB taxonomy): domain Bacteria; phylum Bacillota; class Clostridia; order Lachnospirales; family Lachnospiraceae; genus CALWPC01. The sequence goes on along the minus strand of CALWPC010000014.1, from coordinate 16,814 downwards.
CCACACCGACAACCTGATCACCGGACAAATACTCATACGGCGCAAATCCCGCCTCTGTACCGACAATCAATTTGCCGTCATCAGACGCCTCCGCGCCCGATGTCGCATCCGGATTCTCCGTCGTGGTCGCATCGCCGTCTGAACCGCAGGCAACCATTGCCATCGCCGTCACTGCCGCTAATAATACTGCTGCTAACTTCTTTTTCATAAACACTTCCTCCTTATCAAACCACAAAAACGTGGATATAAAATTAAGATCGTATCTATTTTACCATCTTACAATAAAAAAACAACCCCTTATTATATGCCTCATTTACCGGTTGACCAACTAACAACACAACAATGAGAACAATGTGTTTGCCTTAAATCCGAAGAAAACAACCATAAAGCTTTATTTATTTCTCATATACCTGCACATCGGGTAATGAGAGCACCCCAAGATTCATCACACGATGTTCTCCGCTCGTCAGACGAATATTATTTAACGTACAGCGTTCGCTGAAAGCAATATAAGAATAAAAACAAAGAGAATCATCTTGTAAAAATTCTTTCAGCCATTTTAAATGAACCCGATTCTGTATAATCGGATTTAAAAAACTCGATTTCTGCGAACGTCCCCTTCCCACAGGCAATGTCTGCGTCCAATACCGATCAGACTCTTTGCCAAATATCCACCCGCTATAATTTTTTGACTCAAATACGTCAATACCCCTCCCTTCTTATGTTCGATTATAACATACATTAGAGAAATACACCAACTTTTCCGCTTCATGCACTCCTTATCCGCACAGGCCAAAATTTCCCGCAATGATATTTGACACACCGGCCATACCGTTCTAAAATAAATTTATCAGGAAGAAAGGGGGGGGTTCTATGCATAGCTCCGTAAATCAACTCAAACAATACATTCTCCAAAGCGACAATATTGTGTTCTTTGGAGGCGCTGGCGTCTCCACCGCTTCTGGAATTCCAGATTTCCGGAGTGCGGACGGTCTGTTCAGCGAGCGGCTGAATCGTTCCTTCACACCTGAACAGCTCGTATCCCGCACATTTTATGAGCGCTATCCGGAAGACTTTTTTGCCTTTTACCGAGAAAAACTGCTCTATCCAGACGCCAGGCCGAACGCCTGCCATCTTGCGCTTGCCCGGTTGGAAGCCCTCGGCAAATTATCTGCAGTGATTACCCAAAACATTGACGGACTGCACCAGGCCGCGGGCAGTAATGTCGTCTACGAACTTCATGGCTGCGTACATCGAAATTATTGCGAGAACTGTCATACATTGTACGATGAGCAGATTATTCTCAACACTACGGGCATCCCCAAATGTCCAAAATGCAGCGGACGGATCAAACCGGATGTCGTTTTGTACGAGGAAAGTCTGGACGAGCGCGTCATCGCCGGCGCTATCTCTGCCATCTCCGCTGCGGATATGCTGATTATCGGCGGAACCTCCCTCGTGGTTTACCCTGCCGCCGGCTTTATCCATTACTTTCAAGGGCCTCGTCTCGTACTGATTAATAAAAGCGAAACCAGTGCGGACAACGCCGCTCAGTTAGTAATCCGAGATGACATTGCTTCCGTTTTTCAGCAGCTAATGCAGGGCATGGACTCCTAAAGTGTACTGACTGCTCTCGGAAAGTCTTGTTTTATCCTTGTCACGCGCCAAAAATCAAGTTATAATGCACCTGTATACAAACACAATATCATGAAATGATTATCAGACATATAAAAGGAGGAATCGCAATGGTACAAATTATCGTTGGAATAGACGGAATGGCCTGCGAAATGTGCGAAGCACATGTAAATGAAGCAATTCGAGGCAAATTTCCTGTCAAAAAAGTCACCTCATCACACAAGAAAGCACAGTCGGTAATTATCTCCGAGCAAAACATCAGCGAGACCGAACTCAGGGAAGCGTTAGACCCAACCGGCTATAAATTGACCTCATACGAAAGCGCGCCCTACGAAAAAAAAGGGCTGTTTTCCAGAAAATAAAAAATAATGATATGTCTATTAAAAGGAGGCGAAATAAATATGAAAAAAATAAAAAAGCTTATTAGTATGCTTATTTGTATGGTGTTGGTATTGAGTAGCACAATGATAGTACACTCTGCCTCAAATCCTTATCCAACAACACAGAATGTGGATGGAGATGCTTATTACGAAATTCCGTGTACGTGGTTTGCGTGGCAGCAAGCATATGATAATCTCGGAATTGCACTTCCGGCCTGGGGAAATGCAGTAAATTGGTTCAGTAATGCTCAGGCAGCCGGCTATAGTACCGGAAGTATACCGAAAGCAAACTCAATTGCTGTATGGTCAGGAAATACCTATGGGCATGTAGCCTATGTAACAGCTGTCTCCGGAGGAAATACGTTTACTGTAAATGAGGGCGGCAGAACGGATCTAGATCATACAAGTTCACATGGTGTTGCTTACGGGTATCAGTTGACGAATGCAGTAGGCCAATCCAGACCTTATGATCCAGGAAAAACGCTACTGGGATTTATTTATCTTACCGGTTCTCCTTCAGTTTCTCTTTCTTGGTCTAACAGCGACTGCCAATATGACACAACAAATGCCTATATGTATATTGAGGCTGATACGAATGTCCGTGGTTCATTTACAGAGGCAGGCATTACTGTGTGGAATGAAGCAGGCGGTGTTGTGGGAACGAAGTCTGAAAATCCGGGGATAACAGGAACGCACTTAAATGTCTGGTATAATCTCACAAATGAACTTGGGATCGTACTACAACCAGGAACCACCTATAAATACCAGTTCCATATTGTATTTAATGGTCAGCGTTACAAAAGTTCTGTGATGAGTTTCCGTACAAAAGGAGTGAATCCCAATCCTTCACCGGAACCGAGTCCGAGTCCCAAGCCGCCTGTATACGGCGATATTGATGACGACGGTTATGTGACAGCGGCGGATGCGCTTTGTGCGCTTCGTCATGCGGCGCAGCTGACTGTGTTGGAGGGAGATGCCTTTTTGGCGGCGGATGTAAACGGCGATCAACAGATTACAGCGGCGGATGCATTGTATATCTTGCAGAAAGCAGCGCAGATGATCAATACGTTTCCGGTGGAAAATACCAAGAGTTAAGATATTTAGAAATAACACGATGATTTATTGACACTTATAAAGATGGTCTGACGACAACTACAGAAGTACCGAAAAATGAGGGTATCCCAAAAGTCATGAGAGGACTTGGCGGATGCCCTCGTTCTGTATAGAGCGGGGTTGTTGTCTATTTCCCAACACCCCCGCTTGTTTGATCCCATTATTTTCCCCTCAAAAGAACGAGGATGCCTCTTTCCTATAAACATAAAAATTTATAGTTTTGAGACATCCTCAACAGTAGCTGCTGCCGGAAATCAGTATACTGGTTTAAATACTGTGCAGGAATTTAAAATTGAAACAGCAGCGCTTCATGTATTTACAAATCTATAAACCTTGCTCGCAGATCGCTCACTCCTGCGCCGTTACCGTAAATTCGGAATCATCATCACAGAGGTACGCCTCCCCGACAACCTGATGCAGAGACACATTTTGAAATACAATTCCCGTTGCATTGCGAATAACAAACCCGCCGGCGCACATTGGATCCAGGCGCGCCATCATCGCCGCCACCTGCGGTTTTGCATCCTTACACATAGTAATATTGACATTAGAAAACGTAATGTTCTGAATGTGACGCTCTGGCAGGCCCGCAATCACCCCCGCACACGACGTAGCGTTGACAACGGTAATATTATTAATATTCAGATCCCTGATCGAAGGCGTTCCGCCGTCCACCGGCGCGGGCGCGGGATCGCTGACCCACGGCTCTTTGCCAAGCTTTCCGCAGAAATAATACATATTAAATACAAACGGACACATAACGCGATCCATAATAATGTTGGAAAAAGTCAGTTTTTCCATGTACCCCCCGCGGCGCCTTCTCGTCTTTAAACGTATGCCCCGGTCTGTGTCCTGAAACACACAGTTCGACACCGTGACGTTGCGCACTCCGCCGCTCATCTCACTGCCAATAACCACGCCGCCGTGACCATGAATCATATTGCAATTCACAATCGTGATGTTCTCACACGGCCGGAACACCTCGCTGTCCTCCACCCCGGACTTAATCGCAATGCAGTCGTCCCCGACGTCTATCAGACAGTCGGAAATCCGCACATTTGTACACGAGTCTGGATTAATCCCGTCAGTGTTCGGACTGTCGCTCGGATTCTGGATCGTAATACCATGAATAACCACATTATTGGAAAACAGCGGATGTACGGTCCACGCCGGCGACATAGTCAGTTTGACCCCCTCAATGCGAACGCGCTCGCAGTGCTCAAAATAGATCAGGCACGGGCGGGCGTCTTCCAGATCTTTCGCCCAAATCCGCTCCCACCATGCGCGTCCGTTTCCGTTAATAACGCCCTCGCCTTTCACTGTTACATTTTCCGCATGCGACATATAAATGCACGGTTTGTACATTGTACGTGTGATCCCCTCAAAATTTCCGGTCAGGCGTTCATAATTTTCAATATCATCTAAAAAAAACAGCTCGCTTCCGGCGTCCAGATAAAGCGTCATATTACTTTTCAACTCGATCGAGCGCGTCGGATATGTGCCGGGCGGAACAAACAGGGTGCCGCCTCCGGCCGCCTCCATATCGGCAACCGCCTCCGCAAATGCCTCGCTCCAATTTTCACCGTTCACCGACAAATGCGCATACTCTTGAATGTTCTTAAAACTCATAAAAATCCCTCCTCTTCTGATAGACGCGGTTTCCCGCATCTATATTTAATTCCGTCCAAACTCAGAGAGACGCAGCCCATCGTTTCGGTCCAATGTCATGCCAATGCTCCAACTATTTACAAACAACAAAAGCGGTCTCCCCTTTAAATCCTGTATTTTCTTCATATCCGATGTTCCGCTCAGCGCATTCAAATCAATATCATCGTTGTCAATCCATCGAATATGTTCATAGGGAAGCGGCTCTAGCTTAATTTCTACGTTATACTCATTCTGAAGGCGGTAATTGAGCACATCAAACTGGAGCACGCCGACCACGCCGACAATAATTTCTTCCATGCCGGTGTTAAACTCCTGAAAAATCTGTATCGCACCTTCCTGGGCAATCTGCGTAATGCCCTTGACAAACTGTTTGCGCTTCATCGTGTCCACCTGCCGCACACGGGCAAAATGCTCCGGCGCGAACGTTGGAATGCCTTCATAGGTGATGACATGGCCCGGCGTACAGACGGTATCGCCAATCGAAAATATCCCGGGATCAAACACGCCGATAATATCTCCGGCATACGCGCGGTCAATCACCTTGCGTTCCTGGGCCATCAGCTGCTGCGGCTGCGACAGCCTGAGTTTGCGCCCTCCCTGTACGTGCAAATACTCCCGGTCCGCTTCAAAACGCCCGGAACAAATGCGCATAAAAGCAACTCGGTCCCGGTGTGCCCGGTTCATATTTGCTTGAATTTTAAATACAAACGCGCTGAATTCCTCGTCAAAAGAATCAATTTCCCCTATATCCGATCGTCTTGGCAGAGGCGGCGTCGTCATTTGTAAAAAATGCTTCAAAAACGTCTCCACGCCAAAATTCGTGAGCGCAGACCCAAAAAAGACCGGAGACAACTCCCCTTTTGTAACAAGCTCCTGGTCAAACGGTGCGCTTGCGCCGTCTAACAGTTCAATCTCCTCCCGGAGGTTGGCCGCAAAATCTTCTCCGATCTCCTGTTCCAAAGCCGCGTCGTCAATCCCAATTTGCCGCAGGTGTCCCTCTTTGGTTCCCCGCTCCGTATCTGAAAATTTCAAAATCGAGCGCGTCTCCCGATCATATACCCCCTGGAATTGTTTACCGGAACCAATCGGCCAATTAATCGGACAGGTGGCAATGCCTAACTCTTTTTCAATTTCATCAAGCAATTCAAATGTATCGTTCGCGTCGCGGTCCATTTTATTGATAAATGTAAAAATCGGAATATGCCGCATCACGCACACCTTAAACAATTTCCTCGTCTGCGCCTCCACACCTTTCGACGCATCGATCACCATAACTGCGGAATCCGCCGCCATCAGCGTCCGGTAAGTGTCCTCTGAAAAGTCCTGATGTCCCGGCGTATCCAAAATATTAATACAATAACCGTCATAGTGAAACTGAAGCACGGAGGACGTCACCGAAATTCCCCTTTCCTTTTCAATTTCCATCCAGTCCGACACGGCATGACGGGCAGTAGCCTTCCCCTTGACCGAACCTGCCAAATTGATCGCGCCGCCATACAACAAAAACTTCTCGGTAAGCGTTGTCTTTCCCGCATCCGGGTGTGAAATAATCGCAAATGTTCTCCGTTTTTCAATCTCCTCGCGCAACTGATCAGACACCTGATGTTCCTCCAAATCTACTTATTTTTACGTTTCTCTTTATCGTATCGCCGACAGCATGCTTGTGCCTGCCAGGCGCTCTTTGCATCCGAAGTATGCAAGCACTGTTGCCGCAATATCTGCAAACGTCTGACGCGTCCCCAGATTGACTCCGGCCTTCACCGATTTCCCGTATACAAGAAACGGCGTACATTCACGGCTATGGTCAGTGGATGGCGTCGCCGGATCACATCCGTGATCCGCCGTAATCATCAACAAGTCTTCCTCCTGCAAATTGGCAATCAGCGACGGGACAGCGCGGTCAAACACAGTAAGCGCATCCGCATAACCATTTACATCATTTCGGTGGCCATATAGCATATCATAATCTACCAGATTGACAAAACACAAGCCCTCAAACTCCTGTTTCATATAGTCGAGTGTCCGCTCAATGCCATCTTCATTTCCGGATGTGCGCATATACTCCGTGATCCCGCTCCCTGCAAAAATATCATAAATTTTTCCGACTCCGATGACTTTTTTCCCCGCATTGCTCAAAACATTGCACATCGTCGGCGACGGGGGAAGCAGTGAAAAATCATGCCGGTTTTTCGTGCGCGTAAAATGCCCTGGAGCGCCTGTAAACGGCCGTGCAATCACGCGGCCCACTCCGTTGTCCCCGGTGAGAATGTCTCTTGCAATTTCACAGTAATGGTACAGCTCTCCGACAGGAACCACATCCTCGTGCGCTGCAATCTGAAATACACTGTCCGCCGACGTATACACAATCAGGGCGCCTGTTTCCAAATGCTGCTCCCCAAAATCAGCAATCACCTCCGTACCGGAATACGGCCGATTGCAGAGAACACCCCGGCCGGTCCGCTGTGCAAACACATCCAACACTTCGGGCGGGAACCCATTTGGATAGGTCGGCAGCGGCTTTTCTGAAATCAGTCCGGCAATCTCCCAATGTCCGATCGTCGTATCCTTGCCTTTTGATTTCTCCTGCATCCTTGCAAAGCTCGCCTTCGGCCTGCGCTCAGAAAACGAGGCAGTCTTGGGATTTCCGTCGGCGTCAAAGCCGATGCCGTCAATATGAAACAACCCCAGATCCTGCATGTTTGGCATGTGAAAATTCGGACTGGCCGCCGCAGAGGCCAACGTGTCGCTTCCCTCATCCCCGTAAGCCGCGGCGTCCGGCGCCCCGCCGATCCCAACGCTGTCCAGTACAATTAAAAACACTCTCTTCACCGCATTTCACGTCCTCTCATTTTCAAAACCGGTCATTTCCATACTGCAAACACAAACCGCAAATACCCCCTACCGCTTGTCTTCAGTAAGGGGCATTCTGCAACTACTTTTAAGCACAACCTCAACGTGCTGTCAAATCAACCGGATTGCATCCATTATCCCAACAAGGTGCTCCGCAAATAGAGATACAGGCGGTGCAATTCTTCCACCTCTAACCTGCCCGCACTCGTAAATTCCGCCATATCCTTCGAACGGCTGAAAATATTCATTTTCACGCCTTCAAGATTCATGTGATATTTCGCGTTGACCGGATAACACTGGCGCTCAATCACAGACGCCAGTCCCAAAAAGTCCTGAACAAGCTGCGCCTTCTCTTGATCCTTGTCAAAATTTCTGCAAAGCCATACATACAGATCGGAATGGAAATTCGCCATTACTCCGGAAAAGCCCGCGCACCCCATCTTCAGGCTTTCAAGAATCGTGGCCGAATTTGCGTTAAAAATCTTCAAATTCGTACCCTTCACCGCATCGACCTTCTCCTGAAGCTGCTTTAAATCACAACAGGTATCTTTCAAAAATGTAAACCGTCCGGTATCCGCACACCACTTTAAATTATCAGGTGAGACAAGCCGTTTATACGGATAAGGACACTCATAAATACCAAACGAATCGCCGGGAATCTGATCAATCAAATATTCAACATTGCGGCGGAAAACATCATCCCCCTGATCCTCCCCGGCAAACTGATTGGAAATAAATACATAAGAGGCAATTCCGGTATCGATAATGGCCTTTGCCTCCTCCGCCTGATCCTGCACATTGTCAGCGACATGTCCGGACGCAATCACACCGATATGCTTCGGCGTATTCTCCACAACAAACCTCGCGAGCTCCAACCGCTCCTCTCTGGACAGAAAAAACATCTCGCTCGACTGGCAGACTGCAAAAATACCGTCGACTCCCTGCCGGTCATACCATTCAATAATTCTGAGCACCGCATCATAATCTACTTTATTATCCTCCGTATACGGAGTAATCATTGTAGGCCAAACACCATTTGCAATCGTAGCCATGATCTTTCCTCCTGACGGACCGTCATCAGTCCCTTTATTTACAAATATTGTAATATAATCAATGCCAACATTCAAGGAAAATTTTGTACGTGGTATTAGTTGACAGAATGCGGAGAGTATGATAGTTTCGTATATAATAGAAAGAAAGAATTGAGGATTTTACATGAACCCATCAACCACGGTCTTGAATCAGCTGTCGGCAATCGTCGGATCTGATCAAATCCGAATAAACGAGCCGATGTCTGCCCATACTACTTTCCGCGTCGGAGGGCCGGCCTCCTTCTATGCAAGTCCCCGCACCGCTGCTGAAATCGTTTCCCTTGTCAAGTATTGCCGGGCAAGTCAGCTGCCCTACTATATTCTTGGCAACGGCAGCAATCTTCTTGTCAGCGATCAGGGCTATGACGGCGTGATTATTCAGCTAAGCCAAAATTTAAATGCCGTGTCCATCGAAGGACAGACCATAACCGCGCAGGCCGGAGCACTTCTCTCCCGCATTGCGTCGGAAGCCTTAAAATGTTCCCTGACCGGACTGGAATTTGCCGCAGGAATCCCCGGCACGCTCGGCGGAGCGGTAGTGATGAACGCCGGCGCTTACGGAGGGCAAATGAAGGACGTTCTCGTTTGCGCCACGTTGATGGATCAAACCGGAAATATGCGCACACTGTCTGTTGACGAGCTTGCGCTCGGATACCGGACAAGCATTATCGCCAACCAAAACGACGTCGTATTGGAAGCTGTTTTGCAGCTGCGGAAGGGGAATGCTCAGGAAATCAAAGCGCAGATGGACATGCTCGCCGCACAGAGAAGAGACAAACAACCGCTCGAATACGGCAGCGCAGGAAGCACGTTTAAACGTCCGGAAGGATACTTTGCCGGAAAACTCATACAGGACGCCGGACTGCGCGGCTATCGGATCGGCGACGCGCAGGTTTCGGAAAAACACTGCGGCTTTATTATTAACCGCGGCCATGCCACGGCCGCCGAAATCTATCAGCTGATTCAGGAAGTGCAGCGTATCGTCCTGGAACGGCATTCTGTTGCCCTTGAACCGGAAGTCAAACTGTTAGGAAGGTTCTGATTAAAAAATGCAGCTTATCATCGTCAGCGGCATGTCGGGCGCCGGCAAAAGCTCGGCGCTGAAAATTTTAGAAGACTTCGGATATTTCTGTGTCGACAATCTGCCCACGCCCATGCTGTTTCACTTTGCAAAACTGGTGCATATGCCGGATGCAGTCAGCGTAAAACAGGCGGCTATCGGTATCGACATCCGCGGCGGACTGAATCCTGACGAATTGAGCCGATCTTTCAGGCAGTTGGACGACAGCGCATATGAATACCGCATTTTATACCTGGATTCCTCAAACGACGTGCTGATGCGGCGTTACAAAGAAACCAGGAGGACTCACCCGCTGGACCGGACAGGCAGTATTGAAAACGGAATCCGCGAGGAACGTCTGCGAACAGCCTTTTTGCGGGAACGCGCTGATTATATTATTGATACCAGTGCCTTGCTGATTCGCGATCTGCGCCAACAGCTCGAAAAAATATTCATTAATCATGAAGATTTCAAAAATCTCATGGTGACGGTTTCCTCGTTCGGTTACAAATACGGCCTGCCCACAGATGCCGATCTCGTGTTCGACGTCCGCTTTTTGCCAAATCCATACTATATTGCCGATTTGCGCAATAAAACCGGAAACGACGAGGCCGTTCAAAATTATGTGCTGCAGTTTTCCGAAACGCATATATTCCTTGAAAAAATTTGTGAATTAATTGACTTTCTTCTGCCTAACTACATGAAAGAAGGAAAAAACTCTCTCGTGATCGCTTTCGGATGTACGGGCGGAAAGCACCGCTCCGTCACACTCGCCAATAAACTATACGCTCATCTGAGACAAAACAGGGCGATCGGCGTACAGCTCACTCATCACGATATAAACAGAGATTCGTCAGCAAAATGAAAAAAGAAATGTCCTTTTCAAGCAATGTCAAAGAAGAATTATCCCGTGTGCCGTGCCGCCGCACACATTGTCAGATTGCCGAATTTGCCGCTCTTTTTGCGTTCTGCGGGCAGCTTCGCGTTACCTCCTCAAACGGCATGCACATGGCGATCCAATCAGAAAACCTTCCGGTAATCAGAAAATGCTTTACATTACTGAGAAAAAGTTTTAATATAAGTGGTGGCGTCGCTATACGGACCATTGGAGCGCGCACAAAACTGTACACGGTGTGCGTTTTAAATACAGACGACGTCCTGCGGATTGTGCAGGCGCTGAAAATACTTGGACCGGATCGGCGCATATCTGTGCACGGGGAATTAGTAAACCCGCTCATTATACAATCTGATTGCTGCAAGAGAGCGTTTATACGGGGCGCTTTCTTATCCGCCGGATCAATGAGTGATCCACACAAATCCTATCATCTGGAGATTGTCTGCCCTTCGCTTTTGAAGGCCGCTCAATTACAATCCATTATGAAAAATTTCGCGCTGTCCGCCAAAACGGTACAGCGAAAAAACAACTACGTTGTCTACCTAAAAGACGGCGACCAGATTGTAGACATTCTGAACATTATGGAGGCGCACAAAGCTCTGTTGGAATTAGAAAACATCCGCATTCTGCACGATATTGCCAATCAGGTAAACCGGCAGACAAACTGCGAAGTCGCCAACAGCCAAAAAACAATTACCGCTTCCGCAAGACAACAGGAAGACATTTTGCTTATCAAGAGGACGATTGGGTTTAGCCAACTGTCAGACGGCCTTGCTCAGCTCGCTTCTCTGCGCCTTGAATATCCTGATCTTCCATTAAAAGAACTCGGGGAGCGGCTGTCCCCGCCTATCGGAAAATCAGGCGTAAATCACCGGTTGAGGAAGCTCAATCAAATAGCCAACAAAATCAGAGAAACAAAACAAGGAGAACTGCTATGATTCAAAAAACAGTCACGGTGAACATGGACTCCGAGATGGAGGCAAGATCTGTCGCTGTCATGGTACAGCTCGCAAGCCAGTATCAAAGCTCCATTTATGTGGAGAGCGACGGCCAGAAACGGGTCAACGCCAAGAGCATTATGGGAATGATGTATCTATGTCTGAACAATGGAACTCCCGTCACACTGACCGCCTCCGGCAATGACGAGCAGGAAGCCATTGATGGGCTTGAACATTTTTTGACTGGAAGTGACCAAAAATGATTATCGATTTTCACACGCATATTTTTCCGGACAAGATTGCTTCCAGAACGATTGATCACCTTTCGTCCCTCTGCGGCGTGCCGCCCTCCATTGACGGTACCAAACAGGATTTGCTGCGTTCCATGGACGAAGCGGGCATTGACCTGAGCGTTGTGCTTCCGGTTGTGACCAACCCCGCACATTTTAATTCCGTTCAGCAATTTGCCGCAGAAGTCAACTCGCATCAACGTCTGATTTCTTTCGGCGGTATTCATCCAGACTGCGACGACATCGAACAAAAATTAAATACCATCGTTCAGCTCGGACTTCCGGGAATCAAGCTGCACCCCGACTATCAGGGCACATACGCCGACGACCCGCGTTATATGCACATCGTCCGCGAGGCCATCCGGCGCAACCTGATCGTTCTCTATCATGCAGGGGTTGATATTGGGCTGCCTGAGGTGCACTACTCGGCTCCTGATCGATTTGTCCGTCTTCTCGATGAACTGCAGATTGACAGCCAGCCGGACGCCAAAATCGTGCTCGCCCATACGGGCGGCTTTCAGTACTGGGAGGATGTGTACAATCTGTTGGCCGGACGCAACGTCTATTTTGATTTAAGCTTTACCGCTCCATATGCGAGCGATGAAATGATCATGAGCATTATTCACCGCCACGGTACCGACCGCATTTTATTTGGAACGGATTGCCCATGGAAGAATCAAAAAGAATATCTGGCGCATATCCGCTCGCTCCCTCTTTCAACGGCGCAGATGGAGGATGTTCTGGGGAAAAACGCCGCCAAATTGTTAGATCTCACTCTCACAGACCATATTTTCGAACACGAGACGAATGCTTAATAAATGATCGCTGTATGCCGCGCTGATCGTACCGCCCATCTGTTCCGTGAGCGTTTTGGCGATCGTAAGGCCCAGTCCCGTAGATTTGGCGGCTGTTTCAACCGTGTAAAACCGGTCAAACATTTTTCCGACAGTTACTTCATCGAGGCGCGAGGCATGATTGGAAAACACCATTTCTCCGCGCTCTGTGAGTTCAATACGCAAATCTCCGTCGCTATATTTTATTGCGTTGCCGATGAGATTTCCCAAAATACGGGACAAGGCATTTTTATTCAGTCTCCGCTCAATTCTTTTTTCCGTCATCACAATTTTCGGCGTAATATGACAGCCCTGCAGCGCTGTGTAGTACGCCATAATGCTCTCTTCCATTACACTGTTCAGACATAAATTCTCATACACCGCATCCTGCGCTGTATTCATAAAGACGGAATAACGGAACAATTCTTCCGTCATCTGCTTCATAGCCTCTGTCCGCTCACGAATGACTGCGAGATAACGCACAGCTGTATCTGAGTGCTCGCTCTCGCTCAGCAAGTCGAGATAACCGCAAATGGCGGTCAGCGGCGTCCTCAAATCATGAGCCACATTGCTGACCGCCTCTCTGATTTCCAAATCCCCCTGTTCAAACCGGTGTCGCTTGCTGCGCAGCTCGCGAAGCTGCCTGTTCATATTGGCAGCCAGTGCACGAGCGTAAACGTCGCGGCTTGAAATACTAATTAATGTATTCGTATCTTTATGCAGGCGCTCTTCAAATTCTTTCATAATTTCCCGAAATGCACGGCGCAGCAGAATCACTTTGACGCCAAGAATCACAATCAGAAAAAGCAAAAGAAAAATAATCACGCCAAAGCAAAATCCCAAATTGTTACTCAAATGAATGCTCCTCTACTTAATATCCTTTCTCTGAAAACATCCGATGCCGATTCCTGTGGATACCCCTATAATCACTGTCGAATACAAATACAAAACCCAGACATGATCTCCCGTACCGCCCGTAAGCTGTATCAGCTGTCCTCCCGGCAGGAAATCCAGGAAAAATTCATAAATATCACGCCATACTCCCCGCAGATATGACGGGTTAGGCTCCGCAGGCATACTGACAAACTCTCCGTTTTCCCCCATCATCATATAACTGTCGTAGACTTCCGGTTCTGACAGACGCGACTGCACATACATACCCGCAAACAAAAGCGCGCAGACGCCAACACTGCAAAGCACCGCAGTCACAGCTTTACTCTGACTCAGCATTGAAATCAACACGCCAAGCGAGGCAACGGACGTCGTCGTCCACCAAATGCCAAACATTCTGACAACCAGTTCCCGCGCTCCCATTCCAATCTCCCCGTATAAAATGGCGCCGGTGCAGAGAGCCGGAACAATATACGAAATCGTAATCAGCGCTCCTGCCAATACGCAAATCATAAAATTTGCCGCATAAATTGCCGCTCTTTTATGACCGACAATCATTTTATTACGCATTGTCCCGTCGCTGTATTCCGTTCCGACGAACATGCCGCAAAAGACTGCGATTAAAATACATCCGAGAAAAGCGTAAGCAAAAAACGCCCCTGCCGGCCATTCAACGTGCTCATATCCGTATTTCTTTTGCTGTATATACTCATTCACCTGTATCCAGATTCCCAACAAAAACATCAGGCCCGCGCTGATCCAAAACAATTTACTTTTAAACAGCCGAACCACATTTGCAGACAACAGCTTATTCATCATCGCCACCTCCGATCAGACGCAAATAATAACTCTCCAGACCTTCCTCTTTCTCTGTAACCGAACACAGCTCGCAATTCTCCTCTGCAAGCGCAAAAGCAAGCCGAGAGATGGGAATCTCTGAATAAATGTCTGCCTGCGTCTGCGAAAGAATACTGTATTCTACTCCCATTTGATCCAAGACGCGAGTCAGAATTTTCGTATCGGAGACCTTTACGCACATACATTTGCGGCAGATCGCTTCCAACTCCCGGGCGCTGATCTCCTGAACCATATGTCCGCCGTTAATAAACCCGTAATGCGTCGCCAAACGCGATAATTCATCGAGAATATGACTGGAAATAAATACCGTAATCTGCCGTTCACGATTTAATTTGAGAATCAACTCCCGTATTTCAATAATGCCCTGGGGATCTAAACCGTTAACCGGTTCGTCAAGCACAAGAAAATCGGGATCTCCCGCCAGGGCGATCGCAATGCCAAGCCTCTGCTTCATACCAAGCGAAAAATTTTTTACTTTCTTTTTCCCGGTATTTTCAAGGCCGACTAATTTTAGCAGCTCTCCGACGCCGTCAAACGCCGGCAGCCCCAAAATACGATACTGCTGCCTGAGATTATCCTCCGCCGTCATATTAAGATAAAGCGACGGCGTCTCCACCACGGCGCCCACACGTCTTCTGGCCCTGCCAATATCCGCGTCCGTATGTTTTTTTCCATACAGAACATATTCGCCCGCGGTCGGCTCCTGGAGGCCGCAGATCAGCCGGATACACGTCGTCTTTCCCGCTCCGTTTTTTCCAACAAATCCATAAATTGCTCCCCGGGGCACATGCACCGACAGATGATCCAATGCTTTAAAGTGGCCGTATTGTTTGCTGACCGCATCCATTGTTAAAACATACTCCATATACGTTCCTCCTTTTCGATGTCGTCATACAAACAATATACAGACAAAGGATTAAGAAACCGGTTAAGAAAACAATAAAGATTACGTAAAGATTTCATCCTCACACAAGCTTAAATCCGATTCCCCAAACCGATTCAATATACTCCCTGTCCCCCGCCTGCCTCAGTTTTCTCCGCAGATTACTCATATGAACCTTCAGCGAGCTCTCCATACAGTCCGGAGTATCCTCGCTGATTCGATCCAACATCACAGACTTTGTAATCACCTGATCGGGATTTTGCAGGAGAAGCTTTAAAATAGCAAATTCCGTCTTTGTCAGCTTCACAGGCTGCTCTCCCACACATACCGTATATGCAGCCGTATCCATCTGCAAATTAAAATGCGTGAGAATCGTCGTCTCTGCCGGCTTCCGGCTATTGCGCAGCTGTACAGCCACTCTGGCCAATAATTCATGCATATCAAACGGTTTGGTAATATAATCGGCGGCTCCGCCAAGCAGCAAATCCACCTTGTCAGACACCTGATCTTTCGCACTGACAATAATTGTTGTAATGCCGCTCAATTTTGGCAGCAATTCCTCACCGTTTAAACCAGGCAGCATCAGATCCAAAAGAATCAGATCCGGTTTATACTTTGCAAGAACCAACAGCGCTTCGGTTCCGGAATATGCACGCGTCACCGAGTATCCCTCTTTTTCCAGCATCTCCTGCACCAGATTTCCAATATGAACATCGTCGTCAATTACCAGAATCTTTTTCACAGCCATCCTCCACTACAAAAATTACCAGTCCCATTGCAGACATTCATCCGGCAGCTAAAAATTGCCGGTCAAATGCATGTCTATATAATGCCATCTCGACTGACGTCTCGATTAGTTTTTCGCCTTATGCCGATCCTGCGCAAGCGCAGACCGCCGCAAGGCTCATTATACCATAAATTATTTAGGCTGTACACTTCTGAAAAGTGCGTATTTATGCGAAAAATTCAGTATTTAAAGCGGTGTCAGATTGCCCCAAACGATAACATTTAGTAACAATTTAGAAACACGGGGTGAATTATCAGCCAACGTACTTTTTACCGCCGTAATATGCCGCAATCCATCCAGAAGGAATTTTCATCCAGATGTCACTTCCAACGGTTTTGACTGCCTGACAGGTGACGGCGGTTCCCTTTTTCAAACAACCGTTAGAATACGCATTTTGTTTTGCGTTCGCCGTCAACTGATTATAACTCTTTGCGGCGTTATTCGTTCCGGCACCAGTACGCACCCTGACGGCATCCACCTGTAAAGTGTAAGTTTTACCCACGGTGTAAGACGGCTTTGAAGAACCACCAGAACCAGAAGAACCGCCAACCTGTTTATTGACTTCTGCCTGAATAGCGTCATAGTCATACCCGGCAGCTTCTAATTTTGCTTTACGATCATTTCCGTTTCCCCACTTCCCGG
>CALWPC010000013.1 GCA_944383325.1 uncultured Lachnospiraceae bacterium | reverse complement strand
GTATGTACTTTGAAGCCGTATTTTGCTTCTATGTACTCCTTTATCATCTTATAGGTAACTCGTTCTTTCAGCTTGTAGGCTTCTGCTCTTTCAGAAATAGCCTTTAACGGCACTTTGCCCTCTCCCTCGCCAAACTCGACTTTTACATTGATATGACTGTCGGGTTTTTTGTGGGAAAGCATTACCACCGTCTCCACATGCACCGTCATCCCAAATAAATCCACACCGGCGCACCGCTTCACCTCATACCCCGCTCCGGTCAGAAATTTCAAATCTCTGGCGAGCGTGGCCGAATCACAGCTGACATACACGACACGATCCGGCTCCATCTCAACAATCGTGCGCAGCAGCTCCTCATCACAGCCCTTCCGCGGAGGATCCACCACAATAACGTCCGCACAGACGCCCTCGTTTTTCCGCTTTCGGGGCAACACCTCCTCGGCCTTACCCACAAAAAACTCCACATTAGAAATACCATTGCGCCTTGCATTGGCATTGGCATCCTCAATGGCCTGCGGCACAACCTCGACTCCGTAAACCTGGCGTGCCCTGCGCGCCAGAAAAAGAGAAATCGTCCCGATTCCACAATACAAATCCCAGACCGTCTCCGTTCCGGTCAGCCCTGCAAACTCAAGCGCTTTCTGATACAGCCGTTCCGCCTGCCGCGTATTGACCTGAAAAAAAGACAGTGGAGAAATAGCGAACGTCAAATCCTCCAACCGATCCGTGATGACCTCCGAGCCCCAAATCGTTCGCACCTCATTTCCCATGACTACATTCGTATTTTCCTTATTAATGCTCAGCGAAATAGACGTCATCCCGTCCACACGCGACAGCGACTGTACCAGACGCTCCTGCCGCGGCAGCCGATCTGCATTGATCACAATGCACACCATAATCTGCCCCGTATACCAACCGGTGCGAATAAGCGAATGGCGAACGATGCCCTGTCCGGTTCGCTCATCATAGGGCTCCACGGAGCACTCTTCCATAAACCGTTTTATGCGGCGGACAATCTCTCCCGTCACCGGAGCCGCAAGCGCGCAGTCCTCGCAATCCACAATCGAATGCGTGCGCCCCGCATAAAACCCGGCGACAATTTTCCCCTCTTTGTTTCGGCCAAACGGAATTTGCGTTTTATTGCGGTAATAAAACGGCTGCTCCATGCCAACCATCGTTTCCACTCTCACATCCAGGCCGCCGAGACGGCGAAGATTGTTCTCAATTTTATTCCTCTTAAACATCAACTGCTGTTCATAGGCAAGCGCCTGAATCTGGCACCCGCCGCACCGCTTATGATGCTCGCACACCGCTTCTACACGATTTTTTGACGGCGTAATCAGCTGCTCTAGCCGGGCGTAACCATACTGCTTCTTGGCGCGCGTAACTCTGACCAGAGCCTCGTCTCCGATCACCGCATCCTTGACAAAAAGGGTATAGCCGCAATATTTGCCTATACCCTCTCCATTTGCACTCATATCTTCAATAACAACCGTACAGCAGTCATTTTTCTGAAGCTGCGGCTCTTCTTTTTTTAATCGTTTACTCATAATCCTTTCCCGTTCTTCTGATATTAGACTCAAACAGACGATTGTAACCTAACCAACTGCCCGACACTCCCGCATTTTCCAACGCCTCTTTCATCATCTCCAACTTGGCGTCCGCATTATCCGCAAGATTGAGCGCCACCGCCTCGATAATGGCCGGCTTCTTCGGCGAACCATACTCTAACTCCCCGTGGTGCGACAAAATACAATGCGCAAGCTCTGCCTCAAGACTCGCCGGAAAGCCTTCGATTCCGGCAACATGCTCTTTCACCCACATTGTGCCAATCACAATATGACCTAATAACTGTCCTTCATCCGTATAATCATTACTCGGAAACGGCGAGAGCTCTCTCAGCTTGCCAATATCGTGAAAAGCGGCGGCGGTGAGCAGCAAATCACGATTAATAATCGGATATGTCGCTGAAAAATAATCGCACAGCCGCACTACGCTGAGCGTATGCTCCAAAAGTCCGCCGACAAACCCATGATGAACACTCTTTGCGGCAGAATGAAAACAGAACAGCTTGCGAAAATCATCCTCCCCGAAAAAACTCTGAATCAGCTGCTGCAAATACACATTTTTCACGCCACCGAGCAGTCCCATCAGCTGCGCGTACATTTCTTCCGCGCTCTTTTCGCTGACCGGCAGATACTCCTTCGGGTCGTATTCCCCTTCCCGGCATTTCCTCACCCGCTTGATATTCAGCTGAAGCTGTCCCTGAAAGCTTGTCACATCGGCGCTGATCTGCACATAATCCATAGCGTCAAACTCATCAATTCCCATCGACCCCGGTTCCCAGATCTTTCCATCCACCGTTCCGGTCTTATCCTGCAAAATCACACTCTCATATGGTTTCCCATTTTTTGTGAGAAGCGACTGCTTACTTTTGCACATATACACATCATTAATTCGGTCGCCTTCGCGAAATAGCTCAATATACTTCATAATCATCCTCCACCTGCCCGCTGCCGTTGCCTGTCAAACAGCGCGCATTATCCTTGCATCAAAAAAAGATTTTCATTTATTTTATTATAGTTTATAATAAAAACGTAGTAAAGAACATTCCTCGAAAAAATCGGATCTATGCCGCTTCGAGAGAGAAAGAGGTTCCATATGAACAAAAAAACCCTGCGCGTTTTAGAATATCATAAAATTATTGAACAGCTGACTTCACACGCATTCTCTGCGCCTGCGAAGGAGCGCTGCGCCGCGCTTGCGCCGATGACCGATCTGCACGACATTCAACAGGCGCAGCGGGAAACAAACGATGCCCTGAATCGCATTTTTCAGAAAGGGAGTCTTGCATTTTACGGCATTCACGATATACGGCCGTCCATTCGCAGATTAGAAATCGAAAGCGTTCTGACCGCCGGCGAATTGCTTGCGCTCGGTTCTCTCCTGGAAAATGCAAACCGCATCAAAGCCTACTCACGCAGCGAACGCACCGACGCCGAGGCGGCAAACGACTCGCTTACCGATCTATTTTCAGCCATCTCGCCGCTGACGCCTCTCGCCAATGAGATTCGCCGCTGCATTATTTCCGAAGAGGAAATGGCGGATGACGCCAGTCCGCTGTTAAAACAGCTTCGAAAAAAACAAAAACAGACGCAGGAGCAGATCCATACGCAGCTAAACAGCATGGTAGCCAACCCCTCGACGCGCAGCTACCTGCAGGACGCGGTCATCACAATGCGCAACGGCCGTTATTGTCTTCCTGTCAAATCGGAATACCGCTCACAGATCAACGGCATGATTCACGATCAGTCCGGTTCTGGGTCTACACTGTTTATTGAACCGATGGCGATCGTAAAGCTCAACAACGATATTGCAGAGCTTCACTCGAAAGAACAGGAAGAAATTGAAACGATTCTCAAAAATCTGAGCCTGGAAGCCGCCGCCTACACCGAACAAATCCGCGCCACCTTTGAGGCGGTGACCACGCTTGATTTTATTTTTGCAAAAGCAGTTCTTGCCAAAGAGCAAAACGCCACGGTTCCGCAGTTCAATACCGAAGGACGCATCCGCATACGAAAAGGCCGGCACCCGCTGCTCGACCCCAAAAAGGTTGTCCCGATCGACATCCGGCTCGGTGAAGAATTTGACCAACTCATTATCACCGGCCCCAACACCGGAGGAAAAACGGTATCACTAAAGACCGTCGGTCTGTTCACGCTGATGGGTCAGGCCGGTCTTCATATACCGGCGCTTGACCGCTCGGCGCTTTCCGTGTTTACCGACGTATTCGCAGACATCGGAGACGAACAGAGCATTGAACAAAGTTTATCCACATTTTCCTCCCACATGACCAACATTGTCCACATTTTGCGCCACGCCGATCACCGGTCGCTCGTGCTGTTCGACGAGCTGTGTGCCGGAACCGATCCGACCGAGGGCGCGGCTCTTGCCATGTCGATTCTCAGCCATCTTCATAACAGAAAGGTGTGCACGATGGCAACCACGCACTACAGCGAGCTGAAAGTATTCGCGCTGACGACGCCGCACATTGAAAATGCCTGCTGTGAATTTGACGTCGCGACACTCTCTCCGACCTACCGGCTGTTAATCGGTGTGCCCGGAAAGAGCAATGCATTTGCCATTTCCCTGAAACTTGGTCTTCCGGAACCTTTAATCGAAAATGCGCGGCAGCATCTGTCCGCGCAGGAGGAAAGCCTGGAAGATTTGATTGCCGACCTGGAAACGAGGCGCGCGGCAATCGAGCGCGATCAGGAGGAAATGAACGCCCATAAAAAAGAAATCGAAGCGCTGCGGGCCAAACTGGAACAATCGCAGGAAAAGTTATCCTCCCGGCGTGAGCAGATCATACGTGACGCCAACTCTGAAGCCCGCAAAATTCTTGCGGATGCCAAGGCCTACGCCGACGAAACGATTAAAAAATTTCAAAAATACGGCGCGGAGGGTCTCTCCATCCGGGAAATGGAACAGAACCGCTCGGCGCTGCGCGAGACAATGAACACTCTGGACAAGGCGGCGCAAAAACATGCTCCGGCAGCCAGACAGCGCACACACGGCAAAAAAGAAATTGAGATCGGAGCGACCGTGCGCGTGCTGACGCTGAACACAACCGGAACGATCAGCACGCTTCCCAATACACGCGGAGATCTCTATGTGCAGATGGGGCCGCTCCGTTCGCAGGTCAACGTCAAAGACATTGAGGTGCTTGCGGCTCCCAAACCGGAACCCGCCGCAAAAAAAAGCACCTACGGCCTTGGAAAAGCGGCGGCCATCTCCGCAGAAATCAACCTGATCGGCGATACGGTGGACGAAGCGCTCCCAAGGCTTGACAAATATCTCGACGACGCTTACCTCGCACATCTGGGGCAGGTGCGCGTCGTTCACGGGAAAGGTACCGGCGCCCTGAAAAATGCCGTGCACCGTCACCTGAAAACACTCAAATACGTAAAAAGTTTTCGTCTCGGCGTATTTGGCGAAGGGGACACCGGCGTAACTATTGTCGAATTCAAAGACTGACCTCTTTCATCCTGCACGAAGATTTTCTATCATCGGTCAGTCCGAAAGACTTTCGTATGATGCAAAAAAGGACCTCTCAGGCTCCAAAAAGCCTGGGTGGTCCCTTTTCCATTTCACAAATTGGTGCTAGCCCAAACACCTCTCCAGGACTAGTCTTCCTCCGGCATGGTCACGGTCACTTTGTCCAGATGCCAGATTTCATCGACATACTCCTGAATCGTGCGGTCGGATGTAAACTTGCCGCAGCATGCCACATTGAGAATCGCGCTCTTCGCCCATCTCGCCTCATCTCTGTACGCCTCTTCCACACGCTCCTGCGCCTCGGCATACGAACGGAAATCTTTCAAAATGAAATACGTATCCGCGCGGTCGCTGCTCTTTGTATTCAGCAGTGAATTATACAGATCGCGGAACAGTTCCGGATCGCGGGGTGCATAGAAGCCATTGATCAGCTGCATCAGCACGTGGCGAATATCCTGATCATTATTAAAGATCTCCATCGGATCATAGCCTCCGTGATTTTCATACTGAATCACCTCATCCGATGACAGACCGAAAATGAACGCATGGTCATCTCCGACTTCCTCAACAATCTCTACATTCGCGCCGTCCATTGTCCCGAGCGTGAGCGCACCGTTTAACATAAACTTCATATTGCCGGTACCCGATGCTTCCTTGCTTGCCGTTGAAATCTGCTCGCTGACGTCCGCAGCGGCAAAAATCAGCTCGGCATTGGATACGCGGTAATTTTCAATAAATACCACTTTAAGCTTATTATTGATCGCCGGATCATTGTTGACAATATCCGCAACCGAATTAATCAGCTTGATGGTCAGCTTTGCGCGACGATAACCGGCTGCCGCCTTTGCCCCGAAAATAAATGTTCTCGGATAAAACTCCATTTCCGGATGTTCTTTAATCTTATTATACAAATACATGACATGCAGAATATTTAACAGCTGACGTTTATATTCATGCAGACGCTTTACCTGCACGTCAAAAATCGAGCGCGGATCGACCTCAATGCCATTATGCTCCTGAATATACTTTGCCAGACGAAGTTTATTCTGGTATTTAATATTCATAAATTCTTTCTGCGCCTTCTCATCATCCGCATAAATGGCAAGCTTATGAATCTGAGACAGATCTGTAATCCACTCGCTTCCAATGTGATCAGTAACCCACTGTGCAAGCAGCGGATTTCCGTGAAGCAGAAAACGTCTCTGCGTGATGCCGTTCGTCTTATTATTAAACTTCTCAGGCATCATCTCATAAAAATCTTTGAGCTCCTGCTTTTCCAAAATTTCCGTGTGCAGGCGCGCCACACCGTTTACCGAATAGCCCGCAGCGATCGCCAGATGCGCCATCTTGACCTGTCCGTCATAAATAATCGCCATCTTGCGGATCTTCTCCTGATTGCCGGGATACTTTTTCTCAATTTCAATGACAAAACGGCGGTTAATCTCCTCAATAATCTGATAAATACGGGGAAGCAGTCTCGAAAACAGCTCAATCGGCCACTTCTCAAGCGCCTCCGCCATAATCGTGTGGTTCGTGTAAGCGCAGGTCTTTGTCGTAATAGTCCATGCGTCCTCCCAACACATGCCCTCCTCATCGACAAGAATACGCATCAGCTCGGCAACCGTTACGGTCGGGTGCGTATCATTGAGCTGGAAAGTCACCTTTTCATGCAGTTTTTTCAGATCATCATGCTTGTCTTTATACTTTTTGATTGCCGTCTGCACGCTTGCAGAAATAAAGAAATACTGCTGCTTTAAGCGAAGCTCCTTACCCGCATAGTGATTATCGTTCGGATAGAGCACTTCGACAATATTGCGGGCAAGATTTTCCTGCTCAACCGCCTTCTGATAATCTCCCTTGTCAAACGAATCCAACTGGAAGCAGTTGACAGGCTCCGCATCCCAGATCCGAAGCGTATCTACCACATTATTCCCGTAGCCGACAATCGGCAAATCATAAGGAACGGCCATTACCGACTGATAATCTCTCTGAATAAAGCGGTTGTTGCCGTCAGGCCCGACTTCCACATCTACATATCCGCCGAACTTAACCTCGGTCGAGTATTCGGGCCGGCGAAGCTCAAACGGATTGCCGTCCTTGAGCCAGTTATCCGGCACCTCCACCTGATAGCCGTCCTCAATTTTCTGTTTGAACATTCCGTAGCGGTAACGAATTCCGCAGCCGTAAGCACAGTACCCAAGCGTGGCCAGAGAATCAAGAAAACATGCTGCCAAACGGCCGAGACCGCCGTTTCCAAGCGCCGGGTCCGGCTCCTGATCCTCGATAATATTCAGATCGAGGCCCAGTTCATCAAGCGCCTCCTTCACATCCTGATATGCGCAGAGATTGATCAGATTATTTCCAAGCGCACGTCCCATTAAAAATTCCATCGACATATAATAAACCGTCTTCGGATCCTGCTTTTCAAACGCATCCTGGCTTGCCATCCACTGATCAATAATAACGTCCTTTACTGAATAGGCAACCGCCTGAAAAATCTGCTGCTGCGAAGCCTCCTTGATCGACTTGCGAAACAACAGCTTTACATTCTCCGTCACCTGCTTCTTGAAATTCTCCTTTTCAAAATACTTGCTCTCCATATCAGTTCTCCCTTCTTTTGACGGCATCTGCTGTCCTATCAATGCCCGCTCTGTTTGTATCCTTCGTAAATCAACCTTGATCTATTCACATTTTTTTACAGTAATCGTTACCTGCTCGCCATTGACATTCCATTCTCTTGAATATCCGTCCGCGATAGATGCTTCCATGCGCTCGGCCATAACCTCCCGGCAAATGTCTGCGGCGTCTTCCGCTACAACCGCGTTCACTTTCTCGGTGCCGTCTACGGCAACTACAATTTTATCCGTAACCTCAAATCCGGCCTCCTTGCGCATGTTCTGAATCTTGCTGATCAGCTCGCGCATAAGCCCCTCGCGCAGTAGCGCGTCCGACAGCGCCGTGTCAAGTACCACGCTGATCTCGCCCTCCTGTTCGACAACAAACCCTTCCTTCTGGGAACGGTCAATCAGCAGATCATCCTCGCTGAGAACCACGTCCTGCCCCTCCAGAGCAAGCTTGATTTCGCCGCTCTCTCTAAGCTCATCCATCGCGGCATTCCCGTCCAGATTTTCAAGCGCGCCCTTGATCGCTCCGAGCAGCTTTCCGTACTTCGGTCCGACAGTCCGCATCTGCGGTTTAAATGTGTAAGACGTAAACACGCGCATATCATCCTGGAATACCAGTTTCTTTACATTCAGCTCGTCGCAGATAATATCAGAAAAATAATGATCAAGCGTAAACGGCGCTTTCACATAAATCGTGCCGACCGGCTGACGGTTTTTAATCCCCGCCGTATTTCTGCACGCACGCCCCATGACAACGATTTTCCGCACCTCATCCATCGACGCCTCAAGCTCGCGGTCGATATACTCTTCCCGTACCTTCGGGAAATCACACAGATGAATGCTCTCCGGCGCGGCCGCATCTACTTTGCGCACCAGATTCTGATAAATATCCTCCGTCATAAACGGAATCATCGGCGCGGCCGCCTTGGCCACCGTGACAAGCGCGGTGTAAAGCGTCATATACGCGTGAATCTTATCCTGTTCCATGCCCTTCGCCCAGAAACGCTCACGGCTGCGGCGAACATACCAGTTGCTCATATCATCCACAAACTCCTGAAGCGCACGCGCGCTCTCAGGGATCCGGTAATTCTCAAGATTTGTGTCCACAGACTGCACCATCGAATGCAGGCGCGAAAGCAGCCATTTGTCCATCACCGGAAGCTGATCGTATTCCAGAGCATACTTTGTCGGATCAAATGCATCAATATTGGCATAGAGCACAAAAAATGCATACGTATTCCAGAGCGTTCCCATAAACTTGCGCTGTCCCTCGACAACCGCATCCTCGTGAAAGCGATTTGGCAGCCACGGCGCGCTGTTAATATAAAAATACCAACGAATTGCATCCGCCCCAAACGCCTCAAGCGCTTCAAACGGATCTACCGCATTCCCCTTGCTCTTGGACATTTTCTGCCCGTCCTTATCCTGGACATGCCCAAGGACAATCACATTTTCATACGGCGCCTTGTTAAAAATCAGCGTGGAGATCGCAAGCAGAGAATAAAACCAACCTCTTGTCTGATCGACCGCCTCCGAAATAAACTTGGCCGGGAACTGTTCTCTGAACAGCTCCTCATTTTCAAACGGATAATGATGCTGCGCAAACGGCATTGACCCGGAGTCAAACCAACAGTCAATTACTTCCGGCACCCTGTGCATTTCTTTGCCGCATTTCGGACACCGAATTGTCACCGCATCAATATACGGGCGGTGAAGCTCGATCTGCTCCGGACAGTTATCAGACATCTCGCGCAGCTCCTGCTTGCTGCCGATGGCATGCTGATGTCCGCATTCGCACTCCCAGACATTGAGCGGCGTTCCCCAGTAGCGGTTGCGGCTGATTCCCCAGTCCTGGACATTTTCCAACCAGTCTCCAAACCGCCCCTTGCCGATACTCTCAGGGATCCAGTTGATCGTATTATTATTGCGGATCAAATCATCCCGCACGGCAGTCATTTTAATAAACCAGGACTCGCGCGCATAATAGATCAGCGGCGTGTCGCATCGCCAACAGTGCGGGTAGCTGTGCTCAAACTTCGGCGCTGAAAATAACAGGCCTTTGTTTTCAAGCGCTTCCAAAATCATCGGATCTGCCTGTTTGCAGAACACACCTTCCCAGTCCGTCTCCTTTGTCATCTGTCCCTTGCTGTCGACAAGCTGCACAAACGGCAGATCGTATATTCGCCCGACATTGGCGTCATCCTCGCCGAATGCCGGCGCAATGTGAACGACACCCGTGCCGTCTGTCAGCGTAACATACGTATCGCAAGTCACATAAAACGCTTTTTTATGCTGTTGCTCCACCGTCGCACAGCCAAACGGAAACAGCGGCTCGTACTCTTTATTTTCCAGATCTCTTCCGGTGTAGGTCTCCAAAATCTCATAAGCCGCAACGCCGCTTGCTTCATCTCCAAGTCCGCCAAGCACGGTATCCAAAAGCGCCTGCGCCATATAATAAATATTTCCGTCCGCAGCCTTCACTTTCACATAACATTCCTCAGGATGCACACAGAGCGCAACATTGGACGGGAGCGTCCACGGCGTCGTCGTCCACGCCAGAATATACGCATCCTCGTCTTTCACACGGAAACGCACGACCGCAGAGCGTTCTTTAATATCCTTGTAGCCCTGCGCCACCTCGTGACTGGACAGCGGCGTGCCGCAGCGCGGGCAGTACGGCACAATTTTAAAGCCCTTATAAAGCAGCTTCTTTTCCCAGATCTTTTTCAGCGCCCACCATTCCGATTCGATAAAATTATCGTCATACGTCACATAAGGATGCTCCATATCCGCCCAGAAGCCGACGGTGGAAGAAAAGTCCTCCCACATCCCTTTATACTTCCAGACGCTCTCTTTACATTTGTCAATAAACGGGGCAAGTCCGTATTCTTCAATCTGTTCCTTGCCGTCAAGGCCGAGCAGCTTTTCCACCTCAAGCTCGACCGGCAGTCCATGCGTATCCCAACCGGCCTTGCGAGGCACCATATACCCCTTCATTGTGCGGTAGCGGGGAATCATATCTTTGATTACTCTGGTCAGCACATGGCCGATATGCGGTTTTCCGTTCGCGGTCGGCGGGCCGTCATAAAACGTATACGTATCGCAGCCCTTGCGGTTTTCAATACTTTTTTCAAAAATCTTTTGATCTTCCCAAAATTTCTCAATCTTCTTCTCTCTCTCAACAAAATTCATATTTGTTGAAACCTTATCATACATAACAGCTGCCTCCTTAAATCCTTAAAACTGTTGTGTGATTTTCGATGAATCCGGCCTAAACGGCGTCCGCCGCAGCGGCTTCTGCCCGGTGGGTTGCTTTAGCAACATCTTCCTCTCCGCCAAAGTGAGCAAACTCACTTCAACTCCTCTGTTACTCAATCTTAGGAGGTTTGCTCACTTCGTGCGCTCCTGCACGGAGTGCTTTTTATTCGATAGGGAAGTGCATAGAACTTTCCTATCGAATAAAAAAAGCCCTCGCCCAAAGGACGAAGGTCTCCCATTCGCTATACCACCTATCGACATACCATCATATGCGTCTCCCATAACGGAGGAGCGTCCCGTCGGCGCTTACTCTGAACCATTTAGGCGCCGCAACTCAGAAGGGATCCATTTAAGCTCTACTCGTACCGGACTCCCACCTTCTCCGGCTCGCTGCGACTTTCAAAACTTAAAACCGTCTTCATCATCGTCTTTTTCATTTTTCATTCCTCCGCCGCATAACGGCGTTAACTAGCTTGTATTATAAAGAAATTTGACACGGAAGTCAACTCAATTCCATAAAACAGGCAAAAATACACGTCCATTTAACTTTTCCTTGATCTTTTAAACGAAACGTAGTACCCTAATTAGCAAACAAACAGAATTCCACACAAAGGAGTAATCGCTTATGGGCACAAGAAACCTCACCCTGCTGACCGATCTGTATGAGTTGACGATGATGCAGGGATATTACAAGGCGGGAAATAACCGAAATGTTATTTTTGACGCGTTTTACCGCACTAATCCGTGCGGAAACGGCTACGCAATCGCCGCAGGTCTCGATCAGGTCATCGACTATATCAAGAATCTGCATTTTTCCGATGAAGATATTGACTACTTAGACAGCCTTCACCTATTTGACCGCGAATTTCTGGAGTATCTGCGCAATTTTCATTTTTCGGGAGACATTTACGCCATCCCGGAAGGCACGGTCATTTTCCCTCGCGAACCTCTTGTAAAAGTCGTTGCGCCCGCCATTGAGGCTCAGCTTGTCGAGACGGCCATACTCAATATCATTAATCATCAGTCGCTGATCGCCACCAAAACCGCCCGCGTTGTTCATGCGGCACAAGGCGACGGCGTCATGGAATTTGGCCTGCGCCGCGCGCAGGGGCCGGATGCAGGCATCTACGGCGCGCGCGCCGCAATGATCGGCGGATGCATCGGAACCTCCAACGTACTGGCCGGCCAGATGTTTGACGTTCCGGTAAAGGGCACGCACGCTCACAGTTGGATCATGAGCTTTCCAGACGAATACACCGCCTTTAAAACCTATGCCAATCTCTACCCGGACGCATGTATACTCCTTGTCGATACGTATGATACGCTGAAATCCGGTGTACCGAACGCCATCCGCGTGTTCACGGAAATGCGCGAAGCCGGCATTCCGCTCAATTTTTACGGCATCCGCCTTGACAGCGGCGACCTCGCCTACCTGTCCAAAAAGGCCCGCCGGATGTTGGATGCGGCCGGTTTTACCGACTGCGTTATCTCGGCGTCGAGCGATCTGGATGAAAACCTCATTTCCAGTCTCAAACTGCAAAAAGCGGCGATCACTTCCTGGGGCGTCGGCACAAACCTGATTACTTCCAAAGATTGCCCGTCATTTGGCGGCGTGTATAAGCTTGCCGCGATTGAGGACGACAACGGTGAAATGATTCCGAAAATCAAGCTCTCCGAAAATACGGAAAAAGTCACCAATCCCGGCGACAAAACAATTTTCCGCATCTATGAAAAAGAAAGCGGAAAATTAAAAGCCGATCTAATCTGTCTGGTTGGAGAAACATTCAATCCTGAAAAGAAATTAAAGTTGTTTGATCCGATTGAAACGTGGAAAAAAACGACGCTTCCGGGCGGCACGTACACGATGAAAGAGCTGCTGGTTCCCATCTTCAAAGACGGAAAATGCGTCTACGACTCTCCGTCTGTCATGGACATCCGCGCGTATTCGATGCGCGATCTGGACACCCTTTGGGACGAGTGCCGCCGTCTTGTCAACCCGCATAAGGTATACGTTGATTTGTCGAGAAAATTGTATGATCTCAAATGTGAACTTTTAGACCGTTTTGAAGAAGAATCCGACAGCGAAGAAATACAAAAATAAAAAGAAGCACGCAAAGAACGGGACCGCAGCCAAGGCAGGGCGCAGTCCCGTTTTTCTTTTAATTAGAAACTTCTTTTTTGAGCCGAAGACCGTCAGGGAGCCGAAGGCGAAAACGACTTATCGTCTGTGCGGGCCGTCAAAAACAGCTGTGAAATTTTCTTTTGGGCCTCCCAACGGGGCAGTGGATAACAGAAGCGAAATCCCTGCAATAAATCGCATTGCAATCGGGTAATCGTCTCTACCTGATCATCGGTCTCGACGCCCTCCGCCAGAATTGTTACCCCCAGCTCATGGCCCACTCGGATCATTGCCTTGAGAATCGCATCTCCCCGCTCGGTTCCCATGTTATCGATCAGGCTTTTGTCAAGCTTGATGATGTCAATGGGATACTGCTGCAGATCATAAAAGGAAGTAAAGCCCTCGCCAAAATCATCCAGCGCAAGTTTCACCCCGTACTCCTTGAGGGCAACGGTGTTCTGCTGTAGCTGCGAGATATTTTTTGAGGAGACGCTCTCGGTAATCTCAAAGACTAACAACTCCCGGGGAAATTGATACTGTCCGATGATTCTTTTGCAGTTGTCCACAAAGTCCGCCGCCGCAAAAGTATCCCGCGAAAAATTGCAGGAGATAAAAAAAGTGTCGATCCCCAGCTCAACAAGCTCCTCCAAAAAGGAACAGACCTTCTCTAGGGAGTAGTAATCCAGCTTGCTGATCTTGCCTTCCCGTTCCATCATGGGAATAAAACGGCCGGGTGTCAAAAGCCCCTTCTCCGGGTGCTGCCAACGAGAAAGCGCCTCAGCGCCCACAATTCGATGGGCACCACAGTCCACATAAAACTGCAGATACAGCTCAAACTCCTGATTCGTAAGGGCGCGTTCGATGTCGGCCTGCAATCGCCGTTCTTCCAGAAGCTGGTGCAGTACCTGATCAGAGCACACCATATAGTCCACACCCGTCTGCGACGCCGCACGGGCGCTCTGACTAGCGTTGAAAACCATTTCATTTAAATCTCGGTCAGAGGCCTTTATAGGATAGATGCCCGCCGACAGATTGACTTCAAACGGTTTTTGATACTTCTCAGAATAGGCGCGGGCGCGGGTAATCAGTGAAGTCAGCCATTCCTCATCCGTCTGTGCAGAGCCGGACAGCTTTGCCAACACAAAACCATGGTCAGACACCCTAGCCAGAATATCACTGTCGCCGGTATACTCCTGCAGCAGCGTTGCGGCATAACGGAGAAATTCATTCGTCTCCTCGTTGTTGCTCAGCCGCCGCAACTGGTCGGTGTCCACATAGAAATAGCAAAGCTTATAGAGAATGCGGTTTTTATCGTTGACAAACTGCTTGTAATACCGCGTCAGATATTCTGCGTTGCCAAGCCCGGTCACCTCGTCGGTTTCGATGCTCTGTCTGGCTTTTCGCAGCATCTTTCGATAGTGGCGCATCAGCAAAATCACAGCCGCAGTCAACGCCGCGGCCGCCAGTCCGAAACCGGCCAACGACCAGTAAAGGGCGTGGGGTGTGGGGTACTGCACAGCAGCGTGTATCGAGGTGCCGCTGAGCGTCTCCTCGTCCACGCTGGCAAAATAGCTCTCCAACTGGCCTTTGAGCGCCTCTGGCGCCACATCGCTGACATATACCTGGTAGGTGATTTGCTCTCCCTCCCAGACGGCGTTGAACACGGTCACCGGCTGGCTGTGGGACGGCGCTTCATCGGCCTGGGTGTAACCGGATAAAAGATCAACCTGCCTGTTTTTGGCAAGCTGTGCCCGCTGATCTCGGCTTCCCTCCTGGTAATAGACTAGCTGATAATTGCTTTGTTGGGAAAACTGACGCAGCAGTTCGGGGATGACACCCGCATAGGTTCCGGCGTCCTCATCATAGTACTCCAGCGGATAGACATTGGGGTTGCCGGCTACATAGATCAACTCTTTATCTTCCATTTTGCGCTCTCCCAAAATCCGTCATGCTCGGCAGCGTTTTTGCGGTCATCCGCTGACTGGCCTGCCGGGCCTCATATTCCTTTTTGTAGCCAAACATTGCCTTTTTCAAGCTCTTAAGCTGCATAAAAAACCTCCAATTCTCAGTTAAAGTGGATCTTTTTTCGCTCAATTCTGCCCCAGTTGTTCTTCTTTTTCTTGTAACCGATCAACGCGGTGGACCGAACCCAAGCCATGACTAGCCGCAGCCCCGAGACCTCCAACACACACAGCCCGATAGCCTTGAGCGCATCCAGAAGAGTCAGCTTCAGATCCACCGTGTGAATCCGGGCAAAAAAGGCGGTCAGCGAGAGGATGGCAGAGTAGACCACATAGATCAGGAAAAAAAGAATCATAAAGGGCACGTTGATCAAATCCAAAAAGAACGCCAGAGCAATGGTAGCGATGCCCAAAATCTCGATATAGGGCGAGAGCAGCTCGTAAATCAAAAAGTAAACGTAGGAAACGAAACCCGTCAGCCCGTACTTTGGGTTTGCCAACATAACGCGGTGGCGGGTCATGCTTTGAAATAATCCGATATGCCATCGCCGCCGCTGCTTACACAGATCCTTTAATCTCTCGGGCACCTGGGTCCAACAAATGGCATCGGTGGCGTAGCGAATCCGGTAGGGAATACCGTGTTCCCGGCAGAATACGTGAAGCTTTACCACCAGCTCCATATCTTCGCCCATGGTGGTGGAGTCATAGCCGCCGGCAGCGATGACCACACTTTTTTTAAAGAGTCCAAAGGCGCCGGAGATGATGATGCTTCCGTTAAATTTGTCAAACAGAATTCTGGCCGCCAAAAAGGAGCGATCGTACTCCAGTACCTGCATACAGGCAAGCACCTTGTTGGGCATATGATAGGAGATCACCCGCCCATTTTCGATTTCAGCGCCGTTGCAGGGGCGGACAGCGCCACCCACCGCTACCACGTTTCCCTCCTCGATAACCGGACGGACAATCTTCTCCAGTGAATCATGCTGCAGCACCGAATCGGCATCCATACATATAAAATAAGGGTATCTGGCGGCATTGATGCCCATGTTCAGCGCGTCAGCCTTGCCCCCGTTCTTTTTGCTGATCAGAGTGATGGGCACCTTATAGCTATGGGACTCAAACACGGCGATTTCCGGTTGACAAGAGATCTTGCGTTGGATGGGACGGGTCACCTGCCTCATCTGGAATTCCTCTCGCACCACCTGTGCCGTATTATCGGTAGATCCGTCGTCCACCACGATGATTTCGTACAACTTATAGTCCAACGCCAACAAGGAGCGGACGGTAGCGCCGACGGTGATGCCCTCGTTGTGAGCGGGCACCACAATAGTCACCGGCACATAATAATCCCGCCGCAGCTCATTTTTTAAAAGATTGCGCCGCTTGCTGTGATAGAGCTCGGAGCTCCCTACAGCCACCGATAAAAACAGAAAGCTCGCATAACCGATCATATACAGGACAAAAAAGATGCCCACACACTCATAAAAATACTTAAATGCGTCCATCATGTCGCAGCCCCTCCTTCCTGAAC
Source organism: uncultured Lachnospiraceae bacterium (assembly GCA_944383325.1). GTDB lineage: Bacteria > Bacillota > Clostridia > Lachnospirales > Lachnospiraceae > CALWPC01. Next base: position 15,695 of record CALWPC010000013.1, on the reverse strand, counting down.
AGCCCGGTTTTCCAGGCGATACATCATCATCTCCCTGGCGTAACGGTCGTTGCCGGCAACCACGTCGATGAGTTCACTGTAGTCGACATTCAGCGCCTCCAGGCTCAGCGAGGCATTGTAGCGCACATACCAGTTGGAGCTGTGCAGCGCCTCCTTGAGCTGTTGAACTACCTCTGGCCCGGGATAGCGCGCAAGGGAAGAAACGCTGATAGCCGCGTATTCCCACTGCGCGGGATCTTTCTCGGCCGCAAAGGCGAGCAGCGGCGCCAACGCCGGCTTATAGGCGTACTTTCCAAAATAGCGGATGGCCGAGAGGCGCAGCTCCTTATTCCGGCTCTGATCCATCATAATCGTGAACATTTCCGAGGCGTAGTTTCCCGTCTTAAAACGGATATAATTGAGAATCGCAAGCTCAGTACTTACCGAAAAACTGTCCAGACGCGTCCACAATAACCTGATCAGCTCATCGTGGTTACCGGTATAGGTCAAAAGCCCTTCGGTCAGGATTTTTTCGTGTACAAACACGCTGCCTGCATCCTGGATCTCCAGTGCCCGCACAATACTCATTGGAGTGCCGATGGCGTAAAGAGCCTCCAGCGAATTGACTCGACAGTAGAGATTATCCTTACGCACATAGTCTAGCAGAATTTCCTCAAGGGAGTCCACCGGCATCTGCCTGGTGGTCATGTACCGGGAGAGCAGATAAGAAAAATACGCCGCCTGCATGGCCTCCCGCCCGCAGTAAATGGCCGCCAGATGCAGAACAATGGGCTGAATCTGCTGAAAGTACGCTTCGGAGACCTCATCGCCGCGGGGAAAAGACTGCAGCACCCGGTCAAAGGCGATGAGATTTTTCACCCGCTTTAGCTTGCCGGACAGATAATCCAGATGCTTCTCATCCACAGGCTGTCCCCGAGAAAGCCGATCTAGCTGTTCGTCCATTTCAGCCCGGATTCTGCGGCAGCGGCGCTCCATGCGCGATTCGCTGCGGCGCAGCGATAAATTGTAGATGATGTTAAAAACGATAAGGCTTATGCAGATCGCCCCATAGGCATAGATCATGTATTCAACCTGCATCTTTTCCCCTCCTCTATACTGACCGCTCAGTGGGCGGCCCAGTAGTCTTGCAGGATATAGTAGGACTTCTTGAGCCGTTCGTGATAGGTCACCGTCTTGCCCCAGCCTTTCAGCGGGAACGAGTCCATGGGGATGCGGTGTTTCGTTTCACCGCTGGCAATGCCCACATACATCTCGTCGATCTGGATGTACTCTATCCCGTAATGCTCATAGTAATCGTCGTGGATCATCATCTCAGATGGATTGGCGAAGTTGAGAAGCTGCCAGGGAAGCCGGATCTCCACACCGCTGCCGGTAAAAATAAAGTCGGCCAGCGAGTTGAAATTCTCCGACTCCGGATTCGCATTGCCATAGGTGAGATTCCCCGTCTGATACACTTCAGAACTGGCTTCCCAGTTTCCCGTAAGCAGGGGAGTCGCGGTCTGCAGCATCAAGTCAATGTATTTAAACAACGGCGTATCTGCATCCGGCACATTCAAAAAGGCATCCTCGTCGTCTGTCTCATGAAGGAACATGGCCCGCAGAACCTCATAACGCTCCTGTACCACGATCCGGCTGTTGTCCTCTCCGTCGATACGCATTACAAAATCACAGGCTCTGGTAAAATCAAGATCGTAATTCTCACAGTAGGTACTGCCGGTTTTCGGCGTGGTATCAATCGGAATGTAGAGGGTATCGGTCTGAGGGTCAAAATCCTCCTTCTCAACCAAAAAGTACAGAAATTTCTCATCATACTTCATCGACAGGCGCATCCCCTCGTTTTCGCTCACCACATCCTTTTGATCCCACTCCGAAGTATCGCCGTCCACGTAGCAGACGCTTTCTTTCTCCCCGGGGTCAAAGGTGAGCAGTCCAAAATACTGCTCGTTAGTCTGGTAGTCGCTCCAATAGGGGGTGTTTAAGAGATCCACCGCGTGCATGGTGTTCCAGGTGCGCTTAAACCACTCGTCCTGCCATGTAAATACACAGCTTCCGGCGCAGCCCGCAGCCATGATGTCCTCGTAGCAGTCGATGATGGCCTCGCCCTGTTCCTGCTCAGTCATCCGGCCCTGGTTTCTCCCCGTGTTGTAGTCCCGCTGAGCCATGCCCCGTCCGGTAGAGACGCCGTATTCCGAGATGACAACCGGAATGGTGTGATGGGCGGTAAGCGCCTTCAGATAAGCGTAGTAGGTATTCACCCTTCCCTGACCATCTATGTAATCTGTCTGCAAATTACCCGTCAAAACCTCTTCAATCGGTATCCCCCGCTTTTCTCCGTCTTCATCGGTATTAATTCCATCCTTAAACATTTCGGTTCCTGTAAAATCGGGCGGATTATACACATAATTCAGATAATCCGGATAATAGGGATAGACATGATAGGAAGCAAAATGCCCCGAAATGAAAGCGTCCGTGGTTTTTATATGCTCTACATCCACATACCCGCATTTCATAAAGAAATACGTGAGGGCTTCCGGATAGCGGAATGGGTCGGTAGTCGGCCAATTGGAAAAAGCCACCAATCGCTGTTGCTTATAGCGCTTGGACTCATACTCGATCATCTTGTCGCCCACTTCACAGAGCATGGCCTCAAAGGGCGAAGCATCTTCGGTTGTGTACAGATAGGTTCCGCTGTACGTATTCCGCTCCGGATATTTTCGGTCAGTGTAGACAACGGTAACATCCTCCCACTCCACGCCGATGATGTACCCGATAACCCATGAAGACACATCCTTACGGTAGCTTCCCGAACCCAGACCGTACCCCAGTGAGAGGGATTTTTTGCCGTGGAGTATATCCACCACTGTACGGCAGTCATCCATCAGAGTCTGGCGAAAGTCATCATCATAGGCGTCCCGGTGTGAGTTCTGCATATAATCGTTGACCCAAACGCCGTGAATCAGCCACAGAGGTTCCTCTCCTGCCAGCTCCCGCTCCGTGTTGTATTCGTAAAAAGCATTATAAAAATCATCTTGAAGGATCGTGTATACCCGCAGGGTATTGGCGCCCAGCTCTTGAATGTAGGCAAACCAACGCAAGTAAGTCTCCTCATCGATGGCGTAGTCGGTGGCCCATTCGCCGGGAATGCCTACTCCCATGTTGACGCCTCGAATCTCATAAGGAACCGTCTCGCCGTTTTGCTGCATATAAATCGTGTTCTCATCCGTGGTCATAAAGGTGGTCACAGGGGCATCCGGGTGCAGGTCGATATAGATGCCAAGACGGTAATAGGCCACATTCCACACGAAGATGAGCGCAATCACCGCCGAAACAGCAATAATAAATTTTTTCAGCATCGTCTATGACCTCCTTTAAACTAGATCAATGGTTAAACTTTTTGTTTTTGGACTCGTGGCTGTATTGGGAAAGGATGACGATGTATTTGTCCATCCATTCGCCCCGCTCATGAATGTAATCCTTCAGCTGAGCAATCGCCTCCTCAAAATTTTGAGGATTGCGTTCGGGAGGATCGATCATGTCTTTGTCAAACGTATAGCCCCAAACCTCAAAATTTCGCTCGATGGCAGGACCCAGATAGGCTAGCACATTATCAATATAATCATCAAGATACTGCTCGCTTAGGTAGGTTTTCCGCAGCTGTCGGTACCGACGGATAATACGGTCAGTAAACTCCTCGTCCTTGGTCAGCATAAAGTACCAGATATTCTGCTGCATCTCGAAATGATTCGGCAAATTGACCGGATGCGTATAGTTGTTGCAGGCAGAGTTAAAATCCCAAATGACCATTTTGTATTTTCCTCCGATGTCCTTATAGACATAGGTAGAAAGCCAACCGGCATCATAATTGGCGGTAAATTCGTTGATAATGAAATAGTCCACAAAAGACTGCACATCAATGCTGTGATGATAACCGTAATTCTCGGTGTCATAGTCATAGGAGTAAAGACTCTTTTCAAAATCTGAAAACTCCTGAGCAATCGCGTCGGCCATCTCCTGAGTAAGCGAACCGGCTCGGGGATATTTAATATCCAACTGCTGCAGATTGCGGTAGGCATAACTGGTAAACGTCTCGATATTCTTGATCGGACTGCTGCCTCCGCGATCCAGACGCAGCAGATACCCGGTCTTAGTAGAACCGTCGATCGGCTCCGAAATATTCAGCCGGCTTTCCACCCCGTTGGTGATGGTCTCGGTCATCACATAAAGTCCCTTATACTCGCCGTTTATGATTACCTCACAGAAACGGACATTCGGCGCATAATCCATGATTTCCCCGGCAATGTTATACCACATATAGTTTCGAATCAGAGATTTATCCAAATAGGGACCGTGCATCGCCCACTCATAGTGGGCGTGCATCCCCATGATCTCCTGCTCCTGATATTCCCCGTCCTCATCGACAAGGCGAACCAGATAATTATACTTGTCAAAATAGCGGGAAGAGTTTCCCCGGACACGGATGAGCATCTCGCTTTCCAGATCGGGGGTGTCAGAGGGGTGGTTATTGTGAGTGTCACTGTCTATGACCGTAATGCGGGCGCGCAGCATACTCTCACCCTCAGACGTCACGGTAAAGTTGGTTTCCTGATCGTAAGAGTCCGCAATCGGTTTTCCCGGAATGTCCGCTCCGTCCGTGTCGATAATCACTAGCGGCAGGTGGGTACACAGCCCGGAGCCGTCGCAGTCACAGCCGTCATCCGGCTGCCGGGCCACCTCGTGCTGATGGATGCGCCGATTGGGATTATCCTCATCCAATACGGTAGCTAAAAGGATGGCCGACAGCATCAAAACCATGGCCAATACGCCCGCGACCCGATATTTCAACGCAATTCCCTCCTCTATCCAAACGTAAGACTTTAGCTGCTGATTTCATCGTTTTGCATGACAAAATTACAGTAGTCAATATTTCCAATCTCATAAATGGCGTCGGTAATACTTTTCTGCCCCTGAGCGCCTTTTTTTCTCCCAATCCTATCCACGGTGCGGCCGCTCAGTTCATAGATAAATTCCACCGCTGTCTCGGTAGTGTTTTTAACCCGCAGGTTGGCCTTGCGGGAATAGTACTGAAAGATCAGCGCCTCCACCCGCTCCTCGTTCACCCGGGCAGTGCGGATAATAAGCAGAAGCCGGTCGTCATTTTTGATACGCCCAAGAACCAAAAAGACTAGGAAGGTGAAGGCACTTCCCACTCCGGCCACCAAAAAGTCCCCTGCGCCGCAGCAGATGCCCACTACGATAGCCCAAAAAAGGTAGATCGTATCCCGGGAGTCCTTAATCGCTGTACGGAAACGGACGATGGACAGAGCACCCACCATACCCAGAGAAAGAGCAAGGTTATTGCCGATGACGATCATGACCGCTGTGGTAATCGTGGTCAGCGCCACCAACGACACGTTAAACTTTTTGCTGTAGATGCTGCCCTCATGGGAAAGCATATAGGACAGAAAAATAAACAAAGCGATGACTACGCTGCCGGCCATCCGCAGAATAATCACCTCCAGGGATAGCTCGCCTGTGTTCTCCAACAGCTCAAACAGTAGTTCTCTCATAATTGGTTACCTCTCTTTACAAACTGAATTTCAGGCCGGCGCTCCTGGCCAGACAGTATTTGCTGACCGAAAGTTCGGAGCGGTTGGCCGCGTTTACCATGTTTTTAATATAGCTGAGCAAAAAGCCGTTGTACTTGACCTCCAGTACCCCGTTAAAAGGATCCAACACCGGATATAGATTCAGCTTTGGGTCAAACAGGTCAAAGCTGGCCTCGGTGGCCACAATCTGGTGGTCAAATGTGATACGGATTTTGTTTTCTTTTGCGATATACGCCTCCCGAAGATACTCCACGATCGTCTTGGGGCGGTAGCACCTGTAGTGCATCAGCCCGTAGCACTCCACCGCAAAAGGGTCTGGATATTCCAAAAGGCAGCGGTATTCTCCCCGTGTCAAAGCCAGGGCGTCCTCACGGCTGACCCGCAGCGAGCGCTTTTTCTGATTACTGCCCTCCTTCTGCTTCATCTCCAACATGGCGAAATCTGCCTGCGGATCATACAGCCGAAGCCGAATTTTGCGCCGCAGCTCCATTCCGTCCAACTTATCCTCGTAGTCTCCCTCGTATAACGTATCGAAATAGAGGGAGCGGATGCGGTAACCCAGAGCGCCATTGTGGGAGTCGGAGAGCATCACCTTTCTCAGCTGCCCGGACAGTCGTCGCATATCCACCATATTCATCAGGTATTTCTTCTCCTGACGCAGCACCTCGTTCATATATCCATTCCTCCAAAATAAAAGCTGCAAAGAATCCCGACATCTGTCTGGGAATCCCTGCAGCCTGACAATCTTAGCGCACCGCGCCGTAGACTCATAGCTTTGCGTCCCCGCCTTTCAGCGGGTTTGCCGAATAATATCATACCGGGGGGGGGAAAAGAGCGGCCATCTGAGCCGCAGTAGTACAGCCGGTTTTTACCGGCTCTTTTCGCCTGATACAGCGCCTGATCCGAGGCCGCATACAACTTTTCGTAGGTCCACCCGCCTTTGAGCGCCTCCGAAACACCGATGCTGCAGCGCGCTCCCACGTGCTGTCCCTGCCACTGGATGTCCATTACCTTCTGAAGCAGCTGATTAGCGTAATCCAGAAAAGCCTTCGGGTCCCGGTCGACCAACAGCGCGACAAACTCATCCCCGCCGATCCGGCCAACCGTCGCTCCATCCGGAGCGCATCGCTTCATCAAATCCGACACCTGCTTGAGAACATAGTCTCCAACAGGGTGCCCAAAACTGTCATTGATCGCTTTAAAATCATCCAGATCCAGGATCATCATGTACAGACGCTCTTCCTTCTGAAGCTCTTCTAGCATCTGCTGAGCCAGATTGTCAATGGTGGCCTTGTTCAAAATTCCCACAAAGGTATCCATCCGATTGATCGCCTCCAGCGATGCGATCTGCTCCTTTTGAGACATAATATCCGTGATCAGTCCGATACCAAACGCCGGCTTGCCGTGAATATCCGCCTGCATGATGACCTGCAGCTCAAACCAGCGTTTTTCACCCGTCTGCAGCGGCAGCCAGAGCTCCCGCCGTTGAAAATGTTCCCCTCGGCGGAGATTCTCCATGCACTGAAAAATCTCTTCTTTCTGCTCCGGCGTTATCCGCGGAGACTCCTGGATAAAACGGTTGAAGTCCGGAATGTCCTCCGGATAACCAAACCAATCCCGCCACTCTCTGGAAAAGCGGGTCTCGTTCTGTTGAATATCCCACTCGAAGGTGATGTAGGGATTGGCCGCCCGGATGAGCTCATACTGCTCTCTGGTCAGCAAAAACTCATGCTCCACCACGGATAGCTTCTGACGCATCCCCTCAATCTCCTGACGTTGGGCGAGCTCAACGCACAGATGGCTGTAGCGCATGATATAAAGCGTCAGACAAACCAAAGCAGTGATCGTAAAGTTGATGACCTCTCCGGAGCTAAAACGGCTCGCCAAAAACACCACGAAAATCAGATAATTGACCGCCAGATTACATACAGCAAAAAATGGCTTCATCATCACCAGAGAAGAAAAGGCGACAATCGCAGTCACAACCGTTATATTGCCAACAGCGTTGGAATGATAAATATCATAGATATTAAAGGTGGTCTGCCACAGCAGAAAAAACGAGATACCGCACATGTATATGTAATACCTTGCCTGGGCGCTCATTTTGACGGCAAAATCTAAAATAAGAAACACCGCCGCACAGAGAAACAGCGTCAGGTAGTAGCCAAAGTAAATGCGGTTGTTCAGTGTGCCCAAACCCGAATTGGACAAAAACAGCACCCGGATCATATTAAAAAGCTCAACTGCCACCGAGAAAAAGGCGACCGAGCGCAAAATAATCTGATTAACATGAAGAGACTGTTTGAGAAACTCACTCTTCGGAATCTTAAAAGAAGATCGGTTTTTCATTTTCTACTACACTCCAGAAAACAGGTTTGTTTGTCGAAGTAAAAAGCAACTGCCCACAGATCGAGAAGTATCCGCTCCGGTCTTTACAGACGTTTTCCTTTGTAAATGTATGCCTTTGAAAAAGACGCAATACCCTATGTTGCTTTTTAGCATCTTTTTTAAATATCCAGTTAATCGATCCTATATTACCAAAAAAGTCAATTTTTTTCAAGTGTTCCTTTAGGGCTTCTTGGAATTTTATATGGGGCAAAAACCTACGGGCAGCTTGTTACTGTTTCAGCACAGGCCCGATAGAACCATCAGAAAGCTATTCCGACGGCCGGACCCGGAAGGACTCTGCAAACAGGACCTGATCTTCGCTGAAGTCAAAGCGTACCTCTCCGCCGCGCACAATCTCATAACTGCTGTTTTCTAGCGACAAGGTGTAATCCACCCCGGCCCGAACCCCGACGGCCAGGTAACAGGTTTCGCCTTGTCCATCGCTCAAGTAAGGTACATAGGGATAGGCGGTCAGAGTGCTGCCATCGTCTCCCAGGAGAATCAGGCTGCCGTCCAGCTCCCCTGGCTGGCCGTTTTCGTCCTGAGCGGGGTCCTCCTCCACGGTATAGGGGTAAAACTCGGCCAGGCCGCATCCAGTGTAGACCCGGTACAAGGTGCGATAATAGTGATAAGCTGTGCCAAGGCTAGTCCCATAGACTTCCGTCAGCGTCTCCCTGGCGTCAGCGAGGACGTCCATGCCGTCGTAAAAGTATGTCTTGGCGGCGTCTACGCTGTAGTAATCGTTGAGGGGCATGGTCTCAAAAATCGTCTCCACCGGAATCCGATATTTCCGGCAGACGGCTACCTCGTTCCAGATATTGAACAGCTCAGCGTCCCGCTCATAGTTCATCACCGAGACCTCGTCGCAGCATTCTCTGATAAAGCGCTCAAAGATCTCTTGATCGATGGCATCCAGCTCATCCGGAATCACCTGTACCACGGTCAAATCCTTTTGATGAGCATATTCCCGTACCTCCTTCATCAGGTCCAGATAAGTTAAAAACCAGGTCTCGGGATCTTCCTTCCACTGGGAAGTGGTGTAGCCCTCCACATCCAGGGCAATAGTCTTGATCGGGTGTGCCGCGCCAATGCCGTTGTTATAGGCATCCAGCGCCTCCAGTTGCGCATAAAGCTCGTCCAACCCGTCAAAGAGCCAGTCTCGGTCGCCAGTCAAAAACGCCGTCTCGATGCCTAGCCGGGAGAGGTTTTCCACCATCAAAGTCAGGCTTTGGTCGGATAAATATGCTGCGGGAATGCTCTGATAAACCCGGGTGATCGAGAGATCAGTGAGCATCTCAGACAACTGGTCAAAAGCGCCATCGTTGATCAATAGCATATCCCAGGCAAAGATGCTGCTCTTTTGGGGAAAATCATTATTGACGGCATGATAACCGGATGCAAATTCCTCATCCGTTATCCGCTCGCCAGGGTTCAGCCAATGAACCGCATTCTTATGGTAAACAAGCCAGGCGGCAGCTGCAACAGCTGCCAGACAGAACAAAACCGCAACTATTCTTTTTCTCTTCATCGTTTTCCCCACTTTGATCGTTGTTTGCAGGATTCTTTTTTTATTATACGTTACCCAAGCCCCAGTTCACAAGACCTCCTCGCAAAGGTTTTAAACCGATTCGTATTCTCCCTTTATCTAATAAGGAAATATCGCTCATTAAGGCGAGAAAACATTGATTTGGGCATCGATATATGCTATTATTTCAATAAATATCCGGTCTGACAGCGACCTCTTTGAACGCCAGAGGAAGCAAAAACCGGAAGCAAAAAAGCGTTAAGAAACGACACGCCCTCTTTTGGCATACAATAGACGCCTCCAGATGAGAGGCCAGTACCTGATAAGACAAAATCCAATCGGCCGGCTCAAGGCTAGCAAGGAGGAACCCAACATGGAGCAAAACGCCTGCTTATCTACCCTATCAGCGGACGCCAATACCATCCTGATTGTTGACGACGACGAGTTCAACCGTGCGATCCTCAATAATTTGTTTTCAGAAACCTACGCGATCCGCGAGGCGAAAAACGGCCGCGCAGGGTTGGAGGAGATTTTAAAAAATCAAGACCACCTCTGCGCCGTACTGTTGGATGTGATCATGCCGGAGATGAATGGCCTTGAGGTGCTGCAGCGGCTGAAAGAGGAAAATCTTCTGGAACGGATTCCCGTCTTTCTCATCACCGCCGAGACCGACGCAACGATGAAAACGGCTTATGAGCTAGGTGCCATGGATGTCATCGAGAAGCCCATCGTCCCCTATTTGGTACTTCGCCGAGTCAACTCGGTAGTCGAACTGTTCCAGACAAGACGGCGGTTGGAAAACCGAGTCGTAGAGCAGGATCACGAGCTGTCGGAAAAGACTAAGAAAATTCTCACCCTCAATCAGGGCATGATCGAGGCTCTGTCCACCGCCATCGAGTTTCGCAACAGCGAATCCGGCGGCCATGTGACGCGAATCCACGACATCACCGCCATTCTGCTCTCCGAAACAAACTTCTGTCCTGGTCTGAGCGAGGAGGAGATCGAGAATATCGCGTTGGCTTCCGTTATGCACGACGTGGGTAAGATCGCGATTCCCGACTACATTCTGAACAAGCCCGGAAAGCTGACGCCAGAGGAGTTTGAGATCATCAAAACGCACACCACCCAGGGAGCCCAGCTTTTGGAGCGCATCCCCCAGCTGCGGGAAAACAGCTCCTACAAATACGCCTGGGACATCGCCCGCCACCATCACGAACGGTGGGACGGCAAGGGGTATCCCGACGGACTCAAAGGGGACGAGATCAGTCCCTGGGCGCAGGTAGTCTCCATCGCGGACGTGTACGATGCCTTAAGCTGCAAGAGGGTCTACAAAGACGCTTTCCCCAGAGAGCAGGTTGTGGAGATGATCCGCGGTGGCCAATGCGGGATCTTTAACCCCAGGCTGTTGGACTGCTTTTTTTCCATCGAAGGTCGGTTGGCAGCGCTTTATGACAAAAATCATTTTTACCGGAAGGGGCAATAAAATGACAGAATCTTTGAAGACACAGCTCATAAAAGCTGGTATTGATGTAAACAGCGCACTGGAGCGCTTTATGGGAAACGAGGCTTTGTTAGAGCGATTTTTGAAAAAGTTTCCCCAGGACGAAAACTACCAAAAACTCTGCGCGGCTATGGAGGCCAGTGATTGGGAAGCGGCCCTCACCGCTGCCCATACCCTCAAGGGCATCTGCGGCAATTTGTCCATCGCCCCGCTGTTCGACCTTTTGGCTATTCAGGTGGCCGCCTTTCGGGCGGATGATTGGCACAGCGCCAAAAAGATCATGCCACAGATCTCTAAGGCCTATACCACTGCCGCCGACGCTATTAGCCAACTCTAAAAGCTGCCCCTGTGCGAAAAGGCAGTCAGCGTACCGCTATGACTACGCGTTACATCGCTCCGGCTCTTATCAACCGTTTCTGTCCTTGCGACAGTTAACATGATCATTTTCTTCACCTACATAGGCATCACCTGCTAGCAACAGCTCTCGCCCAAGAAATGGTTTTGTTAAATTGACGGCTATTTCCTATCGAGAAAGGTGTTTAGCTATGAGCTCTATTTTCACTTACCTGAGAAATGCATACCAAAAAGAAAAGCGCTATTTGAAAGAAGCAGCGGACATCATCGCAGAGGATGACCGCCGCATGCTGCTGCTGACGAACCTGATCATGCTTTTGTTTTTGATTGCCCTTTTATTTTTGACGCCTTATATCATTAAGGACTGGAAGCCTACAGATTATCATCTGATATTTTTGCCTGTCTCTCTCCTCTGTTTAGGCGTATCCTACTTTAGCTATAAAAAGAAGCTGACAGGAAAGAAGGTAACTGCTATCTGCGCCTTTTACCTTATGGCGTCATTCACCTGTTTGTTTCTCATCGACACAGTGGCCGCACCAGAAAAGGCGGCCTGCTTTATCCCAATTGCCTACGTAACATTATTTTCACTGTTCATCTTTCCCCTCTGGTTCTCCCAAGGGGTGCTGATCGTGCTTGAAACCTGTTATATCGTGGTTGTTCATCATATCAAGCCAGTCTCCGTGGCGGAATATGATATTTTTATTTCCATTGCCGGTACAGGCTGCGCTTTCGCTGTCCTACACCTCATCATGTATCTTCGGGCGGTTGCCTACGAAAACCAGATCCGATACAAGCAGCTCAGTATGCTAGATCCCCTGACCGGTATCTATAATCGGGGCGGCGGCGTTGAAACGATTAACATGTATATCGAATCCTGTAATCCCTATACGACCTGTACTTTGATGATACTGGACTTAAACAAATTCAAGACGATCAACGACACCAAAGGTCACCAAAGCGGAGACGCGATTCTCAGCTGTATGGGAGATATTCTGACGCGGGAATTTCACAGAAACGACATCATCGTGCGCTTTGGCGGCGACGAATTCATGGTGTTAGTAAAGCACTTCGCGTCCGGCGCTGTTGTAAAACAGAAAGGCCGCGACATTCAAAACGCCCTCCGCCGCCTGACTGCCGAAAAGATTGGCATTGAGGTGGACTGCAGCATCGGCGCGGCATTAGCCCAGAACACCACAGTGGATTTTAACAACTTTTTCCGCCAGGCAGATGAGGCCCTCTACCGCGCCAAAGAAGATCTGGACGGAGACCGAATCTCCATCTGCCAGTACATCGAAAAGGACACCTTATCCGCCGAGACCTATCCGTTTATGCGCCTGTAGCGCAGCGGCCTTTGCATCGGTTTCGCTTTACGGATAAAGCATATTGCAGAGCAAAAGAGGATGCCCCTCTCTATGATTTTAATCAATCATAGTTTTGGGACACCCTCTCGTTTCGTATAACGGGCAAAAATTCACACAGATATATTAGATCAGCAATATTTTTGCAGCAACCGCAGAAGTTCGGGTATATTCAACGGCTTGGCCACATGCGCATTCATGCCACAGTCCAGGCAGGCTTTTACATCATCGGAAAAAGCGTCCGCAGTCATCGCAATAATGGGGATCTGTCCGGCATCCTCGCGTCCCATAGCCCGGATGTTCCGGGTCGCTTCAAAACCGTTCATCTCCGGCATCCGAAGATCCATCAAAATGACATCGTAATACCCCGGGCGCGCGGCAGAAAATTTTTCCACACAGATCGCTCCATTTTCCGCCCAATCGAGAACAAAACCTACATTGGAGAGAAGCTCGTTTGCAATTTCCCAGTTCAGCTCATTGTCCTCGGCCACCAGCAACCGCTTGCCGCTGAAGTCAATTTGTGGTTCGGTTTGCAAATCTACATCTTGCATTTCCTGCTCTGCCAATAGTTTTAAAGAATGGTAAAGCGTAGATTTAAACAGCGGTTTGGAAATGAAACCGGTGATGCCCGCTGCCCGCGCTTCTTCCTCGACATCCTCCCAATCATAAGCTGACATCAACAAAATCGGCACATTATCACCGATACACCGGCGCATTTCGCGGGCAGTCGCAATGCCGTCCATTTCCGGCATTCTGCAGTCCAGAAGAACCACATAGTAATCTTTGTGCTGCTTATGCCGCTTCTTCGTCATCTCAATGGCGGTCATACCATCTAGCGCCCATTCCGCATGAACGCCGATCTCATTCAGGGAATCGGCCGCGCTGTGGCACAAGTCTTCATCATCGTCTACCACAAGGACATCCCATTGCGGCAAAATCATTTCTTCCACGTTGGACTCGCCGCGTTCAAAATCAAAAGTGACATGAAATTCCGTTCCTTTATCCGGCTCGCTCTTTAGCTCAATGCTGCCCTCGGCTTTATCTACGATGTACTTCGTAATGGCCATGCCCAATCCGGTTCCTTCCGTCTTGCGCACACGGGCATTGTCCTCACGAACAAAGCTCTCAAAAATCTTCTGCTGAAACTCCTCTGTCATTCCAATCCCCGTATCCTTCACCCAGAAATGAGTGCGGACATAGGCTTCCCCTTTCGGCGAATCCTCCTGGGCCACTGTTACCGTGATGTGCCCGCCCTCCGGCGTGAATTTCATCGCGTTGGAGAGCAGGTTCAGCAGCACCTGATTCAGGCGCACACTGTCGGCATAGATATTCTCAGTTTGTATCTTTTGGATAAAGACATCAAAGGACTGCTTTTTCACCTTAATCTGCGGCTGAATGATACCCACTATACCCTCCATCATTTCCTGCAGGGAGATCAGATCAACCGTAAAAGTCAGTTTTCCGCTTTCGATCTTCGACATATCGAGCACATCGTTAATCAGTCCCAACAGATGCTTACTCGATAAATTGATCTTTCGCAAACACTCCAAAACCTTATCTCGGTTATCCACATTTGCGCCTGCAATCGTCACCATACCGATAATGGCGTTCATGGGAGTTCGGATGTCATGACTCATGTTGGAGAGAAATTCGCTCTTTGCCCTATTGGCCGCCAACGCCTCCTCTTTTGTTTCAGCCAGTTCCTTCATTTGACGAACGGAATACCGCCAATAAATAAAGAAAACAATCAGCATAATACACATAATGACGCTGCAGCTTACCAGAGAAGAAATCACCCGTTTCTCTCCAAGCGAGGTGAGCGCCTCGTCCAGAACGCCGTGAGGCATTACGGAGATCATCATCCATTCCGTATGATCCATAGGGGTACAGCGGAAACGACGCGCTTCCCCGGCAATGGAAACAATCCCGCTGTATGGTTTTCTCTCGGATACGGCCTCCCGCAGCCCCGCTACAATTTCTTCGATATTGTCCATGTTGGCTTCCCGTCCGTTTTTCAGGAGCCAATCATAACAATCCTCCTCTGTAATATCATAGCCGGAGTTGTTGATTATAAAAGTGCCGTCAGAGTCAACAATATTGGTGAAAATCAGCGACTCATCCGCCCCAAGAGAAAGAGCGGCAGACAGATTTTCAATCGGAATGCCAACTAACAGAGCGGTACACTGGTTCCCATTAGACAGTGGATACCCCCGATTTTCAGGATAACCAACCGAGAGCCCGTAAATAAGAACCGCCTTTCCGTCAGCCTCCATGCCGATCGACACCATCGTATTTCCTCGATTCATGGCGGCAAGGAAATGATCGGCGTTCTCCATTTCAATGGGATCTCCTAAAATAGACTCCATATTACCGTCCATATCCATCAAATATGTATGGGTGAACCCTCTTGACTGTGCGACAGCGGAGAGCCGTTCCCGCACATTTTCATCCATGACCTCCACCGACTCCGGCGGAAGCGCTATAAGAACATTGCGCACCTGAATCAGACGCATATTCAGCAACGTATCAAAATGACTTTGAATCTGCACGCTCATTCCCTGCATATATGTGTCAGCGACTTGATTCAGTGTACTGGTATTCTGTTTTGTCATGTATGTTGTAATAAAATAGAATACCAACGCACAAACGACAATCATGCCGACTATCGTGGCCCGAAAAACTTTTAAAGCTTTTTTATCCATGCCTTTATTTCTCCTTTTCACTCTTTCCAGGTTTCAGGTTATTAGCATTTCCTTAAAATTATAAAGTAGAGCAGGTTTTATTTCAATACTTTCCTTAGCTAAAGAAGACAACAAAAAACGGGGCTGCTCTCATTCTGATATGATTCCCCTTAAGTAGACAAGGTAAATAACCAAAATCTACTTAAGGGGGATTTTTTATGTCAAAATCTAAATGGTCTGCTGATTTCAGAACAAAAGTAGCTCAGGAATATCTTGATGGTA
>CALWPC010000012.1 GCA_944383325.1 uncultured Lachnospiraceae bacterium | reverse complement strand
GGGGCTGTAGCAGGTCCCAAGGGTTGGGCTGTTCGCCCATTAAAGCGGTACGCGAGCTGGGTTCAGAACGTCGTGAGACAGTTCGGTCCCTATCCGGCGCAGGCGGAGGATATTTGAGAGGAGCTGTTCTTAGTACGAGAGGACCGGGATGGACGGACCACTGGTGGATCTGTTGCATTATCCAGTGCATAGCAGAGTAGCCAAGTCCGGAAGGGATAAACGCTGAAGGCATCTAAGCGTGAAGCCCCCCTCAAGATGAGATATCCCATTCGAAAGAAGTAAGACCCCTTGAAGACGACGAGGTAGATAGGGCAGAGGTGGAAGTGCAGTAATGTATGGAGCTGACTGTTACTAATCGGTCGAGGGCTTGACCAAGGGACTGGGGAAGCGTAATCGGGTGCAATATGTGGTTTTGAGGGTACAGCGGGCAAAGCGGCGCTGTATCGTCGTTTTGGGCGGAAGTCTTTGTTGACTTTGAGTGCGTCGAGTGTTGACATTGTTTTTTGATTATGTTATACTTTGACTTGAAACTGCCGTAGGCAGTGGTCTATGGCCCAGTGGCTCAGTTGGTTAGAGCGCCGCCCTGTCACGGCGGAGGTCGTGGGTTCGAGTCCCATCTGGGTCGCTTTTTCAGAATATGCCAGTGAACACACAGCTACAGTATTGATACGGGATCTTAGCTCAGCTGGGAGAGCATCTGCCTTACAAGCAGAGGGTCATAGGTTCGAGCCCTATAGGTCCCATTTTTATACGATAAGCGGTTAATCAGCTATCGGGCAACTGGATATGCCGATGTGGCTCAATTGGCAGAGCAGCTGATTTGTAATCAGCAGGTTATCGGTTCGAGTCCGATCATCGGCTTTGTGTGGATGGGTTCCCGAGTGGCCAAAGGGGGCAGACTGTAAATCTGTTGGCACCGCCTTCGAAGGTTCGAATCCTTCCCCATCCATTTTCATTATTAAATTAGTGCCGCGGGGTGGAGCAGTTTGGAAGCTCGTCGGGCTCATAACCCGAAGGTCGTAGGTTCAAATCCTACCCCCGCAATTTTTTATTCAGTGCGAAAAAATTGTATACTTCAGATATTGAAATGCCCAGATAGCTCAGTTGGTAGAGCAGAGGACTGAAAATCCTCGTGTCGCTGGTTCGATTCCGGCTCTGGGCATCTTTTTTATTCTATTCAATAGAAAAGGAGGATGGCGATGCTGAGGGAGTATGCCGAGGTTGTTCTGACAGAGACATTTGGTACAGATGCCGCTTATTCCATTTTAGGTATTTGGGGTACGATCCTGACGACGTCTGTTGTGCTGCTGATTATTGGAATCGTAGTCGGATGGCGCATTTTTCAGAAGGCGGGAGAGCCGGGATGGAAGATTTTGATTCCGGTGTACAATCAGTATATATTTTTTAAGATTGCGTGGAAACCCGGGATGTTTTGGGTAATGTTTCTGCTCACCACTGTGAGCGGGGCGCTGAATGTGTGTTTGGCATTGATGGGCTCGTTTGAGGCGGCGGTTGGAATTTTGTTATTTGATTTTTTGGCGGCGCTGATCGGCCTGGTGATTGGCGTTATGTTCTGGCATAAACTTGCCAAAGCGTTTGGCCGCGGAGTTGGGTTTACCATCGGCCTTCTTTTTCTGAATTTTATTTTTTTAATGATTCTTGCATTTGGATCATCACAGTACGTTGGCGCGGATCGCCGCTAATCGGGGCGGATCATGCGCCGTACTGTCAGGACATACACGAAGCAGATGTTTTTAAGACCGGAATGTGTCAAGCATTTCGGTCTTTTGCTCTGTTTCGCAACGGCAAAGTCGGCAGGGCGTTGAATTTCAGCGTGCTTTGTGGTATGCTAAAAAGCACGGTAAATAGATACGGAGGTTGCATATGGAAGAACATTTACAGGAGTCTGCCACGCCGGACGAACAGAATGAAAAGAAAAAAAAGTCGGCGGGGCGTGAGTTGATGGAGTGGCTACTTGTTATTGTCGGCGGCGTGTGCGCGGCGCTTCTGATCAGCAATTTTATTTTATTTAACGCGCGCATTCCAAGCAGTTCTATGGAGAGCACTATTATGGTGGGCGACCGTGTGATCGGTCTGCGGTTTGCATACTGGTTTTCGGAGCCGGAGCGAGGGGACATTGTCATTTTTCGATACCCGGATAATGAGGAAAAGATTTATATCAAACGGGTGATCGGACTTCCGGGCGAGACCGTGGAAATTATTGATGGCAAAGTGTATATTGACGGCAGCGAACAGCCGCTGCAGGAGGACTATGTAAATGGTGTTCCTACCGGAAATTACGGGCCCTATGTCGTGCCGGAGAACAGTTATTTTATGTTGGGTGATAATCGGGGCAATTCAGAGGACTCCCGTTTCTGGACGAATAAATTTGTGAAGAAAGAAAAAATTCTGGCAAAGGCCGTTGTCCGCTATTACCCGGGAATCAAGCTGCTGACAGAATAATATTTAACAGATCGAAAAGAGGTCAAGTGTGGAGCAGGAAAAAAACAGTGTGAAATCGACAGAAGAAAAGACACAGCAGGAATTACTGGCCGAGGCGCTCAAAGGCCCGATTCCGGAACATGTGATGAATATGCCGCCGTCGGAGCCTCCGAAAAAGAAGAGGGGCGAAGTGCTCAAGCAGGAGCTGATCGGCTGGCTGATGGTCATTGTCATTGCGGTGGCGGTTGCGTTTCTCGTCAGCCATTTTCTGATCGCCAATACGTATGTGCCGAGCAGTTCCATGGAGGA
This sequence comes from uncultured Lachnospiraceae bacterium, assembly GCA_944383325.1. Lineage (GTDB taxonomy): Bacteria > Bacillota > Clostridia > Lachnospirales > Lachnospiraceae > CALWPC01. The sequence continues at coordinate 8,680 of CALWPC010000012.1, read as the reverse complement.
GACGATCATGACGGACGATCGGATTATTGGCCTGCGCACGGCGTACTGGTTTTCCGAACCAGAGAGAGGCGACGTGATTATTTTCAAATATCCTGATGATGAGACGCAGACGTTTATCAAGAGAGTGATCGGCCTGCCCGGCGAGACGGTTACGATCGTGGATGGTCTGGTTTTTATTAACGACAGCAGGGACGCGCTGGTGGAGCCCTATGTCAAGGGGACGCCGTCCGGGAGTTATGGTCCGTATGAGGTGCCGGAAGACTGCTATTTTGTGCTTGGGGACAACCGGGAAATTTCCAAGGATTCCAGATACTGGAAAAATACGTATGTCAGCCGGGATAAAATAATGGCGAAAGCGTTTCTGCGCTATTATCCGTCATTTAAACTGCTGAACTGATGGGCGGGGACAGGACGCTGTTTGATCAGCTTGCAGAGTATGCGGCGGGGGATATGTATCCGTTTCATATGCCGGGTCATAAGCGGAATATGCCGCAGTTTGAGCAGCTGTACCGCCACGATATTACCGAGATTGATGGTTTTGATTCGCTGCACGGTGCGTCTGGAATTCTGCGCAGCGCGCAGGAGCGGGCGGCGGCGCTGTATCGGTCTTCCGAAACCTACTTTCTGGTCAACGGAGCGACATCGGGATTACTGGCGGCTGTCGGGGCATGCTGCCGTCCGGGCGAGCGGATTCTGATTGCGCGGAATTGCCACAGATCGGTGTATAATGCGGCGATTATGCATCAGCTTTGCGTTTCCTTTGTATATCCGCGGCCGCTGAAAACACCCGGAGTTTACGGCGGGGTGGCGCCGGAGGATGTAGAGAATGCGCTTTCTGACCGGGGCATCCGGGCGGTGGTGATCACCTCTCCCACTTACGAGGGCGTGATTTCGGATGTTTTCCGGATTGCACAGATCTGTCATGCGCACAATGTGCCGCTTATTGTGGATGAGGCGCATGGGGCTCATTTCGGTCTGGCGCCGGAGTGTCCCGCTTCCTCGGTCGACGCCGGCGCAGATCTCACAGTACACAGTGTGCATAAGACGCTTCCGGCGCTCACACAGACGGCGCTTTTACATGTAAACGGCTCTCTGGTGGATCGGGAGCGCGTTGCTTATTATGTTTCGGCATATTTAAGTACGAGTCCTTCCTACCTTCTGATGGCGTCGATTGACGAGGCGATGAACATGGTGGAGCTAGAGGGAGGCGAGCTGTTTGCCCGGCTTGGACATGATCTGAGTGAATTCTCACACGAGGCATCCGGGCTGCGGCATCTGTCTCTTCTGAATCAAACGGTAAATGCGCGCGAGCGGGAACGCTGTGCGGTTGCCGGATGGGATCCGGGGCGGTTGGTATTTGTGTCGGATAAGGCCGGCGGAAAAGAGATCATGGAACAGCTTAGGCGAGAGGATCATGTGGAATTGGAGATGGCGGGCATGCGGCATGCGGTGGCGATTGCGACGATTCGTGATACAGAGGAAGGTTTTTGCCGTCTTCTAAACGGATTGCAGCGTTTGGATGGGCGCATTGGAGAGCGGCCGGATCTGCCGCCGGTGCGGGCATACGCATCGCTGTTTGGACGGGCTGCGGATATGACACAAGAGCTGCCTTGTATCAATGTGTCGGCAGCGGTGAACGCGAGGGAAAAGCGCCGGATGTCGTTTGACGAGGCGGCCTGGAGGCGGGCTTGCTGTGCGGAGTTTGTCTATCTTTACCCGCCGGGCATTCCGCTTCTCGCCCCGGGGGAGACGATCAGCGCCCGGGTTTCCGAGGCGGTGAGAGAATGCCGCGCGGAAGGTCTTTTTGTGGAAGGGTTGTCGGACAGATCGGGGAAGACGGTGCTCACGCTGCCGTGAGGCATTGGCTGATCATCGGACACAGACAACGAGGCGCCGGAAATGGAGAAAAACATGGGAAAAATTTTTTATCTGATGGGAAAGAGCGCATCAGGCAAGGACACGCTGTATCGGCGTCTGATGGAGGAACTGCCGCTGCGCACAATCGTTCCGTATACGACGCGCCCGCTCCGGGAAGGCGAGGAAAATGGCCGGGAGTATCATTTTGTAGGGGAGGCGGGTCTTGCGCGTCTGAGAGCGCAGGGACGGGTCATCGAGTGCCGTACCTATCAGACGGTACATGGCCCGTGGAGCTATTTTACTGTGGACGACGGGCAGGTCAATCTTGCGCAGGCAAGCTATCTGGTGATCGGGACACTGGAATCCTATATAAAGATGCAGCAGTATTACGGCAGCGAAGCGCTCGTGCCGATCTATATTTATGTGGAGGACGGGGAGCGGCTGCAGCGGGCACTGAACCGGGAACGCTTGCAGTCGGTTCCGCGCTATGCAGAACTGTGCAGAAGATTTCTGGCGGATGAGGAAGATTTTTCCGGTGAAAAGCTGAGGAATGCAGGAATTACGCGCAGTTACTCGAATCAGGATGCAGAATGCTGTCTGAAAAATATAAAAGAAACAATGAAAATTGAGTGTGAGGTATAGGTATTTGATAAAAAATATGATATACTTGGTTTACGTGAAAAAAACACTGTATAAGATTCAGAGGAGGTGGAATCATGGGTGACTTTCAGAATATTACCGGATTAAAATACGTAAAGAGCTATCTGCAGAAAGCGATTGAACTGGATCGCATTTCACATGCCTATATTTTCAGCGCAGATCAGGGCTGTGGCAAAAGGACGATGGCGATGGCGTTTGCAAAGGCGCTGCAATGTGAACGACAGGAGCTTGACGCGTGCGGCGAGTGCACATCCTGCCGGCAGGCTGAGAGTAATAATCATCCCGATATTATATGGGTGACCCATGAGAAACCAAATACAATCAGTATTGATGAAATACGCGAACAGGTCAACCGCACGGTGCCGGTCAAACCGTATCGGGGCAAATATAAAATTTATATTATTCCGGACGCGCAGATGATGACGCTTCAGGCGCAGAATGCAATTTTAAAGACGATTGAAGAGCCGCCCGAGTATGTGGTTATTTTGCTGCTGACGTCTAATGAGACGCAGCTTCTGCCGACAATTCATTCCCGCTGTGTGATGCTGCGCTTTCGGCCGATTAAAACAGAGCTTGTCAAAAATTATCTGATGGAGCATTTTGAGATTCCGGATTATAAGGCGGACATTTGCGCGGCGTTTGGGCAGGGCAATATCGGCAAGGCCATCCGTCTGGCAACTGACGAGAAATTTGAGGCAATGAAGGACGAGGCGCTTGCGCTTGTGAAATCGTGCAAGGACATGAGAATTCCCGACTTGATTGATTCCATGAAGCAGCTGACGGAGTATAAGATCAATATTGACGATTATCTGGATTTTGTGATGGTATGGTACCGCGACGTATTGTTGTTTAAAGCGACGCGGGACTTAAATGGCGTGATATTCAAGGAAGAGACGAGTACGATTATGCGGCAGGCGGATACCTGTGCCTATGATGGAATCGAATCGATTATCAAGGCGCTTGGCGTAGCCAAGGAGCGCCTGGCGGCCAATGTAAGCTTTGAGCTGACGATGGAGCTTCTCTTCCTCACGATAAAGGAGAATTCGTAAATGGTTGATGTGATTGGCGTGCGGTTTCGCAGCGCCGGAAAGGTATATTATTTTGATCCCTGCGGGGAGATGATCAAGCGCGGTACAAAAGTCATTGTGGAGACAGCGCGTGGAATTGAAATGGGACAGGTTGTGCTTGGAACAAGTCCGGTGGAGGATTCCAAAGTCGTTACGCCTCTGCGCAGCGTGCTGCGCGTTGCAACCGAGGAGGATGTAAAACGGCAGCAGCGCAATCGGGAAAAGGAGCGGGAGGCATTTGCAATCTGCAAAGAAAAGATTGCAAAGCACCGTCTGGGGATGAAGCTGATCGATACGGAGTACACCTTCGACGGAAGCAAGGTGCTCTTTTATTTCACGGCCGACGGCAGGGTTGATTTTCGCGAGTTGGTCAAAGAACTTGCGTCAATTTTTAAGACGCGGATAGAGCTTCGTCAGATCGGCGTGCGCGATGAGACAAAAATACGGGGCGGAATTGGAATCTGCGGACGGCCGCTGTGCTGCAGCACGTATTTGTCCGAGTTTGCGCCGGTGTCGATCAAGATGGCAAAGGAGCAGAGCTTGTCGCTGAATCCGAGCAAAATTTCAGGCGTCTGCGGACGGCTGATGTGTTGTCTGAAAAATGAAGCGGAAACATACGAAGAGCTGAATAAAAAACTTCCGAATCCGGGAGATTATGTGACTACTGAGGATGGCCGGCGCGGGGAGGTTCAGAGTGTCAGCGTGCTCCGGCAGACGGTCAAGGTCGTTGTCAATGTGGATGACGAGAAAGAGTTGGCAGAATATCATGTAGATCAGATCCGGTTCCGGCCCCGGACGCGAAAGGGGCAGTCAAAAGGCGGCAGCCGTGATTTAAAGAAACTGGAGGGACTCGAGCAGGAGGAAGGGAGATCGAAGCTTGAAGATTAGTGACGGACACTGTCCGCTGAATCCAGGGGAGCGTATCGACGATCTTCAGAGAGATGGATATGTCATTATACAGAATCCGGATAAGTTTTGCTTTGGCGTTGACGCCGTGCTGCTTTCCGGATTTGCTCGTATTCGGGATAAAGACTGTGTGCTTGATATGGGCACTGGAAACGGCATTATTCCGATTTTGCTGGCGGCAAAGACGGGCGCGGATTCGATTGTCGGTCTGGAGATCCAGCCGGACAGTGCGGATATGGCGCAGCGAAGCGTGCGGCTGAACAATCTGGAAGATCGTGTGCGCATTGTGCAGGGGGACATTAAAGAAGCGGTTACATTGTTTGGCCAGCAAAGTTTTACGGCGATCACCTGCAATCCGCCCTATATGATCGGGCAGCACGGACTCATCAATGAGAGCAGGAGTATGGCGATTGCACGCCATGAGATTGCCTGCACGCTGGAAGATATTATTTCTCAGGGCAGTCGGCTTTTAAGGGAGTGCGGGCGCTTTTTTATGGTGCACCGGCCGTTTCGGTTGGTGGAAATTGTCGTTTTGTTTACCAAATATGGACTGGAACCCAAGCGGATGCGGTTTGTACAGCCGTATGCGGACAAAGAGCCGAATCTGGTGCTGATTGAGGCGGTCAAGGGAGGACGGTCGAGGGTAACTGTGGAAAAGCCGCTTATTATTTACCGAAAACCTCATGTATACACCGACGAGGTGCTTCGGGTTTATAAAAAACAGACGGCGGAGGATGTAAAGCAGAGGGGCGATTTATGAGTGGACAGCTTTATTTATGCGCGACGCCGATCGGCAATCTGGAGGATATGACGTACCGCGCGGTGCGGGTGTTGGGCGAGGTGGATTTGATTGCTGCGGAGGATACAAGAAACAGCATTCGCCTGCTCAATTATTTTCATATTGATACTCCAATGACAAGTTATCATGAGTTTAATAAGACAGAAAAAGGGAAACGCCTCATTCGCTTTATGAGCGAGGGGAAAACGGTGGCGTTAATCAGCGACGCGGGTACGCCGGCGATCTCGGATCCGGGGGAGGAATTGGTGCGGATGTGCTATGATGCGGGCATTCCGGTTACGGTTCTGCCCGGGGCATCTGCCTGTATCACCGCGGTGGCGCAGTCAGGACTGTCGACGCGCCGGTTTGTGTTTGAGGGATTTTTGCCGCAGGATCACAAGGAAAAACGGGCGGCGCTTGAACGGCTTGGTGAAGAGACGCGCACGATTGTTGTTTATGAGGCTCCGCATCGCCTGAAAGCAACGCTTCAGGAGCTCTACAGGGCGCTCGGAGACCGTGAAATGACAGTCTGCAGGGAGCTGACGAAGCGTTTTGAAGAAAAGACAAGAACAACGATTGCAGGAGCGATTGACGCTCTGGATCACATACCGCCCCGGGGAGAGTATGTTCTCGTCATTGCGGGACGTTCTCCGCTTGAGATAGAGCAGGAACAGCGGAAAAAGTGGGAGACAGTTTCCCTGCAGGAACATATGAAGTTTTATGAGGAGCAGGGGCTGTCGCGCAAGGAGGCGATGCGGTGCGTGGCGAGAGACCGCGGCGTGTCGAGAAGAGATATTTACCAACAGCTGCTGTGACGGTCCCGGTGATTTGCGGCCAGACATAGAAACGGCTCTTTCGGCATAGACTGAAAGGAGTATCCGGCTGCCGTGCAGCGGCGTATTCTGTTCGGCGGTCAAATGGTGGAGGGGCCATGTTAAATTATATTTGGGCGGGAATGATTTTGATTGGGATTGCGTTCGGCGCGGTGAACGGAACGCTCGCGGAGGCCGGCACACAGGCATTTGATTCGGCCAAAGAGGCGGTTACGCTGTCGCTCACAATGTTGGGGACAATGGCGCTCTGGTGCGGGCTTTTGGAGGTTGCAAAAAAGTCCGGCATGCTCTCGTCTATGACACGCGGGATACAGCCGGTTGTGCGGTGGCTGTTTCCGCGCCTGCCAAAAGGGCATCCGGCAGGGGAGTATATTGCCGTCAATATGATCGCCAATTTTTTGGGCCTCGGAAGCGCGGCTACGCCGGCAGGCCTGAAAGCAATGCAGAGCCTTGAACAGCTTGAGGAAGAGCGGCGAAAAAACGGTGAAAAGGCCGCCGGGAGGCACCTGTCTGCCCGCGCGAGGGGGACGGCGAGTAATGAAATGTGCACGTTTCTCATTATCAATATTTCATCGCTGCAGCTGATTCCGGTCAATATGATCGCTTACCGCAGTCAGTACGGCAGCGTAAGTCCAACGTCGATTGTCGGGCCGGCGATAGCGACAACGGCCATCAGTACGGCGGCGGCAATTCTATTTTGTAAAATGGCGGATCGAAAGAAGCGGGGAGCATAAAGCTCCCTTTTTTGCTTGATGTATATGGCGGGAAGGAGTAAAATAAAAAGACTGTTAGAGGAAGAGGGGCGGAGTTTGGATTTCGGTTAAGGAGCAGTGCGAATGAAGGATATGAAACGTCTTTTGAACTATATTGGGCCGTACAGGAAAGATATGATACTTGGCGCAGTTCTGGTTCTGGTGGAAACCTGTTTTGAATTGTTTATTCCTGTAATTATTGCCGATCTGATTGACGACGGCGTGGCAAAGCACGATGTGTCTTATATTTATATCAAGGGAATGCAGATGGGGATCTGTGCGGTATTGGCTTTGGTCACGGGGCTGTTATATGCCCGTTTTGCGGCGAAAGCGTCCTACGGATGGGGCGCGGAGATCCGGGAGGCAGAGTTTGCAAAAGTACAGGAATATTCGTTTGCCAACTTAGATCATTTTGCCTCTTCGTCTCTGATTACCAGAATGACAACCGACGTAACCGTTTTACAAAACATGATCAGCGGCGGGTTCCGTCCGGTTGTGAGAGGGCCTTTTATGCTGCTTATGGGCGTCGGGCTTTCGTTCTGGATGAACGCCAGGCTTGCGGTGATCTTTCTCGTATGCACGCCGGTGCTCGGCGTCGTTTTGTTTTTGATCATGCGCAAGGTAGCTCCGATGTACACCCGCCTTCAGGCGGTTGTAGACCGGCTGAATAATGTGGTGCAGGAGGGGCTGACGGCGATTCGGGCGGTCAAGGCGTTTGTGCGGGGCGAGTATGAGGAAGAAAAGTTTCGCGAAGTCAATTCGAATCTGATGGATTCGAGCCAGGCGACATTTCATTTTGCCGTATTAAATCTGCCGGCATTTCAGATTGTAATGTATACCGCCATTGTGTTGATTATGTGGTTTGGCGGCAATATGATACTCGATGCGTCGCTTGCGGTCGGGGATCTCACCGGTTTTTTAAGTTATGTCATGCAGGTGATGAATTCACTGATGATGATTGCCAATGTCTTTTTGCTCCTCACGCGTTCTCTGGCGAGTGCGAGGCGGATCATCGAGGTGCTGGATGAGGACGTCGTTCTCTGTTCACCCGCAGACGGCGCGGTGGAAGTGGCAGACGGCAGCGTGGATTTTGAGAATGTGTCTTTTAAATATTATGAGGATGCCCGGGAGTATGCGCTGTCTGATGTGACACTGCACATTGCGGAGGGGCAGACGGTTGGAATACTGGGCGGAACCGGAGCGGCGAAGACGACGCTTGTGCAGTTAATTCCAAGGCTTTATGACGCGACGCACGGAACGGTTCGGGTCGGCGGAAAGGATGTGCGCCAGTACGATCTTGACGCGCTCAGGGGAGCGGTTGGGATCATTCTTCAAAATAATGTACTCTTTTCGGGTACGGTGCGGGAAAATCTGAAATGGGGAAATCCGCACGCAAATGATGCGCAGATCTGGGAGGCCTGCCGGATGGCATGCGCGGATGATTTTGTGAGACGTTTGCCGGAGGGCCTGGACACCGTTCTTGTACAGGGGGCGAACAACCTGTCGGGTGGACAGAAACAGCGTCTTTGTATCGCCCGGGCGTTGCTGCGGAATGCAAAAATACTGATTTTTGACGATTCAACCAGTGCGGTCGACACAGCGACAGAGAGACAGATCCGCCGGGAACTGGCAAAGCTGAAAAATGTGACCAAAATTATTATTGCCCAGCGGATTACCTCCGTAATGAATACGGATCAGATTCTTATTCTCGACGACGGCAGAGTGCATAATGTCGGCACGCACCGGGAGCTGTTGGCCCGCGATCATATTTATCAGGAAATTTACGCATCACAGGTGAAAGGGGGAGACGGCGATGGCGATGAAACA
>CALWPC010000011.1 GCA_944383325.1 uncultured Lachnospiraceae bacterium | reverse complement strand
ACAGTTGAAGGTGTATAACCGCAGGGATTATAACAACTTCCCCATGCGGCCACTGGGATGGAGAACGCCGAATGAGGTACTACGGGATTATTTACGGTCAGTGTAACAAATGTTTGACAAACCTACATTTCATCGAGTGTTGCCTCAAACCATTACTGATCTGCCCGTTCCTGTTTTTTGTCATTCATACTTAATAACACAATAAAAAACCCGTACCATCATTACCCCATTTGTAGTAGAATATAAATAAAATCGTTGTGGAGAGACAGCGCACATACTGCTAAGATTTCAATGATAGGATTATAGAATTGGAGGGAGTGCCTTGTGAGACAAATATTTAATCCATACATGCCATCATATGAATATGTCCCCGACGGGGAGCCGCATATTTTTGATGACAGATTGTATATTTATGGAAGCCATGACCGCTTTGACGGACAGAACTTCTGCCTGAATAATTATGTCTGCTATTCCGCTCCAGTGAATGATTTGACGTCATGGCGGTATGATGGAATTATATATCGAAAGGAACAGGACCCGAGAAATCAACATATTTTGAAACATTTATTGTCACATACGGAAAAACGATCCTTAAAACAGAATGAGATGTTTGTAGAAAAGGAACATTTGTATTCTCAATATCTGCACGCAATGTATGCTCCTGATGTTGTCCGCGGGACGAATGGAATGTATTACCTCTATTACTGCCTGGATTGTCTCAACGGAATTGGCGTTGCACAGTCGAATGATCCGATTGGACCATTCTCATTTTTGGGTTTCGTAAGACATGCTGATGGCATCATGCTTGGTGATAAGGAAGGAGATTGTTTACAATTCGACCCGGCCGTTTTTATAGATGATGACGGCGGTATCTATCTTTATTCGGGAAATGCGCCAAGAAAGAAAAAGACCGCTAAACCAATGCGGGGCTCCCAGGTCATGACACTCTGCGATGATATGCTGACATTGCGAACAGAGCCTAAAGAATTGCTGCCGAGTGTTTACGAAAGCATTGGAACAGGGTATGAGGGGCATGAGTTTTTTGAGGCAAGCTCACTTAGAAAAATAAATTCAAAGTATTATTTTATTTATTCCTCCGTACAAAGTCATGAACTTTGTTACGCTGTCAGCAATAAACCTGATGAGGCATTTGAATATGGCGGCACATTGGTTGACATAGGGGACGTGTTTTTAGATGGCAGAACAGAAAACGAAGCATTGAATTGTCTTGGGAATACTCACGGAAGCATCGAGTGCTGTAACGGACAGTGGTACGTCTTTTATCATAGACATACGAATCGCACACAGTTTTGCCGTCAGGCATGTGCAGAAAAAATATTTATTGACCAAACAGGACATATCGCACAGGCAGAGATCACTTCATGCGGATTGAACGCCGGAGCATTAAATGGCAGAGGACAGTATCCTGCATATATTGCCTGTCATTTGACATTAAGGGGAAAAAATGTATTTTCCTCGCCGTCACACATGGGTCAGGAATATCCGTTTATAACACAGGATATGAAGGATACAGAACCTTGCAGCATACCGGAAGGTCAGATGCCTGTTCAATATGTGCATAATATCAGGAGCGGAGCATGTATCGGATATAAATATTTTTCATTTCATAAACAAAAGCGGATCAGTGTGAGAATAAGAGGTTGCGCCAACGGATTTTTTCATGTCAAGACCGATGAGACGCGGCTTGCTTGTGGTAAAATTCCCATAAATGTCGATAGCGCACAATGGATTAACTCAGGTGCCAAATTACAATTACCCGATGGGACCCATGCCCTGTACCTGCAATATGAAGGTGAAGGTGTGCTTGATCTTTTGGAATTCACTCTTGATTGATCGTTTCCCAAATCTTTCAATAGCCAATCGCCAAGCCGACAAAAAGCAGCTCCTCATTCTGATCAGCAAATCCGTGCAAAACACATTCCCCTGTGTTATAATAATTACCAAGAAAATAATAAGGAGACGCATGCCTATGAATACCCATATCATTTACTCCACAAAGGCAAACCATGGCCAAAGACTCGCGCAGAAAATCGGCACTGCATTAAACATTCCGTTTTTCCCTGTCAGCGAGCGGCCAACGCTAAATAACATTGATATTCTGTTCATCATCGGCGGGATTTACAGCGGCAATACGCTCCCGGAATTGTTGCCTTATATCAAATCACTGACAGCAGATTCCGTCAAGCGCGCCGCGCTCATCACCTGTCCTTCCGGGTTTTACGACGTCAGACTGCCGGAATCCCGCCAACTGTTAACACATAAATTACTCGTCGAAAAAAATATTGAAGTAATTGGTGAACACTTCTGTCCGTGCGGTCTGATCCCGCTGCCCTTCGGTCAGCCGAGCAGCAAAGAAATCGAACGGACGATGAAATTTTTCAAACAGACACTCGGACTTTCCATCTACGACTAAATAGTTACCTCAGACGTTTCCAAAACAAACGTACCTTGCATTCTGTCCGCTCCTCCCTGCTCAGCAGCAGCCGGATCAGAATAATACAGTAATTTATACATACCCCGCAGCGGATCCACGGATTCGACATGACAATCATTGTGGCTATCGCAGCGGCAAACACGGCGACTGCCGTCCGATACTGATGAGGTGAAATGACAACAATAAGCGAAAAAAACAAAAAGGAAGCCACTAAAATCATGACTGGCGCCCAACAGGGCGCCAGTCCCAATAAGCATCCAAACGTGACCGCAATTCCTTTCCCGCCGCGTCCGCGCATCAAAAGCGGGAATGCATGGCCGAGCACCGGCGCAACCAAAACAGGCGCAATCATCCAATCCGGCACTTCCAACTGGCTTCTGCAATACAAGTAAACCGGCAAAAAGCCTTTGCCCAGTTCACACAACAGCGTCAATCCCCCAATCCATATGCCTCCGGCTGCAAATGCATTGGCTGTTCCCGGGTTCCCATCTTTGCTGATCAGAACAATATTTTCCCCGCAAAACTTGCTCACAAAAATTTTAGCAAATAAAATCGTGCCGCTCAAATACCCCGCCAATACGTAACACAATCCCACTATCCATTCATTCATCTCGGATCTCCTCCGTAACAAAATCACAAATATGCCCGGCCGCATCATGCGGCAATATTGCGCGCTGCCGAAGCCGCATTCTCTCCCGAAACGACTCATCTTCCAACAGGCGCATGCCCAGGTGAATTTGACCGCTAATTGTGCGGTGGGACACCGACAGTCCCCTGAGTGTAAAAAAACGTCTGTTTTTTGTCTCGCATCCCGGTATCGGATTCATATGCACCATCGGCAGTCCGGCGGCCGCCGCCTCTGTCGACGTCAGCCCGCCCGGTTTCGTATACAAAACGTCACACGCGGCAAAATATTCCGGCATCTGATCTGTCCACCGCAGGACGCGGATCTTTTCATGCGTACCCCACTGTTTTTTCATCTTATCATACAGCGGCCCGTTACTTCCGCACACCACAATGAGCCGGTCCTGTTTCTGAAGAAAATGCGCAAGCCCCGCCGTCAGCTGCGAAAGCGGTCCCGCTCCCATACTGCCTCCAACAAGCAGCATACAGCGGCCCTCGGGCGGCAGCGACAGCATCTTTCGCGCCTCCTCTTTCGGCACAGGAGTCAAAAACTTCTTTCCAACCGGAATGCCAAGCGGAAGCAAACGCTCTATTTTCATGCCTCTCTTCAGACACGCCGCTTTTAAGTCTTCATGCGGCAAAACATAATAATCGCAGTCCGTCTCAGATACGAACGGAATACAAGTATAATCGGTTGAAATATACACTGAAAGAGGAACCGGAAAACCGTCCTGTTTCAATTTTGTAATCATTTCCGCAGGATACAAATGCGTCATGACAACAGCGTCCGGCCGCTCTCTCTCGAGATAATCGCGCAGATAATTGGAAGCCCATTTATTCGCCCAATAGACCGGCGACCGCCCCGGCAGGCGATCGACCAGGCTGCCAAGGCCATATACGGCTCCAAATAACCCCGGCATTCTCTGGACAAGGCGCACATATGTATTCCCTACAACCGCCGCCGTTTTGGAGGTTATCCAATTAAACGGATCCGAAAACTCCACCTCGCACCCCCGCGCGGCAAACTCTTCCTCAAGCGCCCTGGCAGCCGCATTGTGACCGCCGCCGGTGCTGCAGGACAACAACAGTATTTTCATTGATCTCATCCCTCGTATACAACATATAATGTAGTATAGCATGGTTTATTCATAATCGCAAAGAAAGTCCCTCCAGATCACCCTTACATTTCCTGTGACTTTCTGACACAGGCATTCATGGCGTCAAGAACCGCGCTCCTGAAACCTTTTTGCTCCAGTACGCAAACCGCCTCAATCGTCGTTCCGGCCGGAGAACATACCATATCTTTCAATTCTCCCGGATGCCTGCCTGTCTCCAAAACCATCTTTGCACTTCCAAGCACAGCCTGCGCCGCGAACGTATACGCCTGCGCGCGCGGCATTCCGCCGGCTACGGCCGCATCCGCCATCGCCTCAATAAACATAAACACATATGCGGGAGAACTGCCGCTGACCGCGGTTACTACGTCCAACAACTGTTCCGTAACTACTTCTGTCTTGCCAAATCCGCCAAACAGGCTCCGCACAATCTCCAACTCTTCCGCCGTTACCCGCTCTCCGGGACAAATGCCCGTCATACCCTCTTTCACCATTGCGGGCGTATTCGGCATCGTGCGGACAATTTTCAGCGGCCTGCCAAATTGTTCATCAAGCCACGGCAGTGTCTTTCCCGGCGCAATCGTCACAATAATTTTCTCTTCTGAAACCGCATCCCGAATTTCACGAATCACACTTTCATAATACTGCGGCTTTACCGCCAGAAACAACACCTGCGCAAACAAGACGACCCGAAGATTCTCCGTCGTCGTCATAATCCCAAGCGTCTCGCTGATATTGTCTAAAAGATCCTCCCTGCAATCCGACGCCATCAGCTCATCCGGCGTGCACACCCCGGAATCCAGAATTCCCTGAATCATTGCATATCCCATATTGCCGGCCCCGATAAATCCAACTTTCATCATCTGCACATCCTTTCCTTTTCGCCATTTCTCCAACAAGAAGTTTCCTATACAACAAAAAATCCTCCGTACTTCTACAGAGGATCTTCCGTTCAGTGCAAGGCGCCAACCAGATTTGAACTGGTGATGAAGGTGTTGCAGACCTCTGCCTTACCACTTGGCTATGGCGCCACGACAACTGCTTTTCAATTATAGCGGATAATGATTCCAAAGTCAACTACAAAATCAATTAAAAATGCATTTTTTGCTCCCATCCTTCTAAAGCCCCTGTTCACTTATTGACTGACATATACAGACTCGCTTATAATAAATTTATAAAACGATAATTTATCTGCTGAGAGGAAATAAACGATGACAGAACAATTTTCCAGGACGGCCATGTTGTTGGGCGAAGACGCTTTGGAGCAGCTCTCCAAATGCCGCGTCGCTGTATTTGGACTCGGCGGCGTCGGCGGATACGCTGTAGAGGCGCTGATCCGCGGAGGCATCGGCGCAGTTGATTTGATTGATCACGACCGCGTCAGCCCGACCAATCTCAATCGGCAACTCTATGCAACACACCGGACAATCGGCGAATATAAAGTGGACGCTGCGGCAAAACGCATTGCTGACATCAACCCCCACGCCGCAGTGCGAACCTACCGAACCTTTTACATGCCGGACACCTCGGATCAGTTCGATTTAAAACAATTTGACTATATTGTAGACGCCATTGATACGGTCACCGGCAAACTCGAACTGATCTCCAACGCGTACCAGGCTCACACGCCGATTATCAGCTCGATGGGCACCGGCAATAAACTTGACCCCACCGCATTTGAGGTGGCGGATATTTACAGCACTTCCGTCTGCCCGCTTGCCAAAGTGATGCGGCGGGAACTGAAAAAGCGGGGCATTTTGTCCTTAAAAGTCGTGTACTCAAAGGAAATCCCCATCAAACCATCCGCGTGTTCTCCAACCACTGCCGAGAGCAGTGTAAACGCTAGCGGCAGACATGTGCCAGGCAGCGTCTCTTTCGTGCCTCCGGTCGCCGGCCTGATCATTGCCGGAACCGTCATTCAGGATCTGCTGAAAACCCGCTGTCTGATATAAGATATGCAAAAATCAGCGGCGGGTGACTTCAACTCCCCGATTGACTTTTCTCACCGAAATGCTATAATATTTGTATTACAAGCGTAAGAAGTCAGGGGGGAACCGTTCCGTGAAAAAGCTGCCGCAGATCTCAGAAGCTGAATTTGAAGTAATGAAAATCGTATGGAAATATGCGCCGATCAATACAAACGAAATTACAGACCGTTTAGTCAAAACATCTTCCTGGCGCCCAAAGACCATACAAACACTGATAAAGCGTCTGGTGACAAAAGGGGTTCTCGACTATGAAAAACAGGGACGGGTATTTGTCTACACACCTTTAGTCAAAAAGAGTGACTATATAGACCAGGAGAGCAATTCCTTTTTAAAACGATATTATGACGGCGACATCACCGCGATGCTGTCTGCATACGTAAAAAGCGATAAACTCACCGAAACTGATATTGATACGCTCCGTTCTCTTCTTTCCGGGAAATCAACAAAAGGAGAAGACTAATATGACTGATTTTATGATTCGCTTTTTCATATGCAATATTGCAATCAGCATAATTATCGGTATTCTTTTAGCGGTAAAACGGCTGTTTAAACATTGTCTGTCCAACCGTCTGCAATATAATCTGTGGTTCCTTCTGCTCGGATTACTGATGATCCCTTTTCTGCCGCTTCGTTTCATCGGACTTCCTCAAATTCTCTCCTTGCTTAGCGGATTTGACAGCTCTTCCGCATTCCATACCGGAACCGCTGTCGGCGAAGCTGTAGAAAATAGCCAAATTGCAGACGCAAACTGGCTGAACGACTTCGTTCTGTCTGTTGACAAAAAAGCTCCATCCGCTGCCGGATCTATTCTATTTGGCATTTGGCTAGCGGGTATTGTTTTGATGATCCTATTAGCGGCCAAATCATTCCTCCGGCTGCATGCGCTAAAAACATCCGCACTCCCCGTTCAAAATCAAAAGGTTCGCAGCTTATATAAATGTTGCCTCGCAGAGGCGGGAATCACAAAAGCGATACCAATCTATAGCACCGCCTTTTTAAAATCTCCTGTCATGGTAGGATTATTCAAACCATGCATCTACCTTCCGATCCATCTCATATCGGATTATCAGGAATCCTCTATGAGATATATGCTGCTGCATGAATTACAGCACTATAAATATAAAGACGCTTTAGCAAGCTATCTGATGATTGTTGCCGGCGTATTTTATTGGTTTAACCCCTTTGTCTGGTACGCCCTGAAAGAAATGCGAAACGACAGAGAACTTGCCTGCGACACTTCTGTTTTAGAATTACTGGATGAAAATTCTTACATCGATTACGGAAATACGCTGATTAATTTTGCAGAAAAAATTTCTCTTACCTCGTTCCCATTCGCTTCCGGACTTAGCGGAACGATTTCACAAATGAAACGGCGCATTATAAACATTGCCTCCTACGAAAAACCCAACCGTCAAAAACGGTGGAAAGGTACGGTTATCTTTATCCTGATCGCAATCGGTCTCATCGGATTGACGCCGTTTGTTTCTACATATGCGGCAAACACAGAATATTACCAGTGGAATACGTCCTCCAAGACGATCGCTGAACTGGATTGTTCGGCATATTTTGAAGCCTTTGAGGGAAGTTTCGTTCTTTATAATCTGCAGGATGATACATGGAACATCCATGACATGGAACATGCCGCAATGAGAGTTTCACCAAACTCTACCTACAAAATATATGACGCGTTATTCGGACTGGAAGAAGATATTATTTCGCCGGATGATTCCCTGCTCCCCTGGAACGGAGAAATCTATCCATTTGAAACATGGAATACCGATCAAACTCTGAATTCTGCAATGAGCTCCTCTGTAAACTGGTATTTTCAAACAATGGACAGACAACTGGGCGCAGACTCCATTTATAAATATCTCCAAAAGATCGGTTACGGCAATGAACATATAGCAGGAGATCTCTCTTCCTATTGGTTGGAATCCTCTTTAAAAATTTCTCCCATTGAACAAGTGGAGCTCCTGACACAGCTGCACGCCGATAATCTGGGCTTTGCTGCCGAAAACACCAATGCAGTCAAAGATTCTATTCAGCTTTTTTCTTCCGAAAATAGTACATTCTATGGAAAAACAGGAACTGGCCGGATCAACGATCATGATGTAAATGGTTGGTTTATCGGCTTTATTGAAACTTTTGACAATACTTATTTCTTTGCCACAAATATTAAGGCTGATCAACAAGCTACCGGGAGCAACGCCGCTGAAATAACGATGTCTATATTATCAGACATGGGGATTTGGAAATAATGTCAATTTATAAACTATGCTCCTGGTTTCTCATCGTACAAATAAACTGTCGAATACGGCAGTGTCTTTTTCCACCACATAACCACTTCCTCCCCTCTCTTTTACATCCTCCACCATACTAATAATTAAAATCGGCTGTTCTATCATTTCTTCTGTTGTAAAGATTGCAAGCCATCCCAATTCCGTTCCCGAGGTATCTTCTTTTGACGCCTTAATTTCTGCGGTTCCTGTTTTTCCCGCCAGAATCATATCGTCCCTGCAAGCCGCATATCCAGTTCCGTTGGGGTCATTTACTACCTTTTTGATTCCCTCCAGTACCTGACTTGCTGTTTCAGGTCGAAAGGCTCCTTTTATCCAATATTCAGGAGTGATCTCATTCTTATAAATTAAATAAGGCTTTATAATATTACCATCGTTACAAAAGGCAGAATAAATGCATGCCATATGTAACGGGTTGATTAATATTTGCCCCTGTCCATAACCACTGTCCGCTAATTGTATCTCGGATTCAATCTGATCTGTATTCGAATACTGCGACTGCGCCATCTTAATCTCAAAAGGCAGTTCTTCACGAAACCCCAACTCTGTTAAAGAGCGTTCCAATGTCTCCGCACCAATTTTCAACGCTGCCTTTGCAAAATAAATATTGTCCGAATAGATCAGCGCATTTTCTAAAACAACCGGTTCATATGTGTGAAGTGTCGTTACATAATAAGAGCCCCACGAAGAGTCTTTTTGCCAACTCAACCCAACATTTCCGTAATCCTCCGTTGGGTTAATTGCCCCTGATTCCAGTCCGATTGCAGCGATAATCGGTTTGAACGAAGAACCAGGACACCACGTCTGGCGAAACCGGTTATACATTGGTTTCTGTTCATCTTCATTCAGGGACGTCCACTTTTCATCTGAAAATCCCAGAATAAAATCATTATTGTCATAAGACGGCGTGCTGACTAATGCCAGTACCTCACCTGTATATTGGTTCATAGCTACAGAACAGCTTTTATCCTGCTTAAACTGTTCATACAACGCCCGTTGAATTTCCACATCTATCGTGAGCTGTACATCCTGTCCCGGCTGTACCACAATTTCAGCAAGTTCCTTTTTCTCATTGCCGTTGGCGTCAACAATATAAATCCGGCGCCCATTTTGCCCCTTCAATTCCTTCTCAAACAGAGCTTCCATGCCGCTCCGGCCAATAACGCTGTCGGAGGTATATCCTTCTCCTGCATGTTCGTCCAAATCCTCGGCAGTAACATTCTGCACATATCCTACTAAATGCGAGGCCGCCTCACCCTGAGGATATTCCCTTACCTCAATATCTGAAATCAGCACTCCTGGTATTTCCAACAATTGTTCCTGCCGCGCGTGCTCTGCCAATACTTCTTCATCCGGCTCCACTTTCATCAGATCGATTTCATTTACTTTAGGAACAGTCTTGACAGGCACAAACGAATCATCTTTTACCCACTGTGCCAATAATTTGTTTTGTATAGTTTCCGGTTCCATTTGCAATAATTCCGCCAATTTCTGAATCGCCGCATCTCTGTTTTCAAGCTTACCCGGAACAATTCCAACCGAAGACGCAACGCCCGCCCCCGCGAGGACACGTCCGTTCCTGTCTAAAATTTCGCCCCTCTCTGCCTGTGTTGTTGACACTCTCACCTTATCCCCTGAATTCAGATCAGGAAAAATCAAGGAATCGTTCCATACTAATTTGTATCCATTTTCCCCTTCGGAAAAAGACGCTTCATTCTCAAAACGAATAGCGCCCGCCACAGTATCGAAAGAACTCTCGTACGCTACTCTTCTTTCTTTTTCATTATAATCAACTACCTCAATCTGCAAATTTTGCATCTCAATACCTTCATAGATTGCAGAATTTCGCTCAATAAAATCATTCTTTGAAATGCCTCCAGACGCTCTCACATCCAACATTTCATACATTTCCTCATACTCTTTTTGCGAAATATGTTCCATATACACCGTCAAGAGCTCCTCCGGACTTTCCCATGAACTCTGTTTTAAGTATTGAATTCCCGCATAGACCACGCCTCCAACAGCGACCACTCCCAGACAGCCCAACACAAATAAAAAAATAGGATTCTTTCTTCCGCGTTTCATTCTCTTTATATTTGTCTTCATCCAAATATCCTCCTGCCTTTCTTTTATTACATTTGTAAGATTTTAAATTAAAAAATATATGTAATATCAGCTCTCATTAAATATTACAACAGTAAGAATTAAATGTCAACAAATAAGACGTTCTGCGAGCGAAATTTTCAATTCCAAAATAAGGCACCTTATTGCACCGTGGCCTGCCTAGTGGGTTTTTTGCAACAGAAAAAAACCGTAAATGCTTTTGCATTTACGGGCAATCAACTCCCCGAGTAGGACTCGAACCTACGACAGCGCGGTTAACAGCCGCGTGCTCTACCAACTGAGCTATCGAGGATTATTCTCTCCTTTATCCCCTCAAAACCACATATTGCACCCGATTACGCTTCCCCAGTCCCTTGGTCAAGCCCTCGACCGATTAGTAACAGTCAGCTCCATACATTACTGCACTTCCACCTCTGCCCTATCTACCTCGT
>CALWPC010000010.1 GCA_944383325.1 uncultured Lachnospiraceae bacterium | reverse complement strand
AACCAAGATCAATATCGTCCGTCACCTCGATGACTTTCACAGTACCGGCGCGCGCATCGTCGAGCGCTTTTACAAATTCATCGCCGGTTGCCACTTTCCGGTAAGCGACCGGATCATTCAGATACTCAGTACGGTCGCTGACTACGCCCTTCGCAAATCCAGGAACGGATAAAAAACTGGTATTATAGGAAGATTCCGTCCGATTTGTTTTCAAAATCGACCCAATATCCCAGTCCTCCGCGGAAACCGACGGCGCAAAAACACTCATCCCGCTGAGCGCAATTGCTAGAGATAACACCCCCGCTAAAATCCTTTCCTTCATAACAAGCCTTCCCTTCTGATAAAAGCTTTATATTATACCCAATTTAACTGTTTTCCAATTATAACATATATATTGTCCGCTGACTAGCCAAAGAAGGCTGCCAGTCAGACAAAACATGCTGCCGTTACCCAAATCAACGACGCCCAAAATCCGCCCCCTTCCGACACATTTCACTCAAGTCCACTCCCTGCTTCGTACACCACAGACTGTACCCGCATTCGGCCTTCCTCGCCCGGACCCCGGTGCAGCGCATAAACGCCGCTTTTGGTACCCACCCAAAAGCCCTGCAGCGAATCTTCACTGTGTACCTGCTCATAATGTGTTCCGTCCGTACTATATGAAAGGGTAATCCGCTCTAGCGGCGCATTTTTTGTCTTTGCGCGCAAATGAACGCCGTTTGGACGCACCTCATATTTGACGAAAAGCGTGTCGGAAATTGCTTCCAAGAGCTTTTTCCGTTTCTCGACCATTTCGTCCTTTCTTCCACCGGTCACTAGCCACAGAGAAGTATGCTGTTCTTCGCAAACGGCACAGACCGCACAGTAATATGTGCCCATAGACACAACGCCCGCCTCATCGCCCGGCTTTAATCCGCTCATATCACAGGTAGTAATGCAGGTAAACGCCGGCACAGGCCATTTTTGAAGCAGTAAATTCGGCAAATGACACAATTTCTGCTCCCGCTTGCCTAAAGTCGGATCGAGCGCTGCCGCCCGCATCCAAAGGCCGCGCGTTCCGGTCTCAAACATCGCCCATCCGTCTTTTGGGTTTGCATTCCACTGCCACTGCAGCCCCAGTGTCCCGCTCTCAAAATAATCTGTCGCATCAGGCGCGCAGGGCGGATAAGACGCGCCCACATCTGGCTTTTTACAGACCGGCACCGGCTCGCCCCACTCCTCACCGCCTACCGGATGCCCGATTACCGGCCATCCGTCCGCTTTCCACATCATCGGCTGCAGATGGACAACACGCCCCGCCGCATAACAATCCTGAAAATGAATAAACCAGTCCTCACCCGTCTGCGTCTGCACCCATGCTCCCTGGTGCGGCCCGTTAATGCCGGTGCTCCCCTGCATCAGCACTGTTTTCAATTCGTATGGTCCCCGGATATTCTCTGCCCGCAGCACTGTCTGCCATCCCATCTTTACCCCGCCTGCCGGAGCGAAGATATAATACCAACCGTCCTTTTTATATAATTTTGGCCCCTCCAGAGTGCGGTGCCCGACGGACAGCCCGTCCATGATCACCGCCTCTGTTCCGATCAGGGCCATTCCGTCCGGCTGCATTTCCACCAAATGCAAAAATCCTCCCCGGCTCGCCGCCACAAGATACGCTCTCCCATCCTCATCCCAGAACGGACAGGGGTCAAACCACGGCTCTTTTTCAGAATACCTGAGTCTCACCGGCTCTGACCACTCTCCGAGCGGATCTGTCGCCGTTGTCATAAAAATCCCCTCATCCATAAGCGGAAAACAGACAAAAAACAGCCCCTCCCGAAAACGGATAGAGGGCGCCCATACGCCTCTCCCGTGCTGCGGCGTATCATAACACGGAAACGGAAGTTTTTTCAGCACATAATTGACTACTTTCCAGTTCACCAAATCTTTCGAGTGCAGCAGCGGAATCGCGGGCGCATTACAAAAACTAGAAACAACCATATAATAGTCGTCGCCTACGCGAATGACGTCCGGATCCGAATAATCAGCATAGAGAACCGGATTGCGATACCTCCCGTCCCCAATATCCGCTTTCCATATGCGATCCTCTTTCTCCCTCTCACTGGCCATATTGCATTCTTCTCCTATATAATGTGACTCTTTTTTACCAAACTCATTCTTCTATCGCATGATCACAAATCCAATGTTATAATAACAGCAACGAATCATTATTTTGCAGCCAAATTGTGCAAAGTTGATTCTACCCTCTCTTTACAAGGACACACACGGTCGATAAAGAGAGGGTATATACAGAAATGGACGGAGATGCGATATGGAAATCAAAATTCAAAAACATCAAAAAAAAATCCGTGTTTTGACTTTGACGGATTTTGTATTCCCCAACCACCTTCATAATGCTATCGAGATGATTTACGTTGCCGAGGGAAGCGCCATGCTGAGAATTCAAGAAAAAAATATTCAAATGAATGCGGGTGATTTTACAATCATATTTCCCAATATCATTCACGGTTTTTCATCCGCCGCGGCCGATATGCCCCCTGCAAACAAACTCATTCTCTGTATCGTGCCTCTTGTTTTCTGCGGGCCGTATACGCAGACGCTCATTGCCAACCTTCCGGTTGAGCCATACATCCGCAGAGAACATCTGCCAAAAAACATTTCCTATGCCATGACTGAACTGGCGCAGGAATCTTTTGACGGCCAGTCGCAGACCGTCTACTCCGCACTGGCGCAACTGATCCTTGCCCGATATGTGCCGGAAATTCCCCTGCGGAAGCTGACCACGGCGGAACATCCCAATTTGACCGAGCAGATGATGCATTATATTTCCGCTCATTTTCAGGAGAAAATCACCCTGTCGGATTTATCCAGAGAACTCTGCGTCAGTCCGTCTACCCTGTCTCACCTGTTTTCTGAAAAAATGCACACACATTTTCGTCATTACTTAAACAGTATCCGGGCTGACTACGCTGCACAGCAGATACGTACAACCAATCTTCCGATCACTCAGATCTGGGCCGACGCCGGATTTGAAAGTCAGCGGACATTCAACCGTGTATTTCAGGAATTATATCACGTCACCCCTACCCAATACCGCGATGAAATCCGTTAAAAAAAGAATCCTGCTTCGCAGGATTCTCCGTCTGAATCAAAACCGGCGCGCGATGCCTGCGCGCCGGCTCTCTCATGATGCTATAACATATACATTTACCATGTAACTGTCAGATACTGTACACCCCAACTGAGCGCTGCAGAATGAGACGACATGTAAATGTCAATCGTATTGCCTTTCACACCCGTATCTTCTGCTACATACGCCTGGCCGTTGATATAAACCGTTGTTCCAAGCGGAATCACACTCGAATCCACTGCAATCGTTCTGCCCGCCGTCACTTTTGTCCCCGTCGCCGTAATGCCATTTGCATAGCTGCCGCAGCATTTTGCACAGGAACAATACGCTGTCACCTTAAATGTTGCGCTGTTCGAACCTCCGGCAGAAGCCGAAACGCTCTTACTCTCCGATGCGGAAGATTCCTGCTTGGACGAGCTGCTTGACGCTGAACTTTCTGATGAGGACGAAGAACTTTTCGAACTGCTGCTCTGTGAAGCGGAAGAACTTTCGCTCTTGGAACTGCCAGTGTCTGCGGCCGGTTCTTCTTTGACCTCTTCGGTCGGCTCCGGCTCCGGAGTCGCTGTTACCACTTCTTCCGCCGCCTTTGTCAACAATTTGACATCAACAACCGCTTTTGACATATATCCAACTACATCGCCCGACTGAACCGTTACCCAGTCGCTCTGCTCCTCAAGAACCTCAAACGATTCTCCGGTCTGAACGGTCTGCAAAATTTCTGCATCATCGCTCGGCTGCTGGCGGATACTAATATTATCTCCTTCTGCAACCGCCACCGTCTCACATACCGCCTCGGCAACCTCAAGCGCCTCTTCGCCGAAAGCCAGATAATCATTGCTCACATAGCCCTCAACATATCCGGAAGAAATATGTGTAAACGATTCACCCTGTTCAATAACGTCTCCGGCTCCTCCTCGCGGAAGTTTTCCGACAATCGCACTGTCTGCACTCGCACTCTCGCGTATGTAGACATACTCTTCAACATTGCTGGCAATCGCACGGCCTTCCCACTCGGCAATTTTCTGCTGACGATCTAACAATTCCTTGTTCTGCTGTTCCTCCTGCTGTGCCTTCATAATCTCAGCCGGCTCTGCAGAAGCTTCTGCTGCCACGCTCAGCACTGCGGCGGCGGCAGTTTTTGTATTCTGATCGTTTTTAATATTTCCTATAAATTTGGCAATACCTGCATCCGTGATCTGCACCGCACCGTCCCCGGCCGCAGCTGTGCTTACCTGCGCGGCAGACACCTGATGTTCCTCTTGTGTTTCGAACGCCGCAAGGGGAGTTAATCCAACGCGGGCAAACAGTCCGACCGCCAATGTGGTGGCAACCACTCCAACCATAGCTTTTACGTTTTTACGTTTCACTTTGAACCTCCTGAATACTTGTCGGACATCAATATATTTCAAATCATTCAACAAAATCCGACAAATGTTACATTTGTGTTAAGATTTATTACGAAGCCATATTAACAAGATTACGGAGTTTTGTCAACCCTTTTCTTGAAATAACACAAACGCAACAGTTTGGTTCATAATGAAAATACGAAAAAAACAAACGGTCAGCCGCCGCATTTGGCACGATAAGCCCGAACCTGCCGATATGATTCATACATCAGGACAGAAGCGGCTACACCGGCATTTAGCGATTCAATTTCTCCTTCCATTGGAATGGAGATGGTGACGTTGGCAGCGCGAATCGCCTCTTCTGTCAGGCCATTTGCCTCGTTTCCAACTAAAAACGCACATCCCGCTGAATAATCCGGTTCATCATACATACAGACGCCCGCAGGCGCGGCCGCGTACACCGGAATTTGACGCTTCTGAAGCCATGCAATCGTCTGCGACAGAGAATCGACATAGAGAAACGGCAGGCGATATATGGATCCCATCGTAGACCTGACTGTCTTTGGATTGTAAATATCCACACAAGTTTGCGACAAAATGACGCCGTCCATTCCGGCCGCCTCTCCCGCACGCATAATGGTTCCCAGATTGCCGGGATCCTGAATATTTTCCAAAATGATCAGTCTCGGGATCTCCGCTTTCTCTAACAGCGGCGAAAGCTCATAATGAGGGCATGATACCTCGCACATAATCCCCTGCGGCGTCACCGTGTCCGACATTGCCTCAAATACATGATCCGCCGCGACCTCTACGGAAATATCTAAATGATTCTTCTGTAACTGTTCAACAAACAGGCGATTTTCCGAACAGCTCCAAAAATTTTCGGACACATAAATCCGGCGAATCCAATCTGGATTCGCCTGACTGATCATCTTTATTCCCTCCGCCAGAAATACACCTTCCGCACGGCGCAGACGCGCCTTTTTCTGCAGTGCGGCAATGCGCCTGACCTGCTTATTTGACGTACTTGTAATCATTTTTTTACAGCACCTTATCTGGACAACATCTTTGCCACTTCATACTCATACTCATTGATGGTCTTTTTCATCGCCAATGCTTCATCAATATCATAGTCCACATATTCGCCGTCCCGATATGCCACAACGCGCTTTGTCTTGCCCTCACAGAGCAAATCAACCGCATAAGCACCCATGATCGAAGCCACGAAACGATCCCGACAGGTCGGGCTTCCTCCTCGCTGCATATGACCGAGAATGGTCGCCCGCGTCTCCACACCGGTAGCGGCCTCAATCCGGCGCGCCATGCTTGTGGAATGTCCGATACCCTCCGCATTAATGATAATGTGATGTTTTTTCCCCTTTTTCCGGTTGCTGATAATATTATTGATCAGCTTTTGCTCGTCGTAATCGTATTTCTCCGGGAGCAAAATATCTTCCGCGCCATTGGCAATTCCGCACCACAGCGCAATGTACCCCGCACTGCGGCCCATCACCTCGATGATACTGCATCGTTCATGCGACGTCGAGGTATCCCGCACCTTGTCGATCGCCTCCATTGCAGTATTAATCGCCGTGTCAAAACCAATGGTATACTCTGTACACGCAATATCAAGATCAATCGTGCCCGGCAGACCGATTGTATTAATACCCAGGCCGGCAAGCTTCTGCGCGCCGGCATAGGAACCGTCCCCACCGATGACTACCAGTCCGTCGATGCCATGTTTTCTGCAGATTTCGGCGCCAAGTTGCTGCCCCTCCACCGTGCGGAACTCTGGGCACCGTGCAGTGCCGAGAATCGTTCCTCCGGTCTGAATCGTATTGGACACATCCGTCCCCTGCATATCGATAATCTTTTCATTTAAAAGGCCCCAGTAGCCCTGTTTGATTCCTTTTACTTTTTTGCCCTTGGATAACGCGGTTCTAACTACTGCGCGAATCGCCGCATTCATTCCCGGTGCATCCCCGCCGCTAGTCAGTACTGCAATTGTCTGTATACGGTCTGCTGTACTCAAGGTATACCCTCCTGTCCTGCATTCTTTACTATAATGGCTTATTGTAATACGTTTATCCCGCATTTTCAACCCTGTTTTCGACAACTTTTATATTTTCGTTCCCAAATTTTACATACAGCTGCTGAAGAAGCCGGTCATGAATACCCACATTTCGATTGGCCGGCAGCTCCTTTTGCTGACGCTCTGCCTCCAGAAAAATACGAACCCGACAGTTTCCCTCCGACGTGGACAGCAACTCGAGCAGTTCGTCCGTCTGCGCCAGATAACTCTCCTTATCCGGAAAACGCACCCACAGCGTCTGTGACGTCTGATCAAACGGAATCACCTCTTCTAAAATCAGTTTTCCGTCCTTTTCCTCCTCCGCGCTGACGCGGCCCTTAATAAACACCTTTTCATCTACGCCAATGGACTGCCTGCACCGCTCATAGTCCCTGGGAAACACAATCACTTCCACCGTCCCGAGCAAATCCTCCACCGTCAAAAACGCCATCTGTTTATCATTTCTTGTGTTTTTCACTGTCCGGTTTATGATCATGCCTCCGATTACTGCGCGGCTGCCGTCTTTGAGCTTCATTGCGCGCACTTCCGTATCCCACACAAAATCTGTCGTAACCGCAGTAATTTTCCTGCGCCATTTCTCCTCATATTCTTCCAGTGGATGACCGCTGATATACACGCCGAGTACTTCTTTTTCAAACATTAAAATCGTCTGTTTGTCAAATTCGCCGACGTCTGGAAGCGGAATCTGAAATTCCTCGCCGCCTTCTCCGGCCAGGTCAAATAATGAAATCTGACCGGCCACACCGCCCTTTTTATCCCTGGCCAGTCGGTCCATTTCCGGCTGATACACCTGCATCAGC
This sequence comes from uncultured Lachnospiraceae bacterium, assembly GCA_944383325.1. Taxonomy (GTDB): domain Bacteria; phylum Bacillota; class Clostridia; order Lachnospirales; family Lachnospiraceae; genus CALWPC01. The sequence goes on along the minus strand of CALWPC010000010.1, from coordinate 10,745 downwards.
TGTTTTCTCGTCCCCCATGACTCTTCAAAAGCGCCGGCCTTAATCAAATTTTCCACCATGCGCTTATTAATTCCGCTGTCCGCTATGCGCTCCAGAAATTCCCTTAAAGAGGAATATTTCCCATGTTGCCTGCGTTCTTCCAGTATGGCCTCAATCACCGGCCGTCCAATGCTTTTAATCGCATGCAGTCCATACCGAATGCCATCGCCGGAAACACTGAACCGACCCTCGCCCTCGTTCACATTTGGCGGCAAAATCGGAATGCCCATCTGACGGCAGGATAATATATACTCTGCCACTTTTGAAGGATTGTCAACCACCGAGGTCATCAGCGCCGCCATAAATTCTTTTGGATAATAATATTTCAGATAGGCCGTCTGATAAGATACCACGGCATAAGAAGCCGCATGGGATTTATTAAACGCATATTTGGCAAAATCAACCATTTCGTCAAAAATTTTGTTTCCGATCTCCTCGCTGATACCGTTGCCGACACAGCCTAAGATGCCCTCCTCTGAATTGCCATAGACAAAATTCTGACGCTCCTTCGCCATGACATCGCCCTTTTTCTTGGACATGGCGCGGCGCAGCAGATCACTTCTCCCGAGCGAATACCCTGCCAGTTCCCGCACAATCTGCATAACCTGCTCCTGGTACACAATACACCCATAAGTAGATTCCAAAATCGGCTTGAGCTTCGGCGTATCATACTGAATTTGATCCGATGTATTTTTCCCCTTAATATATTGCGGGATAAACTCCATAGGACCCGGGCGGTACAGGGAAATGCCGGCAATAATATCTTCCAGGCTTTTTGGCGCAAGCTCCTTCATAAAACTTTTCATGCCTGCGCTTTCCAACTGAAACACGCCGTCGGTTCGGCCCGTTCCGATCGATCGCATCACGTTCTGATCATTGTAATCAATATTCTGAATCGAAAAATTCGGATCGGCGCCGCCGCGCACCAAATCCTCCGCATTCTGAATGACCGTGAGCGTCCGCAGTCCCAGAAAATCCATTTTTAACAGTCCGAGCTCTTCAAGCGTCGTCATCGTAAACTGTGTCGTCACAGCGCCGTCGCTGCCTCTGGAGAGCGGCACATATTCTTCTACTGCATCCTGCGTGATCACAACACCCGCCGCATGCATCGAAGTGTGACGCGGCAGTCCCTCCAGACGCAGAGACATATCGATCAGATATTTGACATTGGCGTCCTCTTCATACATCTTCTTTAAATCCGGACTCATCGAAAGAGCCTTTGTGATCGTCATGCCCAGATCGTTTGGAATCATTTTTGCAATCGAATCCACAAACGCATACGGCAGATCCATCACACGTCCGACGTCACGGACAACGCCTTTTGCCGCCATTGTACCGAATGTCACAATCTGCGCCACGCAATCTTTCCCATATTTTTCAACGACATAATCAATCACTTCCTGACGCCGTTCAAAACAGAAATCCACATCAATATCCGGCATGGAAACGCGCTCCGGGTTCAAAAAGCGTTCAAACAGCAGCTGATACTGAATTGGATCGATGTCGGTAATTTCCAGACAATACGACACGATACTGCCTGCCGCCGATCCTCTGCCCGGTCCGACAATAATGCCGTTCTTTTTTGCAAACGCAATAAAATCCCATACAATCAGAAAATAATCGACAAATCCCATTTCCACGATCGTAGAAAGCTCATATTCCAGACGCTGTGTGTGTTCCTGCGCATGTTCTCCATAACGCTTTTGCAGTCCCTCGGCACAAAGCTTCCTTAAATATGCCTCGGAGGTGTACGGCGCCGGAGTGTCATACTTCGGCAGTTTGCGCTCTCCGAACGTAATCTCCACCTGACAGCGGTCTGCAATCTTCTGTGTATTCTCTAGCGCTTCCAGTGCATAGGGAAACAGCTGCGCCATTTCCTCCGGCGATTTGAGATAATACTGACCGCCCTCATAGCGCATACGATTTTCATCTGCCAATTTCTTTCCGGTCTGTATACACAGCAGAATATCATGCGCCTTCTCATCATCCGCATACGTATAATGCACATCATTTGTCGCGACGAGATCAATTCCGGTTTCCTGGCTCATTCGTACAAGCTGCGGATTTACTATCTGCTGATCGGAAAGACCGTGATCCTGCAGCTCCAGGAAAAAGTTACCTTTTCCAAATATATCCTCATACGTGCAGGCCGCCTTCTTGGCCTCCTCATACAAGCCTTTGATCAGATAACGCTGTACCTCCCCGGCCAGACACGCGCTGAGCGCGATCAGCCCCTCGCTGTGACGGCGCAAAAGTTCCTTGTCGACGCGGGGCCGATAATAATATCCTTCCGTATATCCCCGCGAAACAATTTTAATCAGATTATGATACCCGGTATTATTTTCTGCCAGTAAAACGAGATGGTAATAGCGGTCGTCACCGCCGGTTAACTCCCGGTCAAAGCGGGAATTCGGCGCCACATAAACCTCACATCCGATCACCGGATGAATGCCCTGCCGAATTGCTTCACGATAAAAATCGATGACGCCAAACATGGCGCCGTGATCCGTGATTGCCACACTGTTCATGCCGAGCGCTTTCACCTGTTGAATACACTCTGTAATTTTATTAGATCCATCAAGCAAACTATACTCTGTATGAACATGCAGATGAACTAAATTTGGCATCATTACGATTACTCCTTCCTGCCAATCTTTAGGTGTATCATAACACAGCAGCGTCTGGATGTCCATGTCCAGTACGTTAAACAGCGCAGGCAAGCCTGCTTTCACCTCCTGGCAGGCTTTTGATTCAACAGAACCGTTCAGGGAACTTTCCTATTGAAAAAAACGGAACCGTCCGAAGACGATTCCGTAAAATGCACCGCAAATTGATGTGGTGAAATGAAATTAATAATTCTCTACTTTTCGCTCAAAGTATGCCTGGGGATGAGCGCACGCAGGGCAAACTTCCGGCGCCTCTGTGCCTGTATGGATATAACCACAGTTATTGCACTTCCACTGTACCGGCTCGTCCTCTTTAAAGGTCTTTCCGTTCTGATAGCTTTCCAGTAACTTATTATAGCGACGTTCATGAGCTGCTTCCACTTCTGCAACACGCTCAAATTTCACCGCCAGTTCCTCGAAGCCCTCTTCACGCGCCTCCTGCGCCATACGCTTATACATATCGGTCCACTCGTAATTCTCACCTGCCGCAGCGTCGGCCAGATTTTCATCTACCGTGCCAATGCCGTGAATTTCCTTAAACCACATTTTGGCATGTTCTTTTTCCTGGTTGGCCGTCTCCTCAAAAATATTGGCCATCTGGACATAACCCGCCTTTTTTGCGGCTGACGCGTAATAAGTATATTTATTCCGAGCCTCGGATTCGCCGGCAAAAGCAGCCAGAAGATTTTTCTCCGTCTTAGTCCCTGCATATTTTGACATATTGCGCCCTCCTTTGTATTGTCTTAAAAATAATTAACCGAAATATCTCTTTAAAAGACCTTCAAACGCCTTTCCATGACGAGCCTCGTCACGTGCCATTTCATGAACCGTGTCATGAATAGCGTCCAGATTTGCAGCTTTTGCTCTCTTAGCCAGATCGAATTTTCCGGCTGTAGCGCCGTTTTCTGCCTCCACGCGCATTTCCAGATTCTTCTTTGTGCTGTCCGTTACAACCTCACCTAACAGCTCTGCAAATTTAGCGGCATGCTCTGCCTCCTCGTAAGCAGCCTTCTCCCAGTAAAGACCGATTTCCGGATAGCCCTCGCGATGTGCCACGCGCGCCATTGCAAGATACATGCCTACCTCGGTGCACTCTCCATTAAAGTTTGCGCGCAAATCTTCGATAATGTCCTCAGATACTCCCTGAGCTACTCCGACTACATGCTCTGCAGCCCACATTCTCTCTCCGGCCATCTCCGTGAATTTAGAAGCCGGCGCTTTACACTGCGGACATGCCTCCGGGGGATTATCTCCTTCATGTACATAACCACAAACCTGACATACAAATTTTTTCATAATACTTGTCTCCTTTTCCTTTCTTTTATTTGTTAATGATCTCCTGAATCGGACATCAACATAACCTTGCTTAATATGATTCTGCCGCCTTCAGACAGTTTTTGCAAATGCCGTAAAATTCTGTCGTATAGCGCTCGATTCTGCCTGAAAAACAGGACTGAATAGCCGGCAGCTTCTCCTGAACCGGATCTTCTCCCACTTCCATATCAGTAACTGCGTGACACTGTCTGCAGAAAAAATGATAGTGCGGCTCTGTATTCCAGTCAAAACGATACGGCCCGTCTTCGATGGAAAGTTTCTGAATTTCTCCCATCTCCACAAGCAGGGACAGATTACGGTAGACCGTTCCCAGACTAATCTGAGGATGTTCTTCGCGAATTGCAGCATACACCATCTCTGCCGTCGGGTGATCTTTACGCCCTTGCAGAGACTGTTTAATCAATTCTCGCTGTCTGCTATACTTTCTCGCCGTCACAGTCATTCTCCTTCGTCACAATATTGATAACAATTACTATTATTAATATAACAGATTTTGGAACAATGTCAATAGGTTTTTTAAAAATTATTGAAACTATTGACATTGGTAAAATATTCGTCTATACTTTATGTAGTTTTAAAAACTACATAAAATAGATTTTTAATCTTTATATTGAATCATTTTGAACATTATATCGTATACTATTATATCATTTATTGGAATGAAGCATAATAGGGAAATGAAGAATTCTATGAAAAGAGGGAATGATATGACTGGAAAATTTCATTTTAAAGAACCTGGAAGCGCGATCACACATCTGATCGGATTTATTGCAGCATTTATCGCCGGCATTCCGCTGATGGTCAAAGTCGCACATATCGGTACCGGAAGCGATATTGCCGTGTACGTCGTCTATCTCTGCAGTATGCTCGCACTGTACGCTTCCAGCACGACTTATCACACGTTTGATCTCTCCGCAAAGATCAACAAGCTGCTCAAGCGCATTGACCATATGATGATCTTTGTCTTTATCGCCGGCTGCTACACTCCCATCTGCGCCATTGCGCTAAAAGGACAGACAGGGTTTGTTTTGCTCTCCTGTGTATGGGGAATCGCCATCGTCGGCATTATTATTAAATTTTTCTGGATTTACTGTCCGAAATGGTTTTCTTCTATATTATATATTGCGATGGGGTGGGTTGTTCTATTTGCCTTTTCCCCGCTTTACAAAGAATTGCCGAGAGCCGGCTTTTACTGGCTGCTCGCAGGCGGTATTATTTACACAATCGGCGGCATTATCTATGCGCTGAAACTGCCTCTGTTGAACAAGCATTTTCCAAATTTTGGATCTCATGAGATTTTTCATTTATTTGTAATGGCCGGAAGTATTTGTCATTTTATTGTGATGTACCAATATGTGTTGGCGGTAAACTAACCGCCGGCACATTATCCAGATATTCTGTGTTCAGATCTATTGAACGCTTTTCTCCCGCAATACAGCGGAATCCCGACATAGCTCAAATACGATCGTCAATAACAGCTGCAGCTTTCTTCTCTGCGACACATCAAATTGTTCTATGACTTCGATTGCCTTTTCCGTAGTTCCGTCCGCACAGGACCGCCCAAACAGAATAAAATCACAGCTGACCCCAAGAGCTTCTGAGATTTTGCTCAAAGTCATTGCTGAAAACCCTTTTCTCCCACACTCTATTTCATACAAAAACTTTGCCGTGATTCCTGCAATCTCCGCAAGCGCTTCCCTGGAAAGGTGATTCGACTCACGCAGACGCATAATTCTGATTCCTGCTTCCCGGTATTGCATCATGACTCGCATCTCCCCTTTATCTGCCGTATATGGGCGCTATTTTTGCAACATACTACATTTACCGCCCTATCATCATCTGTCTTGTGTCTCACCGGTTGATAAAAGACAAATTATAATTGATCATTTCCAATGTACTTTCCTGTTTCTCCGGATCCAAATGATTCCACACATATTCCGCTATGTCCCACTCTTCTTTCGTCAGACCCATAAATAACGAAACTCTGCATTTTGTTAATCTGCTGATATTTAATAACAGCTCTGCATCCGGATACATGTATCCTTTTTCAAATTGACGGTACGTTTTAATACAAACTCCGATCTGATCCGCCATTTCGATCTGCGATTTTTTAATCATTTTTCTTGCTATGTACAACACAGTCTCCCGATCCTGCCGGTCGATTAACATTCTCATCAAAGTTAATTCATCCACAAAGCTTGCCGCATGTAAATCTCCCTCCAACGCGCACGAAAGGATCCACCAGACATAATACAACACAAACCGCTCCATATGATTCGGGTATCCGGGAAGATGTTTTCTCAATGCTGCCCGCTCGGTACTTCTGTCCTGTATTTTGTCCTGCTCTATAAAAATATAGTCAATATCCCATCCTTCTGAATACAATATTGTCAGACATTCACGGGAAAGGCGCGCTTTTCCACTCTCAATATCACTATATTGACCCTGTGTGATATGTAACATTTTCGCCATATCCGTCTGCGTCTTACACTTTTCATCACGTACCTTTGCAAATCGCTTTAAAGATGCAGTATAAGGATTCCCCATACCCTGTTTCTCCGAACTTTCTGTAATAAATGTGTGAAATATAACATGAATATTATACGAAGCATTCCCGTTCCCAACATAGGCGCCATTTCCGATATATCGTCTATATTTCCGACTTCGCATATATACGGCCCGCTCTCACAACTCAGTTCCTTCGAAAAAAAAAACAGTGCAAAATACAACCACTTTGCACCGTTTTACATACTTTTCTATAAACTTTAAATCGATGTTCAACAAGTAAACAACTGACACTGCTCTTTCCGATTCTCTTATTTTCTATGATAAAACAAAATGATTCAAATTGCAACATGTTATCGATATATAATCTTTTCATTTAGTATACTAATTGTTAACATGCCTCCGCGGATGTAAAAATTTCTTTGTTTTTAATAAGAGAAAACGCTATAATAGGCTTAGCTCATAAAAAACAAAAAAGATGTAAACAATACGAGCCATTTTGACAATCATAATTGGTAGACTTTGTTCATTTCATGCCATATACTGAGGGTATCAACAGCTTAGGAGGAAAACCATGAATTTAGGAAACAACTTATTTCATGCAAGGAAACAATGCGGACTCTCACAAGAAGATGTGGCAGAAAAACTGGGGGTCAGCAGACAAACGGTCTCTAAGTGGGAAACAAATGAAACGATTCCTGATATTCGCCAGTCAAAGAAAATGGCCATTCTCTACAAGATGTCTTTGGATGAGCTGATTGATTTTGACATTGATGAACATGAAATTCAGGAGGCGATCCAACAGACAAACCCAGAAACGGAAGAAAAAGTAAACTGGACAACAGTCTGGGGAAAAAAATATCCCGTTCTCCTGCAGTATCAGGCCAAAGTAAATATTTCTGATTATGCGCGTAAAATCCATATGATGCTCAATCAATTAGAGCAAGAGTATCAATTTAGTGAGCAGGATGCGATGTTGGTTCTAAAAGATATTTTATACAATGTCTGGAAAAACCGCAAAAGCATCAAATAATAAATCATTCGGAGTAAAAGGAACATGATAGACATTCGATATGTACAGATGTCAGACAAGTTATTCTGGTATCGGCTCGATAAACATATATCTGAGACCGAATTTGAACTCAAAGTAAGTACCAAAAGAGGATATGTTCTTTCCAAAAATAATGTACCAATAGGTTTGCTGAGATATAATCTGTTTTGGGATAATATCCCATTTTGTACCATGCTGTTTATAGACAAACCATTTCAAGGCAAGGGGTACGGAAAACAGCTGATCAAATTTTGGGAACAAGATATGAAAAAACAGGGATATGATCTGTTATTAACTTCCACACGGGTAGATGAAACCGCACAACATTTCTATCGCAGATTGGGATATAAAGATTGCGGCGGCTTAATCATGAATGCACCTATGTATGCGCAGCCTATGGAATTATTTCTTATGAAAGAAATCGACTAATGAGATTTATATCGCTTTAATATCCATGGTCAACGTGTTCCCACTCTCCGCGATCATTTCTAATTAATATCCATTTCCAATCATCATACGTTGAATTAGGATTAAGCGATCCATCGCCGCCTGATGCATCTACATCAAAGGCTGAACATATTACGATTGCTTCCTCAAATCCATACTGTTCAGCCCACTCATCAAATTCATCAGCATAAGTGTCTCCCGGATAGTAAAGCGTTGTCAGCGTGCAACCGTCAAATTCGCTGCTAAAATAATCTTTTACCGTCTCGTATGCCGTCTCAAGATCATCTTCTGAATAGATTTCGGACGATTTTTCATCAACAATTTTAACATGATCAATATTTCCACCCTTATTCTTTATACTGCATCCAGTAAAAAGTAGAAGTGTTGTCAAAACTATAACAACCAAAAAGCTTCTCTTCATTTTCTTACACCTCCGCACGTTCCCATTTGTAAGCTAAACATACATATCTGCAATGACATATTCTTCATTCGTGTCTTTCTTTGTATACACATCCAAATACATATTGTCCGTCAGGGAACCTTTCAACTCAAAGTTAGTGTCTGCCGAAATCACAGGGATCTCCTTCGTCCGTCCCAAATGATGTTCCTGCATCAAACGCAATATATCCGATACAGTCACCATTCGTTTCTGATCTTCATATTGATTCATATTCGGAAAAATGAACTCCAGGCATAATTCCCCTTCCTTTTTGGGAAGAAAAATCTGATGTTTGTAAAAACCGTCCGGAAAGTCAAACGGATCTACAAATTCTTCTACAACTCTGGCATATCTGCCAATTCGAATATCGATCCCCTCTGATAATATCCCTTTTGGATTACCGTTTACTCGATAACTAAAAATACATTGCTCCTTGTATTGTTCAATAAACTCTAGCAATTCTTGTCCGTTGGATATGCGGACTCTATTCACACATTTATAATCATCCGCAACCCCGTTCATAATCATTTTCATTAAATATTACCCCTCCCATAAATCTCAATACAACATTTGATAATGAATTGAGATCGTAAACGGTTTATCCGATTGCGCGCTCTCAACTGTCCAAATAACAATTTTTCCATTGGGCAACCGTTTGATGAAATTATGAGGATAATTTCCTGCCGGAGCCAATCTCAAAATGATATTTTACAATTCCCAAATCCACTTTTGTATAAAAACCCTTACCGCAAACTGCGCTGATGGTACCGTCCGCCAAATATTGAAAGAAAAATTTCTGCTGATTCATCGCAGTCGGAGCCAGAAGTGCAGCTTCCATGCCATTCAAAAACCATTCCGGCATATTTTCCGTATGATTGCAGACTGCCTGCAAGGACTTGCTTTTATGAGGCGTACCCTGTGTTTCACCATAACCGAACACAATCAGACAGATTTGTTTTTCTCCCCTGCAAACATCTGCTTTGCTTTTGCCATGTGTCATTGCAACCCAACAGCTGTTGAGTCCAAGCTCCTGTATTTTCAAAACAATGTTTTCGCCATAATATCCTAATATTTCATCAAGTTTCGGGGATTTTTTGCCTACGAGAGCGATATAATTTTTTACTCCGGTAAATTTGCCATAGTGCGCCATTATAGAGTCAAAGCATTTAGGCTCATCATAAAAAATCTGAATATGCAATCCCTCTTCATTGTTGATTTTTTCAATCAGTTGATTGAGTACCGTTCGCTGTTTTGAATCAATCGCAATATTTTTGTATTGACGGACACTATGCCGCTGTTTCATCAGTTCCAATATTTCCATTGCACATCTCCCTTTCATTCAAACACGTAAACCATACCTAGTATAACATACAATATTAGAAAATGTTCATTGGTAAGTAAAACCGAGATCATGAATTTAATTACACATCCGCATTTTTGAAATTTTCCCATAGCAGAAAGCACGAGACAATGTGAACAAAAAAATAAGAGAAACGCTGTAATATCAGCGTTTCTCCTACTTTTATCACTGCCGCAGACCGGAATCGAACCGGTACGGGTATTACTACCCACGGGATTTTAAGTCCCGGGCGTCTGCCAGTTCCGCCACTGCGGCATACACAAATGGGACCTATAGGGCTCGAACCTATGACCCTCTGCTTGTAAGGCAGATGCTCTCCCAGCTGAGCTAAGATCCCATAAAAAACCAATATGCAACTATCAATTTCGATATAAGCGACCCAGATGGGACTCGAACCCACGACCTCCGCCGTGACAGGGCGGCGCTCTAACCAACTGAGCCACTGGGCCATACAGCAATGGACCTTCGGGGACTCGAACCCAGGACCGACCGGTTATGAGCCGGTTGCTCTAACCAACTGAGCTAAAGGTCCAAAATGAGCCATAGCAAATGACTCCAAGGGGATTTGAACCCCTGTTACCGCCGTGAAAGGGCGGTGTCTTAACCGCTTGACCATGGAGCCTTATAAAAAATGAAACTGCTTCGTGATCAATGCAAATATTGACCGCACTGATTGAATTACAAACATCAACTCCCCGAGTAGGACTCGAACCTACGACAGCGCGGTTAACAGCCGCGTGCTCTACCAACTGAGCTATCGAGGATTATTCTCTCCCTTATCCCCTCAAAACCACATATTGCACCCGATTACGCTTCCCCAGTCCCTTGGTCAAGCCCTCGACCGATTAGTAACAGTCAGCTCCATACATTACTGCACTTCCACCTCTGCCCTATCTACCTCGT
>CALWPC010000009.1 GCA_944383325.1 uncultured Lachnospiraceae bacterium | reverse complement strand
CCCCGGTGACATCTGCGGCCAGTGCAATGCTTCCGCCCTCATTTTGCACGCCGCTGAATACAAATTTATCCTCCTGCCCGACGACAAGCGGATATACAGAAAAATTTAAATGAATATTATGGCTCATTATCAAAAAGTCCTTTTCTTTTTTATATAAACGATAATTACAGACAATCTCTGCAAAACTTTTCAAACTTCTCAAGAATTTCCTGCTCATTCTCCCGATAGACGGCCAGACGCATTTCCCTCGTGCCCTCGATCCCCCGGATCATAAAGCGCGAATCCTCCAGCTTATAAAATGGTTCCCGAAGCGAGGAGAGATACAGCAGATCCCCTCCAAACGCCCTCAGCCGCTCAATCTCTGTCCGCCCAACAGTCCGGTCAAACAGATAATCATATGCATACCATCCGGCCTCTGTACATTGCTCACGGGATTCTACCCGTTGCTCAATATTCATCACCCACCTCCGTTGATTTGCGCAGTTTTTCATTATTATAATTATAATGCACCCCTGCGAAAAAAGCAATCGGCGTTTGATCTCCCCGCGCGCCGATGATCACGCCCTGCGGCCCGACGACGCCTCTACAATTTGGGTCACCGCATCCAAAAAGAACTTTACATCCTCTTCTGTATTAAAATAAGAAAGGCTCACACGCACTGTCCCGTCGCGCTCCGTCCCCATGGCCCTGTGAATCAGCGGCGCGCAGTGCAGGCCGGTGCGCACTGTAATATCAAAACTGTGTGCCAGAAGATACCCGATGTCCTGCGGCCTCATTGTATCCATTGTAAAACTGAGCACCGGAGCCTGTCCCGCGCAGTAACAGGTAAGCCCGCATGTCGGATACTGGTTTGTCAGATGATTCATCCCATCCATGAGCTGTGCAAGCAATGCTTGCTCTTTGTCCCAGATCGTACGCCGTCCGGTTTCGTCAAGAAATGTCAGCCCCGCCAGCAGCCCTGCAATCCCCGGTTCATTTTGTGTTCCCACCTCCATCTGGGACAATTCATGAACATGCTCAAACTTCACCGTGTGGCTGTCAATACCGGTTCCTCCAAATTCACTCAGAGAAAATGAAACGCCCTCCCGAACATAAAACCCCCCGATTCCCTGAATTCCATACAGGCCTTTATGTCCGGTAAAACACAAAATATCAATACCGGTTTCCTCAACATCAACCGGCAAAACACCTGCGGACTGCGAGGCATCCACAATCAGTAAACTTCCGTTCCGATGTGCCATCTCACTGATCTTCGCAAGCGGCGCAACAGCTCCCGTCACATTTGAACAGTGATTTACAAAAACTGCCGCGGTGTCCGGGGTAATCATCTCCTGGAGTGCAGACAGCCTGAGCCGCCCGAGGGAATCACAGGGCGCTACTGATACAGAGACATTCCTCGGAATATTATATATTGTCCGCAATACTGCATTATGTTCATTCTGCGTAATCACAACATGCGCTCCGTCCAGGCACAGTCCCCGTACAATGCGGTTCATTGCCTGCGTTGCGCCGGATGTAAAATAAATCCGTCTCGCGTCTGAAATATGAAAAAAATCTGCCAATCTCTTTTTGCACTCGCCGATTACGTCCGACGGCAGGGAAAAATTCCCGCTGTTTTGATCGGTTCCGCCGCTATAAGTCCGAAACTGCGCGGAAGGCGGCAGAGCAATCGTCTGCTCCACCGCCTTCTTCACGCATTCGGGTTTTGGATACGTAGTCGCCGCATTATTCAAATAAATCATTACGCCTCCACTAATTCAAAGCCCATCATCTTAGAAACTCTTCTCATAACTTCAATCTGGTCGCCAAACACCAGTACCTGATGGTGTCCGAAATTTGCCAGTTCATGCAGCCAATCCCGTCCTCTTTCCAACTGGATAAAATAATGCGGGCTGCAGTAATACTGGCGGAACTCCGAGCGAATGACTTCTCCTTTTTTAATAATCATTTTATTGCCGAGAGGATTGAAACGCCCGAAAGTTACGTATTGTTCTTCGTTTTGATTAAAATCAATTTGGAATTTTCCTCCAAAGCCCTGTCCGGTAAATGCCCAGATACTGTATTTCAGATTCGGCTTATCAAATCCGTTCATATTGAGCGCCGGAACGGCATGATGGATGGAAAGCACTTCCGGCGACTGCAGGAACGGATTGCCCATAAACGCGCTGCGGCCAGTCGCATACATCAGGACACACATTGCCATCATTGCATTTAAATCTTCTTCACACGCACTCGGTATCCCCTGCGCCTTCATCAAAGAATGGGTGACACACGGCGTAAATCTGCGCTCCTGCGCGATCTGGGAAGCGCAAAGCTCAATACAGGCAGTGGAAAAAGCATTGCAGTGATAAAATTCCATCATATCCTGCGCGGCAAGATAATACTTAATATCGTTAATGAAATCGTCGCGGTTGACTTTGACCTCCTCTGCCTGATCGAGAAGCTGCTGAGCAATTTCCCGCGCACGATCCTCATCGACACGGTCCATGTAATCAAAAATATTCTTAAACGGCAGCTTGAGAACCTCAAAACCATATTGTTCTCTCAGATACTCCAAATCCCGGATATTACTCTGAATGCCGTATGTCGGAACCTGCCCGCTTGTCAAAATCAGCGCTTTTGTGTTGGCAACGCACTTGCGCACCCACATTGTATGCAAAATTTCATTCAGATCTTCTATATCAATCGCATTGTACGCCTCAACGCCGATACTGCGGTTATACGCACACAGATCTGCCCCTTCATTTCCGTTACTGAATACAATCGTTGTCTTGCGGTATTTTTCAAGCTTCGGAACACGATAACACATTACAAGAAACGCATCGGTCTGCGGAAGATCTTCTTCGATCTTGTCCCAAATTTCCTGCCCAACCGTCAGGTTTTCAATATAGGGAACCGCAACCGGCTCCAGAATTTCCACCTGCGGAATGACGTCTTTTAACTTGTCCACAAATTCCGGAAACATCTGTTTCGCCCACTCGCGCTCCGCCTCAGGCATCAGATTCTCCTTTTTCCCCGCGCGACAGGGTCCTTCCCAGAACGCAGAATGCTGTAAAAAGCCAACCAGAGGTTTAATTCGAAGTTTGGTTGTGTTCATTGCCGACTGTACCATATCATTTCCCCCTTATCCGCATTGCACTGATCATGCATGCTATTGTCTGATAGGATTAGCTTAACACAGCCAACACTCTGCGTCTTTTCATATTTTTGGCAAAAATTGTACTATTTTTACATATTGCCGTCCGGTATCATCCCCATGCGGTCCGCTTTGTTTTTCAGCGCCCCCGCAATCTGTCTGGCGACATACACACCGCTCGCCGATGCATGGGACAGCGAGTGCGTCACCCCGCTCCCATCTCCGATCACGTACAGCCCCGGATAGCACGTTTCAAGCGACTCGTTCAGCGAAACCTCCATATTATAAAATTTCACTTCGACGCCGTAGAGCAGCGTATCGTCATTCGCTGTTCCGGGCGCAATTTTATCAAGCGCATAAATCATTTCCACGATGCCGTCCAGAATGCGCTTTGGCAGTACCAGACTTAAATCTCCTGGCGTCGCGGACAGCGTCGGACGCACAAATCCCTCCTCAATGCGGTCGCGGTTGCTCCGCCTGCCACGCATCAAATCTCCGAACCGCTGCACAATAACGCCTCCGCCCAACATATTGGACAGTCGGGCGATGCTCTCCGCATAACCATTGCTGTCTTTAAACGGCTCTGAAAAGTGTTTGGAGACGAGAAGCGCAAAATTTGTATTTTCCGTTTGTTTCTTTGGATCTTCATAGCTGTGTCCGTTGACGGTAATAATGCCGTTCGTATTTTCATTAACAACGATCCCGTACGGATTCATACAAAATGTGCGGACAGAATCCTCAAATTTCTCTGTCCGGTACACGATTTTCCCCTCGTACAGCTCATCGGTGAGATGCGAAAAAATCTCCGCCGGCAGCTCCACACGCACGCCAATATCGACCCGGTTTGATTTTGTCGGAATCGACAGTTCTCTGCACACGTTTTCCATCCATTTGCTCCCGCTTCTCCCGACCGAGACAATACAGCGACTGCATGTGTCCACCCCCTTCTCGCTCTCAATCCCGTATCCGCCGCCGTCAAGAACCCGAATATGATCCACCTGGTATCCAAACCGAAATTCCACCTTATCGTTCAGCTCCTGATACAGATTGTTCAGAACAATATAATTCATATCTGTCCCGAGATGCCGCACGGAAGCGTCCAACAGGTGCAGTTTATTTTGCAGACAGCGCTTTTTAAATTTTGTTCCCGCCGTAGAGTACAGCCGCGTTCCCTGCGCTCCGTGCGCCACATTAATCTGATCGACATAATGCATCAGTTCAAGCGCGGTGCTCTTTCCTATATACTCATACAGAGTGCCCCCAAAGTCATTTGTAATATTATATTTTCCGTCCGAAAACGCCCCTGCGCCCCCAAATCCGCTCATAATCGCGCAGGTGGAACAGTTTACGCAGCTTTTAACCGTTTTCCCGTCGATCGGACATTTGCGGCGCTCCAGCGCATTGCCGGCCTCAAACACCGCAATTTTTAACTGCTCATTTTGCCGCGTCAGTTCATAAGCTGAAAAAATACCGCCCGGACCGGCCCCAATAATAATGACATCATAATGCATAGACAGCCTCCTCTTCGCAAATATAAGCAGTGAATTACACTCCGTTAAAATTGAGCTGATACCGGTCGTCAAACGGCTGCCCGTCCCACACTGCCGGCGCAAACTCCTGAATCAGACGCGCAGCGAGCGGCAGCGCCTGATCGTATAACTGTGCCAGATGCAACGTGCACTCTTCACATGCCGGATTTTTCTTCCTGCTGATCAAAAGCCCTCTCAGTTCCCGGTTATGGCCCGACAATTTAAAAAATGTACGAATCAGGCCGCGTTTCATTCGCGAATCCGTCGTCAAAAAGTTCAGATAGAAAATCATACTCTGTATGGCTTTTTGAATATCCTCCGCGCTGATCGATTCATAAAACGCATGAATTACCTGCGCATTGGCGTCTGTCGGTTTCAGGTGGCCGGTGACGCAGTGCGTCAGCGGCTCAAACCCGTCACTTACCATCAGTGCGCGGTCAAATTCGGACTCCAGTTCAATATGCCCGATGCCGGTTTTTTGAATCATTTCATCAATATATCCGTGACAGGTCACATCAAGCGCAAAATGGCAAATCACCCCGTAGGCATACGCCAGATATTCTCCCTGTTTTTCATGGGCGGCCACCGCCTCAGCCGCATGCTGAAAGAACGAAAAGCCTGGCCGGCGGTGCGTCTCATGCCCTAGCTCCGACACGGCGTTCTTTTTGTACGGTTTAAAATAAAACAAAATATCCGGCCCGTGAAGTCCGATCAAATATAAGTCCATATGTTTCCGAATTGGTTCGCTCACGGTATTGTTAAGACGCTCCAAAACGTCATTTCCAAATTTATAATGCGCATATGCAGCCGGCATTGTCTTCCTCCTTTATGATAAATATTCTTCCCGCAAGTCTTTTTGCACTCTTGTGATTTCCTCCAGAAAATCCTTTGCAGAGAGCAGTCTGCAGCCCTGTCCCCGGATAATAATCTGCTCCATGCCGTCTGAGGTGGCAACCGTCACATCATCATTCTCCGAATGCTCGGCCGCGAAACGCTCAATATACTGATCCGCCGTCTCCGCCTCCTTTGTATAAACGACGTGAATGTTGTGATAATCAAAATACTCTGCCGCGTGACCTCTGACGCGGTACGCGTCAAACACGACAATCAGTTCACACTGCCGCACGCCCTGATAATTGCAAAGCATATCCAAAAGCGCTCCCCGGGCGCCGTCTATATTGATTTTCGCCAGTTCTCTTAATTCATCCCATGCAAAAATAATATTATATCCATCCACAAGCAAATAACTCTGGCGCGGCCTCTGACTCTTGACCGGACGCCGCGCGCCGCTGTCCGCTGCCGTCTCCCGCTTTGTGTATTTCCACTTGCGCACGGCATGCGGTTTTCTGCGATTAGCCGCATAAGTGCGCTCCAGGATCGCATCGACCTCCTCTGTGCCGATCCATTTGTCCTCCCGGGATTCACTTCGGGTTTGTATCTGCGACGGAAGCGCTCCGACCGGTTCCTCGCTCTCTCCGGCTGCTTTGCCGAGCACGCTCTCCATATGCATATATTGCTGCACCTGATCCCATGGCACAATAAAACCGGCTCCATGCGCGCAGAACACGGAACAGGATGGATTTTCCAGATCCGACTGCGGGTCGTAGGCCGTCTCGCGAATGACCTCCTCCGCATTATGACAGGGCGCATATCCGCCAAACGTACACGACAGCGTTCCCCTGCCCTTTGTGTATGCATGTACCTCCTGCTGATAATGGCTAAACAGCGCAACCGGCGCCGTTCCGGCCAACAACACCATTCGCTCCTGCGCCGGATGCGCCCCGCGGCCCTGCATCCAATCTGCCGTCTGAATCTGACAGGTTCCGTGCATTCGCTCAATATCGGTCATCGCCCGGCCGACTGCCGATTCGGGAATTTCAAGCTGAAATTCATACACCGGCTCTAGCAACACGGACTTCGCCTGCATCAGTCCCTGTCTCACCGCGCGGTACGTCGCCTGTCTGAAATCGCCGCCCTCCGTATGTTTACTGTGCGCGCGTCCAGACACAAGCGTGATGCACATATCGGTGATCGCCGCTCCGGTCAGCACCCCGCAATGCTGCTTCTCTTCCAGATGCGTCAGAATCAGCCGCTGCCAGTTTCTGCCCAACACTTCCTCTCGGCAGTCGGACGCAAACATGAGGCCGCTGCCCGGTTCCGCCGGTTCGAGCAGCAGGTGAACTTCCGCATAATGCCGCAGCGGTTCAAAATGCCCAATGCCCTCCGCCACATCTGTGATTGTTTCTTTATAAACAATTTTTCCGCGTTCAAACGATACGCTGATTCCAAACCTTTCCCTCATCAGGCTCTGCAGTACCTCAAGCTGTACGTCCCCCATGATCTGCACGCGCAGTTCCTGAAGAGACTCTTCCCAAAGGACATGCAGCTGCGGTTCTTCCTCCTCAAGAAGCTGAAACTTCTCAAGCGCCGTCTGTGGATCACAATCCTCTGGCAACTGCACCGCATAGGAAAGCACCGGTTCCAGAACAGAGAGCGGAGCGCCCGACTCTCTGCCCAGTCCATCTCCTGCTTTCGTTTTTGTCAGGCCTGCGAGGGCGCAGACCGCGCCCGCACAGACCTCACTGACTGCCTCATATCGCTCCCCGGAATAAATCCGAATCTGTGTAACTTTTTCTTCCTGCAAATCACCATCGCTGATTTTCACCGCCTCGCGGACTCTCAGACAACCGCCGGTAATTTTCACATGCGTCAGACGGTTTCCTTTTTCATCTCTGGAAATTTTAAACACCCTCGCTCCGAATGATCCAGGGTATTGCGGCGTGCAGCAAAATTGTTTGAAACCATCAAGAAGCTCTCTGACCCCGCGCATAAAAAGTGCAGAGCCAAAATAGCAGGGAAACAGCCTGCGCTCTGCAATCATACGGCGAATCGTTTCATCATCCACCCTCTCGGCGGTCATGTACTGTTCCAACGCCTCTTCGTCACAAACTGCAACCGATTCCCAGAACGTGGCATCCGCCATATTTGTAAAATCAACACAGTTTTCATTCAACAGAGCCCGCAGTTCCGACATTACGCCGTCCTGATCGGCACCCTCCTGATCCATTTTATTGATAAACAAAAATACCGGAATCTCATACATGGCAAGCAATCTCCAAAGCGTGCGCGTATGTCCCTGGACTCCGTCCGCGGCGCTGATGACCAGAATCGCATAGTCCAAAACCTGCAAAGTGCGTTCCATCTCCGGCGCAAAATCGACATGTCCGGGTGTGTCCAGAAGCGTCAGCTGCAGCTCTCCAAGCTCCATCTCCGCCTGCTTTGAAAAAATGGTAATACCTCTTGCCCGCTCAATGTCATGCGTATCTAAAAAAGCATTTCCGCTGTCCACCCTTCCGGCCTGCCGGATCGCTCCGCACAGATATAACATTGCTTCCGACAACGTCGTCTTTCCTGCATCCACGTGGGCGAGGATACCCATGCATATATGATTCAATCCTTTGTCTTTTTTTTCCTGTAAACTTTGCTCATTCATACATTTAATCCTGATGTTTTCTTTTTTAATCTAAACCTTTGTATTTACAAACACTTTTTGATATTGTTTAAAAATATTTTATTTTCTCCTCATCCGTCGGCACGATCTCGATCACATCAAATTGTCGATTTTGCTCTTCTATGCGTTATTATTATCTATATTATATATCCGATACTCACAAAATCAACACCAAAACCATTGTTGATATAGTTCTTTTTTCGTGTTGCCAAACACAAAAACAGCCGGATTACCAGTTTTGAAATTGATAGGATGTAAT
>CALWPC010000008.1 GCA_944383325.1 uncultured Lachnospiraceae bacterium | reverse complement strand
CGTTTGCCGCCTGATTGACCATGCGCACGGCAACAGGCATAATTGCCGGTCCGGACAGGCCGCCGGTCCGATTGGCAAGCGCAAACGTCTGACGCTCAATATCAATCTTCATACCAGTCAGCGTATTAATCATCGAGAGCGCATCCGCCCCTCCGGCCTCTGCTGCCTTCGCCATCACCGTAATATCGGTGACATTCGGACTCAGTTTCATAATCACCGGCTGTTTTGCATGCTTCTTGATTTCCGAGGTAATCGCTTCGACAGAAGCGGCGCTTTGCCCAAACGCAATCCCGCCTTCCTTGACATTCGGGCAGGAAATATTGATCTCCAGTAAATCAACCGGCTCATCCTGAAGCCTTTCAACAACCTCACAGTATTCCTGCGGCGTTTTCCCGCACACATTGACAATCACTTTTGTGTCATATTCCTTCAGAAACGGCAGATCTCTGTTGATAAATACATCTACGCCGGGATTTTGCAGTCCGATCGCATTGAGCATACCGCCGTATGTCTCCGCAATGCGCGGCGTCGGATTGCCCTCCCAAGGCACGTTTGCCACTCCCTTTGTGACAACCGCCCCAAGGCGGTTCAAATCCACCAAATCACTGTACTCCATGCCGGAGCCAAACGTTCCCGAGGAAACCATCACGGGATTTTTTAACATTACGCCCGCAATGTCCACTGTCATATTACTCACAGCTCCACCTCCCTCGCCTCGAACACCGGACCCTCTTTACAAATACGGGCGTTTTTCACGCCGCTGTGCTCATCCACATGAGTCGTCCTGCATACGCAGGCCAGACACGCTCCGACACCGCACGCCATCCGTTCCTCGAGAGAAAGCCACGCGTCCACCTGCCTCTCGGCGGCAAACTGCTTGACTGCGCGCAGCATCGGCGTTGGTCCGCAGGAATATATGACCTGCGGCGTAATGCCGGATTCGCATATGGCATCAATCACCGTTCCTCTTATCCCTACGCTGCCATCCTCCGTGGCAACAATGACCCTGCCGCAGCGTTCCAGTTCTTCCTTCAAAAACAACTGATTGTCGCGATAACCGACCACGATCGTCGTCTCGCCTTCAAGCCGTTTCGCAAGTTCTAAAAGCGGCGGAATCCCGATGCCGCCCCCGATCAGAAGCGCGCTCTGATTTCCCAGGGGAAATCCATTGCCAAGCGGACCGACAATATCTACCGTATCTTTGCGCCGGAGACCGGAAAACTCCCGCGTTCCGCCGCCGACTACACGATAAACCAACCGTATTGTCCGATCTTTGGTATTGACTTCACAGAGACTGATCGGACGCGGGAGCAGACGACTCCCGTCCTGACAGTAGACGGAGACAAACTGCCCCGCCGTGGCCTCTTTCGCAATGTTCTGCGTCTGAAGCCAGATGCTGAAAATGCCCGGCGCTAGCTCCTGCTGTTCAAGCACCTGCGCCTGTTCCCTGTATTTTGCCATGTCACTCCTCATTTCTTCCTGCTAATTTTTCGCTTTCTGAAGCGCCCCGTCAATATCTGCAATCATATCCTGCACCGCTTTTCTCGACGCATCCGCATAATTTTCCGGCCCGAACAAGGCGTACTGCGGCTGCCTGTAAGCGGCGATGATTCCCCTTGAAGAATTGACAATGGCGCCAAGTCCATCTTCCCGGAAAAAATGTACAAGATCCGAGCCCTTGCCGCCCTGCGCGCCGTAGCCCGGCACGAGGATAAACGCCTTTGGCATCAGTTCCCGCAGCACCTTTCCCTGTTCCGGGTATGTCGCTCCGACAACAGCGCCGATATAGCTGTACTCGCTGCCCATATGTTCCTGACCCCACTCGGCAACCTTCTCGCCGACAATCTCGTACAACGGCCTTCCGTCAATCAGCCGATCCTGAAACTCTCCGCTCGACGGATTGGATGTCTTGACAAGGATGAACAGCCCTTTCTTCTCCTGGCTGCATACATCGATAAACGGTTTTACGCCGTCTGATCCGAGATATGGATTTACTGTAGCAAAATCCTCGTCAAACGCCGAATACCGGTTTCTTCCAATTTGAATTGTTCCCAAATGTCCGGTCGCATATGCGGCAGACGTCGATCCAATGTCGCCCCGCTTAATATCGCCAATCACAATTAAGCCTTTCGATTTGCAGTACGCAACCGTTTTCTGAAAGACGTTCACTCCTTCCACTCCGAACTGCTCATACATGGCGATCTGCGGCTTTACAGCCGGAATGAGATCGTACACGGCGTCAATAATCCCTTTATTATATTGCCACACCGCCTCCGCAGCTCCTTCCAGCGTCTCGCCAAATTCCGCATACGCGCGGTCAAGAAGATGACGCGGAATATACTCAAGCATCGGATCCAGTCCGACGACAATCGGTGCATTCGTTTCTCTTATTTTCTTACAAAGTTGATCAATCATATTATATTCTCCATTTCTGATTCTGACGGCCTGCGCAGCGCTATTCCATATGACGCGCCTGGCAGTCATAGACAACTGCGCCGTCCACAATCGTATATTTTACCAGTCCGCTCACCTTTCTGCCTGCAAACGGAGTATTATGGCCCTTCCCTGCAAATTTGGACGGATCAATTTCATACTCGGCCTGCGGATCAAAAATCACAAGATCCGCCGTCTTTCCGGTCTGAATCGTTCCTCTGTCCACACCGAGAATCTTTGCGGGATTGGTGCTCATTTTCTCCGCCATCTGCATCGGCGTCAGCACGCCTTTCTTCACAAGCTCGGTATACGTAAGCGCCGCCGCCGTCTCTAATCCTACAATACCAAACGGCGCGCCCTTGAAGCTGAGCCCCTTTTCCTGCATGGTGTGGGGAGCGTGATCCGTTGCAATAACGTCGATCGTCCCGTCCCGCAGACCTTCGATCAACGCCTCTCTGTCCTCTTTTGCACGGAGAGGCGGATTCATTTTATACAGCGGATTGTCGCCCGGTATATCGTCGTCGCACAATGTAAAATGATGCGGACACGCCTCCGCAGTGATGCTGCCTCCCCTCGATTTTGAATACCGGATAAAGCCGACGCTCGTCTGTGTCGACACATGGCACAGATGCAGGCGGACGCCAGTCTCTTTTGCCAACAATATATCCCGGCAGGTGACAAGATCCTCCGCCGTTCCGGAAATGCCGGGAAGTCCTAGCCGCTCGGCAGCTTTGCCGGCATTCATCACGCCGTCTCCCGCCAGATCCGCATCCTCACAGTGTGCGAATACCGGGATATTTGCTTTGACAGCCTCGCGCATACCCTCAACATAGAGCCGGACATTGCGGACGCTCTTGCCGTCCTCGCTGATCGCCGGAGAACCCTGCGCCGCCATGCCTGCAATATCTGCCAGTTCCCTGCCCTCCTGTCCGACGGTTACGGCGCCGATCTGAAGCACGCGGACCGGAGATTCCTCGGCGGCCTTGCGCCGCACAAACGCCACCCTCTCCGCATTGTCAATTACCGGTTTTGTATTCGGCATCGCGCAGATCGTTGTAAAACCACCCTGCGCCGCCGCACGCCCTCCGGTCGCAATCGTTTCTTTGTGCGTCTGTCCCGGATCCCGCAGATGAACATGAAGATCAATAAATCCCGGCATCACATAACAGCCCTCGGCGTCAATAACCTGATCCGGTACAAATGTCTGCTCCGGTTCCCGCTTTGCCGGACTGCCGGCGGCCGGCTCTTTTTTCATCGGTGTGGTTTTTGGTATTATCCCGGCAATTTCACTGCCCTGAATACGCACATCGGCAATCTGTTCAAACCCGGTTGCCGGATCCAAAACAAGACCATTTTTAATCAAAATATTCATATTCTCACTCCTTTTTAAATGTCGGCAATATGGTCAACGTGTACAGCCTGGCCGGACTGCCCAATAAAAACAACTGCCTTCCCGTCATTCAAAAAACTGACGCAATTCCGGCGGAATATATCCTTGTACAAAAACCCCCTCGCCCCGGTATTCCAGAGACAGAAGCTCCCCTTTTTCCCGCAGAAGCTGTATCCTCGGCATATCCTCATAGGAAAAACATTTTTCCACATAGACATTTCTTCGGCGCACATAATCTTCTAACAGCTTAGAAAGCTCCAAAAGCCCCTCGCCGCTGCGGGCGGAAATAAACAGACTCTTCTCGGCAACCGGATCCACGAGAAACGGTTTTTCCTCCAGTCGGTCCGCTTTGTTAAAAAGCGTAATAACCGGCTTATTTACAATGCCAAGCTGCTTCAATGTCTCATACACCACTCTCAGATGCATCTCCGCCTGAGGGTTCGAGGCGTCAACCACATGTAAAATAATATCCGCAAATTTTGCCTCCTCGAGCGTGCTGTGAAATGCTTCCACAAGATGATGCGGAAGTTTTTGGATAAACCCTACTGTATCTGTCAGCAAAATGTGATGCCCTCCCGGAAGCGTAAACACCCTTGTCGTTGGATCCAGTGTGACAAATACATGATCTTCCTCGCGCACATCCGCCTGCGTCAGCCTGTTTAACAACGTGGACTTTCCCGCATTTGTGTATCCGACAATAGCCGCCACATAGCTGTTGTTGCGTTTTCTCTGCGCGCGCGTCACCTCACGATGTTTCTCCACCTGCTTTAACTCCGCCTTCAGCCGACCGATCCGCTCCTGAATTACGCGGCGATCCGTCTCCAGTTTCTTTTCGCCGGGTCCGCGCGTTCCGATGCCTCCGCCCAGGCGGGACAAACTGTTTCCAAGTCCGATCAGTCTCGCCGCCCGGTATCTCAGCTGCGCAAGTTCCACCTGGAGTTTTCCTTCTTTCGTAAACGCCCTCAGGGCAAAAATATCCAAGATCACAAGCGTGCGGTCCATCACCTTCGTCTCCAGTTCACGCTCGAGATTCCGAATTTGCACGGGCGAAAGCTCATCGTCGCAGACAATGCCGGTTGCCTGCGTTTCCCACAGCAATTCTCGGATTTCTGCAAGTTTTCCCTTGCCCACATAAGTGGCCGCATGGATCTGCTCACGATTTTGCAGCACCATGCTTACACATATTGCCCCCGCCGCTTCAACAAGCTTGGCCAGTTCCTCGAGCGACGCCTCGGCTTCCTGCACAGCGCCTCCGCCCGGCGCTACACCGACCAGAATCACTCTCTCCTTCTCTCTTCCCAAATTCATAACTCTCCCGTCAATCAACATTCCATATCGTTGGTAAGCATTACCGCGACTTCAAAAAGCGATACTCTTCCTGCGCCCCCTCATCCTCCGGATGATGCTCCAGATAAATTTCCATCGCGTCTGCCGCTGCCCCAAAATCGCCCATGTACTCTCTGCACACGGCCTCATAATAATAGATCTCCGTGCGGTCTGGCGAATCACTCTTCTCCTCCGAAAACTGCGCAAGCGCCTTCTCGTACTCGCCGTTTTTCAGATAGGCAATTCCAAGATAAAAAGAACAATCTTCCTTTGCATACTCCTGCTTTGCACACAGCAAATCCTCAATCGCTTCCCCGATGCCGCCCGCATATAGCTGCGCTACGCCGCGCAGACGATACACTTCGCCCGGATCCGTTCCCTCGCGCTCGCCGGACAGCCACGCATCGTAATCCGCCACAGCCTGTTCGTACTGACCCGCGCCGACAGCGGCCTCCGCGTGATAGAGCAGAACATCTCCCTCTGAGTATGCGCTGAACATGCCTCCGGCCTTTCCCGCTTCATCAAAGCACTCCATCGCCGCCTCATACTGCTGATCAGTCAGCGCCGCAATGCCCTCCTGCATACTCGCACCCCTGCCGCAGCCGCTGAGCGTCACGCTGAACAAAATCAGCATTGACAACGCTGCACGGGATCCGCTCTTTCTGTATTTCATTCGCACGATTCCTCCCTTTATCCTATATTCAAACGATACCAAATTTAACCGCTCTTGTCTAGCATTAAATATCCCCGCCGCGCCTGCGAACGCCATCTGCCTCGCGCATAAAAACAGGGTGTAGGAAACATCCATACACCCTGCCTTTCTGCAATATTAAATTCCTGTTTATGACAGCTGAGCCGCAATTTTCAAAATTTCCAGTGCGTCGGCTGCTTCCAACTGCCCGTTTTCATCCAGATCCCCGGCCGCAAACGACTCCTCGTCGGTGATGCTCTCGATCTGCGCCGCATGTTTTAATACCGCAAGCGCATCTGCCGCATCCACAACTCCATTTCCGTCCACATCTCCGGCTTTCCGCGAAATCGGATCATCCGTAGGTCCTTCTGTCGGTCCCGGCTCGTCCGTAGGCTCTTCTGTCGGCTCCGGCTCGTCCGTAGGTTCCTCCGTCGGAGCCGTTCCCTCCTTCACCGTCAGCGTACAGGTCGCCTTGATGTCTGCGTTTTCTGCCGACTTACACGTAATCGTAGTCCGGCCCGCCGTGAGCGGATGAATCGTTCCATCCTCATCCACCGTCGCTACCGACGTATTGCTCGACGACCATACGACTTCTTTATTTGTCGCATCGTCCGGCGTAATCGTGTAACCCAACTTCAAATCCGTGCCGGTATATGCCGTTTTGCTCCGGCTTTCCAGAGTCAGACCGGTCACCGCCGTATATACGGTAATCTCACATTCGGCCGTATCTCCGTTTGACGCCGTCGCCGTAATCGTTGCCGTTCCGTTTTGCTTTGCAATGACAAGTCCGGAAGCAAGCACCTCTGCGACATCCGGATTTGATGAGGAATACTCCACGGTCTTATCGGTCGCATTCGACGGATGAACCTCGGTAATCAGCTGCACGGTATCTCCAAGACTCACCTGATATTCGGAAAGATTCAGCTCAATGTCCGTCATTTCCACAACTGTATCCGCTGAGACAGGAGTAAACTCCTCGTCTGCGGTATAATGTGTGCGCACCCAGAACTCCGGTGCCTCATTATATGTGTATGCACCTGCATTGCTGTCCACTATTGTGCGGACGTCTTCAAGAGGAACAGTCTGATAAGAATACGGAAGCTCTTCGTCATAACCATAAGTAAATTCGAACGGCTCGCTCGGCGGATTTAATCTCTCCATGTTCTCCACGCCGACAATAGCAGAAGACCATGCCCATTTTCCGATCGTCGTCTTGTCTACCCATGTAAAACTTCTGGCAAATAAATTGTTTCCGTTGTTGTCCCAGCTGCTTCCGGTGTACGTCTGTCCATTCGTGAGCGTCACCTCAGAATTTACAACCAGCGAATGATTATAAGCGTCTGCAAACAACACATCCCACGGGCTGTTCATATTGCCTGTATCACGGCCCTGCTTCTCTGCGCCGATCAACACCTGGTCAACGCCGTAGAACACACAGGTGTCGGCCGCAATGCTAGCGCCATTGCGCGAGTTAATCGCACGGTTTATTCCCCATGACGCGCTCGATCCGCTGTATCCGCTCATTGTCGAGTGCAGCTTCATATGCGCCATATTATCCACATAGACATTATACATATGACCGACGCCCTGACGGATCATCGGCAGACGCTGTCCGATATTATTGACTTTATCATATGCGAGTGTGAGCGACAGTCTCTGATTGCCGTCCGCCGTACCCGTCTGTTCATTATCTTTATAATCTTTGTCTCCCGCGCCGTTTAACATCGCCTTGCTGTGATATGCCTCATAGGCCATGATCTCTTCAGGACTTGCCCCTCCTTCACGGAACTTATAATAACGTCCGTCGGCAGACGCAAGGCCATTCTCATACAGATATTCCATATAGGTAATCGTCTGGTAGAGCGTGCTGTCCTGATCCGGCGTCTCATCGGTCGGCACACTGACAACACACCAGGAATACGTGATGTCTGAAGCGCCGTTTTCTGAGTCAACACAGCCATCCACTGCATTTGTAAACGTACAGTGATCAAGCCAAACGCCCTTTGCGCCGTTGACCTTCATGAGCGACCAACCGGCATCCTTTGTGGAGCCGCCCTCCGACCACTGCCACATTCCGTCAAACTTGATATTACGGATGATAATATCGCTGCTCGTTCCCTGCAGCTTCCATTCTGCCCGCCGAACGGTTACGCCTGCACGCGAAAAAATAGTCAACCCATTCGTATTGGAAATCTCAAGCTGTGAAATTCCTGAAATCATCACTGCCGGATTCGTGAGCGCAACATGAATATCCTGCTCATACGCCCTGATACAATTCGCGCTTTTTGCCTCATCGGTCAGATGATCGTAGCCAAGATCCAGATCCTGCGTGATCTCAATAATTTTTACGCGCCCTGTTCTGGCGTCATCGATCGCTTTTACAAATTCTTCTTCGTTGTTAACCACGCGGTGATACTCGGTTCCCAGATACTCGGTACGGTCATTGACATGGCCCTCCGCAAATCCGGTCACAGACAGAAAACTCGTATCATATTCCTTTTCCGTGCGGTCAGTGTTCGGAATTTCTGTGACAACCGGATCCGCAGCCAACGCGGAAACTGCCGGAACCCCTCCGATCACCAGACCTGCGGCCAGGCACGCGGAAAGCGCGCCGGCCAATATCCTTCTTTTTTTCATCAACTAACAACTTCCTCCTTCATTTCGCTGCAATGCACACATTTTGATAAAAACAGGATCGTGTTTTTTCATCAGATTAACTGCGCTGCAATTTTCAAAATGATCAGTGCATCTGCTGCTTCCAACTGTCCGTTTCCATCCAGATCTCCGGCCGTAAACGACTCCTCGTCGGTGATGCTCTCGATCTGCGCTGCATGTTTTAATACCGCAAGCGCATCCGCCGCATCCACAACTCCGTTTCCGTCCACGTCTCCGGCTTTCCGCCAAACCGGATCATCGGTCGGCCCTTCCGTAGGCCCCGGCTCGTCCGTAGGCTCTTCCGTCGGTTCCGGTTCGTCCGTAGGTTCCTCCGTCGGAGCCGTTCCCTCCTTCACCGTCAGCGTACACGTCGCCTTGATGTCTGCGTTTTCCACTGACTTACACGTAATCGTGGTTCTGCCCGCCATGAGCGGATGAATCGTTCCGTCCTCATCCACCGTAGCTACCGACGTATTGCTTGACGACCACACGACTTCCTTATTCGTCGCATCCTCCGGCGTAATTGTGTAGCCTAGCTTCAGATCCGTCCCGGTATATACTGTTTTACTTCGGCTTTCCAGAGACAGGCCGCTCACTTTCTGATATACGGTAACACTGCATGTCGCACTCTGTCCGTTTGCAGCTGTTGCGGTAATCGTCACGGTTCCCGGTTTCTTCGGAACAACCAGACCCGAATCCCACACTTCAGCAACTGTCGGATCACTGGACGCATACGTCAGATCTTTGTTCGTCGCGTTGGACGGCTTCACTTCCGACATCACCTGTCCGACATCTCCCATACTGATCATGTATGTCTCATCATTCACAACCACTTCTTCAACCGGTACTTCTACTGACGTATCAACCGGCTCAAAGCTCTCCTGTGCGTCATACTCTGTGCGCACCCAGAATTCCGGGGATTCACTGTATGTATATGCCCCGGCATTGGCATCAACAACCGACGTCACATCATCAAGCGGGAATGTCTGATAGGAATATGGCAGCCCGGTCTCATAATCATAAGTAATTTCAAACGGCTCTGTCGGCAATACGTTGCGCTCCATATCCTCCACACCGACGATACTGGAGTACCATGCCCAGGTATCCGTGCCAATCGTACTCTTATCATGCCAATTATACGAGCTTGTGAACTCATTTACACCGTTATTATCCCAACTGCTTCCCGTATATTCTTTCCCGTTCGTCTTGGTCACTTTCGAATTTACAATAAGTGCCCGGTTATATGCCGTAGAGAAATATACTGCCGGATTTCCGTATTCATCGCCGAGCAGCGGAGAATCCACTCCGTAAAATACAGTTGTATCCGCTGCAATCGTTCCGCCGTTGTACACAATCATATTGCGGTTTAAGCCGTGTCCGCCATACGAACCAAGCGCTGAAACCGATTTGTGCAGCTGCATATGCTCCATATTATTCACATAGCAGTTGTAAATATGTCCGACTCCCTGACGCATCCGGGGGAACCGCGAACCAATATTATTGATTTTATCGTAGGCAAATGTAATACGAAGTCTCTGATTTCCATTCAGATCTCCGGTCTTCTCATCGTCTTTATAGTCTTTATCGCCTGATCCGACCAGAAATGCTTTTCCATGGTATGCTTCGTATGCCAAAATCGCTTCCACGCTAGCACCCGCCTCGCGCATCTGATAATAACGTCCGTCTGTCGGCGCCTGTCCGGACTGATACAGGTACTCCATATACATCACAGTCTTGTACAGGTCATCCGCTGTGTCCGGGTTTTCATCGGTCGGCAAGCTGCACACGCACCAAGAATATGTAACTCCTGCCGCTCCATTTTCCGCATCCACCAGACCGTCCGCGCCAAGCGTAAACGTACAGTGATCAAGCCATACGCCTTTCGCGCCGTTGATTTTCATCGGCGTCCATCCGGCCTCCTTGCTGGACGCAGCGTCCGACCAATGCCACATGCCGTCAAATTTAATATTTCGGATCACAATGTCGCTGCTTGATCCCTGCAGCTTCCACTCCGCATGGCGGACAGTCACGCCCGACTGCGAAAAAATCGTCAGTCCGTTCGTATTCGAGATTTCCAACTGTGAAACATTCGACATCATAATCGACGGATTTGTAAGATCTACCTGCAAATCCCAACCGTACTGATGAATACTGCTGCAGCTCTGTGCCTCTTCAGAAAGGCTGTCCCATCCAAGATCAAGATCTTCCGTGATCTCAATGATCTTGACCGCGCCGGTCTTGGCGGCATCCACTGCCTTCAAAAACTCTTCTTCCGTGCTGACGACCCGATGCTTTTCGGTATTTAAAAACTCAGTCCGGTCATTCACATTCCCCTGTGCAAATCCGGTTACGGACAAAAAGCTCGTATCATAGTCCTTCTCCGTACGGTCCGTGTTCGGAATCTCCGTGACAGCCGGATCGGTCGCAGAAACCGTGCTAGCCGGCACGCCAGTGAGCATGATACCTGCAGACAGCCCTACCGCGAGAACACGCGCCATCATCTTCCCTTTCATACTAACTCTCCTCCTTTTTGTGTGTCACTTACTTGTTTCACAAGAGCGAGCAGGCCACCTCGCTCCGATCCGCACAGCACCCTGCTCTGTAGTAAATACTTCCAAGATTTCTTGTGTTTTCATTGTATTTTTCGTCTAAAATACTATGTTAAGAGTAACACTTTCTCCATATGTATGTCAACAAAAACATTCGGCACCTTTTGGGCCGCCAAAACTTAAGTATATTTGCCCTTTTGGTCGGACAGCGGTTTGTTCACAGTTTTTTCGCTTTTTTATGTTGTTTTTCCGGCTTAAAACAGGTATACTTTCATTAAAAATTTGTTTTAATATTATTTAATATTATAGGATATTTTATCCTGATGACGGAAAGTGCAGGTGTCCCATGTCAAATTTTGAATTCTCAGCTATATGTCATGACGGTCTTTCCGATTCCGCGACATTGCGCGTGCCGAAACGGCGCATCGCGGAAATATTTTTTTTATTGCTCTATTTTGTAATCTGTGTGATCCTCTCCGCCTTCCACGAACCCTGGTTCGACGAAGCGCAGGCGTGGATGATCGCGCGCTCGGCGTCTCTGAAAGAGATTCTGTTTACCATTCCACACTATGAGGGGCATCCGCCTCTCTGGCATCTGATACTCATGCCGTTTGCCAGACTTGGCTGCCCGTATGAACTGACGCTTGGCGCCATCTCCATCACCTTTTCCACCATCAGCGCAGGCCTGATTTTGTTCAAATCCAATTTGCCCCGCTTTTTGCGCCGCGTTCTGCCATTCACCTATTTTTTTCTCTACCAGTACGGTGTGATCAGCCGTCCCTACAGTCTGTTGGTACTTGCCTTTATATTGGCCGCAATCGCCTGGCGCCGGCGCAACGAACATCCCGGACGGTTCGCGGCTTCTCTGGGGCTTATCTGTCTCTCAAGCAGTTACGGCATCGTCCTGTCCGCAGGCATTGCGTTGGTCTGGCTGTATGAAATATGGAACCGGCAGCATATCGGCCGGTTTTTCCGCACGTTCATCCATGACCGCCGGTTTTTCTGTCTGCTTGCGCTTCTGATCCTCGGCGTTGTACTGATTTTGACCGTCCGCCCGGCTCCCGACGCCAACGGCGTCAATATGGAAGACATCAGCCAGGGCTTTTTTGCGCGTCTGTTCTTTATGCTTCTGATCGCGCCGACCGACGCGCTCTTTTTATCCAATATGAGCTACGGCGCTTTAGTATGGCAGACCTTTTCCGTATCGACAATTCTTGTTGCCGGATGCGCCGGTATTTTTCTGATGTCGATTCTGTTCTGGATCGGCGAAAAAGCAAAAACAACCGCGCTGCTCTTTATTCCATATATTTTATATGCCGTATTTGCGGCAAAAGTTTATTTCTGGCTGCACCATATCGGTATTTTTACAATCTTTCTCGTATTCTGGTTATGGATTACGTTTGAGCAGCCGGATACCGACGTCTCGCTCTCTCCGCGGACAGCCTTCGCGCAGTTTCTCGTATATGCGCTGACGATGTTTTCGTGCGCTATGTCTGTTTTCTGGACAATCTGCGCAGGCGCCGCCGACATTCAGGGAAACTATGGCCACGGGCGCACAATCGCCGAGTTTATTGACCAATATCATCTGACCGACTATCCGATGCTCGTCTCCTGGGAACACGAGGTCGACGAGAATACCGGCGAAGAATGGTATAACCTGAGCAACTGCCCGTTGGCATACAGTATTTTGCCCTACTATAACGAAAATCCATTTATCAACGTCTCAGACGGTTCGCATAATTATTTCTATTCCTCTAATCGTGCGCCCGATGACGGGACAAACAAGCGCATCGCCGACTATGTTCTTACACAGCCGATTCCCCGCGTATTGATCGGGGACTGTTTTCTGGACGATATATATCAAAACCAGGAATGCGCCGATATGAATTATATTCCTGTCTATGTTGTGGAAGACAATTATATTTGGAAAAATGTACAGTATGAAAATCACTATTATATTTTTATGGATGATACGCTTGCCAAAGAGCTTGGGCTGAGCGCCATCCAGGTTCCGGAATGGACGGAAGCAAATTAAACAGCCGCATACCGGCTGCCACAAAGGCAGCGGGTATGCGGCTGTTTTTTACAATTTTGTATCCCACCGTCCGCAGAATACATTTTCATTATATCTCCCATGAAATTCCGATTTTCCGGTCATCTTTTCCACAACAGCGTCGATCGCCTCATCGGAATTTACGTACGCGTTAATATATGCTTTTGCCATCGGAATATCAATCAGATGATTCGTAAAATTCAGCGACACGAAAACCGTCGGCACCTCCGACACATACCACGGCTGCTCTACCGGCTGCTTCCACTTCATACGCATTGTATTGTATTGCGCAAAACCAATCAGATTGATCACGACAAGACAGAGATCATATTTCTTTTTAAACTCTTCCATTTTTCCTTTCTCCGTCTGCTCGCTCTCCTCCACGATAAAGCCTTCTTTTTCCAACGCCTGAATGAAATGCTCTTTCACCTTATGGCTGTCGTCTTTCATCAGTTTTCCCGCTATCACTTTGCCATCTCCCGAAAGGAAAAAGAGACGGATCCGCCGATGCTCGTCGGGACGGATCGGCAAATAGTTTCTCGTATCCTTGACCAACGTGACAAACTTATCGGCAGCTTTGCGCGCCAGTGCGCGGTGCTGCTCCGACCCGATTACGGACAGCCGCTCTTTTTGCGGCATCAGCGCTCCCTGCTGCTTTAAACGGTGCAGCCCCAGACTGGCCTTTAGTCCCAAAATTCTTCTGAGCGCATCGTGCAGGCGCTCCTGCGTAATAATCCCCCGCCGGTAACCATCCATCATATAGGAAAAATCTTCTTCCTGATCATTGAAAAACAAGAACATATCGCATCCCGCGGCAATGGCTCTCGGAACCTGTTCTTTCCTCGGCATCGCCGCAAACATTCCGATCATATGCGAAGCGTCGGTGACGACCAGTCCATTGAAGCCAAGCTCTGTCTTTAACAGTCCGTCAATAATCTCGGGCGACAGCGTAGCCGGTAAAATCTCACTATCGCGGATGCCCGGACGTTTGAGCCGGGAATACGCGGGAAGCGCAATATGTCCGGCCATAATCGTCATCACGCCGTCCTCGATCACCGCCCGGTAAACCTGTCCGAACGTCTCCTCCCATTGATCCATATCGAGATCGTTCACTCCCATCAAAAGATGCTGGTCGTTTTCTTCCGTCCCGTCTCCCGGAAAGTGTTTGCAGCAAGTCGCTATGTTCTCCGTCCTCGTCCCGCGCATAAAGGCCCGTGCATATCGGATCGTGTCCTGCGGACTGTCATTAAATGCGCGCGTCTGCACAATGGTATTTCGCCAGTTAAATAACAAATCTACAACCGGCGCAAAATTCCAGTTACATCCGACCGCGGCGGCCTCCTGCGCTCCAATCTTGCCCATCTCGTATGCCATGTCCTCGCTGTCTGCAGCCGCAACCGCCGCTCCGTTGGCATAAAGCGTACCGCCCTCGACTCCCCCGTAACCTCCATTCTCACAATTTGACGCGATCAGAAGAGGAATTTTTGCCGCCTCCTGCAGGATGCGGTTCTGCTCATAGACGACTTCCGGCGGTGCATTGTGATAGCGGATGGCGCCGACATGAAGCTGCGACGCGAGCCGCTGAAGCGCCTGAGGCTCCCGGTCCGTCACCAGTCCCACAAAAAGCTGTCCGATTTTCTCCTCGTCCGACATTTCGGCAATCGTTTTTTCCACCCACTCAATCTGTTCATCCTTTAAATAAAACGGTTTCTCTTTTAAATTTACCAACATGACCTTTACCTCTCTTTTCTGAAATATCCGACTTGCGCGCACGCCTTTTCCTGCATATTCAGTGTCTCCAAGTACCGCCGAAAGACAAATTTCACTGCCTCTCCCCCTTTTCTCTCTGTGCCAACATCATCTGCACTTCCTCCATTTTTTTCTTGTCAAGCACATACCAGTGCATTGCAACCAGAGTAATCAGATGGGCAATAAACGGAATAACGCAAAAACAAATCATGATTGCATTGTCAAATCCGCTGTTTACCGGACGGTTCGGCGTAATAATAATGCTCCCGACGCCCGCCATCGTCAGCGCAAAACCGATAATAGTAGTCGAAAAGGCAGAAATCAGTTTATCTACAAAGGAAAACATTGTTCCTAGCATCCCCGGTATGAACCGTCCGGTACGAACATTTTCATAGTCGGTACAATCCGCAATCATCGGTATAACCGCCGAATTTCCCATGCTGAAAATACATTTCTGGACAATAAGCAGCGTCAGAAACACATACGGCACCTCCGGATCCGGCCGGATGACAAACATGATGGCCAACAAAACCATGGAAGCGATTGTTCCCACTAAAAACGTCCGCTTGAGGCCAAATTTCCTCGACAGAAACACGCCCCCAATCGAAATCCCGATCAGCGGAGCAACCAACAGACTGGAATAGACGCCCTGCAAATCGGTGTTCAACAGCATATTGGCAAAAATATACATTGTCACGCCGCCCTGCAGCAGCTGCCCCAACTTGTCTGTGGCCGCTGAGATAATCAGCATCTGAATTGGCCGGTTATGGCCAAGCACCTCCAGATAATCGCGGGCGCGCAGCCGCACTTTCTGACCCTGAACACGCTCATAAAATTCCTGACGATCCTTGACGCTGATACCGATCATCGCCAGTATCGTAAACACAACCGATACTGCTGCCAAAATCCAGGACGCCTGTCTCCACGTCGCCGGATTGATCAATCCCATTCCATCAGCGTATGCGCCGACTGAATTGCGCGCAGCAAGCACGGACGTCAGCAGCATCGGCACCAACGCACTGGCCAGTTGGGTAAACACACTGTCAAATCCCGAAAATATTGGCCGTTTTTTCGGATTATTCGTCAACACCGGCTGCCCTGCCTTCGTACATACTGTCTGGCAGGTATAGCCGATCACATAGGAGAGATACAGCGCGGTCGTCAGCACATATTTAGCCCCCGTACTAAACGATGCAGGCACATGAAATAACAGTAGCAAGCTCACCCATATAATGACATTTCCAATAAGCATAAACGGACGAAGCTTCCCGTGTCTGCCTTTGCTTTTGTCCAACAGCATTCCGACAAGCGGATCCGTAACCGCGTCAAAAATTCTCGTTCCCGTGGCAACAATACCGATTACAGCCGCCGCCAGGCCAAGCACATTCTGAGTAAAATACGAATATTGCATAACAAAAAACATCGCAATATTGGTTGCGCAGTTATTCAGCGTAAACAAGCCAATCCGCCAGACGGGAATATCGCCCTCTTGTATATCGTTTACTTTTACATCTTCCATATTGCTCTCCATTTCTGTACAAAAAATTATTAGTATCATGCACGCGAAACAGAGATTTTATTCTTTTTACGTAGAAATCAAAAAACGGCCGCGCCGGTTGCTCACCGGCACAGCCGCAGTTATATTCAGACTTCCTTATTTGTCCGTCAAAACTAAATATCCTCTTTCAAAAAGCGCTTTCTCAATCAAATCTAACGTCTGTTCACTGTCCGCTCCAATCGTATGATAATGAAAGTCCGACGTAATATGTTTTAAAGGCTGCGAGGCGCCGCTTTCGATCCGCCCGGCAAATCCTTCTGCATCCCTACGGGAACGGATATTCAGATCCGCCTGTATTTTCCCGTACACCTTATGACGCACAAACACATCTAATACGACTCCGCCGAGATCTACAATCGTCTCCAGTTCATCTCTCAGCTGCCGATCGGTATGACTGACTTTAACAACCCTTTTCACCTGCGCATCTTTTTGGACAATATATCCTTTTACCGTCGAAAGAATCTGATGTCCTCCCGCCCGCAAAACTGCAATGTCCTGAACAATAACCTGTCTGCTGACTTCGAGCCTCGAGGCGAGATACGCTCCTGACAGCGGAGTGTCACTCTCGACCAAAAGTTTCAGCAGACGCTGTCTTCTGACTTCCCCGTTCATCTCATTCCTCTTTTCTTTTTGCACTCCGTGCAGACTGCATACGCTTTTCCATACCGCCGTCCGTCACATTCCGAGATTTCTGTAAAACGCTTCGATCCGTTCATCCTGATCACTGCCTGAATAATTATGGTTTAAAAAGCTTAGCAGCGCCTCTTCGCTCCACTGCCTCCAACTTTCTTCCTCTTTTTTCACAAGAATCGGATAAAATAATACACCGTTCTTTTCCGCCGCTTTCAAATCGCCTCTCGCATCGCCGATCATAATCACCGCGCTGCTCGCGTATCCCTTTTTTAAAAGCGCCTTCAGACAATATTCTTTTGTCCCCACTGTCTGCGTGAGCAATAAATCCACATGCCCAAGCAGCCCGCTTTCCTCAAACTCTTCCCTGACCGCTTCTTCATTGGCCGAAGAGACAACGGCAATATCCGCATATTCATGGGTTTTTTCCAAACTTGCATAGACCGCAGAAAACGGCTGCCTGTCCTCCACAGACAGCCTGGCAACACGTTCATTTACTTTTCTCGACCACGCGAGCGCTTTGCTTAAAATCTTAGCCCCTGATCCTGCCGCGACTGCAAGCGCTTCCTCAGAAAGCTGCGGAGTTGTCCCCACCCAGTCCTCCAGAGCGGGCAACCCTGCAACCGGCACATATTCTTCATTGACCTCGCGCAGCATTTTCGTCAGACCGACAAACCGGTTGACCCCTCTTGTTACGGTATATAAATTAATTTCATTCCAACGCTGGAGCACTGCGTCCCGGATGTGTTCCAACCCCCACTCTTCCACAAGACAGGGACCGAAACATTTTTTATGCTTGCTCTCCATCGTATTCATCACACAGCCGTCTGAATCGACACAAACTAAAAAATCTTTTGTCCTGCAAAATTCCGTCAGCCCCGACCGGTCGGCCGCTAGCCTGCACTGTTCTTCTTCCATACATGACACCTCCTGTTCCCGCAAAACGGAGCACTCCTTTTTTTATGGAATGCCGCCTACGCGAACATTATGTCATGTTTCTGAAAATTTATACCAGATTTTTATCAAGCTCGTCCGACAACTGCTGTGCGTCCAAAACATCCTGCTCCGTGCATTCTTCGTCGCTGTACCGCGCCCTGCTGTACATCCCGGCTAGCTTCTCAAAACGCCTGTGATCCGCTTCTCCCTGTGACAGGCGGCCTGTCAGTTCATCCGGCGTACAGGACCTCAGATTTTTTTTCATATGCTTTTTCCTCGCCCGCGTCAAAACTGTCTGATAAAAATACCCACGAATCTTTTCCCTGGCAGAGTCTCCATAATTTCGCCGCCGTTGTCTCCCGGAACGCTGAATGGTCAATTTTTGTTCTTTTTTATCCGGAATATACTCAACCACATCTTTTTCCGTCCGGTAACTGGCAAGCAGATGCCGGTAAAGCCAGACAAACAGCAGACAGACAACGATCAGGAGCACCACAAATAAAACATAATTCAGAGCTGTTCCCAAAAAGGACTGTTCTACGCCCTGCATCCGTTCCTGCAAATCTTCCAATACCGCCGATTGCTCCGGTTTCTCCGAGAGCATCCCCCCGGGCGGAAACAGTGCAAACCACACCCGCAGTGCCAAACTGAGTCCGCCATATATCGCATAGCTTAGCCCCGCAGCAGCCGGCCCTGCAAATACCGCCAGCATCAGCATAATCACAATCGAAAGCACGGCGAACATCAGCCAGGCAGAACGCCAGTACTGACGCCTCGTACTCCGATCCGCAGACATGCGCTTGCGATAATAATGGAACCCTTCAAACGCAAACTGCTGCATAATATACAGAACCAGAAACAACCCAAAGCCAACAAGCAAAAACCGGCGACAGTACATCGGCGAAACAGACAGCCCCAGATCCTGAGCGGACGTACTCGCCTGAAAAAGAAGACATGCCAGAATCCCCGCGCCGAACAAAAACCCATACCGGCACTTGCGGTACCGGATAGAATATCTCTGCGACGCCGACTGTTGGCGTGAGTACTCAAACAAACTTCCAAAAAATATCAGCGCCGCCACGATAACGAGCGGCACGCGTGTCCCCAAAATGGGCAGCCATCTGCAATACGCAGCAAGGACAAGCAGTTCCGCAGCCGTCAGCATCCACACATTGCGAAAATGACTCCGCAGCAAATACAAAAGTAAAATCAGCGCGATTACAGAGCTGTACCGCAAAGGCCGAAAATCAGCCGCACGCGACTGATAGCGGTTAAAATACACGGTCACAAGAAACATCCAAAGCGCGATTCCCGCCGTCATGACATACAACACGTCAAAAGCGACTCCAAACCATTCCGGTTCCCACCGTTTCCACAGCTTCTTCACACCGACTTCACCGCCCCTCCTGACATGCCCGGCTTTCATAATTCAGATTCCAGATTCTCGCCTCGCCGGCGAGACTCTCCTGCGGATGATATTCCTGACTGTTTCCTACCGGAACCAACCACAGAAGATTTCCTCCCCGACGCTTTATATTTTCCAACGCCTCCTGAAAATCGGTATGCTGATAATTGGAAATGACAACCAGAAAATGATCTTCCGCCTCGCGCAGCATACGCGGTTCATAGCACCGCACAAAACGGTCCCTCTCAAAGCTTTCATCCCCCGCCACCGCCGGATAACTGCGAATCCGAATTCTGGCAAGATGGCTGTTAACCAGATGCATATAATCAGTGTCCGGAGGCAAATGTTCCACACAGACCATCTCATCCGTTTCTGCATCATGTCCATTTGTATAAATTTTACACTGCAAACCGTCGCGATTCAAGCACATGCAAACCGTCTTTGCAAGCCGGATACTCTCCTCCAATACGGGAGTATTGAGAAAATAATTGTCCGACTGCAAATTTAAAAATACGGCTACCTTTCGATACGCCGTCCTCTCCGGCACATATACTTTCAATTCCCCGGTTTTTGCCGTCGCCTTCCAGTCAATCTGCCTCATTTGATCAAACGGCTGATACTCACGCACGCCCCGGTGAAAAAACGGATCTTCCTGCATCAGCCTCTGTGTCAAAATCTGTCCATACAGATTCTGATATAATGGGATAAACGAGTCCATTTCCACACAGGCGGGATATACCGTAAGGCATTCCTCACAGCCTAACACCTCCGTCTGTTTTTCATGATAAAACAAATCTTTCGACTGGACGGAAATTTCAGAAATCCGATAAACCCCTCTTCTCTGGCAGAGGTAATCAATGCTCCTCGTAATGCGTTGGTTCATTAACACCGATAACAATTCGGAAATATTCCGGCTGTGTTGTCCGCTATTCTCCCGCTCCACCCTGACGAGATGTTCCGACAGCGCACAGCTGACAAGAATTGCCGGCAGAGGCAGCCACTTACGGTTTTCTACGCTGATACAAACGCATACCTTCTCGCCCTCGGTCACCTGATGCTTTCCGTACCGGACGCTGACAGAAAATCCCCGACTCCAGTATTTGCGGTAGAGAAGTGCCTGCAGGCGATACAGCACCAGACAGCCAAGGAGAATCGACAGAATAAGCATATGATTCCCCCATTCTTATTCAGCGGCCGAGAAATCCTCTGTCGGAACCTCGACGTCTGCCGCCAGTGCCTCGATGCGCCCGCCGGCTCCCTCAAGACTTCCCCAGGAATTTTTCAGCAGTACCCGGTGAGCAAGCACCGGAACCGCCAACTTTCTGACATCATCCGGCGTGACAAAGCTTCTTCCGCTGATCAGCGCATAAGCCTGGGCCGCGCGCAGCAGCGCAAGCGACCCCCTCGGACTGACGCCGACAAGAAAAGACTCATCCCGCCTTGTCTTTCGGACGATTTCCAACAAAAAACCAAGCACATCCTGATGCACATATACCGTCCGCACCTTTTTCTGGACATTCACAACCTCATCGCCCGAGCAGACGGGTTGCATTTCCGACAAAGGATCACTCTTTAAAAAGCGATTGAGCATGATCATCTCACCATTTCTGTCCGGAAATCCAACGGTCAGCCTCATTAAAAAACGATCCAACTGCGCCTCGGGCAGAGGGAACGTACCGGCCGCCTCGATCGGATTTTGCGTCGCGATCAGGAAAAACGGAGCCGCCATGTCCCTGACTTCCCCGTCTACCGTCACCTGCCGCTCCTCCATGCATTCGAGCAGACTGGACTGAGTACGCGGCGTCGCACGGTTAATCTCATCCGCCAAAATCAGATTGGCGAAAATCGGTCCCTTGCGGTATTGAAATTCGCTCTCTTTCTGATTAAAATAGTTTAATCCGGTCACATCAGACGGAAGCAGATCCGGCGTAAACTGGATCCGGTTAAAAGATGCGTCAATACTTCTGGCTAACGACTTTGCGAGCATTGTTTTTCCGGTTCCGG
Organism: uncultured Lachnospiraceae bacterium; assembly: GCA_944383325.1. Classification (GTDB taxonomy): domain Bacteria; phylum Bacillota; class Clostridia; order Lachnospirales; family Lachnospiraceae; genus CALWPC01. The sequence continues at coordinate 3,251 of CALWPC010000008.1, read as the reverse complement.
GCACGTCCTCAAGCAGTACATGCCCATCTGCAAACAGGGCTGTCAGAACAAGCGTAATGACCTCCGTCTTTCCGACAATGACCGTTTCCATATTTTCTCTGATTTTCTTTGCAATCTCGGCTGCCTGTGCAAACTCCAAACCACCCACCCCGTCTTTCCGATTATGATCTAACTTCTCTTATTTCCCACTCATATCCCTCCGGAAGATCTACATCCTCCATCTGAATACGCGCGCAGTGTTCCAATAAAAACCCCGGCTCCTTCTTTGCCCTAAACCGCTCAAACCGACATCCCCGGAACAAGACGTCCTCAATCGGACTGCCCTTTACTCCGATCAGCCGGATGCCAAATTTATGCCTGCCGACAAACCGTATATTTTCATAACGCACCCTTCTTGTCGTCGGCAGTTCCAGAGCCGGATTTTCATCCCCGCCGTGGTTATATTCAATCTGCATTGCTCCGCCTGTATCGGTAATTTCACAGTCCATAAATTGAATATCTTCCACCAGTCCGCCACGGCACGGCGCGCTTTTAATCCACAACCCAAAATGAATCAAATTTTTTGATGTTAAATTCTGAAACAATACGTCGTGCACGCCGCCGGCCTGCTCGCTGCCGATACAAAACGATCCCTTTGCGTCCACGCAGACACAGTCCGTAACCCGAATATACGCGCTCGGCTTGGCAAGCTCATTGCCCTCTCGGTTTCGCCCCGACTTAATGGCCACCGCATCATCGCCTACGGTAAAATAACTGTCAATAATATTGATATTTGTACTTGAATCGGGATCAATGCCATCCCCGTTGAGCGTGAGCATTCCCTCCGTCACGCCGGTTCTGCCGTTTCCCATGGAAATGACCTTCACATGATCAAACGTAATCCGATCCGAAAACACCGGATGAATCGTCCACGAAGGTCCGTACGCCACCGTCACATCCGACACGTACGCGCCCTGCACATTATAAAAGGCAAGGACACGGCCGCGGATATTCTGGTCTCTCCTTGGCGACTGCGGAATCGGGAGTCCCTTGCGGTGTGTAAACCAACAGGGCCCCTCATTATACGAGAGACTGAACCCGTTTCCGTTAATCATGCCGCGCCCGCAAATATGGACGCGGTATGTATGATACCGGTTTTTCGCACCCGGCTCCCCCTCGTCATACACGCCGACATTAATGAGACTCGAATGGGAATATACATTTTCCTCAAATACCGGAAATGTTTCGGCCTGATTTTCCTCCGTCAGCCGAAGTTTCCGATACCCCTCCCAACGGCATACAACCGGAGGGTAATCATCCGGATCGGCGCTGCCAAATAAAATACCGTCAACCCGCAGCGTCATATCGCTTTTTAAAAACAACGCGCCCGAGTAAAACACAGATCCCTCCGGCAGCAACACCTCTCCATTTATGGGACAATCATCGATTGCGCGCTGGATCGCCGCCGTGTCCGTCGCAATCCCATCCCCGACGGCATAATACGGCGCCGCTGTCACATCGAGAACAACAGACACCGGCCTGCCGGTTGACGCGCGTACCTGCCTTTTACAAATCAGCCCGCCGTCTTTTGTGACCGCAGCCACCTCAAACGTATACGTGCGCTCCGGCTCCAATCCCCGAACCGTATAACTAAGTTGATGGGTTTTGGCAAGCAGCGCTCCGTCAAGGTAAATTTCATAGCAAAAAAATTGTTCGGTATCCAAAAGCGACTTTCGGTTCCATAACAGGCACAGACTGTCCGCCGTCACCGTCTCTTCCGGAACATGCAGATTCATCAGGCAAGCAGGACGCTCACGAACCGTCAGCGCACACTTTGCATAGGTCACCTGCTCCAGCAAGCCGCCTAGCTTCTGCATGGCGTTCGCATCCTCGGCAACCGCCCGCATATCCGCCAACTGCCGATACTGCTCTGCAAGCGCTCCGGTCAGCTGCTCCGCCGCTATGCAATAAATGCCCGCCATCCCTGGCGCATACCCCTTGATCGTGCCGTACGCGTCAACGGTAGCGATCCTTCGGTCGTCAGACAGCCAACACACCGCCGGTTCCCCGGGAACATTCGTCTCCGGTGCAATCTGTCTGATCTCTTCCGGATCTACAGAGCACTCCCCCGGAAGCGAAATCCATTCCATCCGCCGTTCACCGCAGCTGACAGACACTTCACAATTCACCGTAATATCATCACAGCGCGCTGACAGCACTGCCGTTCCCTCTCCGACGCCTTCCACAATCACCTCATCCAGTCCGGAGAGATTAATATGCTGCCTCACGATGCGCACTACGCGCTCATCCGAGCTGTCCCACTGCATTATTTTTTCAAGCAAAACGGCGGGAAATACCACCGCATAAACATGCTGCCGTTCGCCGGGATCAAGATACAGCTCTGTCCGACTCAAATGAACTTCTCTCACCCGCTTTTCTTCAGCCGGCCCGATATTCAATATAAATTGCACCCGGTGTCCGCCGTTTTGAAATGTCGCCCAGATGCAGACCGTTCCCTGACGGTATGCCGTTACCGCACCGTCCTGATCCACTCCGGCAATGCTTTCATTCTCCGACCGCCAGCATACCGGCTGTTCTTTGACGCTGTCCGGAAGCGATAACGTCCGCCGCTCTCCTGTTCGCAGCGCAAGCTGTCCGCCATCCATATCCTCTAGCGGTTCGCAGTAAAACTCCTGCTCTGGTTTTTTTACAACGGTAATCTCACAGGACGCCGTGCGCTCGACATCCCTCGACGACGCCGTAATCACCGTCGTCCCACACTGGCGCGCCCAGACACGGCCGCGGTGATCCACAACCGCAATTTCCTCGTCTGCACTTGTCCAGTCAAACGTGGCGTCGAGCATTCCATTTTGAAAATAATCAACCGGCCAGATAATTGGATAAAGCGCAGCGCCCTCGCCCTTATTCAGCGACAGCCGGTCTGTATTCAGCGTCACCTTCTGCGCGGTGAGACGCCCGATATTATCAATCACCTGGATGCGGCAGTCTGCCTGGCTGCCGTCGGGCAATTTCGCATGAATATCCGTCCACCCGGTTGTAAACGCGCGCACGGTTCCAAAGTCATCCACGTCGGCCACACCCGGATCATCCGACGACCAAAGGACATCCTCTGCCGTATAGCGCTCCCCGGTGACATCTGCGGCCAGTGCAATGCTTCCGCCCTCATTTTGCACGCCGCTGAATACAAATTTATCCTCCTGCCCGACGACAAGCGGATATACAGAAAAATTTAAATGAATATTATGGCTCAT
>CALWPC010000007.1 GCA_944383325.1 uncultured Lachnospiraceae bacterium | reverse complement strand
CCGCGAATAGTTGACGGCTGAACTTAGTTTAGCTGCAAACTAATGAGGGTAGGCCGCTTCTCTGGCTTTCCCTTTTTCTATTACTAATATAGCACAACAGATGGCGGAGTGCAAGCTCTTATTCGTCCTTGGTTTGCATACGATGTGTGGAAAAATATATAGGTTAAAAAAATCGCACCATCAATATGAGGAAATCACATTGCACAGAGCGGAAAGCTGTGCTATACTTTTTCTATGGGAAACTAGAGAGCCAAAAGGCGGCTTACCCTCTGATACTTTCGGAGGGGCGAACCCTCCAGACGAAAGAAAGGAGGGTGATACAATGGTTACATATTCGGATTTAATCCAGATAGGTATACTGATTGTTGCCCTTGTTGGTCTTATTTATGAGATTATCAAGGATAAAAAGAAATAGCCGCCAACTACTGCGAATAGTTGACGGCTGTTACTGCAAGTAACTGCCAATTACTTTTTGAGGGTAGGCCGCTTCTCTGGCTTTCCCTTTTTCTATTACTAATATAGCACAACAGATGGCAGGGCGCAAGCCCTTATTCGTTTCTGATTTACATACGATATGTAGAAAATCATATAGGTTAAAAACAAAACATTATCAATATGAGGAAAGCGCATAGCACAGCTTTCTGCGCTGTGCTATACTTTTTCTATGGGAAACCAGAGAGCCAAAAGGCGGCTTACCCTCTGATACTTTCGGAGGGGCGAACCCTCCAGACTGAAGAAGAAAGGAGGGCGTTGCCAATGTATGTTACATACGCTGATGTAATTCAGCTTTTAATATTCATTGTTGCTCTTGTCGGTCTTGTTTACGAGATTTTCAAGGATAGACGAAAATAGCCGCCAACTACTAGCACTAGCTGACGGCTAACATCATATAGATGTAAGTTAAAGCATGTGAGGGTAGGCCGCTTCTCTGGCTTTCCCTTTTTCTATTATCAATATAGCACAACAGATGACAGGGCGCAAGCCCTTATTCGCCTCTGGTCTAGAGGGCTTGCCAATGAATGTTACATATTCGGACTTGCTCCAATTTTGTATATTTGTTGTAGCCCTTATTAGTCTGTGTTATCAGATTTTCAAGGGGAAGAAATAGCCGCCACTATTCGCAGTAGTGACGGCTTGCCGCTTATAGCGGTATAGCGTGTTATTTACGAGGGTAGGCCGATTCTCTGGCTTTCCCTTTTTCTATTACCAATATAGCACAACACATGGCAGAGTGCAAGATGTTATGTATTCTTTTCCGCCGTAAGGGTTTTTCCTATCGGACTGATCGTTTCCGCGCCGTCCGGGACAGACACGTCTTAAAAGAATCTTAAACAGGAATTAAAGAAGGTAAAACTTGTGTATAAAGCAAAAAACTGGTATACTATAGCTTATTAAAACGTAATAGGGGGAATGGTTGTATGAAGGGGAATGTGATTGTAGGACAATCGGGAGGGCCGACGGCAGTAATTAATTCCAGTCTCGCCGGAGTATATAAGACCGCAATTGACCGCGGGGCAAAAAAAGTGTACGGAATGCTGCACGGCATACAGGGCTTTTTGGACGAGCAGTATGTAGATCTGTCCGATCATATCAAGTCGGATCTTGACGTGGAGTTGTTGAAGCGCACGCCGAGCGCTTTTCTCGGATCCTGCAGGTACAAACTGCCGGATATTCATGAACAGCCGGAAGTGTTTGAGAAAATTTTCGGTATTTTGGAGAAACTGGAGATTGCTTATTTTATTTATATCGGCGGCAATGATTCCATGGATACGATCAAGAAGTTATCGGATTATGCGATCGTGACAGGCAAACAGACAAAATTTATGGGCGTTCCGAAAACCATCGACAACGATCTTGCCCTGACAGATCACACGCCCGGTTTTGGCAGCGCTGCAAAATATATCGGCACTGCGACGAAAGAAGTCATCCGCGACGCAATGGGACTTGTGTATAATACAGAGATCGTTACCATTATTGAAGTTATGGGGCGCAATGCCGGATGGCTGACCGGGGCGACCGCACTGGCAAAGGGTGAGGATTGCTGCGGCCCGGATTTGATTTATCTGCCGGAAATTCCGTTCAATATTGAGCGGTTTGTCGAGAAAGTAAAAAATTTGCTGGAAACGAAAAAATCGGTTGTTGTCGCCGTTTCGGAGGGGATTAAGACCGAGGAGGGCAAATACGTCTGCGAGTATGGAAATACAAGCGATTATGTCGATGCGTTTGGACATAAGCAGCTGACAGGCACCGCCTCTTTTCTGGCAAACCTGATTGCAGGGGAGATTGGCTGCAAGACAAGGGCGGTGGAATTTTCCACATTGCAGCGAAGCGCGTCTCATATCGCCTCCCGCATCGATATTAACGAGGCGTTTCAGGTTGGAGGCGCGGCGGTCATGGCCGCGTTTGAAGGGGATACGGGCAAAATGATCGTGCTAAAGCGCGTGTCGGACGATCCGTATCAGTGCACTACAGATTTATACGATGTACATAAGATTTCCAATGTTGAGAAATTGGTGCCGCGGGATTGGATCAATAAAGAGGGCACCTATGTCACACAGAAATTCATATCCTATGTGGAACCACTGATTCAGGCAGAACTGATACCGGTGCAGGTAGATGGTATTCCGAGGCACTTGTACCTGAAAAAATAAGGTTCGCATACGATTACCAGAGCGAGGGTTCAGATTATGGCGAATAAGCAGCAGCTTACCAGAGCAGAGCAGAGAAAGCGGATATTGAGGAAGAGACGCAGGACAAAAATTTTGCTGACTGTATTTTTCACATTTCTTGTCCTGATCGTAGCCGGCATCATTGTATTTTTTGCAAGCGGCGTCGGTGGGAAAGTCATTGACCTGTACAAAAATGCAAAAAAAGTGGTCGCAGAGTCTACTGTTGACACGTTTAAAGCGAGTCAGACTAGCATGGTGTACGACGTCAACGGCGAGTTGATTTCCAGTGTATCAGGGGAGAAGGACGTACAGTATCTTGAACTTGACGAGATTCCGGATGCGGTCAAAGATGCGTTTATCAGTGTGGAGGATAAAAACTTTTATTCACACAAAGGCTTTGATGTGAAGGCAATTCTCCGTGCGGCGCAGTCGATTGTAAAAAACAGCGCCATCACACAGGGAGGAAGTACGATCACCCAACAGCTGAGCAGAAATATTTTTCTGTCGTTTGAAGTCTCATGGCAGAGAAAGGTTGCAGAGATCTTTATTTCGGTCGAACTCGAAAAGAAGTATACGAAAGACCAGATTCTGGAATTTTATATTAATAATATTTATTATGCCAACGGCTACTATGGCATTGAGGCGGCGGCTCAGGGTTATTTCAGCAAGAGCGCGGCCGAGCTTGACCTGTCCCAACTGGTTTTCCTGTGCTCTATTCCGAATAATCCGACGCTGTATGACCCGATTGACAACCCCGATAATACAGTGAAGCGGCGGGATCGTATGCTGAAAGCGATGTTGGATGAAAATTGCATTACGCAGGAGGAGTATGACTCCGCGGTTGCCGAACAGATTGTGCTCAGTCCGGCGGAAGAGGAAAATAATAACTATGTGGAGACGTATGTATTCTATTGTGCGACAAGGGCGCTGATGGAGCACAGCGGTTTCCAGTTCCAGTATGAATTTGATTCGGACAAAGAGAAGGAAGCGTATGACGACGAGTATCAGGAGATGTATGTAAGCTGTCAGAAAACGCTCTATACGGGCGGGTATCGCATTTATACGTCGATTGATATGGAAAAACAGGCGCTTTTGCAGTCGTCGGTGGATGAGGCGCTCAGCGAGTTTACCGAGGTCAGCGAGGAGAATATCTATACCCTTCAGGGAGCGGCCACCTGCATTGACAATGCGACGGGCAATGTGGTCGCCATTGTCGGAGGACGCAGTCAGGATGTGACCGGTTATACGCTCAACCGGGCATACCAGAGTTACAGACAGCCGGGAAGTGCAATCAAACCGTTAGTAGTCTACACTCCGAGCTTTGAAAATGGGTATACGCCGGACACAGAAGTCAATGATCATCAATTCGAAGGCGGGCCTTCGAATGCCGATGATTCCTATGCCGGCTATATGACGCTTCGAAGTGCGGTCGCCTATTCAAAAAATACGGTCGCATGGCAGATCCTTGAGGACCTGACGCCCTCTGTAGGACTGAGTTATCTGAAAGCAATGCATTTCTCTAAAATTGTGGAGGATGATAATACACTTTCCACAGCGCTCGGCGGACTGACAAACGGCGCAAGTACCGTGGAGATGGCGTCCGGCTTTGCGACTCTGGAAAATGACGGGCTGTTTCGCGAGCCGACTTGTATTATAAAAATTTTAGATTCTGAGGGCGGACTGGTTCTGTCCAATGATAATGCTGAGACGGAAATATACGAGACAAATGCCGCGCGAATGATGACTAATGTTTTAGAGAGCGCGATGGAATACGGAACCGGACGCCGGATCAGCCTGGAAGATATGCCGTGCGCAGGTAAGACCGGTACGACAAACTCCAATAAAGACGGATGGTTTTGCGGATATACGCACTATTATACGACCGCTGTATGGGTTGGATATGACATTCCGCGTGAGATGAAGGGACTGGAAGGCGCGACTTATCCGGGCCGTATCTGGAAGGCTTTTATGGAAGAAGTGCATCAGGATCTGGAACCGGTAGAATTTGAAATGTATGAGGAAAATAACAGCGAGCCAAAGGCGGAGGAGATTGTTTACACCGAGCCGCCCGAGCCGGAGGAGAGCGAAGCTCCGACAACAGCGCCGAGCGAGGAACCGTCGGAGACACCGCAGGCATCGCAGACGCCGGTGCCGGAAGTGACTAGTGCGCCGGAACCGGTGGTGACAGAGGCGCCGGCTGCGGAGCCGGCGCCGACGGAAGCGCCTGTTGTGACAGAAGCGCCGGTGGAGAACAGCACGGAGGAAATATGGGATCCGCCGCTTCCAGACGATTTTGAGGGATAAACAAATTGAGGGCACCCCAAAGTCCATTGCGGACTTTTGGGATGCCCTCTTTTGTTTTTATCCGTTTTAAACGGACTCGTGAGCGCTTTGACGCGCTTTGTATTTTTTAACGAAATTCTGAATGCGTTTATTCGGGCTCAGCAGATGGCTGATGGATTTGTCGTGGTTGAGCGTGTCAATAATGAGCGCGATATATTTACTCATATCGCAGTTGATGTAGTAAGGACGCTTCAACAGCTCTTCGGGCTGATAGATCAGGTTGGTCGTTACCACGTAATCAATGAGCCCGCTTTGCACGGCGTCGTCGAATTTCTGCAGCCCGTTTGTGAACAGCCCGAAAGTGGCGGTCACGAATACGCGCTTTGCATTTCGGCGTTTGAGCTGCGTAGCGACGTCGATCATACTGTCGCCCGAGGAGATCATATCGTCGAGAATGATGACATCCTTGCCCTCTACAGAACTGCCGAGATACTCATGCGCGACAATCGGATTGCGTCCGTCGATAATCTGTGAATAATCGCGTCTCTTGTAAAAGGTGCCCATGTCGAGGCCAAGAACATTGGCCATATAAATCGCCCGTGCGGTACCGCCCTCGTCGGGACTGATAATCATCATATGATCGCTGTCGAGCTGAAGGTCATCTACTCGGCGGCAAATGTTTTTGATAAACTGATAGACGGGCTGAACGGTTTCAAAGCCCTTGAGCGGAATGGCGTTCTGTACGCGGGGATCGTGTGCATCAAAGGTGATAATGCTGTCTACACCCATGCTGACCAGTTCGTGCAGGGCCAACGCGCAGTCCAGTGACTCGCGGTTGGTGCGTTTATGCTGACGGCTTTCATATAAAAACGGCATAATGACGGTGATCCGCCGCGCCTTGCCGCCGACAGCGGCGATGATGCGCTTTAAGTCCTGATAGTGATCATCCGGGGACATGTGATTCACCTGTCCGCACAGAGAGTAAGTCAGGCTGTGGTTTAAGACATCCACCATAATATACAGGTCGTCGCCCCGAACGGAGGATTTGATGATCCCCTTCGCCTCACCGGAGCCAAAGCGGGGGGTATGTGCTTCCAATAAGAAGGAGTCTTTCTGGTAGCCTGCCAGTGCAAGGCTCGTCTTGTGCTCATGCTCCCGCTCCCTGCGCCACTGTACCAGATAGTCGTCTACTTTTTCGCCGAGAGACCGGCAGCTCGCAAGGGGGATGATGCCGAGCGGGGCAATCGGGAGTGTTTCCACCACTTTGTTTTTTGTTGTGCTCGTGTGTTCGATCGTTGTCATGTTTTCCTCCATTCTGCCGAAAACGGCTCATTTGTATAATGGGCAAACGCCTCTGTGAGACACAAAAGGCTGAGCGGTTTAGTTTCCTGTGTCCTGCCGCAGCTTTTTCTGTTGAAAACGAATATCATTTCCGGTCATGCGAAGAAACGTGTAGCCGGAAATCAGCCTTGAAAATGTGCGGTCAAGATATTGTTCTTTTAAATCGGCAAGCTCAAGATTGGTTGTAATGATTGTCGCCTGCTTGTTGGAGAGGCGGCTGTCAATGCACTGGCCGAGACTGCTGATTACAAAATTGTTTAAAACCTCGGTTCCCAGATCGTCTATGATCAGTAAATCGCAGTCGAAAATTGATTCAAAAAAGGCGTCGTCGTCCTCCTGGTGAAAACGGTGCGCGGCCAGGCGTTCAAAAAAAGAAATCGCATCGAGGTGAATTACCGAGTAGAGCTGTTCAATCAGTTCTTTCGCGATGCAGTTGGAAAGAAATGTTTTTCCGACGCCGGTGGGACCATAGATGAGCAGATTTCCGGGCCTGGTCGGGAACGATGCAACAAAACGGCCGGCTTTTTCACGCGCTTCCGATGCGAGCACATAGGCGCTCTTTCCGGTCAGAGAGTCCGTTGTTTCTTTCGAGTAATAATCCAGACAAAAGGTGTCGAAATTTTCCTTTTCGTAGTATTCCCGACGGTTGCTCTGGTCATACAAAAGCTCAATCGCAGCCTTTTTAAAACAGGTACATTTCTGCCCGTCAGGGAGAAAGCCGGTGTCTTTACAGTATGGGCATTCATACGGCATTTCCAGGTAATCGGCGGGAAAGCCGCACTGAGCGAGCAGCGACGCCCGCTGCTGTTCAATGACGGCAAGCTTTTTGGAAAGCTCCCCGGATGCGTTTTGATCGCCGCCGATCAGCCGTGTCGCGCATTCGAGGGAAATGTCGGCCTCCTGTCTGGCGAGCGCGGAAAACTCGGGAATGCGGTCGGAAACTTCCCGGTAGCGTTCGTCTAGTACATGTTTATTGTGTAATTGCCTGCGGTTATAGCCGCGCATGATTTCTTCGTATTGATAGTTTTTCAGTGCCAAGGGTAACTCCTTTAGTCTGTGTTTAATAGCTGTTTTTCCAGTGAGTCCATATCATAATTTCGCTGTGGAAACGAAGTCTGTTTGGCAGTGCGCGAAGGGCTGTTTTTAGCAGCGGGCCGCGCCTTCTGATGAGCAAGATCAGCCTTTTCCACTTGATCCATTGAGCGGATCTGGTTTTTGTACCAGGAGTTTAAAATCGAGTCTGCGTATTCAAAACTGCCTTTTTTTGTCGCCCGGACGGTGCGCCGGCATGCTTCCACAATCAGCGCTTCGGGCATATGGTATACATTCAGCCATTTTTCGAGATACGCCCGCTCCTCGGGGACAAGAGAACGGTTGGAAATTCCAAATTGCTGCATGACTGAGGCCGAAATCCGGCTGTAAAGCGAAACAGTCTGTTTGGCCATTGTGACATTGGTAATTCCCTGCTGTACCCATCCGATGGCGGTCGCCTCTACGTAACGCATACTTTTTTTTCCCCGACTGGCACAGTATTCCACAAGATAATCGATCAGTTCCAGATCAAAGCCCAACTGATCGTATATGTACATCAGATGTTCGAGCTGTGTGGGGCCGAGCGGACGTCCAAAATAGGACTGCGTGACAAAGCAGGCATTCTTAAAATCTGCATCCTGCGTAAGCTGCTGTTTCTCCTCCAGTGTGTAAGTGCGTTTTTCAGGAATGTGCGGCTGCTTTTTAGGCGGTTCACAGACAGATGGGGATGGCTGTGCGGCCGCTTCCGGCTCGTGCCTGGCTTCTGATTTGTCCGCAGGGCGGGCAATCGGGAGAAAATGAATCCCGGTCACGTTCTGTCCGCCGTCTGTGCTGAGTGAGAGAATCCCGTTTTCCTGCCAATAGAAAAGAGCTTTCATAATGTAGTTGGTCGTGTGGTCAAGCTTTCCGGCTACTGCCTCCAGTGACAAAGGCTCTGCCTGCTGTGATAAACAGCGAAGAAAATACAAATAGATTTTTACGTATTCACCGTTTGCGGAAGGCATATATTCATCAATAAATGTATTTGCGACCGCAGTAACGTCTGCGAGGTCTGAACGCTGTATGGTGAGTGTATCCATCTCATCCTTCCTTTCGGTGTCTTTTGTGTCCGAACTGTTTTACCGCGATCATTATAGCATGAGTTTTCAAAAATAAAAAGCGGTAATTTTGCAAAACAACGGGGAACGGTCAGGGTGTGGATACTGTGGAAAATGTGGATAATTTTTTGAAGCAAAAAGGAGCAGAAAATTTTGACGGCAAAAAAACCAGAATTTACATGGCATTACGGAGTGTGGTGTCATAATTTTATGTCAAAAAAGAAATCCACATGTTTCGACAAAAAAAGCCGTTGATAAACATGTGGATAATGTGGATAACTTATTGCCCAATCAGGTTTTCGCCTACTTTTACAATGTCTCCGGCGCCCATAGTTATCAACAGGTCCCCGTGGACACATTTTTCTAACAGAAAATTTTCGATCTCGTCAAAAGATGGAAAATAGTGCGCGTCCTGTCCGAGCGCTTCAAGCTCGCGCAGCAGATCCAGTGAGGAAATGCCAAGCGTGTTTTTTTCGCGGGCGGCATAAATATCGGCGAGCACGACATGGTCGGCAATGGACAGCGCTTCGGCGAATTCGTGCAGAAACGCGCTCGTCCGCGTGTACGTATGCGGCTGAAAAACGACCCAAAGACGGTTGTGCGGATACTGTGTTGCCGCGCGCAGCGTCGCTGAAATTTCAGTCGGATGGTGCGCGTAATCGTCAATCACAGTCACGCCGCCGACTTCTCCCTTGTACTCAAAACGGCGGTCGGTTCCCTGAAACGATTTGAGGCCCTGCAGTATCGTTTCAAGCGGAAAATCCAGATGCCGCATGACCGCGATCGTGGCAAGCGCGTTGGAGATATTATGCCGGCCCGGAACGGCAAGAGTGACTGTTGTTTGTTTTCTGCCGTATTCATAGACGTCGAATGTGGCCTGTGCAAGTTCATTCCAGCGAATGTTGCGCGCCGTGTAGTCGTAGTCTCCGTCCAGTCCGTAGGTGAGCACCTTGCAGTGCAGGCTGCCGGTCAGGTCGGAGAGCTGTTGAATTTCGCCGTTGATTACGAGCAGTCCGTCTTCGGGAAGCCGTTCAGCGAACAGCCGGAACGAGCGGCGAATATCCTCCAGATCTTTAAAAAAGTCAAGATGGTCTTCCTCAATATTGAGAATTACGCTGATTTTGGGGAACAGACTTAAAAAACTATTTGTGTACTCGCACGCTTCGGTAACAAAATATTCGGAGCTGCCGACGCGGAAATTGTCATGGATGGATTTTAAAATGCCGCCGACGCTGATGGTCGGGTCGGCGTCCGCCTCCAGAAGAATTTGCGCAATCATAGATGTCGTAGTCGTTTTGCCGTGTGTTCCTGAAACCGCAATCGGTATCCCGTAGTTTTTCATAATCTGGCCAAGCAGATCTGCGCGGGGCATCAACGGCAGCCCTTGTTCTTTCGCCGCAATCAGTTCCGGATTGTCCTCGCTGATAGCCGCTGTATATACGACGAGCTGAATTCCCGCCGTAATGTTTGACGCGCGCTGGCCGTAAAAGATGCGCGCGCCCATCTGCTCCAGTTTTTGCGTGAGAGCTGATTCCTTTGCGTCAGATCCGGAAACGGAAAATCCTTTTTTCAACAGCAGTTCCGCGAGACCGCTCATACTAATTCCGCCGATTCCGATAAAGTGGACATGAATCGGAGTGTCAAACAAAACCTGATACATACTATCTTCTCCTTGTTTCTATGTAACGCCGGTTTCTCCGGACTGTCAGGCAGCCGGAGGCGTTTTTATGTTATTATAGCATTGTTGTATATAAATTCCAAGTACATAAATTGGAGGCGTTCGAGCTTGCCTGACAGAAGGCAGTATCGAAAAATGTAAAAGTAGTTGTTATTTTGTGACAAAAAATAAAAAAAACATGAACTTTTTTTGTAAAATATGTTCACTATTTCCTTTTTTTGTGTTATAATTCTAACACATTTATAAACGAAGAGGTGATAGCGTGATTAAAAAAGAAATGATTGCCATGTTACTGGCCGGCGGACAGGGAAGCAGACTGGGCGTCTTGACATCGAAAGTGGCAAAACCGGCTGTGGCTTTTGGTGGAAAATACCGCATTATCGATTTCCCTCTCAGCAACTGCATTAATTCCGGTATTGATACCGTTGGTGTCCTGACTCAATATCAGCCGTTACGGTTAAACACTCATATTGGAATTGGTATTCCGTGGGATTTGGATCGAAATGTTGGAGGGGTCACTGTGCTGCCTCCGTATGAGCGGAGCGACAACAGCGAGTGGTATAGTGGTACGGCAAATGCCATTTATCAGAATATGGAATATATGGAGCAGTTTAATCCTGACTATGTTCTGATTTTGTCGGGCGATCATATTTACAAGATGGATTATGAAGTGATGCTGAATTATCATAAAGCGCATCATGCCGACGTGACGATTGCAGCGATGCCGGTTCCGATCGAGGAGGCCAGCCGTTTTGGAATTGTAGTTACAGACGAGGACAATCGCATCACAGAGTTCGAAGAGAAGCCGGAACATCCGAGCAGCAACCTGGCTTCTATGGGTATTTATATCTTTTCGTGGAAGGTGCTCAAAGAAGCGCTCATTGCAAATGCAGAACAGTCCAACTGTGATTTTGGAAAACATGTTATTCCGTATTGCTTTGATCAGGGAAGCTGTATGTGCGCATATGAATATAACAGCTACTGGAAAGACGTCGGCACCCTTGGCTCCTACTGGGAGGCGAACATGGAGCTGATCGATATTATCCCGGAGTTTAATCTCTATGAAGAGTACTGGAGGATCTATACAAAGAACGATACCGTTCAACCGCAGTACATATCCGCAGATGCGAAAATCGGCAAGAGTATCATCGGAGAGGGAACAGAAATTTACGGCGAGGTTTACGATTCGGTCATCGGTTCGGACGTCACGATCGGGAAGGGCGCTGTTGTACGGCAGTCGATTCTGATGAAAGGGGTTGTGATCGAAGAAGGCGCGGTTGTGGATCATGCGATCGTGGCAGAGGATGTGCATATCGGGAAAAATGTATCCATGGGACAGGGCGAGGCGCTTCCGAGCAAGCTGAGCGAAAAGATTTATTCCTTCGGACTTGTCACAATCGGAGAAAAGTCTGTAATTCCTGATAATGTTACAATCGGAAAAAACACGGCTATTGCCGGAGTTACGACAAAGGAAGATTACCCCGACGGCAAGTTGGAGAGCGGCGAATACATTATAAAGGATGGTGATCAGGCATGAGAGCAATTGGTATTATACTGGCGGGCGGTAACAATAAAAAAATGAGGGAGCTGTCGCACAAGAGAGCCATTGCAGCGATGCCGATTGCCGGAAGTTACCGTGCGATTGATTTTGCGCTGAGCAGTATGACAAACTCCAACATTTCCAAGGTGGCAGTGTTTACACAGTATAATTCAAAATCCCTGAATGAACATCTCAGTTCTTCCAAGTGGTGGGATTTTGGACGAAAACAGGGCGGCCTGTATGTGTTTACGCCGACCATCACGGCGGACAACAGCAACTGGTTTTTGGGCACGGCGGATTCCATATATCAGAACATTGATTTTCTAAAGAGCAGTCACGAGCCGTATGTGGTGATTGCGGCCGGAGACGGCGTCTACAAACTGGATTACAATAAAGTATTGGAATATCATATTGAAAAGCAGGCGGACATAACGATTGTCTGCACGAATCTTCCGCAGGGAGACGATCCGACGCGGTTCGGCATCGTAAAAATGAACGAAGAGTTCCGCGTGGTTGATTTTGAGGAGAAGCCGGTCAAGGCGGACACGGATACGGTTTCAACCGGCATCTATATTATCCGCAGAAGGCTTCTGATCGAACTGATTGAGCGCTGCGCCGAGGAAGGACGCAATGATCTTGTGCAGGATATTCTTGTGCGCTATAAGAATATCAAGAGAATTTACGGATACAAAATGACGGACTACTGGAGCAATATTTCTACCGTAGAGGCATATTACCGGACAAACATGGATTTCTTAAAACCGGAAGTGCGCCATTATTTCTTCAAAGAGTATCCGGGCATCTATTCGAAAGTGGATGATCTGCCGCCGGCGAAATACAATAAGGGCTCTCTGATTAAAAACAGTCTGATCTCGAGCGGATGTATTATCAACGGTACGGTAGAAAACTCGCTGTTATTTAAAGATGTATTTGTAGGCAATAACTGTGTAATCCGAAATTCCATCGTACTCAATGACGTCTATATCGGCGATAATACAATCATTGAAAATTGCATTGTGGAGAGCAGAGATACGATTCGTGCAAATTCTTATTATTGCGGTGAAGAGGGGATTAAAATCGTTGTGGAACACAATCAGCGTTATATGCTCTGATTCATCCGGACTGCACGAATTTTTCAGAAAGGAGAGTACATATGAACATTACCGATGTACGCGTCCGCAAAGTTGCAAAGGAAGGTCGGATGAAAGCGGTTGTTTCCGTAACATTTGATCATGAGTTTGTGGTTCATGATATTAAGGTGATCGAGAGTGATCATAACCGGTTTATCGCAATGCCGAGCAGGCAGTCGCCGGATGGGGAGTATCGCGATATTGCACATCCGATCAACGCTGAGACGAGAGAAAAAATTCAGACGATCATACTGGACGCCTATCAAAAGGCGCTGCAGGAAGAAACCGAAAGCGTTTATTAGGAAAAGGCATATGTGAGGGTTGAAGACAATCCGTAAAAGACAGCGGATTTCCTTGGGGGAGGAAATCCGCTGTCTGGCGGAGAAAACGGGCCGAAAAAGAAATTGACAAAGGCGGTTTTCTCCGTTTATAATGAACTCGCGCAATTTACTGTTCCGTGTACATATTTTTTAAGACGAGGTTCAGTGATTGACGTATACACAATAAGGAGGAACAATATGGAGTTTTTATTGGATGGCATACTGAACCTCGAGTGGCAGCAGGTGGTCATGTATGTAATCGGTATTGCGCTGATCTGGTTAGCAATTAAGAAAGAATATGAACCGTCTCTGTTGCTGCCGATGGGCTTTGGAGCGATTCTTGTCAATCTGCCGTTTTCCGGTGTTTTGGATCAGGTGCTTCAGGGCGGTGTGGAATCGCACGGTATTATTCAGTGGCTTTTTGACGTCGGTATTGATGCGTCGGAGGCGATGCCGATTTTGCTGTTTATCGGTATCGGAGCGATGATTGACTTTGGACCGCTGTTGTCCAAGCCGTCGATGTTTCTGTTTGGCGCAGGTGCGCAGTTTGGTATTTTTGCCGCCATTTTACTGGCAGTCGTGCTTGGATTCGATTTGAAAGATGCCGCTTCGATCGGTATTATCGGTGCAGCCGACGGTCCCACATCCATCCTTGTATCGCAAATTTTGAATTCAAAATATATTGGAGCGATCGCGGTCGCGGCATATTCGTATATGGCGTTGGTGCCGATTGTACAGCCGATGGCGATCAAGCTTGTGACGACGAAAAAAGAGCGTCGGATCCATATGGACTATAATCCGCAGTCGGTTTCCAAAAGCATGCGCATTGCCTTTCCGATTGTCGTTACCGTGATTGTCGGATTTGTTTCACCGCAGTCCGTAGCATTGGTTGGATTTTTGATGTTCGGAAATCTGATTCGTGAGTGCGGCGTTCTTGAAACGATGTCCAATACGGCGCAGGATCAGCTGTCCAATCTCGTGACGCTGCTGCTTGGAATTACTATTTCTTTCAGTATGAGAGCGGATCAGTTTGTAACTGTGGAGACGATCATGATTATGGCGATTGGTCTGTTTGCGTTTGTGATGGATACAATCGGCGGTGTCTTGTTGGCGAAGTTTATGAACCTGTTCCTGAAAAAGAAGATTAACCCGATGATCGGCGGAGCCGGAATCTCCGCATTTCCGATGTCCTCGCGTGTCATCCAGAAACTGGCGATGGAGGAAGATCCGTCAAATATTATTATCATGCACGCAGCAGGCGCGAATGTTTCCGGTCAGATTGCTTCCGTTGTGGCAGGCGGCCTGGTTATTAATCTTGTGACGCAGCTGCTGTAAGTATCTGCAAAGGCACAGTGGAATGCATGAAAGGAAGGTTTTGATATGAACGTAGACAATATTATGGATGCGCTCCAGATTATGTGGAAGGGCATGGTTGGGATTTTTGTCGCTCTGATTGTTATTATGCTTGTAGTAATGCTGATGTCCAAGATTGGAAGCAAAAATCAAAAGGATGATCAGACAGAGAAATAATCCGGATTGTCTGATGCAGTCTGTAGTTTGGCTGTCTTGACTTTTTCGAGAGAATGAGGTAGACTGTATACGGTTTACATGAAATCGGGGTGCTGGCGGCAGGCCGGCTGAGATGGGAGCATAAGCGCGTTCCCGGACCCAAGACCTGATCTGGGTAATGCCAGCGGAGGGAGCATACAGAAGTGTTTTTGTATTAACAAACCCCGCTGCGCTAAGCAGCGGGGTTTTTGCTCTTCAATAGGGAAGTTTATTGTATACTTGTGAGGCAAATCCAGATACATACATGAAAGGAAGAAGAGGAGGAAAAGAAATGAATGCAAGTGTAGCGATTCAGTCGCTGCCGGAGGCGGCCAGTGATGAAGAATTGATCCGAATTGTGGACGAGGTGATTGCTTATATTAAGAGCACCGGACTCAACTGTTATGTCGGACCGTTTGAGACAGCGATTGAGGGAGATTACGACGAGCTGATGGACATTGTCAAGGAGTGTCAGCATATTGCGATCCGCGCCGGCGCGCCGTCCGTGGCTGCTTACATCAAAGTGACGTTTAAACCGGAAGGGGACGTGCTGACGATTGAAAAGAAAGTTACCAAACATCACCAGTAAACTGTATGCGCCGGCCGCGATTCTCATGCTGCTGCTTGTATGGCAGGGCGTGTGTATGATGGATCTTGTTCCCGGATATATGCTTCCGTCTCCGGAGCAGGTATGGCAGGCGTTTGTATCTGACGCGCCTCTCTTGATGAGGCATGCCGTGTACACGCTTCAGGAGGCGATCGCGGGTCTGCTCATCGGGATTGGCTTAGGATTTGTGTCGGCTGTTGTGATGGACCGTTTTCAGACAGTATACCGCGCGTGTTATCCGCTCGTCATCCTGACGCAGACGATTCCGACTGTTGCCATTGCCCCGCTTTTGGTTTTGTGGTTCGGGTATGAGATGACGCCAAAAATTATTCTGATCGTATTGGCTACCTTTTTTCCAATTACGGTTGGGTTATTGGATGGCCTGCGCAGCGCAGATCAGGATACGGTCGATCTGCTCCGGGCAATGGGAGCGAACCGGAGGCAGATTTTTACGTACGTGAAACTGCCGGGAGCCATGAGTTATTTTTTTGCAAGCCTTCGAATCTCCATTTCGTATTCGATTGTGACCGCGGTCATTTCCGAGTGGCTAGGCGGCGTGCAGGGACTGGGCGTGTACATGACAAGGGTGAAAAAAAGCTACAATTTTGACAAAATGTTTGCGGTTATTTTTTTAATTTCTGCATTGAGCCTGCTGTTAATGTGGCTCATTGACTGGATCAGTAAAAAAAGTATGCCGTGGAAGCGGACAGATTGAAAGGGAGGAACTGATAATGAATTTATGGAAAAGAGCGCTTGCCGCACTTTGCGCCGGAGCACTCGTCCTGTCGGCGACAGCGTGCGCCGGCCCGGCAGATGACAGCGCGCAAAACACCGAACCTGCGGAGGAAAAGAACGAAACAATTACATTTGTGCTTGACTGGACGCCGAATACGAACCATACAGGTCTGTATGTGGCGATTGAGAAAGGGTATTTTGAGGAAGAGGGACTGGACGTTGAGGTTGTGCAGCCGCCCGATGACGGCGCAGAGGTGCTCGTAGCGTCCGGAAAAGCGCAGTTTGGCGTTTCTTTCCAGGATACTATGGCGCCGGCTCTGGTTGGGGACAATGCATTGCCGATAACTGCGGTGGCGGCCCTTGTTCAGCACAACACGTCGGGAATTGTTTCCCGCAAGGGAGAGGGCATGGATCGTCCGAGCGGCCTGGAGGGCAAACGGTATGCTACGTGGGATTTGGATATTGAAAAGGCCATGCTCCGCCAGGTAGTTGAGCAGGACGGGGGCGATTTCAGCAAGGTACAGCTGTTTCCGAGTACCGTGACGGATGAGGTGTCTGCGCTTGAATCGAAGGCTGTCGATGCAATCTGGATTTTCTATGCATGGGCCGGCATTGCAACCGAAGTTGCAGGACTTGAGACCGACTATTTTGCGTTCCGGGATATTGATCCGGTGTTTGATTATTACACGCCGGTTCTCATTGCCAATAATGATTATCTGGATTCCAACCCGGATCAGGCGAAGGCATTTTTAAATGCGCTGAAAAAAGGATATGAAGATGCGATAGCCGATCCTGAGGAGGCAGCGGATATATTGTGCAAGGCGGCTCCGGAGCTTGACAGCGAGCTTGTTCTGGCCAGTCAGCAGTATCTGGCAGATCAGTATAAGGCTGAAGTTGAGCAGTGGGGATATATTGATCCGGCACGTTGGAACGCGTTTTATCAGTGGCTGAATGAGAATGGACTCAGCGAGGAGACGATTCCCGATAATACCGGATTTTCAAATGAGTATTTGCCGCAGTAAATAGTTGCCAAAAAGCGGGATAAAAAGGAAAATTATGGAAAAATTACAGGTTGTGCATGTAACAAAATCGTTTGGGGATAACATTATTATTAAGGATGTTTCCATACAGTTGCGCTCGCATGAGATTGTGTGCCTGCTCGGGGCAAGCGGCGGCGGAAAGACGACGCTGTTTCATATTATTGCCGGGCTGCATCAGCCGGACGCCGGACAGGTGCTGCTTGACGGCAGGGACATTACCGGCAGGCCGGGACAGATCAGCTATATGCTTCAGAAAGATCTGCTGCTTCCCGAGAAGACGATTGAGGATAATGTCGCGCTTGCGTTTTTGCTTCAGGGCGTTAAGAAAAAAGAGGCGCGCCGCAGGGTCGCCGAATATTTTCCGGAATTTGGACTGGAGGGGACGCAAAAACAGTATCCACATCAGCTTTCCGGCGGCATGCGTCAGCGGGCTGCTCTTTTGCGGACGTATATGTTTTCCAACGACATTGCGCTGCTCGACGAGCCTTTTTCCGCCCTGGATATGATGACGAAACGCTCGATGCACCAGTGGTTTCTGAACCTGATGGAAAAAATTCAGATGTCGGCGCTGTTTATCACGCACGATATTGATGAAGCGCTGCTGTTATCTGACCGGATTTACCTGCTTCGCGGCCATCCAGGCACCATCACAAAGGAGCTTGTTCTTCACGAGCCGAAACCGCGGGGAGGCGATTTCGAACTTTCGGAAGAGTTTCGATATTATAAGTCGATTATTTTAAATGAACTTGGACTGTAGAACAGTCTGTGCGCAAAAAGGGGAATGGCGATTTAATGCGTCATTTCCTTTTTTGCTGCCGGCAGCCGGCCTGCTTTAGCGGCGCGCAGAAGGCATGCCGCCGTGTTGCAAAGCCGGTGTTTTCTCTGATTGACACCCGATTTAAATCGTGTTAGACTTAAACCGAGTATAAGGAGAAACAGAAGAGAAAGAGGCGCTATCTGCTGCTTAGCGGCAGGGATTGGTAGCGCGGGAGGAAACGATGAGTGTGAACAAAAGAAAGCGTAAAAATATCGTATTATTGTCCATGTTCGCGGTTACGGTCATATTGTTAGTGTTTTGTGTGGTGTTTGCCTTTAAACTGGGCAGCCTGCAGAGCCAGATTGATGATCTGAAAGAAGCGCGGGCATTAAAGCTCCAGATGGAAGTGGCGAGCGCCAACGCTGCGGTCGGGCAGGAGGAGACAAAGGTAGCGCAGGCGACCGACGGACAGGATGGGGAGAATGAGCCGTCAAACAGTCAGAACGAGAGCAGCGCGACGGCAGCGCCGGAACAGAGCACCGAGCCGGATGAGGCCGATGTACCGGAGGCAGAACCGACAGACACAGACGGGACGAGATACGTTTATCTGACATTTGACGACGGGCCGAGTAAAAATACAGAGCGCATTCTGACCATATTAGATCAGTACAATGTCAAGGCGACATTTTTTGTAAACGGCCGCGAGGATGCGGTAAATATGGAGCGTTATCGCAAGATCGCAGATGCCGGACACACATTGGCGATGCATTCCTATTCACATGATTATGAAAAAATGTATGCATGCATGGAGGCGTTTGTAGAAGATTACGAACGCATTTCCGCGCTGATTGAATCGGTGACGGGAGAGCGCCCGACGCTGTACCGGTTTCCGGGCGGGAGCAGCAATAAGCTTTCAGTCCGAAAGGTTTCCATGACGGCGCTTGCAGACTTTCTGCACGGCGAGGGCGTGGAATATTTTGACTGGAATGTGGACACGACGGACGGAGAAGGGCCAAACCGCGATCCGGCCGTCCTGATTTCCAATGTGGCGAACAGTTTAAAAAACGAACATAACGTGATCCTGATGCATGATGCGGGGGATCATGACACGACGGTCGACGCGCTTCCGAGTATTATTCAGACATGCATTGATCAGGGGCTTACATTTTCTGTGATCAGTGCGGACACACCGGCCGTTCACCATACAATCAGCGACTGACGGCGCCAAGCCGGGCAGCTTGCTACAAAATGCGAGGTAGAGGATGAAAAGAGTATTATTAAAGTTAAGCGGGGAAGCGTTGGCCGGGGATAAGAAAACCGGATTTGACGAGGCGACGGTGACAGGAGTCGCCCGGCAGGTGAAACAGCTTGTGGACGACGGCGTGCAAGTCAGTATTGTGATCGGAGGCGGCAATTTCTGGAGAGGGCGGACAAGCGAGACGATCGACCGCACGAAGGCGGATCAGATCGGCATGTTGGCCACCGTGATGAATTGCATTTATGTCTCGGAAATTTTTCGTTATGTGGGGATGAACACGAAGATTTTCACGCCGTTTCCATGCGGCAGTTTTACGGAACTGTTTTCAAAGGATTGCGCCGTGCAGGCGTTGGAAAGCGGCGAGGTCGTGTTTTTTGCCGGAGGGACCGGTCATCCGTACTTTTCAACAGATACAGCGACAGTGCTGCGGGCCGTAGAGATTGAGGCGGAGGTAATCCTTTTAGCTAAAGCGGTGGACGGTGTGTATGACAGTGATCCAAAGAGCAATCCGCAGGCCAGAAGGTATGATGAGGTGACGATTCACGAGGTGCTCGATAAAAAACTGCAGGTCATTGATTTGACGGCGGCCATTTTGTGTATGGAAAACCATATGCCGATGTTGGTGTTTGGTCTGAATGAAGAGAACAGCATTGTAAATGCGGCAAAAGGTCAATGTGCCGGAACAAAAGTGACGGTTTAATAAAATGTGGAGGGAATAGGAATGGACGAGAGATTGCAGCAGTACAAAGATAAGATGTCAAAGAGCCTTGCAAATCTGGAGTCGGAATACGCAGCGATTCGTGCGGGACGCGCGAATCCCCATGTGCTCGACAAACTGCGCGTGGATTATTACGGAACGCCGACGCCGTTGCAGCAGGTAGCCAACATCACCGTTCCGGAAGCGCGTATGATTCAGATACAGCCGTGGGAGGCGTCGCTGATCAAAGATATTGAGAAAGCGATTATGACCTCGGACATCGGTATCACGCCGACGACGGACGGGCGGTTAATTCGGCTTGTTTTTCCGGAGCTGACCGAGGAACGCCGTAAAGAACTGGTGAAAGACGTCAAGAAAAAGGGAGAAAAAGCGAAGGTGGCAGTGCGCAATATTCGGAGAGATGCAAACGACGCGTTAAAGAAGCTTTCCAAAGCGGGCGACGTTTCGGAGGATGATATTAGTGATCTCGAAGATGAAGTGCAGAAAATGACTGATCAGTTTGTCAAGGAGATCGACAAGGCGATTGAGGTAAAGTCATCAGAAATTTTAACGGTTTAGAGAATAAGCGAGAGGGCTGTTTCGTCTTCAGATGTAAGGATGAATCTGATGATGGCGCAGCCCCTGTTCTTATATCAAAGGACGATGAGAAAGGAACGGGCATGTATGGCAGAGGTTAAACAAAGCGAGGCGTCATGTCAGGAACACGGCAGAAAGATTCCAAACCATGTGGCCATTATTTTGGACGGCAACGGACGGTGGGCGAAAAGTAAAGGGATGCCGCGCAATTACGGGCATGTGCAGGGGGCAAAAAACGTAGAGACCATTTTATCAGCCGCACATGATATGGGCATCCGGTATGTGACGATGTATGCGTTTTCCACAGAAAACTGGAACAGGCCTAAGGAGGAAGTGGATGCGCTTTTGAGTCTGCTTCACAGCTATATGAAAACCTGTCTGCGCACCGCGCGCAAAAATAATATGCGCTGCCGCGTCATCGGTGATATTACGCGTTTGGATCAGCCGACGCAGTACAGGATTCATGAACTTGTGGAGGCGTCAAAAGAGTACACCGGGCTGAATTTTACGATTGCAATTAATTACGGGGGACGCGATGAGATTACGCGGGCGGTCAGACGTATTGCGGAGGATCATGTGAAGCCGGAGCGTATTGACGAACAACTGATTTCCTCCTATCTGGACACAGGCAGCCTGCCGGACCCGGACCTGCTCATTCGGACGAGCGGTGAACAGAGACTGTCCAATTATTTGTTATGGCAGTTGGCGTATACGGAATTTTATTTCACAGAGGTGCCTTGGCCGGCCTTTACCCGCGAGGAACTTGAAAAAGCGGTAGATTTTTACAATCAGAGGGAGCGGCGTTTCGGCGGCGTGTGATTATGGGGGGAAACATATGTTTAAGACGAGATTAATCAGCGGCATTCTTCTCGTGGCGGTGGCGCTGATTACGATTATTTCCGGCGGCGATGTGTTGGCGGTGACGTTGCTTGGCGTGTCGATTATCGGACTTGGCGAGCTGTTTCAGATTCGGAGCATGCAGTTTCAGGCTCCCGCGCTGATAATTTATGCGGCGACACTCATTTATTATTTATTGCTGCGCTTTGCGCTTACGGAGTATCTTTGGATGATGGCCGTGGCGCTGCTGTTGCTTTTGATGGCCGTCTATGTATTTACCTTTCCGAAATACGATGCGGATCAGATGATGTTGGCGTTTTTTGGGTTTTTCTATGTGACGGTGCTGTTATCGTTTGTATACCGCACGCGCATGCTGGAAAACGGGGGCGTGACCGTATGGCTTGTTTTTCTGTGCAGTTGGGGATATGACACATGTGCTTACTGCGTCGGCATGCTTACCGGAAAACTGGTGGGTAATCACAAAATGACGCCGAAGCTCAGCCCGAAAAAATCTGTGGAGGGTGCAGTGGGCGGCCTGATCGGCGCGGTTCTTCTGGGCGCTGCGTATGCGGCGATTATGGGAAGCGTGCGCGGGGAAGCGCAGCCGGTTTTGGAGTTTATGATTATCTGCGGAGTCGGAGCGGTCATTGCGCAGATTGGAGATCTGGCCGCCTCGGCGATTAAACGCAATTATAATCTGAAAGATTACGGAACCATTATTCCGGGGCACGGCGGGGTTTTGGACCGTTTTGACAGTGTGATCTTTACGGCGCCGGTTATTTTTTATCTTGCAAGTATGCTGAACGTATAAGGGTATATGGAGGTTCATGTGGGAGACATCAGAAAACATATTGCGGTTCTCGGATCGACGGGTTCCATCGGAACGCAGACGTTAGACATTGTAAGGGCACAGAATGATTTAGAAGTCGTGGCTTTGGCTGCGGGGACAAATATTGATCGTCTGGAGAGCCAGATTCGTGAATTTCATCCGGCTCTTGCGGCGGTATATGACCGCGGGCAGGCAAAGCGGCTTGCTGTGCGCGTGGCTGACACGGCGACAAAGATCGTGTCCGGTATGGAAGGACTTCTTGAAGTGGCAACGTGTGAGAAGTCTGAAGTATTGGTTACGGCTATTGTGGGGATGATTGGAATACAGCCGACAATGGCGGCGATCGAAGCCGGAAAAGACGTGGCGCTGGCCAATAAGGAGACGCTCGTTACGGCGGGGCATTTGATTATGCCGGCGGCGAAGAGTAAAGGCGTGTCGATTCTGCCGGTAGACAGTGAGCACAGCGCTATTTTCCAGTCGCTGAACGGGGAGGATCCAAAGTCGGTCAGCAGGCTGCTTCTGACCGCATCGGGCGGTCCTTTTCTTCACAAAACAAGGAGCGAACTGGCGGACATCCGGCCGCAGGATGCCCTGAAACATCCAAACTGGGTGATGGGCAGCAAGATTACGATTGATTCTTCCACGCTGGTCAATAAAGGCCTGGAGGTTATGGAAGCAAAGTGGCTGTTTGGAGTGGAGCTTTCGCAAATTGAGGTGGTGGTACATCCACAGAGCATCATACACTCTATGGTAGAGTATCACGACGGGAGCATCATTGCGCAGCTCGGCGTTCCCGATATGAAGCTGCCGATTCAATATGCGCTGTATTATCCGCATCGCATGCCGATGGCCGGTGAACGCGTGAATTTTGCAAAAATCGGGCAGCTTACTTTTGAGGAGCCGGATCTGAATTCGTTTCCCGGACTGCGCCTTGCCTATCAGGCGCTCCGAAGCGGCGGGCTGATGCCTACGATCTATAACGCGGCGAATGAGTATGCGGTTGACCGGTTTTTGAAAGAGCGTATTTCGTACTTAGAGATTCCTGAAATGATTGCTTTTGCAATGGAGCGGCAGCAAAATACAGCGTGTCCGTCGATCGAGGAGATTCTTGAAGGGGAACGGCAAACCCGGGAAGTGCTGCGCGGCACCTGGGTGGAGAGAGATTAATCAAAACGCGTATTTTGGACGCCACAGGAGGTATGCATGAATATTATTATTGCGATTATCATTTTCAGCGCGCTTGTGTTGTTTCATGAATTGGGGCATTTTCTGCTTGCAAAGAAGAACCATATTCACGTATATGAATTCTGCCTTGGCCTTGGCCCGACGCTGTTCGGGGTTACCAAAGGCGAGACGAAGTACAGCATTAAGCTGTTTCCGTTCGGAGGGGCCTGCGTGATGGGCGAGGATGAGGAGTTTGATTCTGACGACCCGAAAGCGTTTAATAATAAGTCCGTGTGGGCGCGTATGGCGGTCGTGGTGGCGGGACCGGTATTCAACTTTATTCTTGCGTTTATACTTGCAGTCATTGTCATTGCGATTGCAGGTTATGATGATCCGTATGTGGTGACGGTGATTGACGGTTCGCCTGCGGCGGAGGCCGGCCTGATGCCGGGGGATCGGCTGATCGAGATGAACGGAAAGCGGGTGCATTTGTCCCGGGAGGTCAGTCTGGAAACGAACCTTCATCCGGAGGAGGAATTGAGTCTCGTCTATGAGCGCACCGACGAGGCGGGCAATGTGACGGTACAGGAGTGTACGGTGACTCCGTATTTAAGCAATGCTTATCAGGTTGGCGTTTATCTTGGCGAGACCGGAGCGGAAATTACCGACTTTACAGAAAATTCCCCTGCTGAGCAGGCCGGAGCGCAGGTCGGCGACCGTATTGTCTCGATTAATGGCGCGGCGATCACACAGAGCGGGGAAGTCAGCAGAGAGGTTCAGAAAAGCGAGGGAGCCGAGATGGAAATCCGGCTTCAGCGGGGAGACGAAGAAGTGACGATCCGCGTGACGCCGACAGCTTCTTCGGGATATTACAGCGGGTTTGAAATGGATTCCAATCTCCGCACGCGGGGAAATGTCCTGGAAGTTTTGGAATACAGTTTTTATGAGGTGAAATACTGGGTTGTCACGACATTTCGGACCATTGGCATGTTAGTGACCGGCCAGGTCAGCTTTAACGATCTGTCAGGCCCTGTCGGTATTGTCGATACGATCGGCACGGCGTATGAACAGAGCAAGGAATCAGGAGCGAAATACGTTTGGCTGAATATGCTCAATATGTCTATTTTGTTATCGGCCAACTTAGGCGTCATGAATTTGCTGCCGATTCCGGCGCTCGACGGAGGACGGCTGCTGTTTTTCATTATCGAGGCCGTGCGGGGAAAACGAATCAGCGAGAAAAAAGAGGCGATGGTGCATTTGATTGGGTTCGCTCTGCTGATGGTGCTTATGGTGGCAGTATTGTTTAATGATATTCGAAAGATCTTTTTCTGATGCGACGGGCGCGGATATACAGATGAAAGGAGCCGGACAGGTGAGCAGAGTCATTTCGATCGGTGATCAGGTCATTGGCGGGGGGAATCCGATTCTCATACAGTCAATGACGAATACAAAAACAGAAAATGTACAGGAGACGGTCAGGCAAATTCAAGAGTTGGAGCGGGCGGGGTGTGAGATTATCCGCTGTGCGGTGCCGAACATGGAGGCGGCAAAGGCCATTTCGCAGATTAAACGCCAGATTTCCATTCCGCTTGTGGCGGATATTCATTTTGATTTCCGCCTGGCGATTGCAGCCATAGAAAACGGGGCCGACAAAATCCGGATCAATCCGGGCAATATCGGCGGCCGTGAGCGGCTGCAGTCCGTTGTCGACGCGGCCAAAGAGCGGGGAATACCGATCCGGGTCGGCGTCAACAGCGGATCTCTGGAAAAACATCTTGTGGAGCGGTACGGAGGCGTGACCGCAGAGGGATTGGCCCAGAGCGCGCTTGACAAGGTGCGGATGATCGAGCAAATGGGGTATGAAAATCTGGTGATCAGCATTAAGTCGTCG
Organism: uncultured Lachnospiraceae bacterium; assembly: GCA_944383325.1. Taxonomy (GTDB): domain Bacteria; phylum Bacillota; class Clostridia; order Lachnospirales; family Lachnospiraceae; genus CALWPC01. Next base: position 1,643 of record CALWPC010000007.1, on the reverse strand, counting down.
GACGTGCCGATGTGTGTCCGGGCGCACGAACTTTTGGCGCCGCGCACGGATTATCCGCTGCATATCGGCATTACAGAGTCCGGGACTTTGCTCGCAGGAAATATTAAATCGGCGGTAGGGCTTGGCATTCTACTCCATCAGGGAATCGGAGATACAATCCGTGTATCTCTGACCGGCGACCCGGTGGAAGAGATCCGTTCCGCCAGGCTGATTCTGCGCACATTGGGACTGCGAAGGACCGGAATCGAGGTTGTTTCCTGTCCGACATGCGGGAGGACGCAGATTGATCTGATTGGCCTTGCCAATCAGGTGGAAAAGATGGTGGAGGATATTCCGCTCAACCTCAAAGTGGCGGTGATGGGGTGCGCCGTCAACGGGCCGGGAGAAGCGAAAGAGGCGGACATCGGCATTGCCGGAGGGGTTTGTGAGGGACTGCTGATTAAGAAGGGGAAAATTATACGAAAGCTCCCGGAGGAGGAGCTTGTTTCAGCGCTTCGGGAGGAGCTGCTGCACTGGGAAACGACTTCATAGGAGAAAGGAATGCAAAACCGATCATGGAACCGAAAGTGTTTTTTGACGTATTTCCGAAATGCAAGTTAAAAGAGTCCCTGCGTGAGCAGATGGAGCAAACGGTAGTAACGAGGGTGGCGACGAATCGGGATCACACGATTCTTCGCGTGTATATAGAGAGTACGGCGCTGATTCACCGCCGTGTCCTGCAGCAGGTGGAAAAAGAGCTGAAACAGCAGCTGTTTTCGCAAATGCGTATGAACGTCTTGTTGATAGTGCGCTACGCACTGCCGCAGTCTTACACTGTGGAGACATTATGGAACGATTATCAGGACAGTGTGCTTTGCGAACTGCGGGAGGAGGATCCGCTTGAATATCAGCTTTTAGACAGCGCAAAAATTAAAGCATGCCCGAACGGCGTGCTTTCTGTCTGTGTGGAGGACAGCAAATTATATCATAAAGTGTGTCCGGGAGTGGTCGAATATCTGCATATGATTTTTAACGAGCGGTGCGGAATCCATGTAGACGTTGCAGTCAGCTATTATGAGGCGGAGGCTGTGGATGAACAGGAAAAAGAGAAGCAATTTTTGAAGGAAATCCGCAAGCAGGAGAGTGTGGTTGAAAAACCGGAAGCGAAGACAAAGAAGGACGCGGCAGAGGGAAAAGAGTCCAGGCGCGCGCCGCAGGCAAGACGGCGTTCAAACGACCATCCGGACGTCATTTTCGGCAGAGACTTTGAGGGGGAAATCACGCCGATGGACCGGGTGCTCGATGAGATGACCGAGGTGATCGTACAGGGAAAAATTCTTTCTGTGGATACGCGGACATATCAGGATGGAGAAAAAGTCATCGCAGCGCTGCACGTCACAGATTTTCATGACACGCTGTCGGTGAAGCTGTTTACCACGGCGGCGCTTTGGGAGGAGATTGCGCCCGAACTTGCAAAGGGGGCGTTTGTCAAAATCAAGGGCGTTACAGCGATCGACCGCTATGACCATGAGCTTGCGATCACTTCGGTCGCCGGCATTAAGAGGAGCGCTGATTTCCGGCAAAAACGGCAGGATCACGCGCTTGAAAAGCGTGTGGAATTGCACTGTCATACAAAGATGTCGGATATGGATGGAGTAACCGGA
>CALWPC010000006.1 GCA_944383325.1 uncultured Lachnospiraceae bacterium | reverse complement strand
GAACGAGCCAAAACTGCAAGCGCTACTCGTCCGCCAGGAGAACCTGCATTCCCGCCGCTCTGCTAAGCTGTGCCAGAATCGAATCCGTTTGCTTCTCATCTAATGTCAACGGCGCTGCATCCTGCCGATGTAATCCTTCAATCAGCTCAATTTCCATGACTAGCTGATTGCTGTATTTATATCTCGCTACAATCTGGCCTTTTGCACACAACATGGTTTCCTCATCTTTAAAAAAACAGAATCGATGCTGTGAATATAACGGGAACAAAACCGGTCCGGAATCATCTTCAGGCATCCGTATGCAATATCGTTCTTCATCCTGCCTGCCGAGCACTATACTATCATACCCATCAAACTGCAGCCGCATACCTACGTTGACTGTACACATCTAACCAATCCTCATTTCTTGTATTTCAATCTCAAAGACCATGATTCCCGCAACGTAAACCCCGGCACGCTTTATCCATGTACAAACTGCAAAAGGATTTACGACGCACATCGCAAATCCTCCGCTTTCTGCTATACAGACGCCCTGTTATACATTCTTTTTCTGAATTTGCTTCAATTCGTCAAATACAACATCATTCAGTACACGAATATAAGTGCCTTTCATCCCGGAGGAACGCGATTCAATCACCCCGGCGCTCTCAAACTTGCGCAGTGCATTGACAATCACGGAACGGGTAATGCCGACACGGTCGGCAATCTTACTGGCAACCAGTATTCCCTCGCTTCCATCCAACTCATCAAAAATATGCGTGATTGCTTCCAACTCCGAAAACGACAGCGTGCTGATCGCCGATTTCACAATCTGAACCTTGCGCGCCTCCTCAGCATTTTCCTCGTTGACCGAACGCATCATTTCCAGGCCCACCACTGTCGTGCCATATTCGCTTAGAATAATATCATCTATATCATATTGCTGTCCGCTCTTATATAAAAACAGCGTTCCCAGTCTCTCGCCCGCTATATCAATAGGCGTAATAATCGCCTGATAACTGTTGACATCAATCTGCTCAAACCCCAATGTCTGCAGATTCACATTCTCTTTTGTCGAGAGAATGCTGAGCAGCCGTTCATTTAATATCGGATCAATAAACCCTCCAACCCGATCCGCAATCAGTTCCGTAATTTCCACGACATCGTCACAGAGTCCTACACCCAACACTTTGCCTTTTTTACTGATTACTAAAATATTCGAGTGTAAAATGTCGGTAAGGACGCTGCATATATCGTTAAACACGACCTTGGATGAATTATTATTATGAAGCAGCTTATTAATTTTCCTCGTTTTGTCTAACAACTGAACACTCAACACCAATTACCCCCATTCATTTCTGCCTATGAATGCCTCTGTTTTTTCATTCTAGCATGTTTTTTTTCATAAATCAACGCAAGAATGCTAATTTTCAGAATCTTTCATATCCGTCCTCTCTTCCACATATCCGCACTGGGCATTCATACACACGAGCTTCTTCCCTTTTTCCAGAAGCGCCTGCCCACACTTTGGACAGTTTTTGCCCGACGGCTTCTGCCAGGACATAAAATCACATTCGGGGCCGTTTTCACATCCGTAAAATTTTCGTCCTTTTTTCGTTTTCCGCAGAACAACTGCTCCGCCGCATTTTGGACAGGCAACGCCCACCTTCTCCAGATAAGGCTTTGTATTGCGGCATTCCGGAAATCCCGGGCAAGCCAGAAAACGCCCGTGCGGACCGTATTTAATCACCATCATCCTGCCGCACTCTTCACACTGAACGTCGCTTACCTCATCGGCAATATCCACTTTTGCGAGTTTCTCTTCCGCCTCCTGCACCGCCTCGTCAAGATCAGGATAAAAATTTTCAATTACGGTCTTCCAGTCAATGACGCCTTCCTCAATTTTATCGAGCAGAGCCTCCATGTTGGCAGTAAAATTCACATCCACGATGCTTGGAAACGCTTCAAGCATAATCGAATTCACTGCCTCTCCAAGCTCCGTAATATAAAGCGTGCGCCCCTCTTTTGCCACATAGCGGCGATTTACAAGCGTTGTAATGGTCGGCGCATACGTACTCGGACGTCCGATGCTAAGCTCCTCCATCGCCTTGACAAGAGCCGCTTCCGTGTAATGTGCCGGAGGCTGTGTGAAGTGCTGCTGTGCATCCAAATCTTCTAGCTGAAATTGCTGTCCCTGTTCGAGTCCGGTAATCGGAGTTGCTCCCTCTTTTTCCTCATCCGGTTCCACATAAACAGATTTAAATCCATCAAAAACCAGTTTTGACGTCTGCACGGTAAAACGATACTCCCCCGCGTCAATCTTCACAGAGGTCGTTTCATACCGCGCAGCGCTCATCTGACTGGCCACAAACCGTTTCCAAATCAACTGATAAAGACGAAACTGGTCTCTGGTCAGCGAATCTTTCAACATGGCAGGAGTGCGAAAGACGTCTGTCGGCCGAATCGCCTCGTGCGCGTCCTGCACCTTCTTTCCTTTATTACTGCCGCTGCCTTGACCGTTCTGCACATATTCTCCGCCGTAATTCTGAGTAATATACTCTCTGGTCATGACCTGCGCCTCTTCAGAGACACGCACGGAGTCTGTACGCAGATACGTGATCACGCCTACGGTTCCATTTCCCCGTATATCAATTCCCTCATACAGCTGCTGCGCAACGCGCATCGTTTTCTGCGTGGCAAAATTTAGCTGCTTGGAAGCTTCCTGCTGCAGCGTACTTGTCGTAAACGGCGCCGGCGGTCTTCGGATACGATCGCTTTTTTTAATTTCCGAGACAACATAAGAAACGCTTCGCAGCTGCTCCAACACCTGATCCATCTGCTCTTTAGAGGTGATCGCTATGCGCTCGTCTTTTGTTCCGTAGAACTTGGCCTTGAGCACGCCGCGCATTCCTTCTGCTCTGAGCAGCGCGTCAAGCGACCAATATTCTTCAGGGATAAATGTATTGATTTCCTCCTCGCGGTCAGCAACCATCCGCAGTGCAACCGACTGCACACGCCCCGCGCTCAGACCTCTCTTTACTTTTTTCCAGAGCACCGGACTGATGCGATACCCCATCATCCGGTCCAACATACGTCTGGCCTGCTGTGCATTGACCAGATTCATATCAATTTCCCGCGCGTTTTTAATGGATTCCTTCACTGCATTTTTCGTAATCTCATTAAACGCAATCCGGTATACTTTTTTATTTTCAAGCTTTAACACATGATACAGGTGCCAGGAAATGGCTTCGCCCTCCCGGTCCGGGTCGGTCGCCAGATAGACCTTATCCGCCTTTCGCACCTCCTTGCGAAGCGCGGCAAGCAGCTCGCCTTTTCCGCGTATCGTGATATATTTCGGTTCGTAATTATGTTCCACATCAATTCCAAGCTGACTCTTTGGAAGATCACGCACATGCCCATTTGAAGCAACCACCTGATAATTGGAACCCAAAAACTTTTTAATTGTCTTTACCTTAGCCGGAGACTCTACGATTACGAGATTCTTTGCCATCCGAAAAAACTCCTCACCGGTCAACACCGCAATTTATTTCAGTTCACAAACGGCAGCGGCCACACGGCAATATTGCTTGGCAGTCTCTTTGACCAGTCCTTTCAGCTCCAAAGCCAACAATGCCGGCAATGCTTTTGCCGCCGTCAGTTCTGTCCTTAACAAAATGTCCTCCAACCCTGCCGGACATAAATCGAGACAACTATACACTAATTTTTCATCGGTTGCAAGTGAAATCTGTGTTTCACATAAAAGATTCACAGATTCCTTTCCTCCGGGGAACAAACGCTCCACCACGGTTTCCGGAGACTCAAGCAGCCATGCTCCCTGTGAAATCAGACGGTTGCACCCGCTGCTGCACACATCCCCAATGCGCCCCGGGACTGCATAAACCTCCTTTCCCTGCTCGAGCGCAAAATCCACCGTGATAAACGAACCTCCCCTCAGCCGCGTTTCCACCACAATCACCACATCCGCCAGCGCACTGATCAGACGGTTTCGGGCCGGAAAATGTCTCCCCCTGGCAGGAGTTGTCGGCGGATACTCTGATAACAGCCCGCCCCGCTCGCGCATGTTCAAATATAATTGTATATGTTCGCGCGGATAGCAAATATCAATCCCGCAGCCCAAAATTCCGATCGTCCTGCCGCCCGCAGCCAACGCGCCCGCATGCGCGGCTCCATCAATGCCCCGCGCCATACCGCTGATAATCTGTACGCCCCGCACGGCAAGCTCAGCCGAAATCCACCTCGCCATCTCCTCGCCATAGGCAGTACACTCCCTGGAACCGATGATGGCCGCAGACGGTCCCTCCTCTGGCATACGTCCGGCTGAATAAAAAACATCCGGCATGCCTTTCTGTTCAGACAGACGCTTTGGGTACTCCCTCATCTGCTCAGTAACCAGGCGCACGCCCGTCTCGGCCAGTGCAAAATATGCGTCCAGATCCCACGCTTTTTTGCTCTCACAGACGGCATGTGCCTGCGCCTCGGAGACGCCCTCCACTGCGCAAAGCTGCCGAAAAGACGCGCGGTAAACATCCGCAGCACTGCCAAAATGCGACCTCAGCAACCGTCTTGCGCGGACGCCGACACACGGACGGACATTCATCAGCCAATGCTCATACTGGAGCGCCTCTTCCTTCCTCGTTTTCGTTTCCGCCATCCGAATCACCGCCAGTACGTTTTATTGATATTTCGGTAAGCAATCGCCTCAGCCATATGCGCCGTCTGTATCCGCTCCGACTGATCCAGATCCGCAATTGTCCTGGCCACCCGGATTAACCTGTGGTATGCGCGCGCGCTCAAATCCAGTCTGCGAAACGCCTTTTCGAGCAAATCCTGCACTTGTTCTGTCAGCGGACAAAACTGCTCGACCGCAGCCGCTGTCAAATCCGCATTAAAGCGAAACGGCGTGCCCTCATATCGTTTTTCCTGGGCCAATACCGCCTCCTCCACACGCCGGCGAATCTCCGCAGAACACTCCCCCTTGTCCCGGCGGGCAAGCCGCTCATACGCCACGCGCGGTATCTCCACGCATAAATCCATACGATCCAGCAGCGCCTGACTCATCTTGTTAATATGGCGCTGAATCTCACGGCGCCCGCATACACAGCGCGTTCTGTCGGGGTAATATCCGCATGCGCACGGGTTCATTGCAGCCACCAACATAAAATCAGCCGGATAAACATAACGGCCCCCCAGTCTGGCAAGCGCCACCTCCCGCTCTTCCAGGGGCTGACGAAGCATCTCCAGAGCGGTTCGGGAAAATTCTGATAGCTCGTCCAAAAACAGCACGCCACGGTGTGCAAGCGTCACCTCCCCCGGTCTCGGGATTGTTCCGCCGCCGATCAGCGCAGCGCCGGTAACCTGATGATGCGGCGCCCTAAACGGCCGTTTTTCAAGGATCGGCTTATCCGGCGGGAGCAAACCCGCAATGCTGTAAATTTTAGAGAGAATAAGACGTTCCCTGTCGGACATCGTCGGAAGAATACCCGGTATCGATCTTGCAATCATCGTCTTGCCAACACCGGGCGGCCCGATCATCAGCAGATTGTGAAAGCCGGCCGCCGCAATCTGCGCTGCGCGCTTCACACCCTCCTGACCGGCAATATCCTGAAAATCAGGCGCGTCGTCCTCGCGCTGCGTTAAATGTTCCGTCTCCCAATCAGAACCTTGCGCACGAAGCTCTGTTTTTCCCAACAAAAAATCCACTGTTTCTCTCAGACTGCGCACGCCGTAGCACGGCACAGAAGCGGCCGCCGCGCCTTCTAGCGCGTTGTCGGCCGGAACAATACAACAGGAAATCTGATTTTGATCGATGGCCGCGGTAATCGGCAATACCCCGTTCACTCTCTGTACCTCTCCGTTCAGACCCAACTCTCCTAAAATCAGCGTCTTCCGCAAAATCTCGGCCGTCTTTTTTGAAAAAAAACCGGCGGCCAAAAGAAGCGCAACTGCAATCGGCAGATCAAACGACGCGCCCGCCTTGCGCACGTCTCCGGGCGACAAATTGACGGTCACTTTTCTTGCAGGCAGCGCCAGGCCGCAGTTTCGCATTGCTGCCCGCACGCGCTCTCTGGCCTCGCGCACTTCGCCGGCCAGATAACCGACCATCTCAAACATTGGCAGCCCATCCGCTATGTCCGCTTCCACGCGTATCATTTTGCAATCTAGTCCGATCATTGTCGCGGACTGTACTTCCCCAAACATATCCCACCTTCTTTACTTGTATTTTGTTATGCATCATTTTAATTATATATTAACACATATTAATTTACGTGTAAAGGGGTGTTGTGGTTTTCTTTACAAATCTAAGTGATCAAATCCAACACGCAATTTTTCAAGCGCTTTTTTCTCAATTCTTGATACATAACTCCGACTGATGCCCAACAGCGCGCCGACCTCGCGCTGAGTAATTTCCTCCTGCTTCCCCAGGCCATACCGCAAAATA
>CALWPC010000005.1 GCA_944383325.1 uncultured Lachnospiraceae bacterium | reverse complement strand
GCGGCTGCCGCAATCGAATTTAAAAAAGAGGGGCAGGTCTTTGGTATTGGCTGTAAAATATTTACAATCGCCGGCCCCGTCATTTTGTTCGGATTATTCACAAGCTCCGGCCTCGGTCTCATCTACTGGATTCTCAAACTTGCCGGAGTTGTATGATTTATTTTGCGATTTTAAATTGCTGCGAGAGCAAAAGCCAGTTCGGACGAAACCACCGCATAAGCTGCCAGTACCCCATTCCGCGAAGGCCAAATTCTTTAATGAGGTTAAATTTACCCTGGATACTCCTTACATCCTCAAACCAGACTTCATGCTGTACCCCCTGATTCTGGTAAAAGAAAAATGGAGACTGCGCCGTTTCATCAAACTGAATGTCCGCGCCGAAACGAACCGCAATCTGCACCGCTTCAATATTTCCGACTGTCTCCGCCGCCGTGACCCCCTGTTCATACGGCAGCGGCCAGTCGTACCCGTAATTTGGGATTCCGAGATCGATTTTTGCCGGTTCAATCTCGGTGACTGCATATTCCACCACGTTGCGCACCAGATTCAGCGGCGCGACCGCCATCGGCGGCCCGTATGTATAACCCCACTCGTATGTCATCAGCAGCACGCTGTCCGCAATCGCTCCCAAGGCAGGATAGTCTTTTCCTTCATAGAGCTCTCCCTGCTGATTTCTCGCCGTCTTTGGCGCCAGAGCGACTGAAACCGTAAATCCGAGCGCATGCATCGCGTCCGTAACCCGGCGCGTAAATTCGGTGAACGCGTCTCTGTCTTCAGCCAAAATAAATTCAAAATCAATATTGATTCCATCAAAGCCTTTTTCCATCATCAGCGCGCTGAGATTGCGGATTAATCTCGTCTGAGCCTGACGGTCGGTTACGATCTGATGAATCAGGTAATTATTAAACGTCCCCTCGGGACTAAGCGGCGTCAGCGTCAAAATCGGACGCACCCCGTACACATTTGCCTGCGCAAGCATCCACTGATCCGACACCTGCGGTTCAATCAGATCGCCGTCCCCGGTAAAACCATACGAAAACACAGACAGCTCTGTTAAAAATGGAAGCGTCTGGCCAAGCACCTCCGGATCAATAAACGGATACGCATAACCGTTGACCAACACCTCCCGCGCATCCGCCGCCTGTTCCTGCGCGATATAAAGCGCCTGCCCTACCGCCAGCTGATACGGCGGTTCTATCTGATTATCAAATGCGAGCTGACGGGTCGTAATGCCGGACGCTTCGGCAATGGAACCCAGGGTATCGCCCGCTTCTACCACACGGATAGACATCTCTTTCTCCCCTTACATAATCGGTTCTTCCTTCATCATACGTGCGCATACTGACGAACATTCCATTTTAAACGGTCATCTCTGCGCAGACCGTTCGTCAAAATATTGTATATTTTTATGAAACTTCGGGATAATAAGTGCACAATATTCTTTTCACGGGAGGTCATTATGACACAACAGCGCGGAACACAAAGCCTGCAGTTTGACGAGGCTCCCTATATTATCAGCAGCAGCTCCATTGTCGGTCAGAAAGAGGGCGACGGCCCTTACGGCAGTCAGTTTGATCAGATAGAACCAGACCCCTACTTTGGACAAAACACATGGGAGGAGGCGGAAAGTCAGCTGCAATTAAAAACGGCCATGCTCGCCCTTGAGAAAGAGCAGCTTTCTCTTGCAGACATCCGCTATATATTTGCCGGCGATCTGCTCGGCCAAAACATTGCAACCAGTTTCGGCCTGGTGGACATGAACCTTCCGCTGTTCGGCCTGTTCGGAGCCTGCTCCACCATCGCGGAAGCGCTTATTCTCGGTTCCATGTGTGTCTCCGGCGGATATGCCGACCGGGTTCTCTGCCTCGCGTCCAGTCATTTTGGAAGCGCCGAAAAGCAATTCCGATTCCCGTTAGAGTACGGCAATCAGCGGCCGCTATCCGCATCCTGGACCGTCACCGGAAGCGGCGCCTTCGTCCTCTCGTCATCGTGCGTCGGCTCGCATCACGCACAACTTCGAATCACCGGAGTCACCCCGGGAAAAATTGTCGATTACGGCTTTAAAGATTCGCTGAATATGGGCGCCGCCATGGCTCCGGCCGCGGCCCACACAATCAGTCAGAATTTCAAAGATTTTGACCGCACCCCCGCCGACTATGACCGGATTGTCACCGGCGATCTCGGTCAGATCGGCCAGGAAATTTTGCTGAAGCTTTTGTTGGAACAGGGATATGACATTTCGGCACAGCACATGGACTGCGGTATTGAAATTTTTGATCCTGAAACACAGGATACACATGCGGGCGGAAGCGGCTGCGGCTGCAGCGCCTCGCTGCTCTCCGCGCATCTTCTCAAACAGCTCAGGGACGGCAAGTGGAACCGCATTCTGTTTGTGCCGACAGGCGCTCTCATGTCGACCATCAGCTTTAACGAAGGTCAGACAGTGCCCGGCATTGCGCACGGCGTCGTCATCGAGCGGCGCTGAAGATGACAAATTATTTCGCGGCTGTCCGCGCGCTGCCGGACGTTGGCCGCAACACTCACCAAATGCAGCGCAGAAACGAGGACTACTATGGATCTATGGAACGCATTCTGGGTGGGCGGACTGATTTGCGCGCTTGTCCAGATTCTGATGGACAAAACCAAACTGATGCCCGGCCGCATCATGGTTTTGCTCGTGTGTCTCGGCGCTTTTTTTGGCGCCGTCGGCCTCTATCAGCCCTTTCTCGAATTTGCAAAAGCGGGCGCAAGCGTCCCCCTGCTTGGTTTCGGCAATCTGCTCTTTGACGGCGTGAAAGAAGCCATTGACAAGGAAGGGTTTATCGGCATTTTTATGGGCGGGCTGAAAGCCACCGCTATCGGCATCAGCGGCGCGCTCATATTGGGGTATCTGGCCTCCTTAATTTTCAATCCGAAAATGAAAAAATAATAGTCTTGACAAGAAACTTCTTAGAACAGTATAATAAACGAGCAGTTAGTTTTAGCTAACTGCTCGTCAGACATTATTCTGTCATGCGCAACGACACGAATTCAGAACACGATGAAAAGGAGTGAAAACATGTCCGATCAGCTTCTTGTCACACACTGTGCACCGACACTGGCCGGCCTCAAAACAGCAAATTTATTTACCTGCTGTTCCTGTTCTCTCCCCGTACAAAAGATGATTGACCAGTGGAACCGAACCTTAAACAGTAAAGGCGTTTTTGTATATCTGGCACGGAACCATTCCGGACGCGCGCTCATTTACGTCTACCGTAAATCCAGACTGGAAAAGGATTTATCCTCCCCGAATGTCCGTACCTTTCTGAACGTTTGCGGTTATCACTGCACAGATATTCCGGAAATGCTTGCCCAGCTTTCACACCGCCTGGAAAACAACTGTGAATTTCCGCATGAAATCGGCGTCTTTTTGGGCTATCCCATTTCTGATGTCATCGGATTCATCAAAAACAAAGGACGAAACTGTAAATGTGTCGGCTGCTGGAAAGTATATACGGACGAGGTTGCCGCACAGCGCCTGTTTGACCAATACAAACACTGTACGGACATTTACTGTCAGAAGCTCGCGCAGGGGTTTTCCATATTGCGCCTCACAGTAGCAGCCTGATTTTAGCGTCCGGGCAGATCTTCTCACACGCGGCATCGTTTTACTGACACTCGTGATCCTGCGCTCATACACATTAGAAAGGTGGAAGGATTTATGAAAAAAATTGCAGTAGTATATTGGAGCGGAACGGGCAACACACAGGCGATGGCCGAGGCAGTCGCCGAAGGCGCAAAGGCGGCGGGTGCACAGGCTGAATTATTCACTGTGCCGTCATTTACTGCGGAAAAACTTGCCCAGTATGATGCCGTCGGTTTTGGCTGCCCCTCGATGGGCGCCGAGCAGTTGGAGGAATTCGAATTTGAACCGATGTTCGCCGGCTGTGAGCCGTCTCTTGGCGGCAAAAAAATCGCGCTTTTCGGTTCCTATGGTTGGGGCGACGGAGAGTGGATGCGCTCCTGGGAAGAGCGGTGCCGCGCAGACAGCGCCATACTCGCCTGCGACAGCGTCATCTGCATGGATGCGCCGGATGAAGAGACGATCTGCTCCTGCCGGGCACTGGGCGCCGCACTGGCGTCATAACGTACATAATGCAATGGACAGCCGCAGACATTACTGTCTGCGGCGCTTCCTGTCCGTTCGGAGCGCCTGTCCCGAATCCGCCGCACTGTTTCTCATCTTCTCCAACAATTTCTTTTCCAGTCTGGAAATTTGTACTTGCGTGGCTCCAAGTTCACCGGCAATTTCCGTCTGCGTTTTGTCCTGAAAATATCTCATAAAAATCAGCCTGCGCTCATCCGCGGACAACTTGCCCAACAACTCCTCCAACTGCAGCCGGTTTAACAGCTCCTCCTGAGGGT
>CALWPC010000004.1 GCA_944383325.1 uncultured Lachnospiraceae bacterium | reverse complement strand
ATGCCGATTATGTGGTGGATTGCAGCCAGGATTACAGTTGGTTTATCAAGTAACAACAGAATATCAGAATGAAAATCGTCACTTACAAAAGGTGGCGATTTTTTTGTGCAAAAAAGGAGGTGTAACTTTTGGAAGTCAAGATAAATAAGGAAATCCGTAACTACACGGAAAGCATGTTTTTGGACTGTCACTTCGGCAGTTCATTATAAATAAGCCTGCTAATTTGCCTTAAAATGCTGCTAAAAACCGTGCTAATTGAAAAGGCGATAGTTACTCTTTCAAAGCCGTAATTTATGGGTTTTGATAATCCTTAAAAGTCGTATATTTCTTGCAGGAAGCAAGCCTGCCCGCTGCGGAAAGGAAAAGACGATGAAAAATATTATTTGCATCTTAACGAAAATGAACTGCGGTTAAGACAGACTGTATTGTGCAGAGGGCATGCACGGAGGCTAGAAGACAAGCGGCACAGTTAAGGTCTGCCGCCTTGCCTTTTGAGAAAGGACGAAGCTATGAAAAAATATGTATCGCAGATTTGTATTGCTGCCGCTGTTGCCCTGTTGGGTACGGCAGCTTTTTGCGGCTTTCAGATTTACCACCACAACGCACAGGTAAAGAAACAGACCGAAGCCTTTGAACAGAGTGCCGAGGTGGAAACCTATGAGCCTTTAAGGTATTCTTGACAAATGCGTAATAAGTTACTATAATGCAGAATGGTAACTTGTTACGCATTATAGGAGAAAGCAAAATGGAATATGAAAAAATGGGTAAAAATCTGCAATGGAAGAAAAATCTTCTTTTTGCAGGAGTGTTCATTCAAGAAAACCTGCTTCATTCAGTTTTTGACCGATATAACGAGATGTCATGCAAACAATGGCTCTTAATGTCTGTTCTTAAAGCATTTGATACGCCGCCCGATTTGTCAACGGTAGCGAAAGCTATGGGCTGCTCTCGTCAAAATGTAAAACAGTTGGCGCGCCCACTTGAACAGGAGGGTTATATCAGACTTGAAAAATCAGAGGAAGACGCAAGGAGTCTGTGCATTTCTTATACTGAAAAGGGCAAACAATTCAGCAAAGAGAATACAGCAAAGGGGAAATTTGTTCACGAAGCTGTTTTCAGCGAATTTACCGAAGATGAAATCGACATTTATTATTCATTGTCAATTAAGATGATGAACGGAATTAAGCACTTGGAAGAAGCATTTCAGAAGCAAAAGGAGGAAGTTAAGTGAACGGCATAGTTTTATATCAATCAAAATATGGTGCAACAAAAAAATATGTCGATTGGCTCACCGAAACCACTAAATTTTCTTGTTTGGAAATCAGGAAAGCGGATATAAAAGACCTTGCCAAATATGACATTGTTATTTTAGCAGGTGGTATTTACGCTTCGGGGATAGCGGGTCTAACTTTTTTGAAAAAGCACATTGAGCAATTAGAAAATAAACGCATAGCGGTTTTCTGTGTTGGTGCTTCGCCATTTGACGAACAGGCTTTTAAGCAAGTCTATGAACACAATTTCAGTGGAAATTTAAGTAACATTCCATGCTTTTATGGTCGTGGTGCGTGGAATGAAGAAAAGATGTCATTTGTCGACAAAACAATGTGCAAAATGCTCCAAAAAATGGTTGCAAAAAAAGACCCCGCAATATATGAACCATGGGAAAAAGCATTGATGTGTGCGGTTGGGCAAAGTTGCGATTGGACAGATAAGATATATCTGAAAGCGGTGTTGGATTGGATAAAATCTGAATTGTAATCCTGTCAGTCAAAGTATAATGTTCAAATGTGACACGAATAGAAAACTATTTATGAGTGCTCCTCCTAAGCGGTAGGTCGGAGGTTCGAATCCTCTTAGCGACGTCCGCAAAACCGGCATTGCCGGCGTCCGAGAAAAATCGGACGCATAGCAATGTGCGGTTAGCAAGAGCCATTTTTGCTAAGTTGCTTTAAAATGCGGCTAAAAACCGTGCTAATTGAAAAGACGATAGTTTCTCGTTTAAAGTCATGTTTTGTGGATTTTGATCATCCTTAAAAGCTGCATATTTGAGATTATTGGTGTCCTCTCATATTTTTACAAGGTGGGCGTTACTGATTTATCAAAAGCATATCCGTCAAACTTTTTGCGGGGAATAATGGCTTGCCTGCGTTGTTATTTTCCGCTGAATACCGGAAAAACACTGAACTCGCCATAGTCCTTCAGCGGCTTCATCTGTTTTAAAGCTTCCATATCCTGGTCGGAGATGACAAAATTGACGTCAGCATTCTCCTTCATATGTTCTGGGTTTGCTGTTTTCGGAAGCGCCACGGCGCCGAGCTGAAGGGCGTACCGGATACAGAGCTGCGGGACAGTGACATGATAGGTATCCGCCATGGCCGTCACTTGCGCGCTTTTCAGAATTTCACCGTGGGCAATGGGGGAATACGCCTCCACCAGAATATTGTTCCTCTGGCAGTATTCCATCAGCGATTGGGGCGTATTGCCGATATGCACAAGAAGTTGGTTTACCATCGGGGCGACCGTGCAGGAGGAGAGAATGTTTTCCATATCCTGCTCTTTGAAATTGGAGATGCCGATGGCGCGGAGCTTTCCGGCCTGGTAGGCCTCCTCCATGGCGCGCCATGCATCCCGGTTTCCCTGGGCGTAGTCGCCACCGCGGAAATCGTTCCATGGCTGAGGGCTGTGGATCAGCATCAGGTCAATGTAATCAAGACCGAGCGTTTCCAGTGAGCCGTCGATTGCCTGGACTGCTTTCGCGTAAGTTTTCGCTTCCGCAGCCAGTTTTGTCGTCACAAACAGTTCGTTTCTCGCTACGCCGCAAGTGCAAATTCCCTCGCCGACGCCGCGTTCATTTGCATAAGCCTGCGCAGTATCAATGTGGCGATAACCTAACGCGGCCGCCTGGCAAACTGCATCCGCTGCGTGATCATCCGGGATAAACCAGGTTCCCAGGCCGAGTTTCGGAATATCCACCCCATTGGACAGGGTATAGTGTTCTTCAAAAATCATAAATGCAGCCTCCGCTTCTTTTGATTAGTCATGGATTTTCCAACTGTTCAGCCATTTGGCCGTTTCCGCCGTGCTGTGGTTGACAATTTCACTGCGGCCTAAATCCAAACTGCGGATGGCGGCCATATCCTCGCTGTCCAATTCAAAATCCCAGATGGTAAGGTTTTCTTCCATACGTTCTTTGTGCACCGATTTTGGAATGATGACAACGCCTCTTTGAACATTCCAACGCAATACAACCTGCGCAATGGTTTTGCTGTGTTTTTTTGCAATGGTATTTAGTGTTTCATTGGTAAAAATGCCGTGTTTTCCTTCGGCTAGCGGCCCCCAGGCTTCCGGCCGGACGCCGAATTCGTTCATCGTTTCCAGTGCTTCGTCCTGCGAGAAAAACGGATGCAGCTCGACCTGATTGACCATCGGCACAATTTTGGCATTAACACACAAATCTGCCAGTCGTTCCGGGTAGAAGTTACACACGCCGATAGCGCGGATTTTTCCTTCCTCATATAATTCTTCCATAGCGCGCCACGATCCGTAGTAATCGCCCATGGGCTGATGAATCAGATACAAATCCAGATAGTCAAGTCCCAGTTTTTCAAGAGAAGTCCAAAACGCCTTTTTTGCATTCTCATAGCCTGCGTCCTGAACCCACAGCTTTGTTGTAATAAACAACTCCTCACGCGGGATGTTGCTCTTTTTCAGCGCTGCGCCGACCGCTTCTTCATTAAAATATGCGGCGGCCGTATCAATCAGGCGGTAGCCGACGTCCAATGCGTCTGCAACGGCCTGTTCACATACTTCTGCCTCTGGAATCTGAAATACGCCGAATCCTTCCATTGGCATTGTTACTCCGTTTTTTAAAGTTACATAGTCCATATCAGCGTCCTCCTTGTCTTTCTCTGTTTTGCTGAATCCAGGTTCGGATGTCCTCCTTGGAATGCTCCGCGCTGCCGCCGAAGATTGCCAGTCCGTTTCGAACCTCCGCTTCCGGACAGATACGCTTTATATCTTGTTCACTGCTGCCCATGCCGCCGCCCTCATGGGTGCAGAAAGGAAGAATAATCTTTCCGGTAAAATCAAAATGCTCGAGAAAAGTAAAAACTGCCATCGGCATCGTGCTCCAGTAATTCGGGTAGCCCAAATAAATGCGGTCGTATTGATCAAGGGATTTTGGATATTCCTTTAATTCCGGCCGCGCGCCACGTCGCTGATCAGCCTGCGCCTGGGCAATGCACTCATTATAGTTTCTCGAGTATTCCTGTAAAGGTTCGATTTTAAACAGGTCGGCGCCGGTAAATGTTTGAACAATACCGGCGGCAATTTCTGTATTGCCAACGTCTAAATTGCGGATTGCACCATTTACATAATTTTCATACCGTCTTGAAAAATAAGCAATTAAATCGGCCATTTTTTGCCCTCCCTTCGCCTGTTTTTGTTATTATAGCGTAAATATTCTTGACAGAGAATCTCCAAAAGGTTACTCTTGTATTAACTTAAAGTTTATATAAAAAGGGGTGAAAATAAACGATGTTCAATCCTCAGCTCATTGCTTTTGTGTATGTGGCGGATTGCGGCAGCTTTACAAAGGCGGCAGAAAAACTTTTTATTTCACCTACGGCGGTAATGAAACAGATCAATTCATTGGAAAAGCATTTCGATTTAAAGCTTTTTGTGCGGACGACGCGGGGCGTCCGTCTGACGCCTGCCGGAGAGGTGATTTATAAAGACGCCCGCTTTTTGTTTGACTATTCCAGGAAGTCCATTGAACAGGCCAGGAGCGCTATGCGGGAGGAACATAAAACCTTTCGCATCGGCACGTCTCTGCTCAATCCGGCCAGGCGGTTTATGGATTTATGGTTTCAAGTAAACGCGGATTTTCCCAGCTATAAGATTCATCTTGTACCCTTTGAGGACAATCACGAAGGCATTCTTGCCGAAATTTCACAGCTTGGGGTAAAATTTGATTTTTTAGTCGGGGTATGCGATTCTAAAACATGGCTGAACAGATGTAATATGCTGATGCTCGGAAGGTATAAAAAAATGGTCGCTGTGTCCAGAGAGCACCGGCTTGCAAAAAAAAGCGGTCTTGAAATTTCGGACTTGTACGGAGAAACGCTGATGATGGTAGCCGAAGGCGATTCAGGGCTGAATGACTTTATGAGAAATGATCTGAAGCGCAATCATCCGCAAATTCATATAGAGGACACCCCGCACTTTTATGACGTTTCGGTATTCAACCGCTGTGCGGAAACGAAGAATGTACTGCTCACACTGGAATGTTGGCAGGAAGTACACCCGGCTTTGGTGACCATTCCGGTAAATTGGAAATACAGTATACCTTACGGTTTGCTGTATTCTTTGACGCCGACCGCAGATGTGCGCAAATTTGTGGACACAGTCCAAAAGGTCATTGCTTAAAATCATGAAACAATAATCATAAAAGCAGAGAATATACGCGTTTATATGTCACGTATTCTCTGCTTTTTTCTTATTATATCTATTCAGTGTGAACGCCTATTTTGAGTACCTTTTTTCGTAAAGTATGCCACTTGACGAAACGGATCATATTCTTTTGATCAAGCATTATTCTACACGATATTGCTAAAATTTTCAATATTGGAACGAAAAATTATCCAGAAAAAAGAAACATTTGGGTGGCAGTTTCCAATTTGCAAAATTATTGTATAATAAAAAAATCCTGCTTTGCATACTGTGTGCGCCACCTGTCCGGTCCGCTTTTTATACAATAGGGAATTGCAATGAATGTTCCTATTACGTAAAAAGGAAATTTGGACAGTGCTTAAAATTTTATTTCCGTCATCCATTCCGTCAATCTTACATAGAAAGGAGGCTGCTATCATGCCGCTAAAAGGGGAAAACATATATAAAAGAAAGGACGGAAGATGGGAGGGGAGGTATATTCGCTTCTATGACGAAAACGAGAAAGCAAAGTATGGTTATGTATATGCGAAAACTTATGTTGAGGTAAAACAAAAGTTGTTAGAGAAAAAGGCGGCTGCTTCCCGGCAGCCGGACAACATTTCCGGACAAAGAATAAGCTATAATGAAGTGTTGGATGCATGGCTTCAGTCTTCGAGGATGAATATTAAGGAATCTACGTATGCCCGGTATGTCCATTTAATCAATACTCATATCCGGCCGCATTTGGGCAATTATCAGATCTCGAAAATCAGCACGCAGCGGATTGAGCGATTTCTGGAACAGCAGCTAGAAAGAGGCCGTTTGGATAACGGGCGGCCACTGTCTCCGAAAACGGTGACGGATATATTGACGATTGTAAAAAGCACAATGGAATATGCAAAATATCATAATCTGAATGTCATTTGCAATCTGAAAAAGCTGACAATAAAGAAGAGGGAAAAAGAAATGCGCGTGCTGTGCCAATCAGAGCAAAACGCGTTGATTCAGGTACTGATGCACGAGATGGATTTGTACAAGTTTGGCGTTTTACTTGCGCTTTATACGGGAATCCGTATCGGTGAATTGTGCGCTTTGCAGTGGGAAGATTTGAATATGAAAACGGCAACTCTCAAAATAAGAAAAACGATGCAGCGGATTCAGGATACAAGCGTCGGCGCGGCGTCAAAGACAAAGGTGATCATCACGGAGCCGAAAAGTCAGTGTTCCTTTCGCGAGATTCCGCTGCCGGGATTTATAACAGATATTGCAAAAGAGTTTATAGACCATCCAAAAGCATTCATACTCACGGGCGATAAAAAGAAATATGTAGAACCGCGTACTATGCAAAACCGGTTTAAAGGGTATGTTTGCGAAAGCGGGATCCGTCAGGCGAATTTTCACGCGCT
Source organism: uncultured Lachnospiraceae bacterium (assembly GCA_944383325.1). Taxonomy (GTDB): domain Bacteria; phylum Bacillota; class Clostridia; order Lachnospirales; family Lachnospiraceae; genus CALWPC01. The sequence continues at coordinate 5,157 of CALWPC010000004.1, read as the reverse complement.
GCGGCATACGTTTGCGACAAGGTGTGTGGAGGTCGGGTTTGAATTAAAAAGTTTGAGTGAGGTGTTAGGGCACGCCAATGTGAACATTACGCTCAATCGCTATGTCCATTCTTCGTTTGATTTAAAACACACCAATATGAATAAATTAGCTTTTCTGGCATGAGCCGTCAAAAGTCTGGTCAGTCAACAGTCTGATTTTCTTGATTTGTAAAGAAATCAGGCTGTTTTTCGTCAAGTGGCATACTTTACGAAATGAGAACCAAAATTTTGGGTATGTGCTTATATCGCAGATCGTTTTATAGCATAGTATTCCCAAAACGAGTCCGGCAATACGCCGATGAATATACGGCGGCAGGTCAAAATGGGTTATGAAAGGATGGTGCCAAAAGAAGAAAAAACAACATGATACAACAACTGACAGTCTATGATTTTTTCCTGATGCGGGTGTGATCACGGCGGCTTTTCAAATGCACCGTCCGCAGTGATTTTGCCCGAAACTGGTTATGCGAAAAACCCGCCTGGCATGTCAAAATGGGATAAATGGTTTGTATGAGGGATATTCTGTACTAGTTTGTATAATTGGAATCCATTATAATAGATTGAAAAGATAAATAGGAGTTGTGTGTATGATCAACATTGCAATCTGCGATGACTCCAGGGAGGATAGCGAGGAAATAAAAAGGGGCGTTGCGGAAATATGGCATGAACATGTTTCCATACATACTTTTGCAAGCGGCAAAGATTTAATCAGCGATGCACAAAAAAGAGAGTACCATCTGATTTTTTTGGATATTTTTCTGGAGAATGAAACGGGAATTGAGATTGCCGAAAAACTGAGAGCGGCCGGATTTGCTGAGGATATTGTTCTGATCAGCACAAGCAAGGAATTTGGCCCGGAAGCTTTTGAGATCAATGCGCTCTATTATCTTGTGAAACCGTTAAACAGGGAAAAATTAAGAGAAGTAAAAGTGAGATTGGACGATAAGCGGAGGGATCAGATGACTGTCAGGATCAGGGTAAACGGCAGAGAGCAGGACCTTCGTTTTTCTTTAATCTCTTATATTGAGAGCGCGCATAACAATCTGCATATATATTTGAAAAATGGCAGCATGGTTTCCATCAGGGGCAGTCTTTATGACTTTGAACAGAGTCTGGACAGCCGTTTTCTGAAGCTCAACCGGGGAATCATTGTGAACATGGAAGCGATTGAAGAAATGGATAATGAAAACTGTGAAGTGGCAGGCTGCAAGTTTCCGATGAGCAGAAGCAGGAGAATGGAATGCAGACAGGCCTATACGGATTATTTATTTAATCTGACGGCAGGAAGAGACAAAAGAAGATGCTAAATTGTTTTTATGTGCTCAACCAATTTGTTGGGTTTCTAATTCAGGTGCTGCCGATTATCTTTCTGGTGTATACGCCCTATGAGGACAGCCAGTTAAAGATGCGGAAAAGGGAGATTATTTCGATTGCCGTTGTTTTTGCGGTCGTTGTCTTCGGGTGTACCTCTTTGATGCTAGGGACGATGTATTCAGAGGAGGACAGGGCATATGCCATGCTCCTCGGCAATGTGGTTTTTGTGCTGTTCGGTGCGACCGGAACGCTGCTCTACTTTTTATCACAGAAAAAAGAAAATGCGGGCAGGATGCTGAGCTATATTATTTCGCTGCAGTATGCGGTGATTGTCTATACGATTGTTCAGCTCGGTGTGAAGATCATAGAGAATGTTCCTTTTGGCAAGCACTGGACGCCGTATAGCTCGAATGGCATTGTGCTCTATGCGGTGGTCACTGCAGTCACCTATCCGGTGATCCGGTATTTCCTGAAAAAATATAGTTTCGGGAAATTAAAGCGAATCAGCAAAAACAATCTTTATATTATTTCCGGATGTTCGCTCGCGCTGTTTTTTATTTATATTATTGCTCTTGTGACCGAGATGACATACAGCGTGCAGGGGACGATGACGGCGAATGAAATTATCTGGATGGTCTGCCTGATTCTTACCGATATTCTGGCCTATGTCATGTATTTTATCTGTATCAATGTGGAGGATAAAAATTCGGAGATGCAGATACAGTTTGCGGCGACAGAGCTGCAGTACAAAGCGCTCTGCGGGAAAATCCAGGAGGAACAGAGGCTGCGCCACAATACGCGCCATCATTTCCGCATCCTTGTTACACTGATGGAAAATCAGGAATATGCGGAAATGGAGAAGTACCTGCGCACATATCTGGACGACTGGGAGCAGTACAGCGGACAGAACATTTCCAGAAATCCGGTGATCAATCATGTGTTGGAATATTATTTCAAAGAAGCGAGACAGCAGGGCATTCAGGTGGCCTATGAGATCGAATTGAAAGAGTATTATCCGTTTTCTATTTCAGATATGACGGTGCTTCTTGGAAACATGATGGAAAACGCCCTGGAAGCCTGCCTGGAGTACGGGCGGGAGGATTCCGAGATCCATCTGATGATCCGGCAGTATAAAAAGTCGATTCTGATTGAGGAGACGAATCCGTGCACGGAGGCGGACATTGCGCGCAGCAAAAAAGGCCCGCTTTCGTCCAAGAAGGATCGGGCCGAGGGATACGGCATTACAAGTATGAAGATGATTGTCGAAAAATACAGGGGAAATATGGAGTACTGGAAAGACGGCAATCAGTTTACAATCCGAATGGTACTGAATATACCGCAGGAAAAGGCAGGTTCCGGTGCGGGAGATATGGTTTGAGAGAGGAGGGGATGACATGAAGCTGAAAGACGGGTTAATCCTGCGGGAAGTAGCGGGACAGTATGTAATTGTACCGACAGGAAAAAGGGTGCAGGAGATTACGTCCGTTGTGTATATCTCTTCTTCAGCGGCTTATCTGTGGGAGTACATGCAGACGCATGAGTTTGAAAAGGAAGATCTGGTGAAGCGGATTATGGAGCACTACACCGGGGTGACAAAAGAGAAAGTGGCGGCGGATATTGATAAATTTTTAAAAAAACTGGCGGACAATTATATTCTCGACGACGGCGTGGCAAGAGGAAGGGTGTTTGTCAGGATGCCGAAAGGTGAGAAAACGCCATGAGCGCGCCGTTTGAGCCTGCCTGTAGGCGTACGGAATGGCTGGACCCTTTTTATAAGGCGGTGTGGGAGAAGGCCTTTGCGGAGGCAATCCCGATTTCGGGCACGTTTGAGCTTACGCCAAGGTGCAATTTTGACTGCCGCATGTGCTATGTGCATCTGAAGGACGAGCAGATACCGGAGTACGGAACGGAGCTGACGGCAAAAGAGTGGCTTAGAATTGCCCGGGAGGCAAAGGATGCCGGCACCACATGGCTGTGCGTCACCGGCGGGGAACCGCTTTTGCATCCGGAGTTTGAGACGATCTGGAAGGAGCTTGCGCAGATGGGGTTCTTTATCACCCTCCAGACGAATGCCTCCGTGATCCGGGGAAAGACGGCGGAATTGCTGGCGCAGTATCCGCCCAAAGGAGTCAAGGTCACGCTGTACGGCTCCAACGATGAGGTATATGAAAAGGTGTGCCGGGTGAAGTGGGGCTTTACCCGGGTGGATGAAGGGCTGAGGATGCTTAGGGAGATGAATATTCCCGTGCAGCTTGTCAGCACCATTATCCGGCAGAACGAAGATGATGTAGAAAAAATGGCGTTTTACGCATACAGGAACAACTTGCCGTGGATGGCTACCGGCAGCGTAAAGGCGTCGGCCAGGGTCGCGGACAGCGAGGCCAGGGAAGTGCGGGTACAGGAAAAACTGGACGGGCAGCAGAGAGAGCGGATCCGTCGGAGCCTGGAAAAAACGCCGTTTGACACGGAGCGAAAGCCCTGTACATATTGTAAGGATTACCGGTTGGGTTACTGGGTGACGTGGAACGGGGAGATGCGGTTTTGCAGTTTTATGAACGAGCCGAATATCCCGGTGCGAGATTTGGCGTTTTCGGAGGCATGGAGACAGCTTGTACAGTATGAGGAAGAGTTGGATTGGCCTAAGGAATGTAAGTCCTGCAGTGTGCGGAGAGCATGTGTTAAATGTGCCGCTACGCTTGCGACAGAGTGCGGAAGTCCGCATCGAGTTACAGAGGAGTTTTGTAATAAGGTGAAACAATTTTATAATGAAAGAAGAGGAGAGTGAAAGATATGCAAGGAAGCTATGATACTAATATTGCTATACAAGATTCAAATAATTATGAGGATAATCCTGTAGCGGCCTTTTCTGTTGATGCTCCGCCAAACGGGGGATCGTCCGGATATTACGAGCAAGGAGTTCGGATTAACTGGGAAGTCCCGGGAGGAATTACGGGGATAGGGTGGTATACAGAGAATGTCAATAGCCCATTTTGGGGAGCAAGCGAGACAGCGATTGAGGAACATGCTCTTGCTCACGGGAATTTGAATATTTATTTTAACGCTTGGGGTGCACGGGAGGACATTAATAGAGATGTGTTTATTAAGCAGACTATAGATAGCGCTTGTTGGACATTCCTTTGATGTATAATATAGCGAACATAAAATTAAAAATTAATAATTATCTGGAAGATGAGTTTTTGGAAAAGTTTAGGTGCGCTCGACCTGAAATTTTTAAGGCGGATTGCGAAGTTGAGCTTGTAAAAACAGAGGTGCGGTTTCATGGTGCTGAGTGTTACAGGCTGAATAAATCGTCAAACATTATATCAAGGATAGGAAAAGATGTAATGATCGTAAATGAGCGTTGGGAAAAGGCTACAATACTTCCTGTTGAGAATGATTACAGTATACATTGCTTTTTTTTAGAAATGTTTTATGCCCACGCAGTCCAACGCCACATGCTTCAAATTCACAGCTCGCTCATTGAACATCAGGGCCGCGGCCTTCTGTTCCTCGGTCCGTCCGGCATCGGCAAGACGACGCAGGCGGAGCTGTGGGCAAAATACCGGAACGCACTTATTATCAACGGGGATATTGTCTTTGTTCAGGAGACGAAGGAGTGTTTTCTGGGGTGGGGCACCCCATGGCACGGGTCGTCCCCGTACTGCGAAAATACGAGCGTGCCGGTTCATGCTATGGTCGTATTAAAACAGGCCGAGGAAAATTCTATCCGCGAATTGACCGGTTTTGAAAAAGTATCAGAAGTGTCCAACAGCATTTTTTATCCGCAGTGGTTGGAAAACGGCA
>CALWPC010000003.1 GCA_944383325.1 uncultured Lachnospiraceae bacterium | reverse complement strand
AGGATTCTGGGGAATCATAAAATCAGAAATGTATCAAATGTATAAGATTACAGATGAAATGTCCCTGCGTAATGCGATCAGGGAGTATATGCGATTCTATCGTGACGAAAGACCACAGAGCAGGTATAACAGCAAAACACCTGCCGAGGTAAGATCAGAAGCATTATCTTCTGCTGTCCCACAAGCATATCCAATAGCAAAAAATAAACGAATTGAGAAATGCAAAGCTAAGTGGTGTGCCTAAAAAATCAGCCGCACGAAATCGTGCGACTGATTCTGAGCATCTTATTTTAGATATTTGACCTGTCTACTTGACAGGGGGCATATCATGCATCTGAACAGCTCCTCTTTTTTTACCGTTTGTCAAGCGGCGTGTATTCGCGCTGTGGGCAAACATTCATATATGCGGGACGGATGATCTTTCCGCCGTTGACTAATTCCTCCAGGCGATGCGCGCTCCAGCCGGAAATACGCGAAATCGCAAAGAACGGAGTAAACAGCTGAAGCGGAAGTCCGAGCATTTGGTAAGCAAATCCACTGTAAAAGTCGACATTGGCGCTGACGCCTTTGTAAATGTTGCGTTTTTCCGCGATCGCAATCGGCGCCAGGCGCTCGACGCGGGCATACAGTTCAAACTCTTTTGTAAGGCCTTTTTCAGCGGACAATTCTTCCACATATTTTCGGAAAATACGCGCTCGTGGATCTGAGATCGAGTATACGGCATGCCCGACGCCGTAAATGAGCCCGGAGTGATCAAAGGCTTCTTTATTCAGGATAGCAGAGAGATACTGTTTGATCTCGTCGTCATCTTCCCAGTCTTTGATGTGTTGCTTAATATCTTCAAACATATAGGCCACTTTGATATTGGCTCCGCCGTGTCGAGGTCCTTTGAGTGAACCGAGCGCGGCTGCGATTGCAGAGTATGTGTCGGTCCCGGAGGAAGTGACAACGTGGGTCGTAAAGGTGGAATTATTTCCTCCGCCGTGTTCTGCGTGCAGCATAAGCGCAATATCTAAAACTTCGGCTTCGAGCGCGGTGTAGCGTCCGTCCGGACGGAGAATATGTAAAATATTTTCCGCGGTAGACAGAGACGGATCGGGCGTGCCGATAAATAAGCTCTGATCGCAGTGATAGTGCAGATAAGCGTGATAGCCGTATACCGCGAGAAGCGGGAACTGAGCGATCAGCTGCAGACACTGGCGAAGCACGTTTTCCGGCGAAATGTCGTCAGGGGACTCGTCGTAGGAAAATAAGGTGAGCACGCTTCGCGCCAGTGTATTCATCATATCCTGACTGGGAGCTTTCATGATGACATCCCGCACAAATGACGGGGGAAGCGAGCGGTAACCGGATAACAGCTCTGTGAAGTCGGCAAGCTGATTCTTTGTGGGCAGCTCTCCGAACAGAAGCAGGTACGTCGTCTCCTCAAAACCGAAGCGTTTTTCCTGGATGCAGCCGCGCACCAGATCCTGCACGTTGTAACCGCGGTAAAACAGCTGTCCGTCTTTGGGAATTGTTTTGCCGTCTTTGACTTCGCCGGAAATAATTTCGGAAATTTCCGTGAGGCCGGTCAGTACGCCTTTGCCGTTCAAATCGCGCAGACCGCGCTTGACGTCGTACTGGCTGTACAGAGAGCTGTCAATCAGACTGTTATCTCTGCAAAGCTCCGCCAACCGGCGGATTTCCGGTGTGATTTCTGAAAAGTTTTGTGTTTTCTGTGTTGATTGATTGGACAACATGGCATCCTCCTCATTTCTGCGCTGCTTTTGCTAAACAGGGAATTTACGGCAAGCAGCGCCCAGACATAAATTCCTTCTGTGTGATACATCCTCTCCGATTAGTTGTCTTTTGTCTCTTCGGCGGCGATATGATGGTGCACAATATCGCGGATTGTTTTGAGCAGATAAGGCCTCAGGCGGGCAGTGTCCGGCGGTTTGGTCGACAGCAGGGAGTGCACGCATGAATTGCTGATCAGCGTTGTAATCATGAAAAACATAATATCCGGGTCGTTGAATCTGACCGGTTCATCCTGCAGCAGATATGTGTGCAGATCCATCATGACCGCTGAGTTGATGTCGGGCGCAAGCATGCCGCTGCTGAGATTCCTTGCCAGGAAATCAAGAAGCCTGCGGTCGCCGGACAGTTGCTCAATCAGGCTGTTAGATAAATATACAATACGGTTTTCCGCGCCTTTGACATGATTGTCAATGGTTTCCTGCGCGGCCCGCCGAAGCAGCTGTGAAAACTTGTATGCCAGAAGTTGGTTCAGAACGTCCTCCTTGTTCCGAAAATAGAGATAAAATGTTCCCTTTGCGATTCCGGCATGGCGGACAATATCTGAGATCGTCGTCTGGACAATGCCCTGCGTGGTAAAGAGCTGATAGGAAGAGTCTAATAAATTTTGAAGTTTTCGCTGTTTTTTCAAATCGACTTTCTTCATCAGCGCCTCCCGGGATTACAGCTTGTTGCCAAAGCAAAAGCAGTTTTCCCAAAAATTGTATAAAATCTAAATATACCTTACTAAAAAAATGACCAACAGTCAATAATAAAAAAGTGTAAATTCTGTGAACTGTTGTATGGGTGTGGGGATATGTATTATACTTATTATAAAAGTGTTGGCTGAACATAAAACAAGGAGGGGGATTTGGATGGAAGAACAATATATACAATCGGCGCAGGATCAGTTAAAGCTGCGGATGGTGATTTGTGAGCCTGCAGGGGAAATCAAAGGCGTTGTACAGATTTCGCATGGCATGGGAGAGCATGTGGGCCGTTATGCGCCGTTTATGGAATTTTTAAGTGATAACGGATATGCGGCGGTGTGCCATGACCACCGCGGACATGGACAGAGCGTGAAAAGTCAGGAAGATCTGGGATATTTTTATGATCGGAGCGGCGGTTATCTGGTAGAAGATTTAAAACAGGTTTCTACATATATTAAGAAGCGCTTTCGGAACATCCCGCTTTTTTTGTTTGCACACAGTATGGGAACACTGGCCGCGCGCTGTTATATACAGCACAGCGATGATGCATTGTCGGGGCTTATTTTGTGCGGGCCGCCGTGCCGGCAGCGGTTTGTGCGCGGCGGAATTGCGGCGCTGCGGCTGTTCGGGGCTGTGCGGGGACAGAAGTATCGCAGCACGGAGGTTCAATATCTCATGGACCGAATGTTTATGAAAAATTTTAAAGAAGAGCAGGCTCCGGCATGGATATGCAGTGACGCGGCGGAAGTAGAGCGGTATAAGAAAGATCCGCAGTGCGGCTTTGCGTTTACGGTGAACGGTTATCTGAATTTGCTCGGCATGCTGCGAGACTCTTATCAACAGGAGCGGTATGAGGTGAAGAACTCTGCGTTGCCGGTGTTGTTTCTGGCAGGAGAAGAAGATCCGGTAGTTGGCGGCAAACCGAAGCTGAGAGAACAAGTGCAGTTTTTAAGCGCGGTCGGATATAAAAATATCAAATGGAAAATGTATGAGGGAAAACGGCACGAATTGCTCCGGGAAGACATTCGGCAGACGGTATATGACGACGTGCTGCGATGGATAAAAAGCAATGTTCTTGTGGTTGGAAGCGCCGCAAAAGACAATATATTGTATTAAAATTTTCAAAAATAAATAATGTAGAAAAAAACAAAAAAATTATTGACAATGCAAAAAACCCGTTATATAATAACGCTTGTCGCTTGAGTGACGCCGATACATTTGAAGATAAATAAAAAAAGTATTGACAGAACAGAGAGCGCGTGATATTCTATAAAAGTTGCCGGTGAGAAACGGTGGCAGAGCACTTTGATAATTGAACAGTAGAACAACCCTGAACAATTCCGCGCATGGATGAAGCCATGCGAGAGAAGAACGAACCAGAACGAAGTAAAGAAGGAACAGCGAAGCGAGAAACGCCAAGCGAAGAGACG
>CALWPC010000002.1 GCA_944383325.1 uncultured Lachnospiraceae bacterium | reverse complement strand
TTATTTCGGAATAATAATCGCTGCAATAATATACGCCAAAACTCCGGAACCGCCAAGAGCGGAAAACAGCACCCATCCCAACCTCACAAGCGTGGGATCAATATTAAAATATTCCGCAATGCCGCCGCAAACTCCCGCCAACATATAGTTTGTTGTGGAGCGATATAATCTTTTATTTTCCATTACAAATTCCCCTTTCTTTACTCAAATGCCACGGTAACGGACCCTGCCCCGCACTCAATATCCATCGTGCCCTGTGCGCCTGGATTATGAATTTTCTGTTCATTTGCCACTCCGGAATATACAGAATCACCAATCAGAATCTGCCCGATTCCGCACTCAATATCGTAGCTGTAATCCGTCTTAGCGCCAATCAGTGTCATATTGACCTCGCCGGCGCCCACTTCGATGTCCGCCTTTTTCAGCTGTATTCCGTCGACAACGGCTGTTCCCGCGCCGACTTCCAAATCCAATTCCCTGACCTCCATATCGCGCGGCAGCGTAATTTCAATACTTCCGTTATTGATACCGGAGCCGATGCCCGATTCGATTTTAAGAGTTCCATTTTTTACTTTACTCGAATACCCGACCATATTATTGGCGACGACCTCAATCTGTCCGGTGGCATCGCCATATACGATCGTCAGCTCCCCGGCGCCAAGCTCAATATCCAGACGGTCGCACGGATCATAATAGCGGACATTTTCCCCGCCTACGCCGACGCTTTCATTGACATCCGCCGTATCATCAAAGTAGTCCTCCACACGTTCCACCGTCTGTTCGACCGTCTCCTGGACACCGCTGATTCCCCACGGGAAATTCCACCCGGCAACCGCGGTGCGCACATCACTCCATGTCACTCCAAGAACCATAGCCACAATCAGAAGAACGAGACCGGTTCCTCCGAACACAGCCGCAAGAATCAGCGATACTTTCGTAAATTTCTTCATTGTGCACCTCACTTTCCCCTGACATGGCCGAGCAGCCGATGACACAGATCAACAAACCACCGAAACAGCGCCGGAAGCCACCGAATGACAAGCCATGCAAACAACACCAGAAACAATAAACCGACAGCGATACCAAGTGCCCCTACAGCGATGGCAAAAATGCCGCCCGTCGGACTGATCACCAGACGCACCGCGCCCACGACGATGGAAACGACGCCGCCGATAAGCCCGCCAAATGCACCGCAGAATACGCCGACAATAATCCCAAGCAGTCCTCCGCAGATACCGAGCAGAACACCGATCACACCGGCGCCCGCCCCAAACAGAAGCGGAGAAGCAAAGATCAGCAGAACTATCACAAGCGCAACCGGAATCCGGCTTCTCGGCTTTGGCTCCTGATACCCCCGTCTCCGCCGATCAGGTGGATTTTTCCTTTCCTCAGTCCGGCCGTCCTCATATCCGTATTCGGTATAACGCGCCTGATCATTTTCTCCAGACTCCAGATCTGCTTTAATGATACCCGCCACTTTGCCGGGACTGCCAAGCTGCTGAATCAGCGATGCTTCATTTTCCGGACCTACCTCGTCAAAATAATCATTATAATAAGCGATGGCATCCTGACGGTCACTCTCCGGTATATCCTGCAGCAGCCGTTCCAACTGCTCCATAAATTCTTTTCGATTCATATTATTTTCCTCCCTCAAACAACCTGTTGATTTTAGACGAATATAATTTCCATTCGGCCTTATACAACTGCAGCTGCGCCATGCCCTTTTCCGTCACTTTGTAATATCTCCGATTGCGCCCTGCGTATTCCATGTCATATACTTCCAGACATTCATCCTTTTGCAGCCTGCGGAGCACCGGATACAGTGTCGATTCCGAAATATCCAAAACCAGTCGGACATCCTGTGTAATTTTGTATCCATACGTACCGACGGCATCCTGCGATACAACCGCTAACACAATCGCGTCGAGCAGAGCCGCCCCTGTATTAAATACCATACAACCCCTTCTTCCATTTTCATGACATCCTCCAATAAGATCACAATACTATATTGTTTCTGTCATCATATTGTTTTTTAATATAATATTATATCTCATATAATATATTTATACTATACGGGATATAATATTATTTGTCAATACCTATTTGTAAATTTTTTAAAATCTGTTTGACTTGCCCAAAAGATTGGTATTATAGTATTAAAAAACGTCAGAAAAGAAAGAGGAAAGACCAATGGACAAAGAATACCTGCTGCACGAGCGGCCGCTCAAAGCATTATTTTTTTTCGCCTGCCCGATGATTATCGGCAATTTATTCCAACAGTTTTATACAATGATTGACTCTGTAGTGGTCGGACGTTATGTCAGTGAACAGGCTCTGGCCGCCATCGGGGCGTCTTACTCGTTTACCAATGTATTTATCTGTGTTGCCATCGGCGGAGGGATCGGCGCGTCTGTCATTACGAGCCGTTATTTCGGCGCGCGCGAATATACGCGCATGAAACGCTCCATATTTACCGCCCTGTTATCCTTTCTCGTTGTCAGCGTAATCCTGGCCTGCCTGGGACTGCTGTTCGGAAGGCAAATCATGGTCGCCCTCAAAACACCGGACGAAATTCTTGATATGGCCTCCACATATTTGAATATCTATTTTTATGGACTTCCCTTTTTATTTATGTATAACGTACTGTCCTCGATGTTCAACGCGCTCGGCCGTTCACGTATTCCGCTGTACCTTCTGATGTTTTCTTCCATATTAAATATTATACTTGACATTTATTCCGTTCGCACACTGCATATGGGAATTGCGGGCGTTGCATGGGCCACCGTGATTGCACAGGGAATTTCGGTTGTTTTATCGTTTTTTCTGCTGCTTAGGGAACTCCGGTCATATGAAGGCAAACAAACGACCGTGTTCAGCAAAAACGACCTCAAGCAGATGACGCATGTAGCGCTGCCCTCCATTTTACAGCAGTCTACGGTGTCGATCGGAATGATGCTTGTACAATCGGTAGTAAACAGCTTTGGAACTGAGGCGCTCGCCGGTTTCTCGGCGGCCATGCGCGTAGAAAGTCTCTGTATCGTCCCCATGTCCGCGCTCGGCAACGCGCTCTCGTCTTATACCGCTCAAAATCTCGGTTCCGGTAAAACCGAGCGCATAAAAAAAGGGCTGCAGTCTGCCCTTTTGCTTGTCGCCATGTTTGCACTGATCATCTGCGTGATTATTGAATGCTTCAAAAAACCGATTGTCCTCGCCTTTCTCGGCAGCGAAGGCACCGCCACCGCTCTGCAGACAGGCATCGGATATCTGACATTTATGGGGTGGTTTTTTGCCCTGATTGGGCTGAAAATGAGCGTCGACGGCATTTTGAGAGGTGCCGCCGACATGAAAATGTTTACCATTGCAAATCTTGCAAATTTGACATTGCGGGTGTTTGTTGCCGCTGTTTTTGCCCCGCAGTTTGGCATTCAGATGGTGTGGTATGCCGTTCCGATCGGATGGAGCGTCAACTTTATCATTTCTTTTGCAGAGTACCGCTCCGGCCGCTATAAACTGCTTGCCAACCGCACGGCATAGCCGTCTTTCAAACCGCTGTCTTGTTGCCATACAAGCAGCGGTTGTCCCGGCGCGTCGGCACAGGCCGCCGCAGAATAGTCGTCGGTAATTCCTTCCCCACTGTTCGGATTTTGAAACGAATAAATCTGATCTCCGAGAAACAGAGCCAGAAGCAGCACGCAGAGAGAAATCATCACCTTGCGGTTCATCCGAAGCAGCAGATTGTCGATCAGCGGGGCCGCTACATAGACGATGACCAGTCCGCCCAACCCAAACACAAGCAGCCCTTCAGCACAGATCCGTCCGTGCAGATTCAGAAAATATCCGGTGTAATCCCACCATTTCTGCCCGTGATTCGCAGTCTCTAAATACCATGCAGTCATATACTCCACAAGTCCGCAGAGCACAATAATGGAAAGAAACTCAAGCGCGGGCCGCCTGCGCAGGCGGTTTAGCAACAGCAACATCAGCACGGCGCCGGAGCCATAAATGGGCAGCCACGGTCCGTACATCACTCCCCGATTGACAAATTCGCCATTTGTAATCAGATGCAGACTGACTTCCCACACCCATCCGACCATAGACATAATAAAGAAAATAAGAATCAGCGACCAGACAGAGTAATGACGGAGATAGTGAATGGTTTCCACCCGCTGTCTTCTCCTCTTTTCCGGTATCGAAAACAATCTCCCGGGATAAACATAGCCGTCAATCTCATCAGACAGCGCGCGGTATTTCGCCTGCCTGACCTGCAATTCTTCATATTCTTTTTCCTTTTTCCAGTATCCTGAGGTCACCCCAAACACATTTGCAAAAAAGCCGGCCACACCGGTCAGCGGTTCGCTGACTTCCATCGGTTGTTTCAGAAGATCAAACGCATCCGCATAGGTTTCCCTGACCGCCTCCTCACCCGGCTTTTCAAACAGCCACGGATCATTCAGGCGTTCATAGCCCTCAACACGCGCTTCAATCGCAAGCGCGCGCAGTTTTACATAATACTCGCTCATCGCCGCGACCTTATATGGATTCGAATATAAAACCGCGCTCAGGCCAAACACAATGCCAAGCAAATACCATCCGATAAAGCTCAGTTCAAATAGAAAACATTCCCATTTATGCCCATGCATCATTTTCTTTGACAGCCGAATCGCATCGATCGGAGAAATATCGGGATTTTCTGCGGCAATAAATGGTACGAGATAATAAGAATAATGCTTAATAATCCCTCCCACCACCGTCAGACCCCACAACATTTTGAACACTGCCGTCAACAGCATCGTTACAGACACTTTTGTCCACTTCTTGACTCTGAGCAAAAATAAGAAACGCTGAATTGGCAGCTTTTCATACACGCGCCCCTCCAGAAAAATACGTCTGGACACCACAATAAACATATTGGATAAAAAGGCCCAGACGGCGAACGACAAAAGCAAACTAAACACAATACAGATCGAGACGGCGATCTGACTGGAGCCGACAATAGATCGGATAGCGGCAACCACCGAAACAAGAATCGAACCGGAAGTAATCGCGTTGACAACACCTGCCAGGACGCCCCGGCTTCTCCCAAGCGCCTCCTGCCCCTTATCAAGTTCCCCGGAGGCCGTCGCACGACTCTCAATCTCCTGAGCAATTCTCTCCCCGTCATCCAGTCGTCCCTGTACCTCGGCCAACGCCACATCCATTAGTCCCAACTGCCGGACTCCGTGTACCTGGGCAGCACCCGTAAAGCGGTCTGTGAGATCGCCCACGCGCGCTTCCAGGGTGCTGAGTGATTCTGAAAATTCACTTCCCATAAAGGCGGCAAACACACATATAAAAACAAACATAAAATAATGTCTTTTCAGCGATTGTCTCGCCTGTTTTTTCATCTGTTTTCGGTTGCACATGAATGGTTTCTCCCTCTGTTGTATTCTTCGCGGTCAGCACATCTCACACGCGATATGCGACCGGAAACCAGATACGCATCTCATCATATACCATATCATCCGGGGTATCCAGTTTATCTTCAATACTATACACATCATATGTTCCGTCGTCTAACGCTCCGCGGTTATCCCATGCAAAATACGGAATCAGTCGCACGGGAATTTTCGTAAGCGCCTGTTGGCCGGCCGTCTTATAGAGCGTCTTTTCGCCGTCGAATGGATTGTGTATTTGATATGCGCTTCCCGACAATGCCTCCACGGTGCGGTCGCCGATCTGATAGGATTCCACTTCAAACCGCTCGCCGGGATCAAGCACAATGTTGTCAAGAGAACACGGCGCGTCCGGCGTCTCCATACAGTATACAAGCGGTCCCCGCTCTACTGCCACCTGACCGGCACATTCCTCTACCATTGGATGCGCACAGGTAAAGCGAACCGGCATCGCGAAAAAGATCTCCACCTCATCCGACGACGGGTTCATACGAATCGCCCGGTATGTTCCGGCGTCCGCTTCCGACAGCGCCACCTGCTGTCCTCGAACGGTAATGGCACCGCTCTGAACCCACGACGGTATTCTGACCATCACCTCACACACACCCTCGCCCTGCACATCGTCCGCTTTCAGGACAATTTTGCCGTCGTAGGGATACTGCGTCTGCTGAATCAACGTAAACGAAAGGCCGTCCACGGCTACCTTCGCCCTGCTCGCTCCATACAGTCCGAGATAAATCCGATTTCCAGAAACCGTGTATAAATATTCGCTCGACTGCGCAATGGTGCGCGCCAGGTTCGGCGGACAGCAATAACTTAATATGTACTTTGCCCTCCTGAGTCTCCAGATCAAACGGTAGGACAGCTTCTTTGCCCGACGCAGCATATTTTCGTAAAAGAATCGCTCCCCGTCAAGGCTGACCGCCGCAAGATTGACATTGAGCATCGCGCGCTCCAGTAAATCCATATATTCCGCCTTCGGTTCAATGAGAAACATACGATACGCCCAAAATACCAGTCCGATCGACGCACAAGTTTCATTATAAGCCGTCACATTTGGAAGCTGATACTCATAACCAAACGCCTGATGAATCAGATCATGCTGAAAGAAATAGCCGTAAGGGGACGCGCCGTTATACAGCGCTCCGATTCCGCCGGTAATATACACTTTGGTAGAAACCATATTATCCCAAACGCGGTGCAGCATATCAAGATATTCCCGGTCGCCCTCCTCCGCGTATAAATCGGCTACTCCCGCATACAGATACGTCGCCCGCACAGCGTGGCCGACAATTTTTCTGTGTTTTTTGAGCGGAAGGCGATCCTGATTGTCATCAAGACCGTTTTTTACTGAATCGCGCAGCTCCACCGCCAACCGTGCAAGATCAAGATATTTTTTCTCTCCCGTCGTGCGGTACATTTCAATCAATCCCATATAATGAGACGGGCAGACCGCAGTCATCACCTCATCCTTCTCCCGCGCCTCCTGATACATTTGCGCGAGATAATCTGCCGCCTTCTCGGCAATGTGCAAAAAATTATCCTTCCCGGTCAGACGTTTATGCAGACATGCGGATGTAAACAGATGTCCCATATTGTAAACTTCAAATTCATTAATATCTCCCAGACGTTTCCCGATGCCCGTGCGCTCCGCAATAATCTGTTTGGTCGAGAGGTATCCGTCTGGCTGCTGCGCATTTCCAATCAGCTCAATATAAGAATCCAAATCGGCAAGCAGCTGTTCGTCATGATTAGCCACTGCGCTGTATAGCGCGGATTCCATCCATTTGTAAAAATCGCCGTCTCCAAACACTGTGCCGTCATGCGGGCGCATATCGGCGGGATCGGCACAGATCCTGAAATTTTCAACCACATGACTGATTTTCTCAGACTCAAACATATTGCGAAGATGCGCCACCGTCACATCACTGCAGCGGTTCACAGTCTCTTTCCAGAATCCATCTGTCCACTCCACATCCTGAGTGGCAAGCGGGCTCACTTTTGCAAACGGGGATTTTCTCGTATCGGTAAGCATAGGCTCTCCTCCTTTTTAATTCTGAGTATAATATTTGCAAATATCACGAAGACAACACATCTCACAGTGCGGAGCCGTCCTGGCGGTACAGACGTCGCGGCCGTGATAGACAAGCCGGTGACAAAAGTCGCTGCCCTCTTCAGGCGGAATCAATTTCCACAACGCCATCTCCACTTTTTTCGGATCTTTGATTCCGTCTACCAAACCGATACGGTTGCTCAGCCGAATACAGTGGGTATCGGTCACAATCGCCGGTTTTCCGTAAACATCGCCCATAATCAAATTCGCGCTTTTTCTGCCCACTCCGGGAAGCTTCAGCAACGCTTCAAACGTATCCGGTATTCCTCCCCCATATTCATCCCTCAGGATTTTCATACAGGCACTGATGTCGCGGGCCTTGCTTCTGCCCAATCCGCATGGACGCACAATCTCCTCGATACTCTCGACGTCCGCGGCCGCCAGCGCCTCCACATCCGGAAATTTGGCATACAAATCCTCCACGACTACATTGACCCTCGCATCTGTACACTGTGCAGCCAACCGTACACTGACAAGCAATTTCCATGCCTGGTCATAATCCAGGCTGCATCCCGCGTCAGGATACTCGATTTTCAGCCGCCGGACGGCTTCCAACGCACGTTGTTTTTTTGTCATCGTACCTCTCCATTCTCATCCTCTGTTTTTATGTTTATTATAGCGCAAAAAAAGCTTTGACTGCAACTGTCAAAGCTTTTTTTATATCAAGATGTTGTGTTTTACGACGCCAGACTGGCAAACTGGCTATTGTAAAGCGACGCGTAAAAACCGCCCGCCGCTATCAGCTCATCGTGACTGCCCTGCTCCACAATGTCGCCGTGGTTCATTACTAAAATTAAATCGGCATTTCGAATTGTCGACAGACGGTGCGCAATAATAAAGCTTGTTCTACCTTCCATCAGCCGATCCATCGCCATCTGCAGCTGTTCCTCCGTCCTCGTATCGACCGAACTGGTCGCTTCGTCGAGAATCAGAATGCGGCTGTCTGCGAGAATTGCCCTCGCAATCGTCAGAAGCTGTTTCTGCCCCTGGGAGACGTTGCTCGCCTCCTCGTTTAACTCCATCTGATACCCTCCGGGAAGCGTCCGAATGAAATGATCGGCATGCGCCGCTTTTGCCGCGGCGATCACCTCCTCGTCCGTCGCATCCAGTCTGCCGTAGCGAATATTTTCCATGATCGTACCTTTAAACAGCCACGTATCCTGCAGTACCATGCCGAAGCATTCTCTCAGCTCTCTGCGGTCAAAATCCTTTAAGTTATAACCATCCACCCGAATCGCTCCGGTATTGACGTCATAAAACCGCATCAAAAGCTTAATCATCGTCGTTTTGCCCGCTCCCGTCGGACCGACAATCGCAATTTTCTGGCCCTTTGCCACATCGGCGCTGAACTGATGAATAATGACCTTATCCGGCTGATACCCAAAGCTGACATTTTCAAAAGAAACAGCTCCTTCGACGTCCTGCGCACGAATCGGCGCATGATGTTCAGCCTTCTGATCTTCCTCCTCTTCCTCAAGGAATTCAAACACACGCTCTGCCGCAGCCGCCATAGACTGAAACATATTAAATACCTGGGCTACCTGGCTGATCGGCTGCGTAAACTGCTTGACATAACTGATAAACGACTGAATATCTCCGACCTGGATCGTACCCTTGATCGCCAACATACCGCCGGCTACGGCCACAGCCACATATCCCAGATTTCCCACAAAGTTCATAATCGGCTGCATAAGACCGGATAAAAACTGTGATTTCCATGCAGATTCACAAAGCACTTTATTTGTCTCGGCAAATTCCCGAATCACAGCTTCCTCACGGTTAAATACGCTGACTACCGTGTGACCGCTGAATACCTCCTCTACCTGTCCGTTGACATGGCCGAGGTATTCCTGCTGCTGATTAAAATATTTTTGCGATTTTTTCACAATCAGTCCGATAAACACTACGGAAATCGGCAGAATCACAATCGTAATCAGCGTCAAAACCGGACTGATCGTCAGCATCATCACCGTAATTCCAATCAGCGTTGTGATGGAGGTAATCAGCTGTGTAACGCTCTGGTTCAAACTCATTCCGAGAGTGTCCACATCGTTCGTAATTCTCGACAACACTTCGCCGTGAGTCCGGCTCTCAAAATATCCCATCGGCATCCGGTGAATCTTTTCAGACATTTCCCGGCGGAATTTATAACTGATTTTTGTTGAAATGCCCGACATCAGCATACCCTGCACCAACGTGCAGAGAGCGCTCACTCCGTAGAGAATCAACAGCGTCAGCAAAATCTGTCCGATTTTTCCAAAATCAATTCCGGCTCCGCCGGTATATTTACTTGTCAGACCGTTAAAAATTTCCGTCGTCGCATTACCGAGAATCTTTGGCCCGATAATATTAAATACGGTGCCGCCGACCGCAAACACAAGTACAAAGGCAATGGCAATCCGGTAGCTTCCGATATAATGAAACAGCTTTCTTAGCGTACCGCCAAAGTCCTTGGCCTTCTCGCCGCCAAACCCCGGTCCCATCGGGCCGCGTCTCGGCGTCCGGTTCATACCCGCCCTGGGCGCATCCTGACTCATCTGTCTTCCTCCTTTCCATCCGGGGTATCGACCTGCTCCCCGCGCATCGACTGTTCAATTTCTTTCGGCGAAAGCTGAGACTGCGCAATCTGACGATACACTTCGCATGTCTGCATCAGTTCCTGATGTGTTCCCTTACCTACCATCTTACCCTCATCGAGAACGATGATCTGCTCCGCCTGCAAAATCGTACTGATTCTCTGGGCGACAATCAGCACGGTGCTGTCTTTCGTCTCCTGTTTTAACGCCTGCCTAAGCGCAACATCCGTCTTATAGTCAAGCGCCGAGAAACTGTCGTCAAACACGTAAATTTTAGGTTCTTTGGCAATGGCCCGCGCAATGGCAAGACGCTGTTTCTGACCTCCCGATACGTTCGTTCCGCCCTGCGCGATCGCACTTTCATAACCTAAGCGCTTTTCCTCCACAAAATCCTTGGCCTGCGCGATCGCAACCGCTTTTTTGACAAGCTCGTCGCTCGCCTCCTGATTACCAAATCTCACATTCGATGCAATCGTGCCCGAGAATAAAATTCCTTTCTGCGGAACAAACCCCAATAGCTTACGAATCTGTTTTCTCTTCATGTTCCGCACGTCCACGCCGTCAATTTTCACCGCGCCCTCCGTGACGTCATAAAATCTTGGAATCAGATTGACAATTGTCGATTTACCGCTTCCGGTACTCCCAATAATCGCCGTTGTCTGACCGGGCTTTGCACGGAAATTAATATGTTCGATCACATTGTGGTCTGCGCCCGGATATTTAAACGATACATCTTCAAATTCAACTACGCCTTTCCCTGACGGCTTCTCATCGGCATCCGCGTCCTGAATACTGCTCTTCGTGTGCAGCACTTCCTCGATTCGTTTCGCAGCCACACCGGCACGCGGCAGCATGATCGACACCATCGTCAGCATCAGAAACGCCATGACAATTTGCATGGTGTAAGTCATAAACGCCATCATCTGTCCGACCTGAATCGTTCCCTCGTCAATTTTATGCCCGCCGAACCAGATAATTGCGACAGACACAAAATTCATAATCAATGTCATCGCAGGCATCATCAGCGTCATTACCCGGTTGGTAAACAGCTGTGTATCCGCAAGTTCCCGGTTGGCCTGATCAAAGCGCTTTTCCTCATGTTTCTCAGCGCTGAACGCCCGAATGACCGGCAACCCGGTCAAAATCTCTCTTGAAACCAGGTTGAGCTTATCGACAAGAGTCTGCATTAACCGGAATTTCGGCATGGCAATCAAAAACAAAAACAGCACAATAACAACGATCGCCGCCACCGCCGCCACAATAATCCACGACATGGAAAGATCGGTGTTGATGACTTTGATAATTCCGCCGATTCCGATAATCGGCGCATACAAAACCATGCGCAGCAAAAGTACAATCACCATCTGCACCTGCTGAATATCATTTGTATTTCGTGTAATCAGAGAAGCGGTGCTGAAACGATCCAGATCCGCGTTGGAAAAATGCACTACCTTATTAAAAACACGGACGCGGAGATTCATTGCCGTTCCTGCCGCAACACGCGACGCAATCAGGCCGACCAGAACCGACGCCGCCATTGCGATCAGCGCGACCGCCAGCATTTTTCCTCCCGTTGAAACGAGATAAGACATCTGGTACTGATCCATATCGATATTCTGGGCTTTATACTCCGCCAGAATATACTGCGCGCTCATCTGCTCGCTCATCGAATCCCGCAGATCGCCAAAACCATCTAGCAAACTTTCCATCAGCTGTATCCGCTGCTGTTTGGATGTCTGCGGATTTTGCATCACCGCAATCGCCTGCTCCATCTCTGCCATCGAGCCCAGTGCGGTTGTATCTGCATCGCTTTGTTCCTCTGCCGTTTCTTCCGACGCATACAACACGCCGAAAAGCGTCATGGGGTCGCTAAGAAGCTGCTGCAGCGTTTCCCGGTCCTCTTTGTCCGCATGAAGGGACAGGATTTTATCATCCCCCACCGTATTGCCGTTCTGCTCATAACATGCGCGCACAAACGCCGCATCCTCATCCTCTACAAACAAAAGCAGCCGTTCCAGTTCCGACTCCCTGAGTGTCTCCGGAACCTGCTCGTCAATTCCCTGTTTTGCAATTCCCGTATCTACAATCTCTGATGTGTACGTCGGCAGCGCAAGATCACAGGATGCCTGCACAATCAGCAATACAAGAATAATGCACACAGACGGAATGGATGTTTTTAAATACTTGATTATATTCATTCCTGATATGTTCCTTTCTCACCTATTAAGCTCTGTAACATCAAGTTCCCTGAAACAGGGTAAGAATCGCTGAAACACAGCTGTCCACACCCAACTGTCCGGAATTCAGACACAAATCATAAAATTCTTTTTTCCCCCATGCAAGCGAGGTATTGACATTGTAATATGCGGAGCGCCGCTTATCATTTTTCTTAATCGTGCTCTCCACATAAGAAGGATCTACTCCATACTGACGGATTGCTCTCTCCTTTCTTGTTTTCAGATCGGCATAAATAAACACGTTCAGGCAGTCTTTGCGGTTCCTTAACACATGATCCGCGCACCGTCCGACAATCACACAACTGCCCTGCTGCGCGAAATTTTGGATCACTTCGCATTCGGCCCGAAAGAGCTGATCAGAAACAGAACGTCCGGTTCCGATTCCCAGTTGTGATGTCGCGGACATCGCAAGGTTAAACAACATACTCCCCGTCATCTGCTCCTCAATATGCGCGACATATTCCGGGTCTACGTGCAGCTTCTGCGCCGCCATACTCACAATTTCGTTATTATACAACGGAATCTGAAGCGCATCTGCAACCTTTTGTCCGATTTCCTTTCCGCCACTTGCGTATTCCCGCTCAATAGTGACGATGCTGTAATTTCCCACAACCTTATCCTCCTTATTCCCTATCTCATCTCCGGCAGAGTAAGCATCTGTGATTGCTCTGCTTTGGAAAATTATAGCTCTATAGTTGATAATTGTCAATCATGTTTATTTATCAATTATTATATTTCATCAAATTTTCACATTTATCAAGTATTGACTTTTGTTAATCTAGTAATTATAATCAAAATTGAAATTTAAATCACACTTAGGGGGACGTTATGGCATTCGATAAGCAGGAGTTATCCCAGGACTCACTGAACACGTTATTTCAATTATTTCCATTATTTCACCGTTGGGCCTTTCAGCCTCACCCTGCCGCGCCTGAAGGTCTCACAAAAACACAATGGCTGATCCTGATGGCGCTTTCGGGAAAAGACTCCTTTTCGATGAGCGAACTGGCCCGGATGATCCGCTCCTCCAAAGAACAGTGCACCCGCGCCGTTGCCCCGCTTGTGGATCACGAATACGTCGTCCGGTTTCAGAATCATTCCAACCGAAGGATGGTTCTGGTATCGCTGTCCGATAAAGGGCGCCGTTATATTCGCTCTATCCGCAAAAAAGACGGCGAAGCGATGCTTCTGAGACTTCAGCAATTATCTGATGAAGATTTAACGACATTTAATCAGAGCCTTCACAATCTTCACACCATCCTGACGGGACTCACCGAACATATCGAGCCGACGGAAATGCCGCCGTTCCCTCCCATCTAAACATATCAATTTATGAAAAGGAGGCGCCCCTATCATTTTGGGCGCCCCCGTATTATTTATACTCCATATATATGTAAAACACATATTTTTATTTATTTGACCTGCGCCGCAAGGCTCAGGCCATATCTGCGGCAAACAAAGCCGCTCCCAACGCGCCGCACAGCTGCGCTCTGTCGCTGATCACAAGAGCCGTTCCCAGTTTTTCTTCCAGTGTTTTTACCAACCCCTTATTTTTCGATACTCCTCCCGTCATCATATACGTTTCTTCCCCGCCGACACGCTTCACCAAAGCCGCCGTTTTTGCGGCGACCGCCTTATTCAAGCCGTGGACAATATCATCCGACGCTTTATTCTGCGCAATCAGCGACACTACCTCCGATTCCGCAAACACCGTGCACATACTGGAGATTGTAATATCCTCTTTATAATTCAATCCTGTGACGCTCATTTCATCCAGATCCATCTCCATCGTCTTCGCCATCATTTCCAGAAAACGCCCCGTTCCCGCTGCGCATTTGTCATTCATTACAAAATTGATCACAGCGCCCGTCTCATCCAAACGGATCACTTTGCTGTCCTGACCGCCGATGTCCACCACGGTACGGACATTCGGATCCAGATAATGGGTCCCGCGCGCATGGCAGGTAATTTCCGTAATACTCTTATCCCCGTCCTCAATCGCCGTTCGCCCGTAACCCGTTGTGACGATTGCATCCAGGTCGTCTCTGTGAAGTCCGGCATCTGAGAGCGCTTCCTCCAGAGCGCGCTCCGCTCCAATCGCGGCGCCTGCGCCCGTCGGCAAAATAATACCCGTCACAATCTCCCGGTTCTGGTCCAAAATGACTACATCCGTGCTCGTCGATCCGCTATCAATGCCCGCATAATATCCTTTTCCCATTCGCTTTTCCCCTCTTTCACACGATACCGGAGCAATGCTCTCCGCAAACGCCTCCAGTCTGGTCAGCAGCTGCCCGCTGCTCTGCACCGTATAGTCGGACTCAATTTTCAAAAGCGGCACCGCAGCATGTTGTTTGAGCTGCGCATATTCAAAACTGTAAAAATCGCAAAACTTTACGGTGTGATAAATGATCCCCTTTAGATCCGGATCATTGTAAAGCTGTTTTCTGCCCGTATAGTCCATCATGCGCATACAGGGCACCTGACGCAGCAGCTCCCCGGCATACCACTCCATCAGGACGTCAAAATCCGCCTCGGCGGGCGGCTGTACTTCGCCGACTGAGCGGTGATTGACGCAGGATGCATTTTCTACCGGCAGCGGCATCGTTGTCTGCACCATCTCAAACAGCTCAGTGCCCATACGCGCACCAAGGACTGCCAGATGCGGTCCTCTGACACGCTCCGGCGCTGCAAAGGCGTTTCGAAACTTCTCTGCGTCAAATTCGGTATGACAAAACTCGCCGTAGGCTTTCGCCAGGCCTTTGAGCTGTACGGCAGTTCTCTCCCTACTGCAGAGCGTATCACTGTGCAGCATATCCACCAGATAAAGAAAGTCCAGTTTTCCGCTGTCCTGTAAAACATCATACACACTGCGAATCGTGTCGCAGCAGTTGACCAGGACAAGCCTGCGCACACTGCCGCTCATGACCGCCTCCAAAAGCGCCTTGCCAAACCCGCAGAGATTCGGATGAGCAAGCTGCTCTGCAAATTCAAAATTTTTCGGCATCGCGTTCAGATGGACGCATTCCGCCCCAAACGCCTTTAAAAGCTCAACAGGCGTATACTTGCACACATAATATACCTGATCATTCATTTACCGCACCCCCAATCATTTCCAGAAAAGCGCCGAGCCTGGTTGCGGTCTGTCCTTCGCCGCCATGACTGCGGTCGCATCCGTCGCCGTCTAAAATCAGCAGCGGAAGCCCCTGCTCCTCAAATTTTTTCTTTGCAAGCCGCGCGCTTCCAAGCGTATGTTTGCACCCCCAGTGGCAAAACCAGACGGCGCCGTCCGCTCCGGCTTCTTTTGCATGCCGGATACCCGCTTCAATTCTTCGGCTGACCGTACCGTTCAGCGCATGATACACCATTCTTTTGGCCATTGCCTCATAAGGCTTTTCAGGGTCAAAGTCCGGTTCGCACACCTGCGCCAGTTCGCAGCCGACAATCTGTGCTTCTTTCCGAAAACACAGCTGCTCTCTGACCGCCTCGGACCAAAACGGAATCGTATGCATCCAGTAAAGCCGTTTCCCCTGAGCAGCAGGGGCATTCTCCACATCGTCAAGCAGCATTTGAGTATACTGTTCTTCCTCCGGGGTTCCTAGCAATAAATTGAGCGTCATCCCGCTGTACAGCGGAGTGACAAGATCAGAGGGAATGTAACGATCTGCCCGCGCCCGCTGAAAGGACTGAAAATTTTCCAGCGTCCGTTTGCTTCTTCGCAGCCGTTTGCGCAAACGGTCTTCATCGACCGTTTTTCCGGTATGTTTCTGAAGAAATTCCGACATCTGCCGCAGCGTATCCGCCACGTAAGCTACATTTGCTTCGTTTTGCTGCATCGGCACATCAATGGCAAAAGCGGGGACTCCGTACAGTTCCGACAATCTCCGAAAAGTCACCAAATTGGCGTCGCACGCAAGGTTTGTATAGACAATGCACCTCGGCTTCGGCAGCACTCCCCGTTGTGCAGCTCCCAAAAATGTTTTATGGTAGCTGCACAGTGTCTCTGAAATGCCTTCTCCCTCCGCATGCTGCAAAAATCCCCGCTCCGCATGCGACGCGGAAAGATAACACGAAAATCCCTCCACATTATAGGGATGCAGTCCGACCTCCTGCAAAAGCTCACACGGTGTAAACACGCTGACAAGCGCCGACTCATCCGGGTGCTTCAGCGGATACAGCATCGCATCCATCATCAAACGCGCCTGAAATTTATCGGACGCAAACAAACGCTGCTCCGGACGCAGCTGCAGCCGCATTCTCTGCATCTCCCACCCGGTTTTCAAAAGCCGTCTGGCTTTCCGGGAATCTGTCTCTCCGTATCGCTCCACAAAACGGCCAAACGTATCAACAACCTGCATATCAACTCATTCCTTTATTTTTTCCTTTATTCATTACCTACCCGCAGCCTGACTCTGTGCTTCCAACCGCCGAAACAGGCGAATCAGAACGACAACCGCCGTAGTCGCCAGAATCAATTCTGTGACAAACTGCGCATACGACAGTCCATAAACTGAAAACAACCTATTTAAAATAAACAGCGCCGGAATCTCCAAGATCACCTTCCGCAGGACAGCAAACAACAGCGCCTGTCTGCCCATACCGGTCGCCTGAAAAACGCCGACAGCCAGAAAATCCATTCCGAGAAACGGCAGCCCCAGACAAAACCCCCTGAGAAAACGAGTCCCATAGTCCACAATCGTCTGATTCTGCATAAAGCACTGAACCAGTACATGCGCTCCAAGATAATACAGCACCAGAATAACGCCCAAAAATGCAACTGCGATTTTCGATGCAAACAACACGGTGCGCTTCATCCTCTGCACATTGCCGCTGGCATAATTGTAGCTGACAAGCGGCATGATTCCCTGTGAGAGTCCTAATGCGATATACATCGGAACCATATTAATCTTCTGCGTGATTCCCATCGCCGCGACCGCATCTGACCCATAGGAAGCCGTAAAATTATTGAGCACCGTCATACTTGTCACATTCAGCAAATTCTGAATAGCCGCCGGAATGCCGACCAGGCAAATCCCTCCGACAATCGGCCTGCTAAGAGAAAGCATTTTCGGATGTATGCATACGTTTGTGCGTCCGCGCTTATAAAATAATAAAACAAAAAAGTAAAGACACGCCACACAGTTGGACAAGAAGGTCGCCAGTCCGGCCCCTTCCGCCCCCATATTGAATCCCCACGGAAGAATAAATATCGGATCCAAAACGATATTCAGCAGACACCCGCTCATCGTTCCAATGCTCGCGTGCAGCGCGGCGCCCTCGGCCCGCACAAGATATGCCATCACAACATTCAAAATTGCCGGCACCGCCCCGAATGTAACCGTCCACCGGGCATAAGCCATCGTTGCGTCCACTGTTGTGTGATCCGCTCCCAGAATGGAGAGCACCGGCCTCTGAAACGTGAAAAACGCCGCGGAGAACAGAATACCGCACAGAACAGAAAAATAAAATCCAAAAGCGGAGCTTCGGTGAACCGTCTCATAATCCTTTTTCCCCATCGCCCGGCTCATCATACTGGAACTGCCCACGCCAAACAGATTATTAACCGCATTAAACGCCAGCAAAAGCGGCGCCGCAAGCGTAACCGCCGCATTTTGAATCGGATCATTCAACATCCCGACAAAATAAGTATCCGCCATATTGTAAAGAACCATGACGAGAGAGCTTAAAATCGTAGGCACCGCCAACTTGACGACCGCTCTCGGAACCGGCATCTGTTCAAACAAACTGGTGTTTTGCTGATTTTCCACAGAAAAGCCTCCCTAACCGTCCGCCCATATCTGTGCAGACGCTCTTCGTATTTTGTTCAGCACATGCCTCTGCGCTGCCTTTTATTATAATGCCTGCCGCAGACATTTTCAAGCCGGCTGATCACGCGCAGCTTCTGCCGGACAGCTCACCAATTCAAAAACCGATGCGCTATCTGTAAAAAATTACGGAATCAGCATTGTCAGCGTTCCCGCCACAATGAGAACCAGACCGAATGCTGATTTGCGGGAAAGCCGCTCATGAAACACAAAATAAGCAAAAATAATGGTTACTACAATACTCAGCTTATCAATCGGCACCACCACACTGGCCAATCCGTCATGCAGCGCCCGGTAATAGCACAGCCATGAAGCGCCGGTTGCCAGACCCGACAGGCAGATAAATCCCAATTCCCCGGCAGAAACCGCCCTCACCTTTTGACGTTTCCCCTCAGCAAAAACCATAATCCATGCCATCACAAGAACAACACCCGTGCGGATGGCCGTCCCTAAATTGGAATCTACACCGGAAATGCCAATTTTTCCGAGAATCGAGGTCAGACTTGCAAAAACCGCCGAGCCAACCGCATAGAGAAGCCAGCTTTTGCCATGCGTCTGCACGCCGGAGGACTCTTTTTTTTCAATCATAAGAAACGTGCCGGCTGCGATGAGTACGATACCGATCGCTTTCGGCAGCGAAATGCGCTCACCCAGAAACACAAAAGCCAGAATAATCGTCAAGACCGTGCTCGACTTATCAATCGGCACCACCTTATTAATGTCTCCGATCTGCAGCGCCCGAAAATAGCACAGCCACGAGGCGCCGGTTGCCAGACCGGACAACACGAGAAATAACCAGGTTGTGCGGTCAATCATACTTAACTGTGACTGCGAGCCGGTCAGAAAGACCATGAACCACGAAAAAAACAGCACAATGATCGTTCGTATCGCCGTCGCCACCGTAGAATCCGTCTTTCTGATCCCACATTTCGCCAAAATAGCGGTAAGCCCTGCAAACAGGGCTGAACCAAACGCATAAACTATCCACATCACAGTTCCCTCCAAACCATTTTCGTTGCATCCATAAAATGTTTTCTGCGAATTGTTTTCTGCACTTATTTTGACCATTCTTTTATCTGTGCATTCCATTTTTCCGTTTTATTCCAAAATCCATTCTGAAAAAAGGACGCGCCGTTTCCGGCGCGTAAACAAAGCCTTCTGAAAAATTGTCATCTGCAGCAAACGATCCCGCACCGCTCTCATCATCCTCGAACTGCAAATTTTACGCGCTCCTACCTCCTCAGGCGAAATGTTTTCGGCGCAAACCGGTAAATTAACAGGCAGGCCACAATACAATAGAGAACACAAAACAGAATACAGAGGATTCCGAACACAAAAATCGGCATCCGCAGCTCCATCAAAAAAAAGCAAACCAGATATGTGGCGCTCAGAACAAGCTGATACGTACCGCTTTTTACCTCTGTACTTACCGTGTATGGCTGTAAAAGATAATAGATCGTCAAATAGTGAACAGAGAAAAACACGCTCATGCTAGCCACCGAGACAACCAAAATCACATAATTCCAGTAATTATCCGTCCCTCCGGAAGCATACAGCAACACGGCAAGTCCCGCGCCCAACGTCAGCGCCGGCAACAGATTAATTTTGATAATTTCCCGAAGCCGGATTGCAAACAGCTTTAACACCATCTCCGGTCGCTTATAAAAGGAATACGTTAAAAGGCTGTGATCGCAATTAATAAACAACGCTCTTGTAAACCCCGTGCCGCGGTTAATCATATACATGATAAAGACAAAATACGGTAAAAACGTCATAAGCACCCGATTTACGACGCTTTTTAACTCCGGCCGGAGAAAAAACGCAAGCAGTACGCCAAGAACAAGAAACAGACAGATATAAGTAATACGTACTGCCGGTTTCCAAAGAATGCTTCGGTGGCGTTTGATAAACAACTCATTTAGAAACTCAAATCCTTTGCGTCTGCTGACAATCGTCGTATCCGCCGAGATGCTTTTGTAACTGGACTCTCTGACGTGACGGTTCACCTGATCAAGCTGATGCATCATCTGCGACAATAACTGGCGGTACATCAGCCCATAGTCGGGAAAGCGCCAAATCAGTCCGATAGAGACCGCGCCGGTCAGAATCGCCGCGGCAAAAATCACTGCAACGGCCAAAAGGGGAAGCGTAATCCCAACAGCGGGCAGACCGTACGCCGCAGCCAACAATAGCCCGACGACGAGCCATGTCGCTTTTCCAAGCCGATTTTCATTGCGGACATTCCCTGTTCTTTTATAATCGAGCAGAGAGCACGCCGCAGCCGTCAATTTTAACCCGACGACCGCAAACGGAATCAGCAGGCAAAACCAAAACGGCGCCCCACATCCGAGTCCAAACAGAGCCGACAACGGGAAAAAACCGACAACCACTTTCAGCATTGCATATCCGTAATCCGTCAGCACATACTCCCTGGCGTCCATCCGCATCAAAATCAGCGCATAGTATTTATCACGCGTCGGATTAAACATCGCTGTATTCATAAAGGAACCAATTACAGATAAAAACAGTAATATATGCGCAAACACTTCATCCGCCGGCACCGTCTCGTAGAGAACACCCACTCCGCATATGAGCGTTGCAAAATAGAGCGCTTTTCCTAAAAATATGGACACAAGTTCCCACAATACCGCCAAAATATTAGCGAATATTTTCAACCCGTACACGCGATAAATCGCCTGCGGCAATAACCGGTTCAAAAGCGGAATTTGCTTGATGGCATACAGGATCGTGTTGACACGATATGTATTTTTCAGCAGAAATGCTGTTCGGAATGTTTTAATCATGATGTTCCTCCCGCAGAGCATCAATAATCTTTCCCTTGAATTTTGCATTGTCAAGATTAGACTGATCTACAATCTCCAACTCTCCGTTGTGCAGCAAAATAATTTCATCGCACAAATCCAACGCCAAATCCAAAATATGAGTAGAGAAAATCGTGATCCGGTCCCGCTTCAGCGATCTCAGCAACTGTTTCATCTCTTCTGCCACCACCACGTCAAGCGAAGTCAGCGGCTCGTCGAGCAGCAAAATGTTGGGCTGTGCAATGAGATGAATCAGCATCTGCATTTTATTTTTCATACCGTGAGAATAATCTTTCAGCAATTTGTCCCGATCGTCCTGCGAAATACTCATGACGTCAAAATAGTCGTCAATGGGTCGGTTCGCTCCCTCAGAAGAACCGTTAATATCGATAAAAAATTGTAAAAATTCGCGCGCTGTCAGAAATTCCGGCACTTCCGGAGTAGACAGGACATATCCGATGTCCTCCGCACGGACGTCGCGGCGTTCCCCCTGCTCTTCCAGAAAAAAACGTCCTCCGTCCGTCCGAAGATCTCGGTTCAGACAGTTAAACAGCGTCGTTTTTCCCGCGCCGTTACGTCCGAGCAGTCCATATATTTTTCCACTTTCAAACGTAAAGGAAATGTCACTTAGCACTTCCTTGTTCTCAAAACTCTTTTTTAAATGTTCAATAACAAACCGCATAATCGCCTCCCGGTTCTGCGCTCTGTCCCTTGATAGCGCCGTCTTACGCCCCATTATACATGCTTCTCCCATGTATTGCAACACAGACCTGCGGATTTAAAATGACCCGTCCGGCGTATACTTCTTCTTCAAACGGTGAAGGCGTGAAAGTCTTCTGGCGGATTCCACGCCCATCTGTTCCGACACTGCCACCACAAGCGCATCCACAACCGCTGCTGCCGCAGTCATCGAATGATATTCCTGCGGTTCTCCCCGACAGACATACAGTTGTATATCTGCTTTCTCCTCCTCGGGAATAAAGGAGCGACTGCAAAAAGCAACTGTACGGTATCCAATCTCTTTTTGATGCTGAAGAATCATCGTTCCCTCTGTCGACACTTTAGAAAAACTAAACATCATGACCATATCGCCGGACTGTACCTGGGCCAGTCCCTCCAGCACCTCCGATCCCCCGGACGGCAGTAATATTACCTCCACTCCCAGACGCCGCAGACGATAAAACAGAAGCTGCCCGAGCGATAACGATGCACTTTTAGCGTGAATAAACACACGGCGGGCGCTGATTACCGCGCATACCGCTTTTTGAAAGGCCTTCCGGTCGAGCCCGTCCAACGTATTCTGCAAACATTTTTGCTGCTGCAAAAACCATAATTCCAGAGTAAATTCCACATCCTCACTCAGCGTCGCCGCCATTTTTGCGGCCGGCCCTTCCGACGCCGTTTGCTCAATGACAAGCTTTTTTAATTCCTTATAGTCCTGACATCCTACATGACGTACAAAACGGGAAATTGTCGCCATCGACACATTCAGTTTCCTGCTGATGGTACTGATCGGGGAAAAGAGAAACTCTTCCGTATGTGTAAAAATATAATCCAAAATCTTTGATTCCGATTTGGTAATCTGTTTTGGCATATCCGGCAGCTGCAGCTGCATCTTCCGCTTCCTCCCTGCTGTTATCAATGACAAATAAGTACGTCCACATAATCTCCGCCGAGGGCATGAATTTCCTTTAACGCTCGTTTTAATATTCCGGCTGTCCTGACCTGAAAGGCGGCCTGTTCCGCAATGTTAATTTCGTAGTTGCCTTGACTCATCTGAACATACAATTCATGAATGGTTTTCATTTCCTGCTCAAAAGTTGTATAAATACACCCATACTGCACCGCCTGATGGGTGTCGCTCCCGGCCACAACCGGTTTATTGATTTTCCTGCCCAGTTCCATTGTCAGCCGCTTCGTCCGCTCCGCATGTTCCGCCATGTCTTTTCCGTTCAAATCCACAAAGTGAACGCGCGCCAACTGCTCCCCGAACAGTTCCGGAATATGTCCCCCCACTCGATATGGATGCGCCGCGCCCACAAGCACGCCATATTCCTCAAACAAATCCATCAACCTGTCAAACGACAGAAATGTATCCGGCGTCTTGTTCGGTTCTAAACGCCGGTTCAGTTCCAGAATTGACTCCGGCGCACCCAGAGAAAGAATATGCCCTCCCTCGGCAATATCCGTCTCCATTCCGGCAAAAATTCGCAGACCATTTTTTGACAGGAAAGAATCTTTGTCACGCTCACAGTGATTGGACAAGTATCGGTATAGATCCTCAAACTGCAGCGTGTTAAAATGTTCGGTTAAACAGATCGCATCCAGTCCGGCACGTTTTGCCTCCCCAAACAACCAATCAGTATAGGGCACGGAAAATGGCAGTTTTTTTGCCAGTTTGCCGTGCGTATGAAAATCTATTTTCAATGAAACCCCTCTTTTCTTAAAACAATGCCGATGCCAGAACAGACAATGCAATCCATAAAAAAGAAACCGCCAAAAACAACAGATCAGTGTAAGTCACTTTCAGAGTAGACAGTTTCATTTTTTTCACTTCCCTGTTCACAGCAGCGTACCGATACCCTTTGATTTCCAACGCCTCTACGGTCGTGCGGGATCGTTTCGCTGTATTGAGCATCAGCGGATAAAAGGAATGCATCACTATGTTCACTTGGTAACACAGATAGCGGACATTCCCAACCAATGTACCCGAAGCCGGAGGATTGCCGCGCAGCCGATAAGACAGCAAAATATTCTGAAATTCTTCCATCAACATGGGCAATATCCGGTAGGCATAGGAAATGGAAAAAGAAAGTCTCTCCGGACATCCGTACCACATTAACCCATTCGAGAGGCGATCCGGATCCAAACCGGAAAAAACGGTAATCGACGCAAGCGAACAGGTCGCCACTTTCAGCGTGAGAATCAAAAGCGGTATGACCGTCGAAGCATCTCCACCGAAGAAAAGAGAAACAACAAATAAATATCCGGTCTGCGTAAATACGCCCACAACAAAAAGCAGCAACACCAAACCCGCTACGCGGGCGAGCTTTGTCGTCACCATGACCAGTAAAAAACAAGCCATCAAAAACCAGATGTCATCAACAAACCATGGGACAAGTCCTATGAACAAATACCATACGAGCAAAATTCTCGGATCGAGTTTTGCAATCACCGTATCGTCATTGCCATACGCATTTTTCAACACCTGGTTTCGGAGAAAATCAATCGAAAATTTATCATAAATTGTCTCTGAAAGCTTCTTTTTCGTTTTCATGTTTATACTCACACCTCCCTGAACCCTTGCAAAAATTCATCCACCGTATAACAGAGAGCCCGGTTATCCAAAACCTGACCCATAGAGAAAATTTCCGGCGGCCGGATTCCTGCCGTCTTGGCGACCGTCCGGTCTTTAAAAATCTCATCTCTCGTCCCATCGGCGATGACCTTTCCCCCGCAGAGCACGACGATGCGATTTGCCCACTCACAGACTAGCTGCATGTCATGCGTAGCGATCACGACCGTTTCCGTGATTTCTTCCATTTCGGAAAGAGTACGCATAATTTCTTTTCTCGTCGCTATATCCAGATTCGCTGTCGGCTCATCCAAAAGCAAAATACCGGGATGAAGCGCCACTCCGATCGCAAGACTTGCCCGGCGCATCTGTCCCCCTGACAGCAGCCGTCCGTCCCGGTCTTTGAAATCCGTCAGATGAAAGCGATCCAAAAGGCGCTCTGTGCGCTTCGTGTAGTCTTTTATGTTGCGCGCCTGCATGGCATAAGCAATATCAGCAGCCACGGTATCTTTAATAAACATTTCTTCCGGATTTTGATACACCAGTGAAATTTTCTGCGACAGCTCCTCCGGCTTTTGCTTTCTCACATCTTCCCCGTCCAACATCACTGTTCCGGTTTCCGGCCTCAACAGTCCCACCATCAGCTTCATCATGGTGGATTTTCCGGCCCCGTTGGATCCAATCAGTGCAAGGCGATCTCCCCTGCAAATCTCCAAATCCAGTCCGTCAAACACGACTCTGTCAGTCCCTTTGACAGATCGATACGAAACGGATACATGTTCAAATGAAACTACCGCTTTCCCTGCCGTCTGCCGCACTTTGTCTCTGCGTGCCGCGGCATGATAAGAAAGATGACAAAACGCCTCTTTGCCCTCCTGCACCGTAGTCGGCAGAGGACGCTGCGCCGGTATGCGCTTTTCTCTTTGCATCTGATGAGCCGCCAGTGTCACCTGAGGAGGAAAAATATTGCACTCCCGTAGTTCCTCCACTCTCCTCAGAGCTTCCCTGACAGGCAACTTCCACGCCACGCCGCCTTCCCGCATCAGCATTACATGCTTACAATAGTCTGCAATATATTCCGTATGATGCTCAATCACAATAATGGTCTTTCCATGTTTTTCATTGAGTGTGCGCAGCACGCCGTAAATTCTGTCCGCATGGCCGGGATCCAGCTGTGCAATAGGCTCGTCAAGAATGAGTATATCCGGGCGCAGAGACACTGCGCCGGCCAGAGCAAGCAAATGGGTCTGGCCGCCGGAAAGCTGACAGATATAGTCGTCCTCTCTTCCGTACAGTCCGCAGAGCGTAAGCGCTTCCTTGCCACGCTCACGGTAATCCGGCATTGCATAATTTAAACATGCAAATGAGGCGTCGTCCAATACAGTCGGACGGACAATCTGATTTTCAAAATCCTGATACACATATCCCGCCTTACATGCCAATGTTCCCACATCGGACTCTAGCGTATTCAGACCATCCACAAGCACCTTTCCCTCAAAATCGCCGCTGATAAAATGAGGAATTAATCCGTTTAACACCTTGCAAAAAGTGGACTTCCCGCAGCCGTTGTTTCCAACGATTGCCAGGAAGTCTCCCCGTTCCACTTGAAGCGATATATTGTTCAAAATGGGTTTTCCTGCGGCCGGATAGGAAAAGGTCAAATTTTCTATCTCAATAATGTTCATTTCTGCACCGTTTCTCCCTTTTCAGCCCTGGCTTTTAATACGAGCAGCGCAATAACCACAATCACTGCGGCTGCAACCATACCGACGGCCAACGCCGTGCTGCTCCCGGCCCAACCGGCCTCCCATTCAAACAGCGATATTCCGCTTGTGGCCAGCAATTCCGCTCCGGCTGCCGCTGCAAAAGCAACGCAGGCGCCGACAACAATTTTTACATTCACTCCTCCGAATCCCGTTTTCCCGTCCCGCGGACGCATGCCTAACAATGGCTCAATTTTTCCATATAATTTTGGCACCAGATACAGCGTCGGCAACAGACAGAATAAAACACCCGAAAACAACAGGTCATTCAAAAATGCAAAGCCTTCTGTTGCGAAGACACTTTCCGGCAATCCGGCTACCGCCTCAAAATCTTCCACAGCAAACTGCACCTTAAAAATATCTACCAACATACTCATCAGCAGCTGCAGTCCGGTGCCGGTGAACGCCGCAATGCCAACCATCCGTCGGTTTCTCGGATCGCTCACCATCCGTCCTGCAAGATAGACGCCGATCGTCACCGTCAAAAACTTTTCCAGTTCACCGAGTCCTCCGAACTGTCCTAACATAATCTCGCTGAATACCAGTTCTCCCGTCGCTGCACCCAATGCCGCTGACAGCGGATCAAACAACATTGCCAACGACAACGGAATGAACAGAAAAAACTCAACAGAAAATTCTACAATTCCCGCCTGAAAACTCGGAATCAATTCCGTAAACAGCGTTGCCAGACCATACAGCGCCATGCTCAACACAAAAATCATCAATTTTTGCGACTGCGTTGCCGTCTGTCTTTTTGCAAATTCCATTTTTTCATCCTCCCATACTTGATTACGATTTCTTTACTTTGCACATGTATTGTACAAAATAAAACAATTTCCATCGACCAAGGTTGTGTAAAAATGAAATTAAGTTTTCGTAATTTGGAGAAATGAAAAAAATGGTTCATTTCTGCCGATTGAAAAAGGACATTCTGCTCAATATCAGCAGAATGCCCCTTTCCTATAACATCCGTTTCCTTTCCTTGCCTCCCGAACATTTCCGAAGCAACTTGGAAATATAATGCGCTATAAAAATACCAAGTCCCGCCAGCGCCAAGTAGTCCCGATAAAAAGAAACCGCCGGTTCGCTGTAATCAAGAAATACAAATTCACTGCGCAGAAACAGATAAGTGGGGAAATCCCGATTTACAAATACAAATGCGCCGTATCCGGCGATGATCAGCCCTGCGCAGAAACAAAATGCCGTTCTCGTTTTTGAAGTCCCTTTGATGTTCACGCGGTTACGCGCCATGCCCAGAATCATATCCCAGTGCAGGCCCAGATGCAGACTCATCAGCAAGATCCCCCAATATGCGCCGAGGATATGCAGCTGTCTCGCCAGCGCCAAGCCATG
>CALWPC010000001.1 GCA_944383325.1 uncultured Lachnospiraceae bacterium | reverse complement strand
CAGCCATCCTCCACTACAAAAATTACCAGTCTCATTGCAGACATTCATCCGGCAGCTAAAAATTGCCGGCCAAATGCATGTCTATATAATGCCATCTCGACTGACGTCTCGATTAGTTTTTCGCCTTATGCCGATCCTGCGCAAGCGCAGACCGCCGCAAGGCTCATTATACCATAACTGCAAATGATGTAAACGGTTTTTAATGCCAAAAAAGAGTGAGCAGCCTGTGTCGTCCGAACAGACTACGCACTCTTTTTTCGCCGTTATTGCTCTTCCTGAACCGGCATGATGACAATATTGGATCCTTCGCTTCCCGTTTTCCGCTTGACAATGTCCTCAATCTGCGCCCGCTTGGCGTCCGTTAAATCTGCCTCATTGACAACCACGTCCACGGACGTATCCGTAATGCTGACCAAAACGTCCGTAAACCCTTTTGCCGCCAGGAGCGATTCCGTAGCCGCTTCCAGTTCCGCATTCTGCGTCAGCTGTACCATGCTCGAAACCGCTTCCTCTTTTTGCTCGGAAGTCAGCGCCGAATTATCAATAATCTGCTGCAGCAGCTCCTGATTTTTGGAGCGCACCTGCTCCCGGTTGAGTCTGGCTGTGGCTACTACGCCGGTTGTCGTCAAAACAGCCTCCCCCGGACTGGTATTCTCTTCCAGGATTTCAGATGCCTTCTGCGCTTCCTCAGAAGTCAGCGGAGCTGTACTCGGCGCTGCAGTCGCACTGCCGTCCGGCGCCGCGGACGCAGTTTCGTCAATAACCGGCAGTTCGTCTCCTTCCTCCTCATTGGCCACGAGGATTTCTTCCAGATTTGCATCCGCAACATTCTGTGCCTCAATATCCTCCTCTGACAAATCCAACAAATCGCTTGCGCCCTCCTGTACCGCATTATCGCTGACGGTTGTCGCTTCCTGATTGTTCATCTCGCCGCCCGCAAAATTGAGATAACCGGCAATCGCAATCATCACCGCCAATGTCGTAATGATTATCTGGTTCCGCCTAAACACCTTCTTCATCCTCAACCCTCTTTCATTCTTACTACCTTGATTTTATGCGACTCAATGGAGAATAATGCCATAATGGACTCGGATATATTTTGAACAACCACCGGATCATCGCCGCCTTCACAGACGACCAAAACACCCTTTACAACCGGCGAAAGCTCTTTTACGACATACGGGCTGCTGCCGTTTTCTGTGTCCTCAAATACTGTCTCCTCCTGTGTATCAGACTGCGTCTGATCTTCATCGCCGCTCTGAGAACTAGTCACATCTTTCTCGACCACTTTTTCCCGTGTTGACTTCCATGTAATAAATACCTTAGCCTGACCGACGCCCGAAATATTTCCTAGCATTTGCTCAAGCCGCTCCTCGAGTTCCTCCTCCGCCGTTTCTACAGACGATGCTATCACCGTTTCCGCCGTATTTTCATCCGTCGTCTTTTCCGATGAACGATCATCCCCGGCCGGCCAGACAATGATCATACACAACACCCCAATCAACAGCGCAGCGACCAAATATTCTTTTTTAATTGCCCCAATTTTCATTGTCTGCCTGCACTCCTTTACCCTCAGACATCTTGTATTCGGACGTCAATGACCGAAGCCTCCACCTGGTACAGCGCGGCAACATACTCCCGCACAGCGTCCTCTTCAGCGGTATGATCCCTCTCCCCCTGTTGCAGTTTTCCCAGGCATAAGACTAATCCGATGTCCACAATTTCCTCGCGATTCATATGCACGGTGACCGACTGCACCGTATAACCTTTTTCCTGAAGGGACTGTTTGATCTGTTCCATGATCTCAAGCTCATATGCACGGATCACGCTCTCCTCCTGCGCCTCCTCCACAGACGACAGAATATTTTCGCGCTCCGCCTTCGACTGCCAGACCGACGCCCGCTCATAAAGCTCATCCAGTATATCCCCTCCTGCAAATAACGATACCGCCGGGCGCATGACCACGACCACCAGAATCAGTCCGGAAATAAACCGCAGATACTTTTTATAGCTGTCTGAGGGCAGCAAATGCGTAAGCGCCGATACAAAAATCATATAGACAATAATGGCCTTTGTCCACGACAGCACAGCGTCCATCAGCTCATCCCCCCGTTTGTAGATGCGGTCAGCACAGCGATTGTCAGAAAAAACAATACGCCGGTCACGAGCATCGTCCGCACAAGCAGCCAGGAACCCTCTTGCACACATTCCACACATTTTCCGATGCGCTCATCGGCGATTGGCTGCATCAGCGCGCGTGAAAGCTGATATACAATAGCATAAAGCGCTAACATCGCGAGCGGGACAATGCAGATCGCCGACAAAAACAGCAAGGCGGCCGTACCGATGCCATTTTTAATTAAAATACCGGAACCGATTACCAATTCCGTAGCGCCTCCCATCGCACCGCCCACTCCCGGAATCGCCTGCAGCGCTTTGTGAATAGACGCCGACTTAAAGCGGTCAATAAACGGAGTCAGCAACCCCTGAATGATCTGAAAACCAATGACCAGTCCAAGAATCGTTTTTAAGCTCCAGCTGATCAGCGTTTTTATCAAATCTGCCATTTTGGAAAATAAATCCTCCTTCGACAGTTGGTTGATCATACCCATAACGACATAGATATAAATCATTGGCAGCAAAATATGTAAAATCAGCCACTCCACCGCAAAAGCTAAAAACAAAAAGAATTCATAAAAGACGACGGCAGTCGAGGCTCCGCCCGCCATCGCCACGACAAGCATATATGTCGGCATGACCACGCGGCAAAATTCCAATACATTGGTAACCGCCGTCTCCAAAATAGCACCCGCCTCCATGAAGGAGCGCGCTAAAAGAACAACCAGAAGCAAAAAAACCACGTAAAAGCTGACATCGGACGCCTGATCGCTTCCAAATACAGATACAGAAATGGTAAACACGGCAGAAATAGCCGCAATCAGTAAAATCTGTAAAAATACGTCTTTCGCATTTGCAAACGGCTCCAAAAGTGTTGTGCGAAGAAGTTGTTTCACAAACTCCCAGTCAAAAGACACCTCTCCTGATGTAAGCCGGCGCACCAGTTCCTCGAAAGAAACATCCTTTTCAAACAGCGAGTCCAACTCTTCTTCAATATCCGTATAATCTACCGAAAACCATTCCTCTGACATGTCCCCGCCGTTCTGCTCGGCAGCCGCACAGAACGCCGCCGGAAAGATCCCCAGCAATATAGTCAGAATACAAACAATCAGACGTCTGCACTGCATGTTCGGCACAATATGATCCCCCCTACAAAAGCTCCTCCACCGTATCGAGAAGAGCCAACAGAACCGGCATACTGATGGCGAAAATGGAAAGCTTGCCAAAAATGGTAATCTGGTGCGCAATCGCAGCATGGCCGGCGTCCTTGCAGATTCCCGCTGCAAAATCCGCGACATAGGTAATCCCTAACATTTTCAGCAGCGCAGATAGATAGACACTTGGAATCGGCATCAGATCCTGCACTTTATAAAATAACTCGAGCACCGTATCCAGGCGGCTCAGACAATAAAACGAAATGAAAAGCACCACAGCGAGCGAAAGGTACAGAGCCACTGAGCTCTTCTGCTCCTTGAG
Source organism: uncultured Lachnospiraceae bacterium (assembly GCA_944383325.1). Taxonomy (GTDB): domain Bacteria; phylum Bacillota; class Clostridia; order Lachnospirales; family Lachnospiraceae; genus CALWPC01. The sequence goes on along the minus strand of CALWPC010000001.1, from coordinate 42,039 downwards.
CTGCACTGCGAGAACGACCCCTGCAATGCCAATCACCGCTACTTTTACAATCTCCATAATCTGCCCCCTTTGTCCACCTCGCACACAACCGCCGTCTCACAGTGAGAACATCGTCTGGATTGTCTCAAACAATTCATTGATATATGGTAAAATCCAAAATAGAACAAGCAACAGTCCTGCAAGACTCGCCAGAAAAGCCTGGTCCTCTCTGCCGCTGTGCTTTAACACCTGACCGAGCACAGACACCAGAATACCAACCGCCGCAATTTTAAAAATCAGACTGACTCCCATACTTCCTCCCTTCCGCCTTTCAGACTATAGCGCATTGTTCCCGTCAGATCAGCAACAGCACAAGCAGCACCCCGCACATTGCCCCGACGCAATGATACATTTTTGCTTTCGAAATCACCGCGTCGGCGGCCTCCTGAATTCTGGGTTCTAACCGTTCTAAATATAAATCAATCGTCCCAAGCTGCATTGCACGATCCGGCGTGCCGGATAACTCGCCAATTCCTTCCAGACACTGTATATCTTCTTTCGTCAGCGCAGTCACTTGCTTTCGCAGTCCATCGCAAAATTCCGCCTCCCATACCTGCGCAAACGAAGTCCCGTCCTGTTCCGACAGTTTCCGCCCAACCTGACAAGCCAGTTCATCTAACGGATGCTCCATTTTCCCGCCCATTTCCAAAAATAAATCCGTAAGGCCAGTTGCCGCAAACTGAATTTCTCCCCTGATTAATAACAACATTTTCTTTATTTCTTTCAGCGCCTGAACTCGCTGCCTCATCTCCCGCACAAGTTCTACGCCGATCAGCGTGCTGCTTACGCAGATTAACAAGGCTCCGAATATTTTCAGCATAAGCGCTCCCCCTCCTCGTTTAAAATTTCCCGTACCCTGCCGCAGGCCGCAGGCTGCAGGATGACAAACCTTTCAAAAAGCCGGTTGCTTAAACAAGCGCTCATAATCGGTTTCCTCTGAATTTCTTCCAGATTTTCCGCGTGGGCTGTCGCGAGAACTCTGCATCCGCAGTGGATCGCGGATTCAATGGCCTCTGCGTCCGCAGCGCTTCCAATCTCGTCCACTGCCACAATCTCCGGCGACATTGTGCGAATCAGCAGCATCATCCCCTCCGCCTTCGGACAGCAATCGAGAACGTCCGTGCGGATGCCGAGATCATTTTGCGGCACTCCCATATAACAGCCTGCAATTTCCGAACGCTCATCCACTACTCCGACCGTCCGCCCCGGCGCATCGCCGCTTCCGTAAGAGAGCAGGCGTATTAAGTCTCTCAACAATGTTGTTTTCCCGCAGCGGGGCGGCGATAAGATCAGCGTATGATACAGCCGGCCGTTACGATCAAGCAGATACGGCAAAACGGGCGCCGCACATCCGCGCACCTGATGCGAGAGACGTATATTCATACATGTGATGTACCGTATTCCCCGGATTGTTCCCCCTTCCACAATCACTTTTCCGGCGACCCCAATGCGGTGCCCTCCACGTATCGTAAAATAACCCTGTCGGATTTCTTCTTCATAAGAATAGAGTGAATATCCGCTCGCAAGCTGCAGCGTCTCCTGCAGCTGCCGGTCATTCACACAAAAAGCGTCCCTGACGCAGTTTGTCCGTTCTCCGGCGGCGGTCAGAAAACACTCCCGGCCCTGATAGCGCACACAGAGCGGCCGGCCGCTTCTCATTCGAATTTCCTGCAGTTGTTCATACTGAAACGCCGCGTTTTTAAAGAGCGCTCTGACGGACACCGGAAAAATCTTTAACACATCCTCATAAACTGCTGTCCCCATCACCTGTCCACCACCTCTTTTGTTCAATATATGTAAACGAAGAAAGAATATGCCTCCTCCTTGTACATGCCGTGCCTGTATCTCTCGAGAATAAATCTTACTCTTGTTTTTTTCCTGTAAAATGATAAAATTATATGTTATAGAAACAGCATCTAATTGATATACAACAAGTACTTTGGAGGAATTATGAGAACATTTCACAAATCAACAAAACTGGACGAGGTATGCTATGACGTCCGCGGGCCGGTTTTGGACGCGGCAAATGATATGATTGAACAGGGCATCGACGTGCTGAAATTAAATATCGGCAATCCGGCTCCTTTTGGCTTCCGCGCGCCGAAAGAAATTTTACATGAAATGATGCAGACACTGGAAGATACGCAGGGATATTCCGATTCGCACGGAATTGCCTCGGCACGCGAAGCGATACTGGAATATACAAAGACAAAACAAATACCGAATGTTTCTCTGCGCGATATTTACACCGGAAACGGCGTCAGTGAACTGATTAATATGGTCACGCAGGGCCTGATTGACAACGGCGATGAAATTCTCGTTCCCTCGCCTGATTATCCTTTGTGGACCGGCTGTGTCACGCTGGCCGGCGGAAAAGCGGTTCATTACACATGCGACGAACAGTCGGACTGGTATCCCGACATCGAAGATATGCGCAGAAAAATCACTGATAAAACGAAAGCCATTGTCATTATCAATCCGAACAATCCGACCGGAGCTGTCTACCCGCGTGAAGTTCTGGAGCAAATTGCCAACCTGGCGAGAGAACACGAATTGATTTTATTCTCAGACGAAATTTACGACCGGCTGACGCTCGACGGCATTGAACATACGTCCATCGCCGCCCTCGCCCCGGATCTGTTTTGCATTACCCTGAACGGACTTTCCAAATCGCATATGATTGCCGGATTCCGGTGCGGTTGGATGGTATTGAGCGGTGCCAAAGACCGAGCCAAGGGCTACATTGAGGGCCTGGATATGCTCTCCAACATGCGCCTTTGCTCCAATGTGCCTGCACAGTCTGTCATCCAGACTGCCTTAAAGCATGCCAAAAACGCTCAGGATCATTTGCAGCCCGGCGGACGCATTTACGAACAGCGTGAATACATATACCGTGCAATCAATGATATTCCCGGTTTATCTGCCGTCAAACCAAAGGCTGCATTTTACATCTTTCCGCGCATTGACACGAAAAAATTTCATATTATGGACGATGAACAGTTTGTACTGGATTTTCTTCGCGAAAAACATGTATTATTTACCCATGGAAGAGGCTTTAACTGGGGGCAGCCGGACCATTTCCGCATTGTATATCTCCCGGAGCTTTGTCAGCTTAGGCAGGCTACCGAGAAGCTTTCGGACTTTCTGGCGAACTACCGGCAATAATTTTTCTGCCCTTCGCACGACTTATGCCAGGGATCAACGATATGCCTAAGATTGGAGAGTAGATCGCACTATGATGCAACTGCTTCAAAAACTTCATGAACCGGATCGTCACAATAATCATGATTTTTCTTCGGGCAGTATTCCCCAGACCATTTTAAAGCTGTCGATACCGCTCATGATTGGACAATTCATCAGTGTCCTCTATAATATTGTCGACCGCATTTATATCGGAAGAATCTCGCACGCTAATTCGGACGCACTGACCGGAATTGGCGTCACTTTTCCGATTATTACCGTAGTCACCGCATTTTCTTATCTGATCAGTACCGGCAGCACTCCGCTGTGCTCCATTGCGCGCGGCAAACAAAAAAATCGCGACGCGGAGGAAATTATCGGAAATTCCTTTGCGCTTTTGCTGCTGACCGGACTCGTTCTGACCGTGATCGGCCTGCTGACAAAAAAACCCCTGCTTTATTTATTAGGTGCAAGCGACGCAACATTCCCGTACGCCAACGACTATCTTTCCATTTATCTTCTCGGAAATATATTTGTGATGATTACACTTGGTATGAACGGATTTATAAATTGTCAGGGCTTTGTCGGATTCGGCATGGCCACGGTGATCATCGGCGCTATTCTAAATCTGATTTTAGATCCGCTGTTTATTTTTGTCTTTCAGCTCGGCGTAAAAGGCGCCGCGATCGCCACTGTCATCTCACAGCTGATCTCGGCGATCTGGGTGCTGCGATTTCTGACCGGATCCCGTACACTGTTAAAATTGCGGCGCTGCTGTATGAATTTAAAGTTTCCGCTTATCCGTCAGATTTTGTCACTCGGATTATCCGGCTTTATCATGCAGGCTACAAACTGTATGGTGCAGATTGTGTGCAATGTTTCTCTTCAAAAATTCGGAGGAGATCCCTATGTCGGAGTCATGACCATCATCAATTCCATACGGGAAATATTAAGCATACCCGTAAACGGACTAACGCAGGGTGCTCAGCCGGTTCTCGGCTATAACTACGGAGCAAACAAATACAGTCGGGTCAAAAGCTGCATCAAGGTCATGTCGCTGATCAGTATCGGCTATACGACCATTGCCTGGATACTCACGATGATCGCTCCTCAATTTTTGATCCTCCTGTTTGACGGCAGCGGCGAACTATTGGAAATTGGAACACACGCAATACGCATCTATTTTTTCGGCTTTTGTTTTATGTCCCTGCAGTTTTCGGGACAGTCGGTGTTCACCGGATTGGGAAAAGCAAAACAGGCCATTTTCTTTTCTCTTCTGCGCAAAGCAATCATCGTCGTACCTCTGACGCTGCTGCTTCCATATATCGGAAATCTCGGCGTTCACGGCGTTTTTCTTGCCGAACCGATTTCCAACCTGATTGGGGGAACCGCATGCTTTGTGACGATGCTATGCACCATGTGGCCTAAATTTTCCGGCGGCAGCCTGCGTTGACTACAATTAAAAAACGGATGGGAAACCATTAGGTTTCTCATCCGCTTTTTTTGATCTTATATCAATTATCAGAACACATGTCCGTCATGGAAAATATGCCCGCCAATCTGAAGTCCGCTGACACGGCCATTCGGCGTACGGAAATACAGATAATCTCCGATATTGTTATATCCGTCGAGCGCCATCTGCGCCGCCTCATAACAGGAATCAGGCACGCCCGTTGCCAGAGCTTCCGCAAATTTTCCTGTGGTCACCGGTGTAAACTGCCCCGGATCATAGATAACACCGAGAATCGTATTCGGAAACTCCGAGCTTCTTACACGGTTCATAACACACGCGCCGACAGCAATTTTGCCCTCAAACGGCTCTGCGCCCGCCTCCACATAAATAAGCGTTGCCAACAGAACAAGATCACTCTGTGTCGCCGCATAAGGCTCTCCGTATGTAACCGTAATGTCTGTCGTGGACACCGGAGCAGATGTACTAAGCCCCAACTGACTCATTTTATCCGCCAGTCCCTGTGCAATCGTCTTGGCCTTATTGGCCGTCGCAACGACTTCTGAGGAGCTGTCTGCAATCGCTTCGGCCGCCTGAATTGCCTCCAGGTTAGCAAGCCGCTGTTCCTGTTCACTAAGCTGCGCTTCGTATTCCGCAATCTGCTGCTGCGCCGCTGCAATCTCATCATTGTGCTGATTCAGCTCGGCCTGTGTCGTAGCGATAACCTGCTCCAGTTCGGCCTTCTGCGTCTCCATAGAAGCCTGCATCTCGGTCAGACTGCTCTGCTCACTCTCAAGCGCTTTCTCATCACTGGAAATACGTTCGTACAATTCCTGATACTTCTCTAACATTTGCCGGTCATACTTGGACATGCTCGTAATATACTCGGTCTTACTGATTATATCGCCAAGTGTGTCCGCTCCTGCCAGAGCGCTGTAAAAACCCTGCGTACCTTTTTCGTACATATACTGGATCCGCTTTTTCATATCGTCATACTGCGCATCCATGTCCTGCTTCGCCTGCTCCAGATCCGCCTGAAGTTCGGTAATCTTTTGTTCCTTTTCCTGAATCTTTGACTCTAAATCGCTGATACTGCCGCTCAGCTCAAGGAGCTTCTGGTCAAGCTCCCCGAGATAGCCCTCCAACTGTACTCGGTCAGTTTCAAGCGCATTTTTGGTATTTTGTGCGTTGGAAATTTCCTGCTCGGTCGCCGCTTTCTCACTCTGTGCCTTCTGAATCTGTTCAGCAGTAGAACTGTCCGTCGCTCCGAATGCGGTCAGCACTGACATTCCGAATGTCGCAGCTGTACACAACACGGCTACAAATTTCTTCATGTTTCTTTCATCACCCTTTGCCAAAAAATCATTTTACTTCTACAACCCAACCTTCCGGTCCTTCTACCCGGCCCAACTGTATGCCGGTTACCGTATCATACAGCTTCTGGCTGACCGGCCCGATTCCGCCGTCCTGGATCTGAACGACCTCATTCTCCCAACGAAGATGTCCGACCGGAGAGATGACTGCTGCCGTGCCGCTTCCCCAACATTCCTCAAGCGTCCCGTTCTCAGCCGCCTCAAACAGCTCGTCCACTGATATACGGCGCTCCTCGACAGGCAGACCCCACTGTCTGCACAGCTGTATACACGAATCTCTCGTAACGCCCGGCAAAATACTGCCATTTAACATCGGCGTGACAACCGTGCCGTTAATTTTAAAGAAAATATTCATTGCGCCGACTTCTTCGATATACCGGCGCTCCACACCGTCAAGCCAGAGAACCTGACTGTACCCCTCGTCATGAGCTTTTACCTGGGAAGCGAGACTGGCCACGTAATTGCCGCCCGTCTTGGCCTCTCCGATTCCGCCTCTCACTGCGCGGACATACTCGTCCTCAATCCAGATCTTAACCGGATCGAGGCCTTCCGGATAGTACGGCCCCACAGGGGAAAGAATAATCATAAACAGATATGTATCCGACGGGCGAACGCCTAAAAACGGATCCGTCGCAATAATAAACGGACGGATATACAACGACGTCCCAGGCCGCTTCGGTATCCATGCCTGATCAATTTTCACAATTTCTTTCAGCGCCTGAAGAAAATCTGCCGGATCAATTTCCGGTATACAAATTCTTCGGTTGGTATTATTGGCCCGCTCAATGTTCTTGTCCGGACGAAACAACAGGATCCGGCCGTCCTCTGCACGATAGGCTTTCAGCCCTTCAAACATCTCCTGCCCATAGTGAAACACCATCGAGGAAGGATCCAGAGAAATGGGCTGATACGGGACAATTCTGGCGTCATGCCACCCCTTACCGCTCTCATAGTTCATAATAAACATATGATCTGTAAAAATGGTACCGAATGTCAACGGATTATCGTCTGCTGGCAACGGTTTTGGATTGGTTGTTTTTTCGATTCGAATATTCATGATGAATACCATCCTTCCGTTAAAATTCTAATCCCCTACCGTGTATTATCTAACATTTTCTAAATGATGTCAATTCATTTATTAAAATTCGATGAAGATTTTATTACCAATTTAAACACAGCGCAGTCCGCGCACTCGCTCATAACGGCAAAACTCATATTCCAGATCAAAATAAGTCTGTTCCTCGCTGTCCGCCGTCTGAACCCACTCCGGATCTTCATCCAGATTTGGAAAAAACGTATCTGCTTCAAATGTATGATCAATCCGTGTGACATGCGCCACCTTGCAGTATGGAAGCAGCCCTCTGTAAAGGCTCTCCCCGCCGATAATATACACATCATCCGTATCATACTCCCGCAGAGTCTGCAGGCATTCTTCCATCGAATGCCGCACTATTGCCCCCCGTACACTGTACTTCGGATCCCTGGACAGTACAATATTCGTGCGGTTACTTAACGGCTGTCCGTTCGGTAAGCTCTCAAGCGTTTTACGTCCCATAACCACCACTTTACCGGTCGTCGTCGCACGGAAAAATTTCATATCCTGAGGAATACGCACGAGTAATTTATTCTGGCATCCAATGCCCCAATTTCGGTCTGCCGAGACAATAATATTCACAATGCAACCTCCTTGCCTTATGATAAGATACTAGACCGCTACCGGAATATTTTCGATCTGCGGGCCGGTCTGATAGTCGGACAGCGCAACGTCGTCCGGTGTAAACTGATAAAAATCCCTGATTTCAGGATTCAGCCAGAATTTCGGCGCCGGATAAGCCGGGCGTTCGATCAATTCTCTGACAATCGGTATATGCCGGTCATAAATATGCGCGTCCGCAATCACATGAACAAATTCGCCTACATCCATATCGGACACCTGCGCCAACATATGCATAAGCACCGCATATTGGCACACATTCCAATTATTTGCCGTCAGCACATCACTGGAACGCTGATTCAATATCCCGTTGAGCACCAGGCGATCGCTCTGTTTTGATTTTGTGACATTAAATGTCATACTGTATGCGCAGGGATATAAATTCATCTCATGCAGATCCTGATGCACATACAAATTTGTCATAATGCGCCGGCTGTATGGATTATGTTTTAAATCATAAAGTACCCGATCAACCTGATCCATCATTCCCTCCGCATACTGATGTTTGACCCCCATCTGGTACCCGTATGCCTTTCCAATCGATCCGTCCTGATCGGCCCAACTGTCCCAAATATGTCCCTTCAGATCATGGACATTATTCGACTTTCTCTGCCAAATCCACAACAGTTCATCGGTACAGGTTTTCAGATATGTGCGGCGCAGGGTAATGGCCGGAAATTCCTCCGCCAAATTATAGCGGTTGACAACGCCAAAACGCTTTATTGTATAAGCGCTCGAACCATCCTCCCACTTCGGGCGCACCTTCTCTCCCTCCGTGCTGACGCCGTTCTCCAGAATATCTCTGCACATAGAAATAAACACTTGATCTGCGTAACTCATAATTCCTCCATTTTCTGATTTGTTAAGGGACGAGCGCCTCCATCTCCTCAAGGCGCAGAACCTCATTGATTGCGCTTAAATTGTTCAGGAACAGCACATCCTGAATATGATTTTCCTGTATCAGGGACACAAAATCATTTTGATAGTATCGGTAATCAATAATATAAATATCCGCATAATGATCGACTAAAAACGGAATAAAGCAATTTGCGTAGGATTCTTTAAATACCGCAATGGACGACCCGTCCTGAATCTGCGGATTCATAATATGGGCATACGGCTGATCACCGCCTATAAAACACATATACTTCGATCCTGCGCTCAAATCATCGGCACTGGAGACAATCTCCTTTGTAACGCTGATGCCGTTCTGATCCGTCAGCATCAGATTATTTGTGCCTAGCGGCGTATAAGTAACCACCGTATCCGAATTATTTTTCAACTCCTCTGACTGACTGCTAGAGTAAAAGGTGCCTAGAAAGCCTTCATAGGAGTTCGATGTAAAGACATCAAGCGAATTTGCGGGAACACCCTTTGCGTTTGCAAATTCCTGATACGCATAATATGCCCCGAGCGCCGTCCAGTGATGATCTGTATTAAAATAAATATACTCGCTGTTGTGACTGCGCAGCGTATCGTACACATCAATCGTCGTAACCCTGGAATCCAATTTGGAAGCCAGATATTCAATCGCCTGCTTTTGATTTGACGAATCCACCCGTTCCTGCATGTCCTCCGACAAAATAATTCCAGAATTCACCGGAGCCGGCAGACAATAGATATGAACCTTGTCCCCCAACCGCTCCTGCGCTCTATTAATCACCTCGCAGTATCGGTCTGTGTATTCCTCACTGAAATAGAACAGCTCAAAAGCCCTGCCTTCGGTGATATAAACATCCCCAATCACTTCCGGCTGTCCTTCGGTAATCGAACCGTCCGCCGCGCTCTGTTCTGCCGCCTGCTCGGGCAGTTTTTCCTGGCTCTGATTCTGCTCCGCTTTGCGGCTCGTTATAATCTGCCGCTGCTGCAGCCCGTACAGCTCCTCAAGCGCATTGTTAGCGGCAAGAAATTGATCGCGCATCGGAAACGTATCTGCATACCAAAGTCCTACGTTTTTGAAAAACTCTCCATTCAGAAACGATTCCAACTGAAAAGCGGGAAAAGCCGTCAGTTGTCTTTTTTCCATCTCCGAAGTAGTGGGCCGAATCGGAATCAGCAATCCAAGCACCGCAAAAACCGCAATCGCCAGACCAAAAAGGCCAATCTTACAAAGTCCGGCAATCTGATCTAGCCGCTTCTGACGCTTTCGCATTTTCCCTGCCGGCTGCAATGTTTTTTTTCTCATGTCTATCCTCCGCTGATGATCTGATTAAAACCGAAAATACAGGAACGGATTGTAACTGTCTCCCACAAGCGCCAGGGTCGACAAAATCAGCAATAAAGTCGGTGAAACCGCATCAGCAATCGACAAAACTGTACTCAGACCCGTCCGCTGCGCGCACCGGCGTCTTACCGCCTCATAACACTTTTTCAGCACTCCCGCGGCTGCCAACACTGCAACCACAATAAAAAAGAGATGATTCTCGAGTTTCACCAGAGTTTTAAACGTGCCAAATCCATTCCCATTGAGACCAAACATACCTGCCAGTACCACGCCGATCTCCGGCAGGGACTCAAAATAAAAAATCACCCATCCGAACAGCACAGCCAAAAGCAAATAAATGTGCGAAACTGCACGGGGTGCCGCGCGAAGCGCCCGCGACAACACCGACCGCTCAAGTAACAAAAGAAGAAAGAAATATAAGCCCCACAGCACAAAATTCCAACTCGCGCCATGCCATAGTCCGGTTAAAAACCAGACGATAAACAAATTAAACACTGTCCGTCCGGAGCCTTCCCGGTTTCCCCCAAGCGGTATGTAAACATAGTCCCGAAAAAAACTGCTCAGAGAAATATGCCATCTTCTCCAAAAGTCAGTCACACTGACCGCGGTATATGGATAATTAAAGTTTTCTTTATAATGAAATCCGATCATTTTGCCCATTCCGATCGCCATGTCCGAATAGGCAGAAAAGTCCAGATAAATCTGCAGGGCAAAGAACATCATGCCAAGCCACAAATCCGCCGCCGGCGTCTGCCTTAGCGCATCCGCGCCCGAAGGCAAAAACTGATCGACCAACTGCGCGCAGGTGTTCGCTAAAACCGCTTTTTTTGCCAGTCCGACCGCAAAGCGCGTCACTCCCCCCGAAATTTCATCAAGAGAAACACGGCGCCGCGTAAGTTCTCTCTCAATATCTGCATAGCGGACAATCGGACCGGCAATACACTGATGAAACAGACTCGCGTACAAAAGCAGCAGCCAATATTTTCTCTGCGCATGTACCGTGCCGCGGTATACATCCACCACGTAAGACAACAGCTGAAACGTATAAAATGAAATTCCGATCGGCAAAACAATATTCGGAATTGTCTCTGGAAAACCGGTCAGTCCCTGCAGCGTCGATAAAAACAGACCGGAATACTTAAACCAGACAAGCAGCCCGATCATAATCAGACAGGTCAGCGCCAGTAACCATTTGCGCGCGCCCACAGACCGGCGGCTCTCAATAAACAGCGCAAAAAGCCAACAAACCGCAGTCATAAAAAGCAAAAGAAGTAGATATTTTGGCCCTCCCCACGCATAAAAGACGAGAGAAAACACCAACATCGTCACATTTTTCTGCTTCATCGTCCGTGCAAAGAAGCAATAAATCAACAGGTTCAGAGCAAGGAAAACATACAGAAATACGAGACTGGAAAAAACCATTTTGACAAACCTCTCTCTCTTTCGACAACACTTTCCCTTAGTCTAACCTTTTTCCGGGCAATTTGCAATACCCGTTATCATCCGATGAGCATATATAAAAACTTTCATATAAGTGAAAAAAATAGTTGACAAATGATTGTTCCTTTAGTATTATAGTATTTGTTCTGAAGAACAGCATGCGCGAGTGGCTCAGCGGTGGAGCACCTCCTTGCCAAGGAGGGGGTCGCGGGTTCGATTCCCGTCTCGCGCTTTTTTCATGCCTAAAAAACGGTGGACAATACATCATTGATACAAATAGAGGACGCTCAGATGCTTCTGTCTGGCCGTCCTCTATATTACAATGCTGTCCATATCCCCCGTCGATGTCAATCACAACGCATGACGCCATGCAAAACAGACAGCATAAACTCTGTCAGATTGGAGAACAACATTATGTATTCACTTTTACTTGCCGTCATTTATTTATCTTTTATCAGTCTGGGGCTTCCCGATTCCCTGCTCGGCTCCGCATGGCCTTCTATATACAAAGAGTTCGGGGTTCCCGTCTCATTTGCCGGAATTCTGTCTATGATTATCGCAGTAAATACTGTTATTTCCAGTCTGCAAAGCAATCGGCTGACCAAATCCATCGGAACCGCTCGCACGACCCTGATCAGCGTGGCAATGACCGCGCTCGCCATTCTCGGTTTTTCTTTCAGCCGTTCTTTCTGGATACTTTGCCTCTGGGCGATCCCGTACGGACTCGGCGCCGGAAGTGTAGACGCCGCTCTGAATAATTATGTTGCGCTGCATTATTCCAGTAAACATATGAGTTGGCTGCATTGTATGTGGGGAGTCGGAACCATTATCGGCCCCTATATCATTGGATATGCGCTGAGCAGTGGACATCGTTGGAATATTGGCTATCAATGGATTGGAATTGTTCAACTTATATTGACGGCAGTGCTGATGTTCAGCTTACCTTTATGGAAGCAAAACAGACAGGCCAAAGAACATAAGACGCAGCAAGCGTCCGCAAAAGATACAGCTGCGGTCACTCTGCGGCAGATTTTAAAAATACGCGGTGCAAAAGAAATTATGGTTACATTCTTTTGCTATTGTGCGGTTGAACAGACAACAATGCTGTGGGCAAGCAGTTATATGGTACTGCACAACGGCGTATCCGCTGAAAAAGCGGCGCAGTTTGCAAGCCTGTTTTTTATTGGAATTACGGCAGGCCGCGCCATTAACGGTTTTTTAACAGTTAAATTCAGCGATACACAGATGATTCGGGCCGGTCAGGTGCTCATTGCGCTAGGCATCATTTCCATGCTGCTCCCCCTTGGAGACGCTTTGACAATCACAGGCCTGATCCTTATCGGGACGGGCTGTGCCCCCATTTACCCATGCCTGATTCATGCTACCCCCAGTCATTTCGGAGCCCATCAGTCACAGGCAGTAATTGGGGTGCAGATGGCAAGCGCATATATCGGCACCTGTGTTATGCCTCCGCTTTTTGGTCTGATCGCCAATCATATCAGCGCCGCCCTGCTCCCCATTTATATTTTGGTGATCTTGCTTGTCATGGTTGCCACGCATGAAGCATCCATTAAAAAGCATTTGCTGCATTAATTCGATACATATTCATTGCATTTTTATATGTAATATCAGCAATTTCTTCGACCGTAACGCCCTTCACTGCCGCCAACTGTTCGGCAATCAGCGGGAGATTCAGAGAAGAATTGCGCTCACCCCGGTATGGAACCGGCGTCAGATACGGACAATCCGTTTCAAGCAAAATGCGGTCAAGCGGCGCATATGCCGCAACCTCTTTGAGCTTCTTTGCATTTTTAAATGTTATGACGCCGCCGATACCGATATAAAAGCCCATGTTCAAAAACTCCCGGGCCATTTCGATCCCATAGGAAAAACAGTGTACGACCCCTCCTATATCAGCGGCATGATGATCTTTCATAACAGCAAGCGTATCGGCGGCGGCATCCCTGCTGTGAATGACTACGGGGAGCGATACCCGCCGCGCAAGCTCCAGCTGTTCTTCGAACCACTTTTTTTGTACGCTGCGGGCGGGAGTATCCCAATAGTAATCAAGCCCGATTTCTCCCACCGCAACAATCCGCGGCTTGGCGCACTGTTCCTGCATCCATACCATATCCTTGTCTGAAAGCGGCTCTGTATCACACGGATGTACCCCGACCGTCCCATACAAAAATGGATACTGTGAAATTAACTTCATTGTCTTTCGGATCGTCTCCAGACTGGAGCTTACATTGACAACCCGCTCAATCCCCTTCTGAGGCAAACTCCATAAAAGCGCTTCCCGATCTTTCGAAAATGCTTTATCCTCATAGTGCGCATGACTCTCAAATATCTTCATGATGAAGCTCCCAACTATCCGCGCCTGCGCGGCGCAATATTTAACATTTCTCTGACTTCCCTGGGAGAAGCCGGTTCCAGTCCCATAATCCGCACGATACTGGCCAGACGTTCGACAAGCTGCCAATTATATTCCGCCTGCGTGTGCTCGTCAAGATAGCGGCTGTCCTCAAAGCCAATGCGCACTACAGTAGCTCCCATGGCAATCGCGGCAGCCAAAAATGTCCAGTTATCACGTCCGAAATGTGTCACGCCCCACAGATGTCCCTCGGGCACGAACGAGCGGAAAGAAGTCAGCGCCTCGATCGTCGGCTGCATTCCTCCTTTATGACCGAATACCAGATTGTATAAAATCGGCTCGCGGAACGGCACTTCCTCAGCTACAATTTTAATATTGTTGAGCATGCCAATATCAAACACTTCAATTTCCGGCGTGATCTGCCGGTCATAGCAGGCCTGTGCGCAATATCGAATATCGTCAAAAGAATTATTGTAAATAGCCTCTCCGAGATTCGTAGAACCGCCGTTGAGCGACGCGCTCTCCACGCGCCAGTAATCGAGAGGGTTGCACCTCTCCTGAATGCTCATATCTGAAATACCGCCGGTTGACGCCTGTACGACGACGTCCGTCCCCGCTGTGATTTTCTCAAAACTTTCAATCAGTACATCGGTGTTCGGTGTCAGTTTCCCCTCCCGAGTCTTACAATGCAAGTGACAGAGACTGGCTCCTTTTGCCACCGCAAGAGTCACATCATTGGCAAGCTCTGTCGGATTAACCGGATCGGGTCCGGCGACAGCTGCAACCGAGATAATTACCTTTCTCATTTTCCCCTCCAAAACATACTGTTTTCTGATCAGATGTGTGCAAATTACTTGGCCGACGCATCGATCATTGCCTGTCTTGCTGCATCATAACTCAAGCGTCCAAATTTCAAAACCGGTACGTCATACTCAGGATGTGTGACAAGCGCCATAGACATCTGTGCAAACACCACTACATCCACTTCGCGAACAAGTTTTTCAAGCGCGGCGCGCACCTTATCGTCATGCAGCGGACGATCGCCTCCCATCAGCGCTTCGAATGCCCCGTCCGCCACCTCAATGCGAACCTCAACCTGTTTTCCCGCCTCTTTGGCTTTCTCCAGAATTGTTGTCTTAACCGGCTCCGCACTAGTCGCAAGCGATGACAGAATGCCAATTTTGCAGCCTGCTTCGACTGCCTTCTCCGCTACCGGCTCTTCAATACTGATCACCGGAATCGGAACCATACTGCGCACCTGCTTCGTCACTGTATTCACCGACGTACAGGTGACCAAAATTGCATCCGCACCTGCATCCACAGCACACATCATATAATTATACATTCTGCGGGCAACGGCGGGGGTCGCATAACCTGCAGCCTGCGTTTCTGCAATCAACGAACTGTCCGCAATATCCATCTGCTCAATTTCCGGGTGATCTTTTAAAAACGGTTTCGTAAACGGATCCGACATTAACTCCATAAATTGATCGGTCGTATGTAATGTACATAACTTCATAATTCCATTCTCCTTTTTGTCTTGTTTAACATAATCAACGATATTATACGCCTTTCACCTGATATTTTCAATGTTTTTGTAGAAATGTTCTGTCAAGTCGAGAAGGCTCCGAAACAGACGGGCCTGCGCGTCACAAAAGTACGGCAGACCCGTGTTTCAAACAGTCAACAAAAATCAAAACGCTAAAATTCTGAAATCAGTCCGGCCGATTTTTTCAGAATAAGCAGCGCATCATCCGCCGCAACTTGTCCGTCCCGCGTGACATCGCCCATCTGTCTCTGTTTGTCTGTCGGCAAGGCCATCTGCGCAGAAATCTGCAAGACAAACAGCGCGTCGGACGCATTGATCACTCCGTCGCAATTTGCATCGCCAAGCGAAGGGTCTGACACCGTTTCGGGGATGGTGATGAGCGTGCTACCGCCGGAGGAGGCCGATAACTGTACGGTATAATAATTTGTCGAGCTGCCCCAGTAATTCCACTTTACATGATAATAATCGTTATTATGCGCATTGACGACCGGTGTTCCGGCTGAGTTTGTTCCGACGCAAATTGCCGAGTGCGAAATGTCTCTGCCCGGATTTGCGTAATATACCGGACTGCCCACCCGTATATCCGCGCCCGACGGATTGCTGATTGCTTTTCCCTTCGCAGACATATATTTATACTGATACCTGGCCGTTGCCCACGCCCTCGTAAAATTGCCGTCCCTGTAAAACCATGTGGAATCCATCGGCATCCCCCCGGCATAAAAACACTGAGACGTATAGTTCGTACAGTCGCCTCCCTGCCCGTTCAGATTGACATATGCACTGTTGTAATAATCCGAATTTACGCTTCCGTTCTGATCATGACATACATAACGATCCGCGTAAGCCACAGCCGCCTGTGCATTATAGGAAGCATAGGACTGCTGCTGAAGAGTAAACCCGGCTTCCCCGCAATAGTCCGCACCGTCCTGCGGCTCGCCGGCTTCTTTGTCCTCTTCATTTACCGTTGACATTCCAGTCAGCGCGCCCTCGTCGTAGCAATCCTCCAACAACTCATAACCGCCCGCCGTCTCTTTTAACGTCAGCCTGTGAGTCACTCCAAATCCGGAAACATCGGTCTTGGCCTGTCCGTCGTCGAGATCATCATAATCAAAAAATGTCCACTCATACAGATCTATTACCCACAATCCGTTTTGTTCTTCTGCATTTTGAACAATGACCGTCGTCTTTGCATCCTTGATGGAAATATTCAGGCGCTCCTGCATTTTCTCCAGACGATATGCCCGCTCTTTATCTTCCTGCGCCACTGCAGACTGATCGAGCGACATCTGATCCGACGCATAGCCGAACGGTTCACAAAGCGACAGACGCCCGGATACATCTGCTTCGCGTTTCTTCGTATACTCATCCAACACGAGCTTCCACTTTGCGTCGATTGCCTCATCCTCAGCTACCACACCGGCCTGTGTGGCAAACCATTCCTGCGTAAGCTCCACACCGGACTGACCGTACGTCAGCGCATCCGTTTCCATAGCGGCGGCCGGCGACAGCGGACAAAAAGCCAACACAACCGCCAATATTACACCAGTACATTTCTTCAAAACAATCCCTCCCACACAAAAACAACCGAACTCTCACCGGTTCATTTCCAGAAAATACGATAAATAGGACGCGTATGCCGTTGGTATCGCGTAGCGGTGTTCCACCTGATCAGCCTCGGCAAAAATAACAGACGACCGATCGGGCTGATTATTCGTCTCGTCAAGACGCACGGCAAATCCTCGCATATGCCATTCCACATGCGAAAAAATATGTTTCGCCTGCGGCAATTCTTGATAACGGATGACCGTATATCCATCCTCCTTCAGATACCGCAGCATTTCCTCCCCCGTTTTGTATCCGTCAAGACTCGGAAACTCATACAAGCCCGCCAACAGCCCCCTGGGCGGGCGTTTTCTCACAGCAATCCGATTACCATAATACAATAACAGCACGGTTTTCTCCTCGACGCGCCGCGCTTTTTTTTGTTTCTTCACCGGCAGCTCCATGACCGTATCCATTTGGTTTGCCAGACAACTATCCGCAAGCGGACAGATCCCGCATTTTGCGATACCATTCGGCGTGCAGACAACCGCCCCAAGCTCCATCAGCGCCTGATTAAAATCCCCCGGATTTTCGGACGGTATCACTTCCAAAAGCCACGTTTCAAGCGTTGTCTTAACAGACGCGCTAGCAATATCCCAGTCCATATTTAACAGCCGGGACAACACCCTCAGCACATTGCCGTCGACGGCGGGAACCGGAATCTGAAAAGCAATCGAGCAAATCGCCCCGGCCGTATAAGAGCCAATGCCCGGCAGAGCCAGAACCTTTTCATAATCCGCCGGCAGTTCTCCGTCATATTGTTCCACGACCTGCTTCGCAGCTTTCTGTAAATTTCTCACCCGATTATAATATCCCAATCCTTCCCACAGCTTGAGCAATCGCTCCTCTGAAGCCTCCGCGAGCGCCCTGATTGTGGGAAGATCGGCTAAAAACCGGTGATAATACGGTTTCACTGCCTCCACTCTCGTCTGCTGCAGCATAATCTCAGACAGCCAGACATGATATGCCGTCGGATCGCTGCGCCACGGCAATATGCGGTGCTCCTTTTCAAACCACTCCATCAGAGGCGAAACAGCGGCCTTTAAGCGTTCGACACACTCCTGCCTGTCCATGTTCTTCTCTGAACTGTTTTGATGTTTACCGGTATCGTTCAAACAATCACTCCATATCCACCGAAGCCATCTTATAACCGAAACGGTCATTCCAACAACTGATTTGTGTTATTTTATCACAAAATAGTCGTTTACACTAGCCATTCTTACACAAAAATACCTTAATCGGCTGATAACGCGCGTCACTTGATAAATTGATATACGTGTGCTATACTGCTACAATATATTTCAGCAGATCGTACACATGCCACCCTCCGCCGGCAGGCAGAGGAAGATCGGAGGAACTATGGCCAGTTCAGTTGCACTTGTATCCCGGCTGAGCCCGGCACAGCAGACAGCATTTTTTGAGGCAAGCGACCGCGTGCTCGGGCGGGACCGGACGGCAGGCGGAATCGGAACACTGTGTGAAAAGACAACACATGCGATTCTCAAATATTATTACAGCCCCGACGCCTCCTGTCATGAAATTCCCGTGTCAGGCTACATTGCAGACATTTTTACCGGAAGTGAAATTTTTGAAATTCAGACGTCCGGTTTTCATCTTCTGCGTAAAAAAATTGAGCAGTACCCCGACTCAATTCCGGTTACGGTTGTTTGTCCGGTTGTACATATGAAATGGCTTGCCTGGATCGATCCGGTAACCGGGGAAGAAATATCCAACCGTCGCTCGCCGAAAATCGGCCAGGCGCAGCAGTGTTTCAAAGAATTATACCGGATTCGCGCATACCTTAGGCGCCCGAATTTGTCGATCCGAATTGCCCTGCTTGATGTACAGGAATACCGACTCTTAGACGGGTGGAGCCGTGACAAAAAACGGGGTTCCCACCGTCTCGAGCGTATTCCTCTGCAATTTTACGATGAAATTTGTCTTGAGACCCCGGACGACTACAGACAGCTTCTCCCCGAAACACTGCCCGAAATCTTTACCGCTAAAGAATACTCCGCCTGCGCAAAAATTTCCCTTTCCACGGCGCAGACCGGCCTTTTGCTTCTGTTTGAGCTCGGCCTTGTGGACCGTATTGGGAAACGCCGAAATTCTTATTTATACCAGGTTCGGGAAAACACATAAATTCCCGCAGCGCATTTTTGAATGAACACAATAAACGCCCCGCGGCTTTTATCCCAACATGACGTCAAGCATCATCATCACCGCAAAGCCAATGACAATGCCCATGGTCGCAAAATACGGCTGCGCTTTTTGCTGCCTCTGACATTCTGGAATCAGCTCATGGACGGCCACCAAAATCATTGCGCCGGCTGCAAACGACAGCGCATACGGTAAAATCGCTTCTACATAGACAACCAACAGCGCTCCCAGTACGCCGGCAACCGGTTCCACCATACCGGACGCCTGCCCGAGCAGAAAGCTCTTTTTCCTGGAGTAGCCCTCCCTTCTGAGTGGTACCGAAACCGCCGCGCCTTCCGGAAAATTTTGCAAGCCAATGCCAACTGCGACTGTGATGGCTCCCATAAATTCTTCCATTCCGCAACCGCCTTTTTGAAGCGCTCCAAACGCAACGCCGACCGCAAGACCTTCCGGTATGTTGTGCAATGTAATAGAGAGTACTAGCATAATAATTCTGGTCAGCCGCTCATTTGGCTCGCCCTGTGTACTGTTGGCCCTCCTCCGCGCAAGCGTGACGATCTTATCTGACCCCCACATAAATACAGCGCCAAACAAAAAACCTACTGTGGCGACAAAATACGCCGGCAGGGAAGAATGCAGCTGCGCCCGCTCAATGGCCGGCTGCAAAAGCGACCAGAAGCTCGCCGCAATCATCACCCCCGAGGCAAATCCAAGCATTCCATTCAGCGCCTTTGGATTTGGCGATTTAAAAAAGACAACCGTTGCAGCGCCCATTGCTGTCACAAACCATGTTCCGAGCGTTGCAATCAGTGCCATTAGAACCGGAATATTCATTTTGCACCTCCTATTTCCAGTATATTGTACTGTTAACAGGTAGGTGTCGAAATACTTGACGGAAACTCTCATCGAAGGAACTGCTGACAGGCAGGAAATGTAACGGCGGGCCCGCTTTCGTTCACCGCCGGAAAAGAAAAATCAAAACCGAAAAGGAGGAGCATTAATGAATATAAAGTGGGACGCAGAGAAATATACGTCGGATTTTGCTTTTGTACACCAATACGGACATCATGCGGCGGAACTAATCGACGCGCGGGAAGGCTGTACAGTATTAGACCTTGGATGCGGAAACGGAGCGCTTTCAAAAGCCTTGCAGGAAAAAGGATTTCTTGTGACAGGCATAGACGCGTCGAAAGAACTGCTTCATATTGCAAAAACCAACTACCCTGAAATCACTTTTATACAGGCCGACGCCGCCGATTTTTCACTCTCGCATCCAGTTGATGTTGTCTTTTCTAATGCTGTATTTCATTGGATTGACAAAACATGCCATCCGGCAATGTTACAGTGCGTCAACCGGGCTCTGAAAGAAAACGGACAATTTGTATTTGAATTTGGCGGGTATGGAAATAACCGGATGATCCATGAAGCTCTGACGGAAGCTTTTCAGCAATGTCACTATCAGTACCAAAATCCGTTCTACTTTCCAACGATCGGCGAATATTCTGCGCTTTTGGAACAGGCGGGCTTTCAGGTGCGGTTTGCGGTTCTGTTCGACAGGATGACTGAATTGAAAGGAGAAGACGGACTGAAAGAATGGATTAAAATGTTTATTAAGAGTCCCTTTTCTGTCGTAAAGAATAAAGCCGAGCAAGAGGAAATAATCGAGACAACAGTGGCAAAACTTCAGGACAGCCTGTACAGAGACGGCAAATGGTATGCGGATTATGTCCGTCTCCAAATGAAGGTCATCAAAAATGACCGGTAAATCCGCCGCTGATTTTTTGTAAAATCATCTTGAGCTGTAAAACAACACAAGGATAAATATGGTATACAATTTCCCCAAAAACAATAGAACGAGCAAAAGAAAACTTGACTGCACATAAAAATATCCAGTATATTTGTGATGATTTCATTTCCCATAACTTCAAAGAAACCTTTGACATTATTTATTCATCTCTTGTAATGATGCATTTTAAGGAGCAGAGTCATGCAGTTATTTTATGGTGTACCTGAAGATATTGAACATTGGATGAAGCTTGTAACTCAGATTCGCCAGAACTTTCCTGGTCTGGAGACTCAGCAAAGTCTGGACGAGCACAAAGCTACCGTTCTCAAATTCATGGGCAAGCGACAAGCTATCTGTGTGAAAGTCAGCCAAGAGATCGTAGGTATTATGCTTTTCTCCAGAGGACATAATATGATTTGTTGTCTCGGTGTCTCTCCTAATTACCGGCGTTGCGGCATTGCTTCAATGCTTATAGATGAAGCACTTCGAAATCTAGATAAAACCAAAGAAATCTCTGTCAACACCTTTCGTGCAAATGATGAAAAAGGTCTTGCACCGAGAGCACTATATGAGAAATATGGATTCATCGAAGACGAATTTGTCGAAGCTATGGGATACCCAACCCAGAAATACATTCTTCATCCCAACAATTATGAGCCAGGCGGTTTTCAGGAGGCTAATAAAACAGTAAAAACGATTGAAATTCACGGTGCAAACGCACATAAAGTTTTTACTAAAACGCGTGTGGGCTGCAGAGGAATTGTAATAAAAGATTCTCGTATGCTTATTTCACACGAGGTAAATGCTGATTATTATTTAATTCCGGGTGGCGGTTTGGAAGTAGGTGAAACACCCGAAGAATGTTGTACTCGTGAAGTTTGTGAAGAGACGGGATTTATTGTAAAACCTGTTTTTCATTATCTCACGATGAACGAATACTACGAAGAGTACAAATTTATAAGCCACTACTTTCTTTGTGATATTATAGGGGAATCAGAGCAAAGCTTAACTGCCAACGAAATCAGACGAGGACTGATTCCCGAATGGATAAGTCCAGATAAAATGGTTGAACTGTACTCAAAGCATGACGATTTTGCAATAACGAACGAGGAAAAGAGAGGAGCATATTTGCGGGAGTATATTGCACTCAAAGAATATCTTAGAAAATCCAAAGCCTGAACCAATCTATCCATGAGGTGTGCAAAGGGTGTATTTCACTCCTCAAGGCCGAGGCCTTATATCACCCGCCGAAAAAGAATTTTGTATTCAGACAAATAAATTTCCCTTGTTTCGGCTCGTAAGGGCAAAAACAAGGGAAAATACATAAGGGTGGAACATTGAATAGGTGATATGCCTTGAAATAAAGAATTTTTAAAGGGTTAAATAGATAAACTTGAATTTATATTTTTATAATTTTTATATTTCTTTCAATGTTTTCTGTATATCCTTATAAACTAATGGCTGCATACTATCATCATAAATACATATCTTTCCAATAATCCGCGACTATTCCAGACAAAGGACATGATCTGATACCTGTTTTAGCGCCTGATCGTGGGTGATAAAAATAACGGTTTCTTCGCATTCCCTGATGAAATCCGCAATCCATTTTGTCGTGTCTGCATCCAGATTATTGCTTGGTTCATCGAAGATCAGTAGGCTGCTTCCTTTCAGCAACGCCCTGGCTATCGATATTCGCTGCATTTCGCCGCCAGACAAGGATCTATCGTGAGCGGCTACGATTCTGTCCGCAAGATACAGGATGCCAAGCTTCTCCATAACCGCTTTGATCTCTTCCCCTCCCGCGACCGGATTGCCAATCCTGATATTCTCCATGACACTTCCCTCAAAAAGATAGGGATCCTGTTGGACGAAAGCAAAATGCTTTCTCCATGCTTGCGGGTTTAAATCCCGCAATTCCCTGCCGTTGATTTTGATGCTTCCTGTGTAGTTTCCAAGGAGGCCGCACAAAAGCAGGATCAGGGTGGATTTTCCACTTCCGTTTGCTCCGGTTATCGCAAACTTATCGCCTTTTTTGACAGAAAAAGCCACATCCCTGAAAACGGGTTGTTTCGCATAACAAAATCCCAGACCCTTTGCCTCAACAACGCAGGCATCGCCAATGGATTCCCCCTCTTGCTTTTCCTCATGGCTATAAAGTTCTGTAACCCGTTCAATATCGTTTTGGTAGTTAGGAAATGTCCGGATCACGCTGTCGATCTTCGAGATCAGCGTGTTATAAATGCCAAAATACCCTACCATGGCGGCAACGCCACCGGCAGTAATGGCCCCAAAGCTCACCATCAACGCTCCCACAAAGAGAATCAGCAGTACACAAACTGTATCAAGCATCGACAGGATACTGTCCGCAATGGTTTTATATCTGCTGTTTTTCTTTACGACTTTATGAAAATATTCCATGTAGAGCCGATCCAACCGCGCAATGACAGCTTTTTTCATTCCGTACAATCTGATCATATGTGGCTTTTCGGTCATTTCCATTTCATAAGCGCGCAGCGTCGTCTTGTATTGCTTATCCTTAATCTTATACTTTGCCAGTGTTTTCTTTGTAACTGCCGGGACAACAAGCTTCAAGGCAGATATTGACAGAGTCAGCACCGTAAAGAGCACGCTGATTCGCAGGGAGCTATACAGAAGATAGACCAGTGTGACCGGAATGATGACGAGATTTTCCACTAGCTCCACCCAGTCGCAGCGAAGATCGGTCGGATCATCCGAAATACGGTACTGCGATTCTCCCGGTTCCATAGCCGATACATTCTCATACATCTTATCCAGAAATCTTCCCACACAATATCTTTCGTGGCGGAGGGAATTACCGAACATGATCACCTCCCCGATCATCCCGATCAGAGGAACGACGAATAGGTTCACGGTGAGGCAGAAAAGCAGGAGCCAGAAGCTATTCATGCCGCCTTCCATGTCCAGATTCAGGACTGCGTCCGCAAAGCTTCCAAGTATTCCGGCGGTATAGACCGTCAGAATACTGCCGAGCAGATCCCCCACGGTATATACGATGGCGGTTGGCAGCATCGCTTTTCTGCAGTCCTTTTTTACAAGTTTTCGCAGCGGATTATTTTTTTCCATCCTCAACGCCCCCTTCTCTGACAACATACAGATGATCGCACACCTGATCAAAAACCGGATCATGGGTTATGATGAGCGTCAGACAGACTCTTTTTTTCAATTCCCGAATCAACATCTTTTTGGAATCTTCATCAAGGGAATTGGTTGGCTCGTCCAGAAGCAAAATCTTCGGATTCACAGCAAGAGCAAGGGAAAGAAAAACTTTCTTCCGCTCCCCGCCGGACAGCTCACTGATCTTCGTCTCGTTCAACTGCTGATCGCCAAGTCCAAAGGAACGAGTAAGTCTGATCACATCAGCGAACTCCTCTCCATATATCATCGCATAAAAATCCCGGGGAGAAAGCGCAAAATCCGCATCCTCCTGCGGAAGATAAAAAATCTCTTGTGGAAAAATATCCTCCCCAAAAACGTCCGGCGTCACGCCTCCTACCTGAACGACGCCCTGATCCGCACGAATCATTCCTGCAATCAGCTTGAATAAGGTAGATTTCCCGGCTCCGTTTGCACCCTTGATGAGGCAGATACCATTCGTGGGGAAGGTAATACTTGCGCAGTCAAAAACAGTTTTATCCTCATAGGAAAGCGAAACCCCAGTCAAGTTTACATGAGTGTCACTGATCTTCTTTTTCTCAACTTCACGTTCTTTCACAAACCATTGGGAAAGACGGTTCTGCGCTTCTTTTGTTACCACAAAGCGTGTGACCGAAGAAAAAACAGTCCTCACAGCAGCAAAATAGCTTCCAGACAGCATAACAACTTCGACACCTGTATCCATGGAAACAATGCCTTTCAGCGTCAAAAGCCCAACTAGCGCATAAGTACCGTATTTTAATGCAGTGGAAACAAATTCGTTTAACATATTCTCGGCAGTATTCGTATAAATGCCGCTGTTTCCTATTTTTGCATAGGATCTGTGAAGCTTTTTCAGCTTCTCTATGTACCAGTTTTTCAGATCATACAGCTTCAAAACAGCAAATCCGTGGTGGGCTTCCGTGATAAAATCAGTAAGCTGCGCCTCGATGTCTCTGGTCTCCTTATAGTTCTTTTCAAAATAGTTCTTTGTCATGAGCGGTGGGATGATCTGAATCAGCGCAAGCACCGTCAGGATCACAGCCGTCAGCCAACTCAGCCTCGCGATAAAGATAAAATAAGTGGTTCCGATAAGAAGTCCCACGCAGACCCCCGGGTACACCGACAGGATCTGATCTGCTGAAGTGTCGAAATCATCAGTCAGCCGCTCTTTTGCCTGCCCGCTGTTACCGGAATAAAGAGCTGCGAGGGGACCTGACAAAAAGCGCTCATACAATTCTAGCTTACAGCCCTGAAGCGTCTTTGATCGGCTGAGCTCTAACCTGATACGGCAGATCGTTTCAAATATTTTGTAGCCTGCAAGCAGAAGCGCAAGCGCCAGTCCACTGTTCAGAACGCTGTGCGTATCGCCGTCCGTTGCATACAATACAATATCGGCTAGCAATCCGGCGCTCAGCAGGTTGACCGGAATACTGATGAGGTCAAGAATCGCCTTAGCGATCGCAACACCTTTTAAATGGTCTCTGAAAATTCGAAAATTCATTTTTCATTTCTCCCTTTTTGAAAACGATGAATCTATACGAATTCAGGGCTAGCATGTGTAGTTTATTTCCACATTTTCCGCCGCTACAAGCGCGATTCAGAATTACTGTATTCCCAAGAGATTTTGCCAGTTCTTCTACAGTCATTATTGTATGTCTCCTTATATATACCCCTGCCTAATTTTCCCGCACGTAATAATACGCCTGTTTTTCAAACATTTCCCTATAAATGCCATTTATCTGCACAAGCTCCTCATGGGTCCCTCTCTGCACAATCCTTCCCCGGTCAAACACCAGAATCTGATCGGCAAACATGGTGCTAGTCAAGCGGTGGGAAATAAACACTGTAGTGCCATGGTACCGTCTAGCCACATTATAATAAATTCTGTGTTCGCTCAAAGGATCCAGTGCCGCCGTTGGCTCATCCAAAATCAAAATCTGACTTTTCCGGTAATACGCCCTGGCTAGCGCCAACTTTTGCTGTTCTCCTCCTGAAAGCTCTACACCCTCATCATAAAGCACCTTTGTCAAAATTGTCAGATCTCCCTGCTCCATTGCTCGAATCCTAGATTCTATATCTGCAAACCGATAACTTTCCTCAGCTTGTTCCTTCACATAAGGTCTGGTGAGTACAACATTTTCCCGAACAGAAGCTGAAAATAATTCATACTCTTGAAAAACTGGTGCAAGAAACAGTCGGTATTCTTCATAGGGAAAGGTTCGAATATCTCGACCGTTCAGTTGAATCACACCCTCAGTGGGATCAAAAAGACGCAATAACAAATAGATAAATGTCGTTTTTCCAGCACCATTTTCTCCTACAATAGATACAATTTCTTTCCCTTTGATTTCTACACATATATCCTGCAATGCATATTTCGAACTTCCCGGATACCGAAACGATACATGATCGAATTGTAAGACAAAATCATCACCACTGAACAATTTTTCTTGCCTCTTACCGCGCATTTTTTCATCACAAACAATAGTCTGTTTTAAATCCATATATTGGACATAATCATCATAAAACAAAGCAGTTTTACCCAAAGCGGCCAAAGCATCAAGAAACTCTCCAATAGCGGCGTAAATCTGTTTCGCGGCATTGATATAAATCGTAAAGGCACCAATGGTCAACTGTCCTGCCCGATATTTCAAGATTGCCAACAAATACACGACTAACAACTGAATACCGTTTATAAGGTAATCAAACAACTGTAAAACAAAGCTGTTCCACCGACTTTTCTGATCCATCTCGAAATTTTGGGAGAATACCTTGGCATACTTCCCGATAATCAAATCTGATGCATCGTATAGCCGTACATCCTTGCCATATTTAGTGTGAAATAACAATTCCTCTACATATGCTGTCTTTGGTCTGTTCTGCGATTTGAGCTGCGTATAGTATACTTCGTTTTTATACTTACGTTTTGTCAGCAAATAATGGACAGCCGCCGCGGCAAACACCATATATACCGCCAAAACGTCTAACCTGTAAAACACGGTTCCTAGCATGATCATCGAAAACAGCGCCCCTAAAATTTCATGCAAAACAAGATAATCCGCCTCTAAAAATTCATTAATAGACTCCACGGCCCGAGATTCTTTTTGCATGTTGCCCGCCAGAAGAGTGTCCTGATAATCCACCATCATTGCCTTGACTTTGACGTTCAGCAAGATGCGGTAGTCATCCCGACACGAATAGGCAGAAAGCAAATCTCTGGATTTTTCCTCTGCAAAGCTAAAAAGCGGAATAAAAACAGAAAGAATCAGTATATATAAGGCCGCCTGCTTCCAGTCCTTCCCCTCTATCAAAAAATCAATCAGCACCGGCGGAATCATAATTTCAAACAGCTGCTTCGCTTTCTCCGCCAGACAGTGAATAACCTCCGTCACCAAAACCCTGCCGCCGATCTGTTTTCGCAGTGTAAATATCTTCCCAATGTTTACAAATATATTTTTTATCTTTTCAATCCTGATAATACCCTGCCTGGGCTGAAAACATTTTTTCATATATCCCCTGCTTTCTCATCAACTGCTCATGAGTCCCCGCCTCCACAATACATCCATTGTTCATCACCAAGATTTTGTCCACCAGTCTGCAGCTAGCCAACCGATGTGATATGAACAGAACCGTTTTATTACGGGCGATTTCGTGAAACTTTTTATAAATCTCAAACTCATTTTGAGGAGATAACGCCGCCGTCGGTTCGTCCAGAATATAGACCGGAGCATCTTTGCAAATTGCCCGCGCAATGGCGAGAAGCTGCTTTTCACCACCGGAAAAATTAGTCCCGTAATCTGCCATTCTCTCCGTCAGATAGGTATCCTTACCGTATCTTAAAGAACTGATTTTTTCCGTCAAACCGACTTTTTCTAGCACACGATCTATCTCCTCATCTGTATGTCCTCCCCCCGGGGCGATGTTTTCAGATATTCGGAAGGAGAATAGATTAAAATCCTGAAACACTGCAGAAAACAGCTGCTGATACTGCTCTGCAGGATATGTGCTAACAGAGACACCATTGAACAAAATCTCTCCCTCTGTGGGAATACAAAAACCCAGGAGCAGCTTGACAAATGTTGTTTTTCCGGAACCATTTTCTCCTACTATACACAGCTTGTCCCCTTTTTTAAGCTCCAAAGACAGATTCTTGATAATGTACGGCCCGTTTTCGTCATATTTGAAAGATACGTTGATAAAAGAAATGACAAATTCTCCATTTGCCGGTAACACCAATGTGTTTTTTGCATCACTCCGATCCTCACTTTTATCCAAAAACCGGCGCAGCGCATGGATGTATTTGCTGCTGCGGGCAATATCCGCAAAAGAAGTAAGACCACTTACAACAGCCCCGGAAAATAAAAACACTGCTGAAATACACGCGGAAAATTCACCTGCAGTCAGCACTCCCTGATATAATAAGCTGCCGATATACGCATATACAACGGCTAATTGTACTCCGTTGAGCAAATAAGTCCACCAAAAATTCCGATAATATTTGCGCTGTGCCTGGATCTCCAAATGAAAAAAATTATCAATTCCTTTTCTGATACGCGCGACTACATAATCCACTAATCCAAACACTCGGACTTCCCTTGCAAATACAGGACTTGTCAAATAATCCCTTGCGTAGTACAAGCTTCTCTCAATATGTACTCCTGCCTCGTCCTGTTCGTACTGATACTGCATCTTTTTGATATTGCCCGCAGCATTTACACAGACTACGGCTATCAACAGCAATACAACCCCGCCGTTCAGCATAGAAAACACAAAAAAAGTTCCAATAATATTACAAACGCCAGAAACAATAGACGAAATATTGTTTAAAATCTTTGCCACACTGCCATTCTCCACAGCCTTTCTGGAAAACTGATATTCCTCATGCTCTTTTTTATTATCAATTTGATCGTATGGCAGCGTCATTTGCTTTTTTGCCAACTGCAGCCGGAGCTGATTTTCAATCAACATCTCCTGGTTCGCCTTTTTCATACACACAAATGCATCTGCCGCAGACAGACAGATTATCCCTCCGACATATACGAACACACAGAACATGGCATTACGACCATTCCCCTCCGAGACTGCATCCACGATCCATTTTATAAACAGCACAGAAATCCATGACAACATAATGGACAGAAGCATATTCAACATTGCTACAATGTAATAACTCCTCTGTACATTGTAAGCGCGTTTTAACATAAATTGTATATCTGAGCAAATGTTGACAAATGCTTGTCTCATAGTCAAATCCTTTCTTCCCCACACAATGTTTCGATCAAACTTGATAGAGCTATAAGCGATCATCTGAAAGGAATTAAAAACATTAATACACGACAGTTACAATCACTATGTTTTTTCTATTGTTATAATTATAACGCCATTTTTTATATATGCAAACATTTTTCACTCTGCCGAATATTATATAGCCTTTTATCCGCAATCAACCACTTCTCACTTTTACCTTATACGAAACTCGAAAACCTCTAACCTATTTTTCTTTTTCGTCTTGAAACCACATTCGTGATTGTAATAAAAACGATCATAAAAATGATAATCACCAATGTATTGATCACAATGGGCTGTACCGTTGCAGCATTAAATACCTCGATCTGTTTTAAGCACTCATTGGTTTTAATATAATAATAAGACGGCAGAAAATGAGCCACCGCTAAAATAGAGTCCGGCAGCCATTCCATTGGAATAAATGCACCGCACAGAAAACTGGATCCCAATGCGACAACATTAATAATTCCATTAATTGCATTTTTATTATTAATCAAATTTCCAATTAAAAATGAAATGGTTAAACAGCACAGACTAAATATCAGCGAATTCAGGACGCAAATCAGTCCCTGAACCGTAAACATGATGTCTCCTAATAAGACACTTCCCAATATACAATAGAGCGCCCACAAAAAAATCATAAACAAGCTATTGGAGAACAATAATTGTCGATTATATTGTTTTTCATTGACGCTGCTTATCATCGTTCTTTTTCTGATGTTATCATCTTTAAAACTAGACAAAATCAGACAGACAACATAAATACCGCCCGCCAACAGAGAATAATTGGCAAAATTAAAAAAGACGACTAATCTGGAAATTTCGGCCCCATCGATCTGCGTCGTAATTTCGATCTGCGCCTGCTTTGATAAGGTTTCCCTGACCTGCCGGATAACTTCATCCTCTGAATCCAACTCACGGATGTACACATTCGCTGCTTTTAAATATCGGGAGACAAGCATTTCCGCCAAATTCGCTTCATAATCGCCGGTACTTTTTACCGTTATTTTGGGATTTTCCCCCTTTAAAAAATCACTTCTGAAATGTTCCGGAATATAAATAATATAGCTTACTTCCCTATAAAATAAGGCGTCGTCCAACTGTTCATTATCGTTTCCGATATGCTTTACATTACTGTTTTCACTGATATATTCGATGAAGCTTTTTGTAATTCCCTCTTCCTCATCTTGATTGATAATCACTAAATCCGGCTTACTTGCGGTAAAGGACGCCGTATTGTCGCTCGTGGAGTCATTCATCACACCAAATAAGATCAAAATTACGGTAAATAAAATAACAGGCATTTTACACTTATATAACACTTTCAAAAATGTCTTAAATACAATCATACTGCTGCCTCCTCAGAGATACGATAGACAGTAAGATAAGCAAGCCGGAAAAAACAAATAGGCTAATAAGATCTTGATAATATCTGTCGGGCGTATCATAATAATACAGGGCATAGAAACCATCCGTAATCATACTCGCAGGGTTGATTTTGTTTAAAACCGGAAGGTGCGTATCAATGATGTACTTCATGCTGACGCCCATCATACCGGATAAAAAACACCCGCACATGGTTACAGAAATCAAAATACCAGTCTTTGAATTTTCATTTGCTTTCATTCCCGTCGCCACCAAAATGCCGAGCGACAGGCCCGCAAGACTTCCTGCCAGTGTTAATAACATAATAAACGGCAAGTGATTTCCAAAATCCACTTTTAACACCAAAACAATATACACAAAAAGGATAAACAGCCCGATCAACTGTGCAACATAACTGGCCAAAACGCTGCTCAAAATTAGCTTTGCTTTTGGCGCAGGACTGACTGAAATCCGTTTTCCCTGATTGCTCATATTAGCCAAACTATTGTTAATCGAAACCATGCCCAGTATTCCGCCATACAGACATGCCATTGCAATCAACGTATAAAACTCAATCACGATATAACTCAAATGCTCTCCCGACACATCTTCTATATTTACAGTATCGTCCTGAATCAGAGCCATCGCCTGTTGGTAGATTTCTTCCGGATTCCTATGAGATTGTTCTGCCTCAAACGCACCTTGCATGTCGGCGTTGATTAGAGTGTGAATCATCGCCTCCTGTTGTGCGATTTCCTCTACTGCATATTTTAAAACCGTTTCTTCGGCTCCGCTTGAGTTTACTATCACATTCACCGGATCTGTCAGGACTACATAGCCTGCAATTTCTTGATTGTCTAGCAATTCTTTTGCAGTGTCTTCGGTGACATATTGAATATTAAATAGGTGATGATCACTTTGCTCATCACTTAACGAACGGAATGCTTCTCTGTATATTTCATTATTCTGAACGGTATCTGATTCCACGATCGCAATATCAAATGCATGAAATTTTTCGCTATGTTCAACATTCGAAAAAGCCATTTGAAATAGAGTTCCTAATATGATCGGAAACGCATAAACCCAGAAAATTAGCATTTTATTTTTAAACAGCGTAATCACTGAATATTTAAAATGATGAACAAACATTAGTCCCTTAACTCCTTACCCGTTAATTTTAAAAACACATCATTCAAGGTTGGTCTTTCTGAATAAATTTGATCATAATGAATGTCCTCTTTTTTTAAATAATCGATAAAATCGGCAAGATTATTTTTTCCTGTTTTATACTTCACAACGAGAGTATCTTGATGATATGCAGCCTCATCAACATTATTTAATGCCCGGATACCGTCAAGATGTCCTGCGTCCAACCCCGCCACTTTTGCCGTGACTTTTTCTTCTATATCCGCCAGTGTCTTTAAATCATCGGCCGTTCCACTGGCAAGCACCTGCCCTTTGTCCAGAATAATAATTCGATCACAGAGAATTTCAACCTCTTCCATATAATGTGTGGTATAAATAATGGTTGCCCCCTGATCTCTCAACGTCTTAATGCCATCTAATATATTATTTCTGCTTTGCGGGTCTACCGCCACGGTCGGCTCGTCCAAAAAAATCACTTTTGGTTTATGCGCAATACCACATGCAATATTCAACCTCCTCAAAAGACCGCCGGATAATTGTTTCGGGTAAAACTTTCTGTAATTTTCCAGTCCGGTTAGTCTGATGGCATCATCAATATACTGTTTTCTTATTTTTTTATCCCGAATATAAAGCCCACAAAAATAATCAATATTATCTACTACATTTAATTCATCAAAAATGGCTACTTCCTGAAACACCACGCCAATTTCCCGTTTTATATGGTACGCGTCCGGGCTCATTTCCTGGCCAAATATTCGAATACTGCCTCCGCTAAAAGAGAGCAACGACAAGATACAATTAATCGTTGTCGTTTTGCCGCTTCCGTTTGGCCCCAACAGCCCTAAGATTTCTCCCTCTCTAACCTCGAAAGATAAATCCTTTACCGCCTGCAACGACTTATATTCCTTGCACAGATTTCTCACTTCAATAACATGTTTCACTTTTTACAGTTCTCCTCCCTGAAACCGATCCGCATTTCCCGAACCGTTTTTTTCAGTTATGTCTTCCGGCATCGCATCACACCAACACCATTTGTTACTATCACTATATTATCAAACAATACCTCTGCAAACAATGAAAATGTAAATCATTTCAAAAAACAGAGAAAAAGCTTGACTTAGAGTGAACTATAAGTTTTATAATAAAACCGTAATCAAATTTAAAGGAGGACTTTAGCTATGGTAAATTTTGATTATCAGACACCTACAAGACTGATTTTTGGAAAGGGCGTTATTTCAAACCTTCCTGATGTGATGAAACCTCTGGGCAAAAAAATACTGATCACTTACGGCGGAGGCAGTATCAAAAAAATCGGGTTATACGACAAAGTCAAGGAATTGCTGAAAGATTTTGAACTTTTTGAGCTTTCAGATATTCAACCTAACCCCAAATATGATCCCAGTGTGCTTGACGGTGTAGCGATTTGCAAGAAAAATGATATTGATGCCATTCTCGCAGTCGGCGGCGGCAGCGTGCTTGACTGCTCTAAGGCAATCGCCGCCGGCGCCAAATACGACGGCGACCCCTGGGATTTAATCTCCTACAAGGTATTGGCGAAAGACGCCCTTCCTATTGTAGACATTCTCACTCTGGCGGCTACCGGAAGCGAATATGACTGCGGGGGCGTCATTTCCAGAACCGAGACCAACGATAAAATCGGATACATGGATCCCCATCTGTTTCCGGTCTGCTCGATACTGGATCCGACATATACATTTACCGTTTCCAAAAAACAGACAGCTGCGGGATGCGCAGATGCCATGAACCATGTGATAGAGCAATATTTTGCGGAAGAGACCACGCTGTTAAATGACGGCTTCTGTGAAGCTACGCTCAAGAGCCTGATGCACAACACCAAAATTGCGCTCGAACATCCAGACGATTATCAGGCCCGGGCCGAATTAATGCTAGACTGTACTTATGGCTGCAACGGCATACTTTCACTTGGAAACAGTCCTTCCGGATGGCCCTGCCATGCCATCGAACATGCACTGAGCGCATACTATGATATTACGCACGGGGAGGGTCTGGCGATTATCACGCCTAAATGGATGAACCATATATTAAACGACCGTACTGTGGATCGGTTCGTAAAATACGGTGTGAACGTGTTTGGCATCGACCATGCGCTTGAAAAATATGAGATTGCGAAACAGGCCATCCAGGCGACATACGATTTCTTTAAATCGATCGGCATTCCGATGACTCTTCATGAAGTTGGAATTGACGAATCCAGAATCGACGAGATGGCGCATCACATAGCGGTAAATGAAGGTTTGGATCAGGCAGATCAGACATATGTTCCGCTCTCCGAGAACGACATTGCAGACATTCTCCGGGCCTCTCTATAAAATTTCTCAATTAAAGGCGTAAAACATGACTATAAAAGAAGTAAGCGAAAAATATAACATTTCCCCTGAAACGATCCGTTATTATGAGCGGGTCGGAGCGATTCCGCCGGTAACAAGAACAGCCGGGGGCATCCGCAATTTCAGCGAGGAAGATATTGGATGGCTCTCTCTGGCAACATGTATGAGGGGCGCCGGACTTCCTATTGAAATTCTGATCCAATATCTAAAGTTGTATCAAGAGGGAGATTCCACCATTCCGGCGCGGTACGAGCTTCTCAAAGAACAGCGGGATGTGCTGTTGGAACAGCGCAAGCGGCTCGATGAGACCCTGGACAGGCTAAATTACAAAATTGCCCGGTATGAAGCAGCAATAGAAACCGGCACACTGACATGGGAACGACCAGACTGACGTCTCCGTCGATCCCAACCGCTCAGTGAAGGAAAATTGCATAAAAAACGGACAATATTCTGTGACGAATGATTGTCCGTTTTTTAATACAATTATTTATTTTTTTGCAAACCAGTCTTTCATTGTAGCCAAAACCTTGACCAATTCATCCTCTTCAATGACATACGGCACCATGGCATACAAATAATTTAAAAACGGACGGCTGAATACGCCGCGCTCAAAAGCAAACTGTTGGTAACCCTTGATGGTATCGGGATCATGAACCTCAATACACACGCAGCCCCCCATAATTCGCACCTCTTTAATTCTCGGATCCGAAAAATCTTCCAGTTCACGGCGGGTAATTTCTTCGATTTTGCGAATTTTCGACATATAATCCTGTTTTTCAAATAACTCTATGGATTTCAGCGCCACACTGCAGGCAAGCGCATTGCCCATAAACGTAGGGCCGTGCATAAGCGCGTGATCGGGATTCTCATCATAAAAACCTTCAAATACTTTTCGGTTTGCTATCGTAGCCGCATGGCCGATATAGCCGCCGGTCAGTGCCTTGCCAATGACAAGAATGTCTGGAAGAACCAAGTCAGCAACAAAACGGTTTCCGGTACGTCCAAACCCGGTGGCCACTTCATCAAAAATGAGAAACACACCGTACTGGTCGCAAAGCTCCCTGGCCCGTTTTAAAAACGATACATCATACATCAGCATGCCGCCTGCGCCCTGGAGCAGCGGTTCCACAATAAAACAATTCAGCTTCGCATGATATTGTTCAAAAGCCTGTTCCAGAGCACTGATTTTTGTAGGAATATGGAGGACATTGGGATTGTCTCCGTATGCCTTTAACACAAAATGATAGTCCTCATCATCACCGACCTCCATAGTCTTAAACGTGTCTCCATGATATGCATGCTCCAGAGCCAGTACCATCGTGCGCTGCATCTCTTCCCGGTTCATATAATACTGCAGAGCCATTTTAAGAGCGACCTCCACAGCAACACTTCCGGAATCCGAAAAGAAACAGTAGTCTAAATCCCCCGGAAGCCAACTCTGCAGCTTATCAGATAATTGCTGTACCGGTTCATGGGTAAGCCCTCCGAGCATAACATGGGCAAACTGTTTCAGCTGCGCTTCAATCGCATGGTCAAGTTCCGGATGTTTATAACCGTGAATCACACTCCACCAGGAAGATACCGAATCAATCAATTTGCGCTCTTGTGTGTACAGATAAACACCCTCGGCATTTACAATTTTATAAGGAGATTTCATCGTCTTCATTTGTTCATACGGATACCAAATCATCAGTTTCCTCCATTCTATTCATACAGCGCTTCCAATACCTCAAACGGAATATCCAGATCGGCCGCCCCGTCCTGAACACAGCAAAGCACTTTCAGTCCGGTCATCGCCTCACACATAAATACATTATCCTCATGCAGCTTGTTTCCCTGTTCATAATGATTAAAAATGATGCCTTTCAGCGACATATGATGGGCGTTCATATATTCCGCGGTCAGCACAACCGAATTGATCGTTCCAAGTCCGGCGTCCGCAATCAACAGGCAGTTTAAGCTGCGCGCCTTGATTACATCCTCCAACCAGAGTTGCTGCTCATCAAAGCGGAGCGGGCAAAGAATTCCACCGGAACCCTCCGCCGTAACATAATCATATCGGCTGCAAACATTGTCAAAATGATCAAGCACCTGCTGCATTTCCACAGGATTTCCCTCGATCTTCGATGCCAAATGAGGAGAAACCGCTGTTTCATATATGTATGGGCACATTTCCTGCAACGGCTGTGAAATCCCCGAAACCGTTTTCACATGCAACGCGTCTCCCGGAATCAGACTGCCGTCGAGACGGCGTTCATTTCCGCTCATCGCCGCTTTGTAATAAGCGGCGCTCTGTCCGTTTTTCTGAAATTTTTTTAAAATCAAACCGGTGACATATGTTTTTCCAATATCTGTCCCTGTCCCCGTAATAAATAAATTTTTACTCATTGCAAAGTTTCACCTCATATCCAAGTTCATTTAATAATTCCATATCCGTCTGCGCAGTAATTCCCGCAGTTGTCAGCATATCGCCCGAAATCGCCGCATTTGCGCCGGACGTAAAGCAGCTCCTGCCTTTATCGGGAAGCAATCCCCTTCCTCCCGCAAGGCGGATGGATGCTGCCGGAAGAATAAAACGGTATACCGCCACAATTCTTTGCATTTCCTCCTGTGTCAGCTGTACGTGATGTTCAAACGGCGTGCCGGGAATCGGATTTAACATATTCACAGGTACACTCTGAATCCCCAGTTCCCGCAGACAAAGCGCCATGTCAACTCTGTCCTCCGGCGTCTCTCCAAGTCCCATGATC
This sequence comes from uncultured Lachnospiraceae bacterium, assembly GCA_944383325.1. Classification (GTDB taxonomy): domain Bacteria; phylum Bacillota; class Clostridia; order Lachnospirales; family Lachnospiraceae; genus CALWPC01. The sequence continues at coordinate 5,052 of CALWPC010000001.1, read as the reverse complement.
CCCCCGCTGCATACTGAAAGGCCTGCTGTCTGCGCCGCGCGAATAGCCTGTACTTTATCATCAAACGTATGCGTTGTGCAGATATGAGGAAAGTATCTGCGGGAAGTCTCCAGATTATTGTGAACCCGTGTCACGCCGGCTTCCTTTAATTTCCGAAACTGTTGTTCGCTCAGCAGTCCAAACGAAACACAGACGGAAATGCCGACCTCATTCTTAATTTTACGCACGGTCTCGCACATGTGATCTACTTCGGCATCGGAAAGCCTCCTGCCGGAAGTGACGATCGAATAACGAAGCACCCCTTGTTCAAAATTTATTTTTGCCTGCGCTATGATTTCATCAGCCGACAGCAGCGGGTACTCTGCGGCACCGGTATGATTATGAGCCGACTGCGCACAAAACTTGCAATTTTCCGAACAGCGTCCGCTCTTGCCGTTGATAATCGTGCAAATGTCAAATTGATTCGAACAAAAGTGCCGGCGGATTTTATCGGCGCTTTCGCACAGTTCTGCAAGCGGCTGCTCATACAAAAACATTGCTTCTTCTTTTGTAATTTGTTTGCCGCACAACACGTTATTTGTTATTGTTTTTACGTTCATTATAATATCCTCACATTCTGCCGCTTTTCATGATTGGAATCATCCGTTTCCCAAGTAATGCGCCGAGAATACATAATACAATATCGCCAGGCACTGCCAATAGAAAACAATAGAGGAACAACGGCCAAAGACCGATTGGATTTCCAAGATAGAAATTACTCATCAAGTAGTAATACGCCATCCCAAATAAGTAGACAATTCCGAGGCCAATAAAATTTGCGGCGAGCAGCCTCGCATATCCCGGATTGGAAACCCGATTGGCAATCGTCCCTGTAACATAGGAGGCAACCGCAAATCCGATAATATAACCGAAGCTTGGTTTCAAGACATAAGCGAAACCGCCTCCCTCAGCAAATACCGGAAGCCCCAAAAGGCCCATCACAATATAGATACATACAGAAACAGCACCTAATTTCCCTCCTAATAAAAGCCCCGCCATCATCGTAAACAATAATTGCAGGGTAAACGGTACGACGGGAATAGGGATTTTGATAAATGCTCCCGCCACGATAAGGGCGACAAACAAAGCGCACATAATTAACTCTTTTGTTTTTTCTCTGATCATTGTGTCTCTCCTGTTTTAAAAACGAATGCTGATTTCCCCGGATGAGCAGCAATCTTCTGTGCCATCGAGATATTTCACCAACAGACGGCAACGGTCGTCTATGCCAAGCACAACCGCCTCTTTGGATTCATTCGCCGATATTAAAGTCACTTGCCTGCCAATGACAAAGCAGCGTTTTCGGTACTGTTCCACATAACTGCTCTGGTATGATTCGGCGTAATATCCGTAAAAACGGTTCAAAAATTCTGAAACAAGACGGTTTTTGGCATCATTGCGGCGGGCTGTGAATATCGCCCCGGCTATCGGCTGCAATTCCTCGGAAAATCCGCTCTCGGGCTGATAAAGATTGATTCCAATGCCCAAAACGGCATATTCCAACATTCCGCTTTCCAGGCCAAACGATCCCTCTGTTAAAATTCCGCAGACTTTTTTCCCGCGGACAAAAATATCATTAACCCATTTAATTTCTGCTTTTTCACCGGATACCGCTTCAATCGCCTCACAGACGGCAACCGCCGCCATGGTCGTGATACTGACCGCCTGTTCGGCCGAATACTGTTTCGGCCGGAGCAGCAAACTCATATATACTCCCGTGTCTTTCGGCGAGTAAAAACTGCGTCCCACTCTGCCCCGCCCGGCAGTTTGCTCATTTGCTACAACAAGGCTGTTTGGAGCAGCGCCATTGTTTGCCTGTTCCCGAACAAAAGAATTTGTAGAAGATACGGTTGGCAAAACGGAGATCTTCATGTCTTTTATCTCCGTGTTCAAATATTTTTGAATCCCCTGAGCCGATAATATATCCGTCTGGGCAGACAGGCAGTACCCCTTATTTGTCACCGCATCAATGGCATAGCCTTCGTTCTGAAGTGTCTTGACCGCTTTCCAGACAGCAGCCCTGGATACGGAGAGTTTCCTAGCAATCTCCTCACCGGAAAAATAAACGCCTCTGTTTGCCTCGAATAAGGCGAGCAGCTGTTCTTTCGTTGTCATCTTATCATCCTTTCAAACACCATCAAATATAACAGTTCCCGTTCTTATTGTCAACCAAACTATGTCAATAAGTTTACAATCAAAAGATTCGTTTCATAATTTTAATGTTCGAGATGGGAGCCGATGATTTTTTCCATCCAAATCATATTGTACCACCGGCCAAATTTGTAACCGCATTTATGAAATTCTCCAACTTGAACAAACCCCAGGTGCACATGAAATTCCGCGCTGTTTCTAGTCAGGTATTCATCTTCTGTTTGCGGGTACCCGATACAGGCATACAAATTTAAAATACCCATTTGCTTTAATCGGCCTTCAAGCGCCTCATATATTTTCCGTCCGAGACCATAACCCTGTGCAGCCGGGTCAAGATATATTGTCGTTTCAGATGACCAGTCATACGCCGCACGCCCGATAAATGGCCCGGCATAGGCATAGCCCCAAATGACCCCATCTGCTTCAATGACAAGATATGGATACGTTTCGAGCGTGTTCTTCATTCGCTCCTGAAAATCTCGGAGGGCGGGTACAGCATACTCAAAGGTAATGGCAGTATGTCTCACATAATATTCATAGATTTCCAAAATACGTTCTGCGTCTTCTAATTTTGCATCTCTTATAATTGCCCTATCCTTCATTTCTTCCAATCCTCATTTTTAAACATATCTACATTTTTTACATTCTTTTTGGGGGCATAATATATCCAAATCTGTAGTAAGTCTTTCATGAACATGTTTATTAATCAATACAGATAATGGCTTCCCCTTAATTATAGCATACGGCAAGGTTGCATTAAATAAACTTCTCACAGAAGCATCAGAAATTTGCCATATTGAGAAATATGCGGATAAGCCCGACCACTACGGTGTGCTGATACATCGTATGGGAAGCTATGAAAGAATAAAGAAATGAGATGGACAAGCTCTCTCCCGAAATTCAGAAAAGCCTTATGGCACCGTGGTTTGTGGCACTTTAAGGACCATAAATCTTTATGTCACAGCATCTTTGGATTGCTATTTAGAGCTTCAAATTTAAGATAGCCTGCTTGTTTGTTTGCTCGGACAAGCAGGCTAAAATTTTGTAGTAAATCACACAACTGAAACATTTAAAATTGTTTGGTTTACTACGGTTGATTTTTTATTGATAATTGCGTATAATGTAGTAAAGCACACAATCGTTGAATGATTTATGTTCAGTTTAGTACAGGAGTGGAATTATGCTTGATGACAAAGACATTCGTTTTTTGCGTAAAGTTTTTTCTAATTACAATTATATTATGACAACTGCACAGCTTAACGCCGAAAAGCTGTTTTATAGGGATATTCAAAGAATGCTTGAAGCAGGTGTGATAGAAAAAGTAAAACGGGGCTACTATCATTGGGTAGAGGGTTACGGCGATTCAGAAGTAATTTTAATCAATCGCCTTTTTCCCGATGCTGTCCTTTGTATGGAAACGGCACTGTTTTACTACGGTTACAGTGACCGCAACCCTGCCGAATGGAATATTACAATTGATAAGAACTCTTCAAGAAATCGTACCAATATTGATTACCCGTTTATAAAAGCATATCGTGTCGAGCCTGCTTTAGTCACCCTTGGAGAGACGACAGGTAAAATTGATTTTGTCGATGTTCGTATCTATGACCGTGACCGTACCATCTGTGATGTACTGCGGAATATGAACAAGATGGATAAGGAAATTTTCAACAAGGCAATACAAGGGTATGTAAAAGACCCGAAGAAAAATATACCAAACCTTATGGAATACGCAAAAGTATTGCGTGTACAAAAACGAGTAAAAGAAATGATTGGAGTGTGGTTGTAATGGCAGATCTAGCAGCTTCTGTCCTTGCGAAGCTTAAGAATAAAGCAAAGGCGTCTGGTATCAGCTATCAGCAATGCTTACAGCTCTTTGTGCAGGAGGAATTCCTGCGGAAGCTTTCAAAGTCTGGATATGAGGATAATCTGATTCTCAAAGGCGGACTGTTCATTTACACGCTCACCAATTTTGAGAGCCGAGCTACGATTGATGTGGATTTTCTTCTGCGGGCAGCATCCAATTCGATAAATGATGTGAAAGCTCTTATCAACCGTATCCTCAACACGCCTACGGGCAATGATTATATTTCTATGAAAGCGAAAGGGTTTGAGGAAATCTCGCCGCAGAGAAAGTATCATGGTATCAGTACACAGATTATCGCTCAGATAAAATATGTTCGAGTTCCGTTTAATGTGGATATTGGTGTCGGGGATGTCATTGTTCCACGAGCCAAGGAACGTAAAATCAATACGCAACTTCCAGACTTTGAAGCTCCTGTCATTATGACCTACTCTCTCGAAAGCACGATTGCTGAAAAGTTTGATGCTATTCTGCAACGATTTGAGCTGACAGGACGGATGAAGGACTTTTACGATATTTACTATCTTGCAAGAACTTTTGACTTCGATGGTGCAAAATTGCAGACGGCAATCACGAGAACATTAGATCGGCGTGGAACGCCCTATGACAGAGATCGTTTCAAACGGGTTGTGGCACTTGCCGAAGATGAGGATATGCAAAAGCGGTGGAAATACTTTTTGAAGAATATCAAGGATGGTACGCTTGAGTTTGCTGTTGTGATTGATGAGATACGGACTTTCCTTGAGCCTGTATTTGAGGCGATTGTGAATGAAGACGAATGGCAGAAACAATGGAATAGTAAAAATTCACTATGGATGGTGTAATAAATATTGATTAGAAAGGGTGAGTACTTTAGGATAGTCCCGAGAGATTTGGGAGTATCCCAAAGTTTGTGTAAACCTTCAAACTGATGTAAGATAAACTTACCAGTTTGGAGGTTTATTTTATGGCAAGGAAAAAAGATACCCCACAAAAAGCTGCCCTTCGGGAAATGATGG